>DASTGT010000080.1:0-15832 GCA_035718935.1 Casimicrobiaceae bacterium
CAGCACGTTCTTCTTGTAGTCGCGGATCACCTCGCCGATCGGCACCGGCACGATCTTGTGCGCCTCGCGTACCTTCGTGAATTCCGGCGTCTCGAGAATGCGCAGCCGCACGAAGATGCCGACGACGACGAGCACGATCGAAAGCAGGAATGCGACGCGCCATCCCCATGCCTGGAATGCCGCGTCCGGCAGGAGCCACGACAGGAGCGCGACGACGCCGGTCGCGAGGCAAAGCCCGATGGCGAGCCCGACCTGCGGGAAGCACGCGTAGAACCCGCGCCTCTCGCGCGGCGCGTATTCGAACGACATGATGACCGCGCCGCCCCATTCGCCGCCGAGACCGATGCCCTGCAGCAGCCGCAACAGCAGCAGGAGCAGCGGCGCGGCGACGCCGATCGCCGCGTAGTTCGGGATCAGTCCGATCAGGAACGTCGAGATGCCCATGATCAAAAGCGTCAGCACGAGCAGGGGCTTGCGCCCGATCCGGTCGCCGAAGTGGCCGAACAGGATGCCGCCGACCGGGCGCGTCACGAACCCGACCGCGTAGACCGTGTAGGCCAGCGCGGTCGACACGAACACGTCGTCGCTCGGGAAGAACTGCTTGTTGAACACGAGGCCGGTGATCGTGCCGTAGATGAAGAAGTCGTACCACTCGACCGTCGTGCCGATCAGGCTCGCCAGCGTGACGAGCTTGCGGCTGCGCTCGTCCGTCACCGGCTCGTCTCCCGCCATTGCGGGCCTCCCTAGCGTTGCTGCATCCATCGTTTCCTCCTCGAATACCGGAAGCGATCGCGCCGGCTGCGGTCAGCCGGTTGCCGCCCCGATGAAATTGCGTCCGCGCGCACCGCGGAGTGCCGTGTCGACCATGACTCGCGATTCGTCCGCCGTGACGCCGTAGCTTTCGAACGCGGTGCTGACGCCGAGCGATTCGAGCCACGACGCGAGGTGCGCGGCCGCACGGCCGAGCGGCACGTCGAATACGCTCGCGAGAACGGCATCTCGATCCCGGCTGCGGCCTTTCGCGCGCTCGAGCACGAGCGGCAAAGTAAAGGAGCACGCGATGCCGTGCGGCAGCCCGTGCCGAAGGGTCATCTCGTACGAGATCGAATGCGCGAGCGCCGTGCGCGTGTTCGAGAAGGCGAGCCCGGCCTCCAGTGCGGCGAGCGCGGCCTGCTGGCGAAGCGACGCGTCGTCGAGATTCTCGACCAAGGCGGGCAGCGTTCGCTGCATGCGTCGCGCGGCGCTGACCGCGAGCGTGTCGGAGACATCGTTCGCATTGACGTTCCAGATCGCCTCGAGCGCGTGCGACAGCGCGTCGAGCCCGGACTGCAACGTGACCGAGCGCGGCGCGCTCGCGGTGAGGCGCGGATCCACGATCGCGGCTTCCGGCCACGTTTCGCGCACGTGCAGCGAATATTTCCGGCCGGTGGCGCGATCCCAGACGGTCGCCCACGGCGTGACTTCGCTGCCGGTGCCCGCCGTCGTCGGGATCGCGACGAGCGCCTTCGCCTGCGCCGGCACGAAGGCCTCCGCGACGGCGAGCTTCGCGACCAGCGCGTCGAAGTCGCCGGCGGGCGGCGTCACGGCGAGCACTTTCGCCGTATCGAGCGTGCTGCCGCCGCCGAGCGCCACGATCGCGTCGACCGATGCGAACTCGCGCCAGAAGCGCGCATGCAATTCGCGCAAATGAACGACGTCGGGATTGGGCTCGATGTCGTCGATGATGCCCGCCAGCGCGTCGCCGAGAACGCGTCGCACGCTCGCGACGTGCCCGAGCGCCTCGGCCTCGGGGAACGCGACGAGGACCGCGCGACGGCGCCCGAGGATCGCGCCGAGCCGGTCGAGCGAGCCGTCGCCGAACGTCACGGCGACGGGATTGTGATACGTCCACGCCATCGAAGGCTCTCGAAAAGCGAGTTCGCGGAGTATCGGGACGTCGTGCGCATTGATCCAATACAAAAATTGCGGCAGACTCATAGAGGAAACCTATGCGTCTCGCGCACCTGCGCTCGTTCTTCGCCGTCGCTCGCCACGGCGGCTTCACCGCCGGCGCGCGGGCGCTGCACGTGAGCCAGCCCACGGTGACGGCGCAGGTACGGGCGCTCGAGGAGACGTACGGCATCGAGCTCTTCGTGCGCAATGGCCGCCACGTGGCGCTCAGTGCCGCGGGCGAGGCGCTTTTCGGGATCGCGGAACGGATCTTCGAGGACGAGGAGGAGGCACTCGCCCTATTGCGCAACACCGGCGAGCTTCGAGTCGGGCGCCTTCGCGTCGGCGCCGTCGGCCCCTACCACGTGATGGAGATGCTCGCCGCGTTTCACGCGCGCCACCCGGGGATCGAGCTCGCCGTGACGCTCGGTAACTCCGAGCAGGTCGTCGCGGGGCTGCTCGACCGCACCACCGACGTCGCGGTGCTCGCGCAATACGCGCACGACCCGCGGTTGCATTTCGTGCCGTTCCGCTCGCACCGCGTCGTGCTCTTCGTGCCGAGGCGGCATCGCTTCGCGCGAAGGCGCGCCGTCCGTCTCGCCGAGCTGCGCGATGAGGCGATGCTCGTCCGGGAGCCCGGATCGACGACGCGCAAGGCGCTCGACGACGCGTTACGGCAAGCCGGCGTGTCGCCGCCGATCGCGATGGAGATCGGCAGCCGCGAAGCCATTCGCGAAGCGGTGATCCGCGGCCTCGGCATCGCCGCCGTTTCGGAGATCGAGTTCGTCCCCGACCCGCGTCTTTGCAAGGTACCGATCCAGGACGCCGACGTGCAGACGCACGCGCACGTCGCATGCCTCGTCGAGCGGCGCGACGCGCGCGTCGTCGCCGCGTTCTTCGACGTGGTTCACGCCCTGCTCGCGACGCCACGTCGCAGCGTGCGCCGCGCCGCCTGACCTTACTTTCTTTTCGCGCGCGGGTGCGCGGCGTCGTAGACCTTCGCGAGCGCCTGGAAGTCGAGATGCGTGTAGACCTGCGTGCTCGCGATCGATGCGTGGCCGAGCATTTCCTGCACGGCGCGCAGATCGCCCGACGATTGCAGCAGGTGCGACGCGAACGAGTGGCGCAGCATGTGCGGGTGCACGTGCCGCGGCAGGCCCTGCCGCACCGCCCACTCGCCCAGGCGCTGCTGGATCGCGCGCGGCGACAGGCGGCGGCCGGCGCGACCGACGAACATCGCCCGCTCGTGCGCCGGCACGAATCCGGCGCGATCTCCGAGCCACGCGCGTATCGCGTCCCGTGCCGCCGCACCGACGGGGACGAGGCGTTCCTTGCTGCCCTTGCCGAGCACGCGCACTTCACCGCCGTCGAGATCGCAGCGGTCGACGTCGAGGCCCGCGAGCTCGGACAGTCGCAGGCCGGACGAATAAGCGAGCTCGAACAGCGCGCGATCGCGTCGCGCGAGGGTGTCTGCCGGGTCGATCTCGACGAGACGCATCGCCTCGTCCGGCGACAGCGCCGACGGCAGCCGGCGCCGCGACTTCGGCGCCTTGATGCCCGCGCTCGGATCGCCGGGCAGCGAGCGGTCGTGCTCGAGGGCAAAGCGATAGAACGCGCGCCATGCGGAAAGCGTGCGGGCGAGGCTTCGCCCCGACAGCCCGCGCGCGTGCAGCACGCCCACCAAACGCATCAGGTCGCGGCGCGAGAGCCGCCGTGGATCGACGCCGCCTGCGAGCGTGAAGAGCTGTGCGACGTCGCGCAGATACGCCTTGCGCGTATGCGCCGCGCGCGGGGCGAGATGAACCGCGAAGGCGTCGTACAGCGCACGATGCGCGTCCGCAGCGTCGGGCGTGGTGGCGACGCCCGCAGCCATCGTTACGCCGGAAGGAAACGCGAGAGCGCGACGCTCGCGAGCTCGGCGAGACGCAGCAGGTACATCGTGCCCATCTCGTCGTGGAAGCGATGCGGATCGTCGCTCGCGAGCGCGAGCACGCCGAACGTGTGCTCGGTGCGAAGCGGCAGGAAGGCGAACGACTTGCGCTCGGCGCCGGCCTCGAACCAGTCGCTCGCCTGCGGCGGCGCTTCGACGCCGCAATAGGGCGCGCGCAGATGATTGACGTAATCGCGCATTCCGGCGGCGACCGGCGCGAGCTCGGGCAACGACGTTTGCGGCGCACGTGCGGGCCACAGGCGGATCGCCACCTCGGGCACTTCGAAGTCCTCGCGGAGCGTGTGCCCGAGCACGGCGAGCGTCGTCTCGAGTTCGCCCGCGGCGATCAGTGCGAGCGTCGAGCGATGCAGCTTGTCGCCGATGCGCTCGTTCTCGTTGCCGTGCCGGATCAGCTCCCTCAGTTGCTGCTCGAGGTCGTAGACCCTGTCGCGCAGCGCGAGCATCTGGCGCTCCGCGATCGGGATCGCGTGACCGCCGTGCGGATGCGGGACGAAGATTTGCGCGACGACGTCGGCGTAGTCCTCGAAGAAGCCCGGGTGTTCCTTCAGGTAGTCCGCGACTGCGCTCGCGTCCATCGACGTGCTTTCGCTCATCCTCTCCGCCACTCGCCTTCGAAAACCGTTCGCGCCGGCCCTTTCATCGTCACCGGCGCAACGCCGCCTTCCCATGAAATGGTGAGCGCGCCCCCGCGCGTGCCAACGCTCACGACGGCGTTCAACAAACCGAGCCTTCGCCCCGCAACGACCGCAGCACACGCTCCGGTGCCGCACGCAGGCGTTTCACCGGCGCCGCGCTCGTAAACGCGCAGCCGAATGGTATCGCGATCGACGATCTGCATGAAACCCGCGTTGACGCGCATCGGAAAGCGCGGATGCATTTCGATCGCGGGTCCGAGCGTCGCGACGGGCGCACCGTCGACGTCGTCGACGACCTGCACTGCGTGCGGGTTGCCCATCGAGACGACCGACACGCGGTAGTCGCGACCGGCGACGGTGAGCGTCTCCGACGGCTCACCCGTCCCGTCGACGATGGGGATCTCGTGCGGCGCAAAGCGCGGCGCGCCCATGTCGACGCTCACCTCGCCGTCGTCCTCGAGACGCGGCACGATCACGCCGCTCGGCGTCTCGACGCGGATCTCGCGCTTGTCGGTGAGGCCTTTTTCGCGCACGAAGATCACGAAGCAGCGCGCGCCGTTGCCGCACTGCTCGACCTCGCCGCCGTCGGCGTTGTAGATGCGATAGCGAAAATCGGCATCCCCGCGCGCGGGCTCGACGATCAGCACCTGATCGCAGCCCACGCCGAAGCGGCGATCGGCGAGCCGGCGGATCTCGTCGCTCGTCAGCGTGAACGGCGCGCGCGTCGCGTCGACGACGACGAAGTCGTTGCCGAGCCCTTCCATCTTGGTGAAGCGCAGCGTCCGATCCACGCTCAACCTCGCGCAACGGTCATTTCGCACCTTCTCCGAGCTCGCCCTCGCGCCGGAACGGCACGCGAAGTCCGCCTTCGATCGTCGCGCTGCCGTCGAGCGTGTAATGCAGCACCGGCCGCGCGCCCGGCGCCATCAGCGTCGCTCCACGGCGCATCGCGGCGGCGACGGCGCGCAGGATCGCGTCCATCCCGGTATGCGCGCTCATTCGTGCGTTTGCGGTTCCGTTGGCAGGTAACCGCACGGGACCGTCGACGAGCGTCGCCTGCGCGATCGACTCGCCCTCGATCGCGAGCGCGCCGTTCAGTCCCTGGATCGTGAGGTCGCGATCCACGCGGTTGGTCAGCACGACCTCGACTGTGAACCAGGCGTCGGAACCCTCGACGCGGTCGAGCGCCACGCTCGCGATGTCGACGCGCGGCGGCTCGCGCAACGTAAGGGTGGCGCAGGCGACGAGCAACGACGACAGCGCGACGGCGACGATCGTGCGCCACGGCTCGACCGCTCGATCAGACATTGAAGCGGAAATGCATGACGTCGCCGTCGCGCACGACGTAGTCGCGTCCTTCGAGCCGCATGCGGCCCGCATCCTTCGCACCCTGCTCGCCTTTGCAGGCGACGTAGTCGGCGTAGGCGATCACTTCGGCGCGAATGAAGCCGCGCTCGAAGTCGGTATGGATGACGCCCGCCGCCTGCGCGGCGGTCGCACCGAACGGGATCGTCCATGCGCGCACTTCCTTCGGCCCGGCGGTGAAGTACGTGTGCAACCCGAGCAGCTCGTAGGCGGCGCGAATCACGCGGTCGAGCCCCGGCTCGGTCATGCCCATGTCGTCGAGGAACAGGGCCTTGTCGTCCGCGTCGAGGTCCGCGATCTGCGCTTCCAGCGCCGCGCTGATCGCGACGACCGGCGCGTGCTCGATCGCCCCGCGCTCGCGCAGGCGATCGAGCAGCGGATTGTCCGCGAAGCCGCGCTCGGCGACGTTCGCGACGTAGAGCACCGGCTTCATCGTCAAAAGGAAGTACGGGCGAAGCAGCGCGCGCTCCTCGTTCGTCAGGTCGGTCGTGCGCGCGGGTCGCGCCTCGTTCAACACCTCGCGCACCTTGGTCAGCAGGGCGAGCAGACGCTGTGCCTCCTTGTCGCCGCCGGCGCGCGCCGGCTTTTCGACCCTGGCGATCTGCCGCTCGACGGTCGCGAGATCGGCGAGCGCGAGCTCGGTGTCGATCGTCTCGACGTCGGCAATCGGATCGACCTTGCCGCCGACGTGGACGACGTTCGGATTCTCGAAGCAGCGTACGACGTGGGCGATCGCGTCGGTCTCGCGAATGTTCGCCAGAAATTGGTTGCCGAGGCCCTCGCCCTTCGATGCGCCGGCGACGAGACCCGCGATGTCGACGAATTCCACGACGGCCGGAACGACCTTCGCCGGCTTCGCGATCGCCGCGAGCGGGCCGAGCCGCGCATCGGGCACTTCGACGATGCCGACATTGGGCTCGATCGTGCAGAACGGGTAGTTCTCCGCGGCGATGCCCGCCCTCGTCAACGCGTTGAAGAGCGTCGACTTGCCGACGTTCGGGAGCCCGACGATGCCGCACTTGAGGCTCACCGCGGCGTCCCGATCGTCATTGCGACGCGTTTCCCGGCGCCGATTCGCGAGGACGCGTATGCAGCCGGGTCATCGCGCGCTCCATGTCGCCCGCTGCGACGTCGCGCCACGCGTCGAGCGCGCGGTCGATCGCCTCGTCGATCGCCTGGCGATCCTCCGCCGACGGCGGCTTCAGTACGTAGTCGACGACCTCGCGCTCGGGCGCCTGCGAATCGCGCGGATGTCCGATGCCGAGGCGAAGCCGCCAGAACGACGGCGTGCCGAGTTGCGCCTGGATGTCGCGAAGGCCGTTGTGCCCCGCGGTGCCGCCACCGAACTTGAGGCGCGCATCGCCGGGCAAGAGGTCGAGTTCGTCGTGCGCGACGAGCACTTCGGCCGCATCGACACCGAAGAAGCGCGCGACGCCGCCGACGGCGCGGCCGGACAGGTTCATGAAGGTCATCGGCTTCACGATGCGCACGTCGCCGGCCTTGGCGACTTCGGCGCCGAACTTGGCTTCGTGCTGGAAGCTCGCGCCGAGTTTCGCGGCGAGCCGGTCGGCGAACCAGAAGCCTGCGTTGTGACGCGTCGCCGCGTAGCTCCGACCGGGGTTCCCGAGGCCCGCGACGACGCGGAGAGCGGAAGCCAAGCGTTACTTCTTCTTTTCGTCCTTCTTCGCGGCCTCGGCCTTCGCTTCGGCCGGCTTCGCTTCGGCGGCCGGCGCGGCGGGCGCCGCGGCCGCGCCCGCGCCCGGTGCGGCTTCGGCTTCCGCGCCTTCGACCGCTTCGGCTTCCACCGCGGCCTTCGGCACGACGGCGGTCGCGACGACCGGGTCGCCACTGCGGTGTGTGACGATCGTCACGCCCGGCGGCAGCTTCACGCCCGAGACGTGCAGCGGCTGCGACGTGTCGAGTCCGGAAAGGTCGACTTCGATGAACTCGGGCAAGTCGGCGGGCAGGCACGCGACGTCGATCTCGGTCATCACATGGCTGACGACAGCGCCCTGCGTCTTCACCGCCGGCGACTCGGCCGCGTTCACGAAGTGCAAGGGTACCTTCATGTGGATCTTGCGGGTCGCATCGATGCGCTGGAAGTCGACGTGCAGCACTTCGTTGCGGAACGGGTGCATCTGCACGGCGCGAAGCAGGACCTGCGTCTGCGATCCGTCGACCTTCATCGTCAGGATCGACGAATGGAACGCCTCGTTGCGAAGCGCGTGGACGAGCGCGTTGTGGTCGAGCTCGATCGGCTGCGGAGCGGCGGTTCCGCCGTAGACGATGCCCGGGGCCTTGCCCGCCTTGCGCATGCGGCGCGACGCGCCGCGGCCTTCCGAGGAACGGGGAAACGCGGTGAATTCGATGGCCATGCTTGGCGACTCCTTCGTGGATGTCTGCGGCCTTCCGTAGGCGTGTCCGGTCGTCCGCGATGGTCGGCGACGCGCGGCGTGCGCGTCGGGGAAACCCGCGATTATAGCGACCCCGAAGCGGGACCCGGAAGCCCTAGCTCCGTTGACGCCGCGCCGCCGTCCATGCGTGCCGTTCGTGCAGCGCGTCGCCTTCGTCGACATCGCGCGGCTGGGGCAAGCGGTCGAGCGCCTGTCGCAATTCGCCGTGCACGATACCGACCTGCGGCTCCTCGTGCACGTAGTGCCAGTATTGCGACGAGAACGGGGTTTCCGTGCCGGGCACGGACGACGGCGCGATCATGCGCTCGATGTCGGCGCGGATCGACGCGAGATCGTCGTCGGCAGTTGCCGGGTCCGCGTCGCGGAAAACATCGAGGTCGACGATCATCTCGGAGAGCGTGCGCAGCCACGCGAATTCGGCGTCGCCGGTGAGCCGCGAAAGCCATTGACCGGGCATGATCACCGTCTGTTCGCGCGCCTCGACGTCCCGCCGCACCCGCTCGGCGAGCACGCGATGCAGCGATCGCAGTGCGTGCACGAGCGATGCCAGCCTCTCCTTCGCCACCATTGCATCCCGGTTGGTCACCGCATCATGACCGTTCAGTCGCTGCGCCGATCGGCGATGCGCTCGGTCTCGCCCCCGCCCCTGGTCCCCGCCCTAAAGGGCGAACTGCCCACCGTTCACCTCGATGATCTGACCGGTGACGAAGCTCGACAGCGCGTCGGATGCGAGGTACAGGAACGCGCCCGCGCACTCCTCGGGCGCGCCGAGACGATTCATCGGGATCGCGGTCTTGAACGACTCGAGCATCGCCGGCGTCGAGTAGCGCTCGTGGAACGGCGTCACGATGACGCCGGGTGACACGGCGTTGACGCGAATCTGGTCCTTGACGACCTCCTTCGCGAGCCCGCGCGTGAACGTCGACACGAACCCCTTCGCCGACGCGTAGATCGCCGACCCGGTCCCACCTCCCGTACGCGCGGCGATCGACGTGACGTTGATGATGTTGCCGTGGCCCGCCGCGCGCATGTGCCGCACCGCCGCCGACGAGCACGCGACGAGCGATCGCACGTTGAGGTCGATCACTTCGTTGAAGAGCGCGTCGTCGACCTCTGCGATCGGCACCCGGCGCACGAGTCCGCCCGCGTTGTTCACCAGGATGTCGAGCCCGCCGAAGTGAGCGACGACCTCGTCGACGATCTCGCGCGCCTTCGCCGAGCTTCGCAGGTCGCCGCCGACCATGAGCGCCTGCGCGCCGGCGAAACGAACGTCGGCCGCGACTTCCTCGGCGCGATTGAGGCTCGCGTTGTAGTGGATCGCCACGCGACAGCCGGCGTGCGCGAACGCGCGCGCCGCAGCGGCGCCGATCCCGGTCGACGCGCCGGTGACGAGGACCGATTTTCCAACGAGGTCGGGTGCGATGTTGTCCGGCATGGCGCTATTCGGTGAACAGCGACGACACCGACTCTTCGTTCGAGATCCGCGTCATCGTCTCGGCGAGAAGCTGCGCGCACGACAGCTGCCGGATCTTCGGGCACGCCTGCGCTTCCGCCGATAGCGGAATGGTGTCGGTGACGACGATTTCGTCGAGATCCGACGACGCGATGCGTGCCACCGCGCCGCCGGAGAGCACGGGGTGCGTGCAGTACGCGACGACCTTCTGCGCGCCGTGCTCCTTCAATGCGGTCGCCGCCTTCACCAGCGTGTTCGACGTATCCACGATGTCGTCCATGATCACGCAGGTGCGCCCGTCGACGTCCCCGATGATGTTCATCACCTCGGCGACGTTCGCCTTCGGTCGCCGCTTGTCGATGATCGCGAGGTCGGAATCGAGCCGCTTCGCGATCGCGCGCGCGCGCACGACGCCGCCGACGTCGGGCGACACGACGAGCAGGTTGTCGTAGTTGCGCTTCCACAGGTCGCCGAGCAGCACGGGCGTCGCATAGATGTTGTCGACGGGGATGTTGAAGAACCCCTGGATCTGGTCGGCGTGCAGGTCCATCACCATGACGCGATTGACGCCGACCGTCGTCAGCATGTCGGCGACGACCTTCGCGGTGATCGGCACGCGCGCCGAGCGCGGGCGCCGGTCCTGGCGGGCGTAGCCGAAATACGGGATCGCCGCGGTGACGCGCGCGGCCGACGCGCGCTTCAGCGCGTCGACCATCACCAGGATTTCCATCAGGTTGTCGTTCGTCGGCGCGCACGTCGACTGCAGCACGAATACGTCGCGACCGCGCACGTTCTCGAGCAGCTCGACCATGACTTCGCCGTCCGAGAATCGGCCGACGACCGCGCGGCCGAGGCTGATGTTGAGATGCCGGCAGACCGCCTCGGCGAGTTTCGGATTCGCGTTGCCCGTGAAAATGCGCATGCGCTCGAAGGCCATCGGACTTGGGGAGGAGGAGGCGGAATCGAACGACCGCGCGAAGAGTCCGCGCATCGGGGGACCGGTCATCGCGAGGGCCCGCGCGGAAGCGGAGGGCTGGGGAGGAAGGATTCGAACCCTCGAATGCCGGAATCAAAATCCGGTGCCTTAACCAACTTGGCGACTCCCCAGCGGAAAACCGTGTCGCGATCCGCCTTCGACGGACCGCTTCGATTCAACGCGCGAACGGCGCCAGCGGGTGCCGGCCGAGCGTGCGCACGACGACTCGCGGCATCGGCCCGGGCAACGTTTCGAGCGCTGCGCGTGCCTCGCGTTCCGTTCGAAACGCCGCGAAAACGCAACTGCCCGAACCCGTCATGCGCGCATGCGCCGAAACCTGCGATAAAGCCGCGATAACCTCGCCCACCCGCGGATGCCGCGCGACCGCCGCGGCTTCGAGGTCGTTTCGTCCGTAACCTTCGGAAAAGACGTTCATTTTCACCGACGGCGTCGATCGTGTCAATTCACGCGACGCGAAGATCGCCGCGGTCGACACGTGCAACGCCGGCATGGCGAGCGCGATCCACGCGGCGGGCAACGTCATCGGCGTGATTCTCTCGCCGACGCCGCGCACGAGCGCGGGTCCGTCGCCCAGAAAGAACGGAACGTCCGCGCCGAGCCGTACGCCGATCGCGATGAGCTCGCCACGCGAAAGACCGAGCGACCACATCCGGTTGAGTGCGAGCAGCACGCTCGCCGCGTCCGAGCTGCCGCCGCCCAGGCCCGCGCCCTTCGGGATGCGCTTGGTGACGCGAATCGAGACACCGGCATCGAGGCCGCGCGCCCCGCGCAGGGCGTGCGCCGCGCGCAACGTCAGGTCGTCGGCCTCCGGCACGCCGTCGATGGCCGCTTCGCGCACGATCGCCTTGTCGTCGCGAAGCGAGAGCTCGATCGTGTCGGCGAGGTCGATCGGCACGAACAACGATTCGAGCAGGTGGTAGCCGTCGCCGCGGCGTCCCGTGACGTGCAGGAAGAGATTGAGCTTCGCAGGTGCGGGAACGACGAGGCGCTTCGGCGCAGGCGCGCCATCGGCCTTCTCCCGCGTCATTGCACGCGATCGACGACGACGCGCACTTCGACCGGGTCGGCCCCCGGGTAGGTCAGCGTCACGCGATGCGGCATCGTGGACGCATCCTCGTACGCGTACGCGATGTCCCAGCGATCTTGTCGCAACGCCGATACGCGACCCGTTCCGTCGCGCTCGATCGTGGCTTGCGAGTCCGGTGCACCGAGGCCGCGAATCCAGAACGCGAGGCCCTCGACGGGAATCGTCACGCCGAGCGCGCGACGCGTCAGCGCGTCCCACGTCGTGGCGGTTTCGACGCGTCCGTCGGCGAGCCGCACGGTGACGTTGCCCGGCTCGCCGTCGAGGCGAGCGAGCGTCTGCCCGAGGGGGTCGGCGAGGTCGATGCGATCGCGCGGGGGCGCGTGCGTCCACGTGAAGCCGCCGGCGACGGCGTTCGATCCGTGTCGCGCGGAGATGCGGCCTGCCAGCGTGAACGGCGCGTCGCGCGCTTCGGGCGCGCGTTGCGGTGCAGGTTCGGGCAGCGTCGCGCAGCCGCCCAGTGCGATGATGACGAGCAGCGCCGCGAATCGGCGACGCGAACGCGTCACGGTGCGAACCGCTCGATCGTCTCCTTCAGCATGCGGTTGTCGGGCGTCGCGTCGAGCTGCGCCTTCCACACCGCGCGCGCCTTGTCGTGCTCGCCGCGCCGCCACAGCACCTCGCCGAGGTGTGCGGCGATCTCGGCGTCGGCGCGGCCGGCAAACGCCTTCTGCAGGAAGCGCTCGGCGTCGTCGAAGCGGCCGAGACGGTAGTACGCCCAGCCGAGGCTGTCGAGGATGTACGGATCGTCCGGCGAGAGCTCGTGCGCGCGACGGATGAACGACAGGCCTTCGTCGACGCGGGGCGTGCGGTCGACCAACGTGTAGCCGAGCGCATTCAGCGCCTGCGCGTCGTCGGGACGAAGCGAGACGAGATGCTTGAGCTTCGCCTCCGCTTCGTCGACCTTGTCGAGCTTCTCGGCGACCATCGCGAAGTCGTAGATGAGATCAGGCGTATCGGGCTGGTCGGCGAGATGCTTGGCCAGCAGCCTGTAGGCGCCGCCGTCGTCGCCCGCATCCCGCAAGAGCTGCGCTTGCGCTTGCGTCAACTGGATCTTCTGTTCCTTCGTCACCGCATCGAGGCCGGCGAGATAGCGCTGCGCTTTCGCGAGCTGATCCTGCTTGCCGTACATCGCGCCGATGCGAAGCTTCGCAAGCCACGCGCGATCGCCTTCGGTCACCGCCTGGTAATGCTCGATCGCCTTCGCCCATTGCCGGGTCTCCTCGGCAACCTGCGCGAGATAGAGATCGATGACACCAGGCTCGCCGTACCCGGCCTTCTTCAGGTCCTCGAGCAGGCGCTGCGCCTCGGCGTAATCCTTCATCTGCAGTGCGATGGTCGCGACGCCGAACTCGAGATCGCGCGAGTCGCGCTCGCGATCCCACAAACGCTGCATCACGGCGCGCGCGTCGGCGAATCGCTTCTGGTCGACGTAACGTTGCGCGAGCGCGGCGGCGACGCGCTTCGCGTCGGGATGCGCGGCGACGAACGCTTCGAGTCCGGCGAGCGCCTCCTGCGGCGATTGACGATTGACGATCTCGGCCTTCAGCATCACGCCGCGTTCCCAATCGGGGCGCAGCTTCAGCGCCTCGTCGATTTCGTCGCGCGCCTCCTTCGCCGCAGCCGCGTCGCTGGGGCCGACCGCGTACGCGGCGACCGCGACGGCGTAATGCGCCTCGGGCGTTTTCGCGTACGGCTTCGCGACGTCGCGCACGAGCGAAAGCACTGCCTGCCGATCGGATTGGCCGGAGAAAAGGCGATTGAGCTGCAGGAAAACGTCGCCGACACCAGGACCCGAAAGCGCGGCTTCGGCGAGCACGTGCTCGATGCGCGCGCGAAGCTCATCGTTCGCCTCGGTGTTCGGGAGCGCGCCGCGGTTGCCGTTCGCCTCGAGCGCCGCGAGCACGTGCTTCGGTCTTTCCGCTTCGGGATCGAGCTTCGACCACAGCGACGCCGCGTCGCGCACCAGCGTGCGATCGCGCGCGGCGATCGCCACCTCCGTCGCGCGTCCCGCGAGGCGCGAATCGCTCGTCGATCGAGCAGCCTCGAGATAGGCACGCGCGGCGACGACCAGGTCACCCCGCTGCATCGCGACGTCCCCGAGCAGCAGCCGGTAGAACAAGTCCGCGCTCAAGTCGGCATCGTGCGGAACGCGCGTCGACGCGACATCGGACGCCGCGGGCGGCGGCGCCGGATCGGCGTCCTGCTGCGCGTGCAGCGAGGCCGTCGATGCAATGGCGAGCGCCGCAACGAAGGCGCGGAGTAGAAAGCGGTGACTCATAGGAATCTCGTGAAGGCGACGGCCGGGATCGTGGCCGCGGCTCTCGCAGATTAAGCTATCGTCGCGGCGCCCACAAACGCCGGACTCACCGCAGCGACTTCGGCGAAGCGTCGCCGCGCTTCGCGGATCGGCGAATTGGCCCGAGTCGAACGATGGCCGCGGGATCGCGCTGCATCTGCGGCCCTCGCGTGGCGGACCGACGTCTACGACCCGCGGCTGCATTGGCCGGTTCCCGCCGACGTCGTCCTCGACGATGGCGCACGACACGCTCGCGGTCGGCGGCGATCGCGGCGTTCTGCCGCCGGCACCGCCAGCGCGGAACCCCCCGCCGGGCTTGCCATGGAACGGCAGGTGCCGACGCAAAAGCGGCGCGCGCGTCGTGGCGCGGTCGCGTCCTCGACAAGGCCGGAACACGGGGCACGACTTGTGCTTACCGCCTAATCCGATCGGCGTCGTTGCATCCGTGACCAAACCACTCGCACGTCAGGCTCTCGGCGCGGCATGAACCCTTCACGCGACCTCGCCGCGCGGTTCGAGGCGTACGCCGATTGGCGGCGCCGGCTGTCGGCCGGCATTTCGTCGCTGTTCGAGTGGCTGACGCAGCAGGATCTCGCCGACGCGCAGGCCGAGATCAAGGTCCAGCAGATCCTCGAGCGCCTCCAGCAGGACAAGCTCGTCGTCGCGTTCGTCGCCGAATTCTCCCGCGGCAAATCCGAGCTCATCAACGCGATCTTCTTCGCCGATTTCGGGCAGCGCCTGCTCCCCTCGTCGGCAGGCCGCACGACGATGTGCCCGACCGAGCTGCTGCACGATCCGTCGCGGCCGCCGTCGATCCGCCTGCTCCCGATCGAGACGCGGCTCAACGACGCGACGGTCACCGAGTTCAAGAACTACGCCGACGAGTGGGTGACGTTCCCGCTCGACCTCGGCGCTGCCGATCGAATGGCCGAAGCGCTGGCCCGCGTGTCGCAGGTGAAACGCGTGCCGGTGCCGCTCGCGCGCAAGTACGGCCTCTTCACCGACCGCGACGAGGACCTGCTCGCGACGCTCGAGCGCGGCGAGGAAGGCAGCATCGACATTCCGTGCTGGCGCCACGCGGTCATCAATTTCCCGCACCCGCTGCTGCAGCAGGGCCTCGTGATTCTCGACACGCCGGGCTTGAACGCGATCGGCGCCGAGCCCGAGCTCACGCTGAATCTGTTGCCGAGCGCGCACGCGATCCTGTTCCTGCTCGCCGCCGACGCCGGCGTGACGAAGTCCGACCTCGAGGTGTGGAACGGCCATCTCGCAGGCGACGACGAGGTGGCGAAGGCGGCACGCCTCGTGATCCTCAACAAGATCGACGGCCTGTGGGACGACCTCAAGGCCGACGTCGAGATCAATGCGGAGATCGACCGCCAGGTCGAGACGAGTGCGGCGCTCCTCGGCATCTCGCCTGCGCAAGTGTTCCCCGTGTCGGCGCAGAAGGCGCTGCTCGCGAAGGTCAACGGCGACGACGCGCTGCTCGTGAGAAGCCGCCTCCCGGTGCTCGAGCACTCGCTGTCGCGCAAGCTGATCCCGGCGAAGCGAGAGCTCGTCGGCGCGTCGACGCAAAGCGAGCTTCGGATCCTCACCGCGTCGATCCGCTCGATCCTCGACGCGCGCGCCGGCTCGATCGGCGAGCAGCTGATCGAGCTGATCGCCTTGCGCGGCAAGAACCAGGACGTCGTCGAGCACATGATGG
>DASTGT010000081.1:0-43081 GCA_035718935.1 Casimicrobiaceae bacterium
TGGCGGGAACATGCGGCCCGTGCGCGAACCAGACTTTGAATGAGGCAGTCAAGGAGAAGCGCATGAAATCATTCGCGAAAGCACTGCTTGCCGCCGTCGCCGCCGGCGGGCTGCTCGCCGGTTGCGCCACGTACGACTACGGGTACGGCTACACGTATTCGCAGCCTTATTCGTATGGCTATGACTACGGCTACGGCGGCCCGTACACGTACGGCTACAGTCCGTATTACTACGACTACGGCCCCTCGTACTACGTCGGCCCGTCGGTCGGATTCGGGTTCACGTACCGCGACCGCGATCACCGCGATTACCGCAACCGCCGCAGCTACAGCCGCAACGACAACCGGCACCGCAACACCGACTACCACCGCGGCAGCGACCGCCGTGGTGACCGCGCGTCGCGCGGCAGCGCGACGCGGCCGCCGGTGACGCAGCGCAACGTCGCCCCGGCGAACAGCCGTTCGCGGCCGGTGGCGCCGCCGCGGACGCAAGCGTCGAACGATCCGTACGGCGGAACCAACAAGCCGTTCTCCGCCCGCAATTCGCAGCAGTGACGCGGCAGCACGCGGCGCGCGGCACGCGCGCCGCCGCGGCGAGGCGCGATCGCGCGCTTCTCGCCGCACTCGCCGGAGCAGGCGACCACCTCACCGTCGAAATCGACGGCGAGGCGGTCGCGTTCACGCACCTCGATCGCATCTACTGGCCGGCGGATGCGGCATTCGAACAACCGGCGATCACCAAGCGCGATTACCTGCGCTATCTCGTCGAGGTGGCGCCCGCGCTCCTCCCGCACGCGTGCGATCGGCCGCTGACGCTCTTCCGCTGGCCGGAAGGCATTGCGGGCCGGCGGGTCCTCGAGAAGCATTGGGCGATCGCGCTGCCGGCGTTCGTCGAGCGGGTCGACGTGTTCTCGGAGTCGAAGCGGCGCACCGACCAGTACATTCTCTGCAACAACCTGGCGACGTTGCTCTGGCTCGCGCACATGGGGACGCTCGAGTTCCACATGTGGCATTCGCGCGTGCGAACCGATACGAAGGTGCGCGATGCCGGGGGCGATTTCGCAACTTCGCTCGCGGCGCTTCGGAACTCCGTTCTGGAACGCCCCGACTACCTGCTTTTCGACCTCGATCCGTTCATCGGCGAGGTGCCGGCCGGCATGCGCGAGACCCCGTTCAATCCGACCGCATTCGAGAAAGTGAAGACCATCGCGCTGTCCGTGCACGCGCTGCTTGCCGACATCGGGCTCGCGTCGCTCGTCAAGACGTCGGGCAAGACGGGTTTGCACGTCATCGTGCCGATCGTGCGGAGCCTTCGCTACGACTCGGTGCGAGAGATGGCGAGCTATATCGCCGCGCGCCTGCTGCGCGAGCATCGCCACGAAGTGACCACCGACTGGTCGATCGAGCGTCGCACCGGCAAGGTGTTCATCGACGCCAACATGAACGCGCGCGGAAAGTCGATCGCCGTGCCGTATTCGCCGCGCGGGCTTCCCGGTGCGCCGGTGTCGATGCCGCTCGCCTGGGATGCGCTGCGTGACGCGCTGCCGAGCGACTATCGCGTGCCCTCGGTGCCCGCACACGTGCGCGCCGGCGGCGACCCGTGGGGCGGATGGCTCGAGCGAAAACAGGACGTCATGGACCGGCTCGCGCTCGGCGCCGCGTAGGTCTCGCCCAGGCAGGAGGAACGAAGGCAGCCTGATTGGGCGAGCCGCCGTTTTTCGCCAACGAACGATCGTGCCGCAGCGCGTTCATACGCGTCAGCGAGGAGATGACGATGAACGACGACGACAGCGATCTGGTAGTACCCGTTTCCGCACGCGATCACGTCGAAGGCGACGCGCGTGCACCGGTGACGCTCGTCGAGTACGGCGACTACCAGTGTCCGTACTGCGCCGAAGCGCATGGCGTCGTTCGTGGACTCATCGAGCGCTACCGGAACGATCTCCGCTACGTCTTTCGCAATTTTCCGCTGGCGCAAATTCATCCGCTGGCGCTGCCCGCGGCGGAGGTCGCCGAAGCCGCGGCGCTGCTCGACGCCTTCTGGCCGATGCACGCATGGCTCTACGAGAACCAGGCGCGCTGGGTGGGCGCAGGCGCCAACGGGCTGCTGTCAGGCGTCGAAGCGCTTGGCCTCGGCGGCGAGAAGTTGCAGCAGGCGCTGCGCGATCCGAAGGTCGTATCGCGCATTCAGGGCGACCTCGAAAGCGGCGCGCAAAGCGGCGTGCAGGGCACGCCGACGTTCTTCATCAACGGCTGGCTGCACGAGGGCGGAAACGATGCGGCTGGCCTGTCCGAAACGATCGACGCGGCGCTGGCCGCCGCCCGCTGAAACGTCGTTACTCGTCGGTTCGCGCGGGCATGCCCCGCGGGTGATCTCGATTGACGAAACGCGAGGAGGCCGATGACGGCGTTTGCCGACCTGGTATCGACGTCGGGCCGCGTCGCGGAAACCGGAAGCCGCAATGCGAAGACCTCGCTCCTCGCGGCTTTCTTGCGAAGTCTCGCGCCTGACGAGATTCCGCTCGGTGTCGCGTATCTTTCCGGAGAGACGCGGCAAGGCCGCAGCGGCGTCGGTTACGCATTACTGCGCGACGCGGCGTCCTCGCACCCGGCGACGGTACCGTCGTTGACGATCGCCGACGTCGACGCGGCGCTTGCCGAAGCGGCGTCGATGTCGGGCAGCGGGTCGCGCGCCGCGCGGACGCGCGTACTCGCCGCGCTGCTCGCACGTGCGACGTCCGACGAGCGCGATTTCCTCTTTCGGCTCGTCACCGGCGAGTTGCGGCAGGGCGCGCTCGAATCGCTGATGATCGATGCGGTCGCCGCCGCCGCTTCGCTACCCGGGGCGCGGGTCCGCGAGGCCGCGATGGTCGCGCACGGCATCGTCGACGTCGCGCACGCTGCGTTGATCGAAGGCGAGCCGGGCCTCGCACGTTACGCGCTGGCGCCGATGCAACCGATCGCGCCGATGCTCGCGCAACCGGCGAACGACATCGAGGAGGCCATGCGCGCGCTCGGCGGGTCGGCGGCGTTCGAATGGAAGCTCGACGGCGCGCGCGTGCAGGTGCACCGGCGCGGCGACGACGTGCGCGTGTTCACCCGCAATCGCAACGATGTCACGGCATCGGCACCGGAGATCGTCGAGGCGGTCGGCGCGATGGAGGTGCACGAGCTGATCCTCGACGGGGAGGCGATCGCGCTGCAGGCGGGCGGCGCGCCCGAGCCGTTCCAGGTGACGATGCGCCGCTTCGGGCGCACGCAGGACGTCGCGCAGATGCAGGTCGCGCTGCCGCTCTCGGTGTTCTTCTTCGACTGCCTGCGGGTGGACGATCGCATCCTCACCGGTCAGCCGGCCCGCGAGCGATTCGCCGCCATGAACGACGTATTGCCAGCGACCCTTCGCATGCCGCGGATCGTCACCGCGGACGAGGCCGAGGCGACGGCGTTCTACGACGATGCACTGCGCCGCGGCCACGAGGGCGTGATGGCCAAGGCGCTCGAGGCGCCGTACGAAGCGGGAAGGCGTGCGCCGACGTGGCTCAAGGTCAAGCGGCTGCATACGCTCGACCTCGTCGTGCTCGCCGCGGAGTGGGGACACGGGCGGCGCCGCGGGTTTCTTTCGAACCTGCATCTGGGCGCGCGCGACGACGCAGGCGGGTACACGATGCTCGGCAAGACGTTCAAGGGGATGACCGACGACATGCTGGCGTGGCAGACGACCGCATTGCAGGCGCTCGCCACGTCGCGCGACGACGGCGTCGTAATCGTGCGTCCGGAGCTCGTCGTGGAGATCGCGTTCAACGACCTGCAAGCAAGCCCGCGCTATCCCGGCGGCCTCGCGTTGCGCTTCGCGCGCGTCAAGCGCTATCGTCCCGACAAGCGCGCCGAAGACGCCGACACCATAGGGACCGTGCGCGCGATCTACGAGAACCAGCTCGCGCGAGGAAATTAGAGAAATTCGAGTCCGACCCGAATTTGCCCTAATCCCACCGATCGTCGCGCACCTGCACCACGCCGTCGACCACGCGCACCGGAAACGTCGGCACGTCCTCGTACGCGGGCGGGGCGAGCACTTCGCCGGTGGGAATCGAGAAACGCGCACCGTGACGCGGGCACACCACGACGTCGCCTTCGACCGGACCGCCGGTAAGTATTCCGCCGTCGTGCGTGCAGACGTTTTCGATCGCGTAATACGTGCCGTCGAGATTGAACACCGCGATGTCGGTGCCGTCCGCGTCGATGGTGCGGAAGCTGCCCGGGGGGAAATCGTCGGCGCGATCGACGTCGACCCAGTCGGACATCGGTCAGTCGCGGAGGGCCGCCCCGGGCGACGGACCTGCCCCCTGCGGGGCAGCCAGCGTCGCGAGCGCGGGGGGAAGTTTCATCTACAGCAGGCCGAGCTGGAGCTTCGTCTCCTCCGAAAGCCGATCCATCGTCCACGGCGGATCCCAGACGAGCTCGACGCGTACTTCCTCGACGCCCGGCACCTCGTAGAGCCTCTGCTCGACCGTCTGCGGAAAGCTTGCCGCGACGGGGCAGCCGGGTGTGGTCAGCGTCATCTGCAAGTCGATGCGGCCATCACCGTCGATGTCGAGCGCGTAGATGAGCCCGAGATCGTAGATATTGACGGGGATCTCGGGATCGTAGATCGTGCGCAGCGCCGTGATCACGTTGTCGCGCAGCACCGCCGCGCCGGCGGGCGTCGACGGCGAGAAGGCGCCGGCTTCGGCCTTGCCGAGATCGGAGCGGGTTTCGGGTTGCCCAACCGGCGGCGCGTCGTTGCGCTGCTCCGTGGCGTCGTCGTGCTTCGCACCTCGCGTCCAGAACGCGTTCATGATCTTCATTCCGTCGAGACAGGGTTTTCTTGCGCGCGCAGCGCCGCCTGCAGCGTATGCCAGGCGAGCGTCGCGCACTTGACGCGCGCGGGGAACTCGCGCACGCCGCGCAGCGCGTCGAGCTTGCCGAGCGACGGCGTCGACGCATCGGGCGCCGAGGTGACCATGTCGTGGAAGCCGTGGAAGAGCTTCTCGACGTCGTCGATGCGCCGTCCCTTCAGTGTTTCGGTCATCATCGATGCCGACGCGGTCGCGATCGCGCAGCCGGAGCCTTCGAAAGTCACGTCCTCGATGATGCCGTCCTCCACCTTCAGGTAGATCGTCACCTTGTCGCCGCAGAGCGGATTGTGACCCTGCGCGTGGTGGTTCGCCTGGGTCAGCGTACGATTGTTCCGCGGCCGCTTGTAGTGGTCGAAGATGACTTCCTGGTAGAGGTCACGCAGGTCCGTCGTCATGGCATGAATCTCCTCCGCGCTTCGCGCTTCGGGGCTGATTCGGCCTCGGGGCAGCTTATCGGGCTCATCCAAACATCCTCTGGACGCGCTCGATGCCCGCGGCGAGCGCGTCGATCTCGTCGAAGGTGTTGTACAGCGCGAACGACGCTCGCGCGGTGCCCGAGATGCCGAAGCGTTCCATCACCGGCATCGCGCAGTGGTGCCCGGCGCGCACGGCGATGCCCTCGTTGTCGAGGATCGTGCCGACGTCGTGCGCGTGCACGCCGTCGAGCGTGAACGAAACGATCGCGGCCTTGTGGGCGGCGGTGCCGACGATGCGCAGTCCGGAAATCGCCTCCACGCGCCGCGTCGCGTAGTCGAGGAGCGCGTCCTCGTACGCCGCGATCGCGCCAATGCCGACACGCTCGACGTAGTCGATCGCCGCACCCAAGCCGATCGCGCCGGCGATATTCGGTGTCCCCGCCTCGAACTTGTACGGCAGGTCGTTGTATTCGGTCTTCTCGAACGTGACCGACCGGATCATGTCGCCGCCGCCCTGATAAGGCGGCATCGCGTCGAGAATCGCGGCCTTTCCGTACAGCGCGCCGATTCCGGTGGGCCCGAAGATCTTGTGGCCCGAGAACGCATAGAAGTCGCAGTCGAGCGCGCGCACATCGACGCCCAGGTGCGCGACGGCCTGCGCACCGTCGACGACGACGATCGCCCCGGCGTCGTGCGCAAGGCGGATGATTCGCTCGATCGGCGTGATCGTGCCGAGCGCGTTCGACACGTGCGTGAACGCGACGATCTTCGTGCGCGGGCCGAGGAGGCGCTCGTACGCGTCCATCTCGATCTCACCCGCGTCGTTCACCGGCACGACCCTGAGCGATGCTCCCGTCTGCGCGCAGACGATCTGCCACGGCACGATGTTCGAATGGTGCTCGAGTCCGCTGATGACGACGTCGTCGCCCGGGCGCAGCACGTTGCGCCCGTAGCTTTGCGCGACGAGGTTGAGGCCCCCGGTGGTGCCGCTCGTGTAGATCACTTCCTCGATGGCCACGCCGCCGATGAAGCGGGCGATCCGCGCGCGCGCCGCCTCGTAGTCGTCCGTCGCCCGCTGCGACAGCGTGTGCACGCCGCGGTGCACGTTGGCGTTCCCGTGGCGGTAGTACGCGACGAGCGCGTCGATCACCGATGCCGGCTTTTGCGTCGTCGCCGCGTTGTCGAGGTAGACGAGCGGCTTGCCGTTCACGCGCTCGGTGAGGATCGGAAAGTCGCGGCGCAGCGCCGCGACGTCGAGGCGCGGCGGCGAAGCCGCGCGGATCACTTCGGCATCCATCTTCATGTCGGTCGGTCGAGCTCCCTCAGGCGGTCGCCGTGCGGCAGGCGGGCGAAGAGCACCTGCTCGAGCGCGCCGCGTAGCGGGGCGACGCGTATGCGCTCGATCACGTCGTGCGCAAAGGCGTAGGTCAGGAGGGCGCGCGCGGTGCCGGCGTCGATCGCGCGGGAGCGCAGGTAGAAGAGCGCCGCTTCGTCGAGCTGGCCGACCGTCGCACCGTGCGCGCATTTGACGTCGTCCGCGTCGATGCGAAGCTCGGGCTTCGTATCGATTTCCGCCGACTTCGACAGCAGCAGGTTGTGGTTGGCGAGGTGCGCGTCGGTCTTCTGCGCGTCGGGGTGCACGACGATCTTGCCGTTGAACACGCCTCGCGCGCCATCGTCGAGCACGCCCTTGTAGTACTCGCGGCTCGTGCCGTGCGGCTTCAGGTGGTCGATCCGCGTGTGGTGATCGACGTGCTGGCGGCCGCCGGCGAGGTAGAGGCCGGTGAGCTCGGCCTCGCACCCCTTGGCTTCGAAGGCGGTCGTGATGTCGGCGCGCGAAAGCGCCGCGCCGAGCGCGATCGAATGCGACGCGAAGCGGCTCGCCGCTGCCTGCGTCGCGTGGACGCCGGCAACGTGATACGCGCGCACGCCTTCCTGCTGAAGCTTGACGTGCGTGAGGGCGCTGTTCGGTTGCGGCAGGAGCTGCGTCACCGCATTGGTGAAGTAGCTCGTCGCGCCGGCGGCAACGTGGTGCTCGATGACGAGCCCCTGCGCACCAGGTTCGGCGATGACGACGTTGCGCGCCTGCGTGACGACGTCGTCGCGCGTCGTGATGAAGAGTGCGTGCACCGGCATGTCGAGCGCGACGCCGCGGCGCAGGCGCACGTAGAAGCCGTCGGTCATGAACGCCGTGTTGAGCGCCGAGAAAATCGTATGCTGCGCGTTCGCCGCGAGCACCGCTTCGAGTTCGGCGTCGCGCGAAAGCGCGTCGGCGAAGCTCGCGACGATGCAGCCTTCGGGCAGCGCGCCGATCCGCGACAGCGCCGGTGCGAAGCGACCGTCGACGAACACGACGCGATGCGCGTCGAGCCCGAACGTGAACGCATCGATCGCGACGGCCGGCATCGGAGCCTCGGTGGACGTGACGGTGTACGGCCGGCGGGCGAGGGCGCCGACGTTCGTGTACTTCCATTCCTCGTCGCGCGTGGTCGGCAAGCCGGAGGCGACGAAGCGGTCGAGCGCGTCACGGCGCAAGCGCGCGAGCCAGGCCAGCTTTGCGCCGGGAAGGCCGGCGGCGACGCGCGCGAAGTCGGCAGCGACGACGTCGCGCTCGTCGACGTTGGGGGCGAGCACGGCGGCCATCACGTCGCGGCCGCGCCGCGCGCGGCTTCCTGCTCGATCCAGCCGTAGCCGCGGGCCTCGAGCTCCTGCGCGAGCTCCTTGCCCCCCGACTTCACGATGCGGCCGTTCGCGAGCACGTGCACGAAGTCGGGCACCACGTAATCGAGCAGGCGCTGGTAGTGCGTGACCAGCACCATCGACCGCTCGGGGCTGCGCAGCGCGTTGATGCCCTTCGCAACGATCTGCAGCGCGTCGATGTCGAGGCCGGAGTCGGTCTCGTCGAGGATCGCGAGACGCGGCTCGAGCAGCGCCATCTGCAGGATCTCGTTGCGCTTCTTCTCGCCACCGGAGAAGCCTTCGTTGACCGAGCGGAACAGGAGCTCGTCGCCCATGTCGAGCAGTTTCATCTTCTCGCGGATCATTGCGAGGAATTCCATCGCATCGAGCTCGGGCTGCCCGCGGTGCTTGCGCACGGCGTTGACGGCCGCCTTCAGCAGGTAGACGTTGCTGACGCCGGGGATCTCGACCGGGTACTGGAACGCGAGGAACACGCCTTCGCGTGCGCGCTCCTCGGGCGGCAGCGCGAGCAGGTCGCGGCCGTCGTAGCGCACTTCGCCGCTGGTGACCGTGAACGCCTCGCGGCCGGCGAGCACCTGCGCGAGCGTGCTCTTGCCCGAGCCGTTGGGGCCCATGATGGCGTGCACCTCGCCCGCATTCACGACGAGATCGAGGCCGCGAAGAATCGGCTTGTCGTCGACCTTGACCGCGAGGTCGCGAACGGCAAGCATCGGCGCGCGCGCTGCGCTGGCGACGTCGTTCGAATTCGCTCCCATTTAACCGACACTCCCTTCCAGGCTCACGCCGAGGAGCTTCTGTGCCTCGACCGCGAATTCCATCGGCAATTCCTTGAAGACTTCCTTGCAGAAGCCGTTGACGATCATCGACACCGCGTCCTCGGCCGAGATGCCGCGCTGGCGGCAGTAGAAGAGCTGGTCCTCGCCGATGCGCGACGTGGATGCCTCGTGCTCGACCTGCGCGGTGGCGTTCTTCACCTCGATGTACGGGAACGTGTGCGCGCCGCAGCGATCGCCGAGCAGCAGTGAATCGCATTGCGAGTGGTTGCGGGCGCCATCGGCGGACTTGAGAATCTTGACGAGGCCCCGGTACGCGTTCTGCCCGCGACCCGCCGAGATGCCCTTCGAGACGATCGTGCTCTTCGTGTTGCGGCCGATGTGGATCATCTTCGTCCCCGTGTCGGCTTGCTGGAAGTTGTTGGTGAGCGCGACCGAGTAGAACTCGCCGATCGAATCGTCGCCGCGCAGGATGCAGCTCGGGTATTTCCAGGTGATCGCCGACCCCGTCTCGACCTGCGTCCACGAGATGCGCGAGCGGTGGCCGCGGCAATCGCCGCGCTTGGTCACGAAGTTGTAGATGCCGCCCTTGCCTTCCTTGTCGCCCGGGTACCAGTTCTGGACGGTCGAGTACTTGATCTGCGCGCCCTCGAGCGCGACGAGCTCGACGACGGCGGCGTGCAGCTGGTTCTCGTCGCGCATCGGCGCGGTGCAGCCTTCGAGGTAGCTCACGTACGCGCCTGCGTCGGCGATGATCAGCGTGCGCTCGAACTGCCCCGTATCCTTCGCGTTGATGCGGAAGTACGTCGACAGCTCCATCGGGCACCGTACACCGGGCGGGATGTAGCAGAACGACCCGTCGCTGAACACCGCGGAGTTGAGCGCCGCGAAGAAATTGTCGGTATACGGAACCACCGAGCCGAGGTACTTCTGCACGAGCTCCGGATGCTCCTGCACCGCTTCGGAGAATGAGCAGAAGACGATCCCCATCGCCCCGAGCTTTTCCTTGAACGTCGTGCCGACCGACACGCTGTCGAACACGGCGTCGACGGCGACGCCGGCGAGCATCTCGCGCTCCTTCAGCGGCACGCCGAGCTTCTCGTAGACGCGCAAGAGCTCCGGATCGACTTCGTCGAGGCTCTTCGGCCGCGTCTTCTGCGACTTGGGGGCCGAGTAGTAGATGATGTCCTGGAAGTCGATCGGCGGATGGTGCACGCTCGCCCATGCGGGCTCGCGCATCGTGAGCCAGTGGCGATACGCGGCGAGGCGCCATTCGAGCATGAACGGCGGCTCGTTCTTCTTCGCCGAGATGAGACGGATCACGTCCTCCGAGAGGCCGTGCGGAATCGTGTCGGACTCGACGTCGGTGACGAAGCCGTGCTGGTACTCGCGGGCGATGAGGTCGTCGAGGCGTGGAGCAGGCGTGCTCATGTCGGTTCTCTTCCTTCGGTCCAAGCGGCCGGGCGCGCGCTGCGCTTCAGCGTTTCGACGGGCACGAGCTGCGGGATCGGCTTCGTCATCTGCTCGAGCGACACGCGCGACAGTGCGTCGAGCACGATGTGGTTGATGCTGCGCCAGTTCGCCCGCACCGTGCATGCCGCCTCCTGCGTGCAGACGCCGGGCGTCGTGCTGCATTCGGTCATGCCGATCGGGCCGTCCATCGCGTCGATGATCTGGGCGATCGAGATGCGCGAAGGATCGCCGCAAAGCCGGTACCCGCCGTGCGCGCCGCGCGACGAGGTGACGAGGCCGCTTCGCGCAAGCGTCTTCAAAATCTTGCTCACCGTCGGGATCGCGAGGCCGAGGCGGCCGGCGACCTCGGCCGCGCTGTGCAGGCGCGCCGGGTCGCGCGCCATCGAGGCCATCACGACCGTTCCGTAATCCGCCAGCTTGCTGACGCGCAGCATCCGAATCTCCGGTGCGCCCCTTGTGGGTTGAATCAGGACTATTTTAGTCCTGAATGCGCTTTCGCACAACCGTCGAGCACGCGCGGGACCGATGCTGGCGGGTTGGATTTGGGGACGCTTGACGCGCGTCAAGGCCGGCCGCGAAACGGTCCGCGGGCGACGCATCGCGCCGCCGGGGCGCCGCCCCGGCGGCATCGCGGCTCGTCGGCTTCAGTGCGAGAAGAGGACGGGGATCGTCATCGAGCGCAACATCGTACGGGTCGCACCCCCCAGGACGAGTTCGCGCAGGCGTGCGTGGCCGTAGCCGCCCATGACGACGAGGGTCGACGACAGGTCGGCGACCCGCGACAACAGCCACTCGCCGATGCCGACGTCGCCCGACTCCTGGCGGTCGATTTGCGCGTGCACGGCGTGTGCGCCGAGCCACGCCGACAGCCGCGCGACCGACAGTCGTTCGGCCACGTCGTCGTCGTTGTCGTTGTCGACACAGATCACGTCGACCTGTCGCGCGCGCACCAGCAGCGGCATCGCGTCGGCGACGGCACGCGTCGCCTCGCGCCCGCCGTCCCACGCGACGAGAACGCGCTCGGCGAATTCGGACGGGGGGCCGATATAGGGGACGACGAGCGTCGGGCGCCCGCACCCCAGGATCACGGTGCTGGCGAACGTGTCGGTCCCGCCGGCGCTCGGATCCTGCTGGCTCAGGATCGCGAGGTCCGAGCAGCGCGCCGCGAGCACCATCGCATCGTCGACAGCGCCGGTCGGCGCGCGCCAGCTGACGTCGCGAATGCCGGCTTCGGCGGCCTGCGCGCGGAACGCTGCCTCGGCGTCGTTCTGCGCGTCGCTCAGCGTGTCGAGCCGGGCGGCGGCGACGTCGGGCGGCAGGAGCGCCGCGCCCGACGGCGTCACCGTCGTCCCGCGTACGAGGTAGACACCGACGAGTCCCGCCCCGAATTCGCGCGCGAGGCGGACGGCGACGTCGAGCCGCGACCGACACGACGGGGCGTCGTCGACATGAACGAGCAGCGACTTCCAGGCCATCGTCGTCCTCCAATGAAATAGGGTCAGACTCCACTTTCCGCGAAATCAGGGTCGGACTCGACCTTTGGCGAATGTGGAGTTTGACCCTACTTTCGATCGCTCGATGGGTCAAGCGTGCCCGCCGACCGCTGGTGTGGGAAAGCGCCGACAGACCGCACCCGGCTGCGTCGCCGAGAATCGGAAGACCCGCTTCCCCGCGATCCGTGGACAACGACACGCTTTCCGCCGCCAAGACGGTGCCGCGCGCGGCGAGCGCGCGGGACGCGCCGCTGCTCGTCCCCGGCCGGAATTGCTGGCGCATCGAGCGCGCCGACCAGGTCGCGTTTCTCGTCGACGGCGAGGCGTATTTCGGTGCGGTGCGCAAGGCGATCGCCAACGCCCACCACTCGATCCTGATCCTCGGCTGGGACATCGACAGCCGGATGCTTCTGACACCCGATGGCGCCAACGACGGCTTCCCCGAGCCGCTCGGCGATTTCCTGAACGCCGTCGTCGCGAGCCGGCCCGAGCTTCGCGGTTACGTGCTGTCGTGGGATTTCGCGATGCTCTACGCGATGGAGCGCGAGTGGCTGCCGATCTACAAGCTCGACTGGCGTACGCATCGCCGCCTTTCGTTTCGCCTCGACGATCGGCATCCGGCCGGCGCGTCGCATCATCAGAAGGTCGTCGTCGTCGACGACGCCGTCGCCTTCGTGAGCGGCTACGACCTGACGCGCTGCCGCTGGGACACGAGTGCGCACGCGTGCGACGATCCGCGACGCGTCGATCACCGCGGCGAACGCTACGGCCCCTTCCACGACGTCGGCATCGTCGTGAGTGGCGATTGCGCGCGTGCGCTCGGCGATCTCGCGAGCGAGCGGTGGCGGCGCGCGACCGGCGACGAGCCGCGGCGCGGGGGCCCCGGGAACGCCGACGACGTGTGGCCGTCCGGACTCGAAGCCGACGCGCAGGACGTCGACGTGGCGATCGCGCGCACCGAGCCCGTATTCGGCGGGCGCGACGCGGTCGTCGAAATTCGCGCGCTGCACGAGGACGCAATCGCCAGCGCGCGCCGCGAGATCTTCGCGGAGAACCAGTACTTCACGTCGCGCACGATCACCAACGCGTTCGTCGCGCGTCTGGAAGCCGCGCAGGCGCCCGAGATCGCCGTCGTATCTCCGTACACGCAAAGCGGCTGGCTGGAAATCTCCACGATGGGGGCACTGCGCGCGCGGATCCACCAGAGGTTGCGCGCCGCCGATCGCCACGATCGTTACCGACTCTATTGCCCGACGCTCGAGTGGGTGGAGCCGCCGCACGGTTGCCTCAACGTGCACAGCAAGGTGCTGGTCGTCGACGACGCGCTCCTCAGCATCGGCTCGGCCAACCTCTCCGAGCGGTCGCTTTGCGTCGACACCGAATGCAACCTGGCGATCGAGGCGCGCGACGATCCGAAGCTCGCGGCGGTGATTTCGCGCTTTCGCAATCGGCTGCTCGCCGAGCACCTCGCGTGCAGCAGCGAGGACGTCGCAGCGGCGCTGGCGCGCGAGGGAAGCCTGCATCGCGCGATCGACGCGCTCGCGCGCCCGCACGCGCGCTCGCTGGTTCCGGTCGAGCCGAAGTTCGACGCGGCGCTCGACGCGCTCGTGCCCGATCCGCACGTGTTCGATCCGGAGCGGCCGCTCGACCCCGACCTGATTGCCGCCGAGCTCGCGCCGCAGGAAGCGCTGCGCGACAGCGCGCGCGGACGGCTCGCCGGCGTGCTCGCCGGCGTCGCCGTGCTCGCCGCACTCGCGTTCGCGTGGCGCTTCACGCCGCTGCACGAGTGGCTCGCGCTCGACCGGCTCGTCTCGGTCGGCGCGAGCTTTCGCGACGAGGCGTGGGCACCGTTCGCGGTGCTCGGCGTGTACATCGGCGCGGGATTGCTTGCATTCCCGCTGCTCGTGCTGGTCGCGGGCACTGCGATGGTGTTCGGGCCATGGCTCGGTCCGCTCTATACGATCGTCGGGGCGATGCTGTCCGCGGCGCTCACCTTCGCGATCGGGCGTCACCTCGGCCGCGAGACGATTCGCCGCCTCGCCGGCCGGCGGGTCAACCTCCTGTCGCGCCGGCTCGCGCGACGCGGGCTGCTCGCGATCGTGTTCGTGCGCATGCTGCCGATCGCACCGTTCTCGGTCGTCAACGTCGTCGCCGGTGCGTCGCACATCCGCTGGTTCGACTTCCTGCTCGGCACGCTCGTCGGGCTGCTTCCGGGAATCGTCTCGATGACCTTCTTCGTCGATCGCGCCATCGCGGCGTTGCGCCATCCCGGCCCGAAGACGTTCGCCCTGCTCACCATCGCGCTCGTCATCGTCGTCGCGCTCGTATGGGTGCTGCGGCGGACGCTTCGGCGCGGCGGCGACAAGTCGGCACGGACGGCATGAGCGACACCACGGCGGAGCGCGACGAGCAGGCGACGAAGACGCTGCGCGCCGCGACGTGGAACATCCACGCGGGCATCGGCGCGGATCGTCGCTACGACGCGCGGCGGATCGTCGACGTCCTGAAGGAAATGGACGCCGACGTCGTCGCACTGCAGGAAGTGGCGTCGCAGGAGGCCCACGCGGATTTTCTGCACGAGCTCGAGCGTGAGACCGGGTACCACGTCGTCGCCGGCTTGCTGCGCCAGCGCCACGGTTCGGACTTCGGCAACGCGATCCTGTCGCGCTTTCCGGTGCGCACCGTGTCGCACCTCGATCTCGCGGTCGGCTTCTACGAGCCGCGCGGCGCGCTCGACGTCTGCATCGACGTCGGCCCGCACCCGTTGCTGCGCGTCATCGCGACGCACCTCGGTCTGCGACCGCACGAGCGGCGCGAGCAGGTGCGGCGTATCCTCGCCAAGGTCGAGCGCGGCGCACCGCATCCGACGCTGCTGATGGGCGATCTGAACGAGTGGTACCTGTGGGGCCGGCCGCTGCGCTGGTTGCACTCCCACTTCCAGCATCGGCCGGCGGCACCGCGCACGTTTCCATCGCATCGCCCCGTCTTCGCGCTCGACCGCATCTGGGTCACGCCTGCGGGCGCGTTGCGCCGGCTCGGCAAACATGCATCGCCGCTCGCGCGCGCGGCGTCCGATCACCTGCCGCTCATCGCCGACATCGTCGTGTAACGGGAAGAGACCATGCGCCTGCCGACCCTGCTGCTGCAATTGCTCCTCGCCGCGATCGTCGGCTACGCCGCCGCGCGCTATGCGGTGCCAATACCGGAACCGGGTACGCAACGCGCGCCGCCCGCGGTTCCCGCGCCGCAATCGCCGGCGGCGCCGCCGCCGGCGTTGCCGGTGTCACCCCCCGCGACGCCGGCGAATACCGCCGGCACCGCACTCAGCGTGAGCTTCCGCAGCGCCGTCGCTCGCGCGGCGCCGTCGGTCTTCACGGTTCACTCGGCGCGCACGGTGTCGCGCGGACCGCTCGGGCTCGGCGGCACTGCGCTGCTGAGCGAAGGCCTGGGCTCGGGCGTGCTGATCGACGCCGACGGTGACGTCGTCACCAACAACCACGTGGTCGAAGGCGCGAACGAGCTCGAAGTCGCGCTCCCGGACGGCTCGGTGCGCAAGACGAAGCTCGTCGGCGTCGATCCGTACTCCGATCTCGCGCTGCTGAAGATCGATTCGTCCGGGCTCACGCCCATCACCATCGGCGATCTGTCGCAGGTCGCCGTCGGCGACGTCGTGCTCGCGATCGGCAATCCGCTCGCCGTCGGGCAGACGGTGACGCAGGGCATCATCAGCGCGCTCGGTCGCAAGGGCCTCGACATCAATCCGATCGAGAACTTCATCCAGACCGACGCCGCGATCAATCCGGGCAATTCCGGCGGCGCGCTGGTCGACACGTCGGGGCGCCTCATCGGCATCAACTCGGCGATCCTGTCGCGCGGCGGCGGGTCGGAAGGCATCGGCTTCGCGATTCCGATCGACCTCGTGCAGAAAGTCGTCGAGAGCCTGAAGAAGCACGGCCGCGTCGCGCGCGGCTATCTCGGCGTGTCGACGATGGCGCCGCGTAACGGCGAGCCGGGGGCGCTCGTCGCCGAGCTCGAGCCGAGCGGGCCGGCCGATCGCGCCGGCCTGCAGGTGGGCGACGTCATCGTCGGCTTCTCCGGCCACGAGATCGCCAATCCCGAGGACGTGGCGGCGGCGACGCTCGAGCTCGAGCCCGGGACGAAGGTGACGCTCGACGTGTTGCGCAATGGCCGCCACCGGGACGTCGAGGTCGCGCTCGGGACGCGGCCACCGCCGCGGCCACCGCGGGGACGTTAGGCGAAGCGCATGACGAGCGCAACGAAGGCGTCCATGTACGCCGCGCAGAACGCCCGCTTGCTCTCGTCGAGGAAACGTCCGTCGTCGTCGACCGGGTCGGGCCGAAACGAGATATACGCCTCGCCGCCCATCACCAGCACGCCGAGGATGCCGAGAATCTGCCGCAGGTGCTGCTGGCCCACCGCGGTGCCGATCACGCCGAACGACGTGCCGGTGATCGCGGCCACCTTGCCGCGCCAGACGTTCTGCTCGGTCGGCTTGGAGCCCCAGTCGATCGCGTTCTTGAGCACCGCCGGGATCGAGCGGTTGTGCTCGGGCGTCACGAAGAGGAGGCCCGTCATGCGCGCGATCTCGCCGGTGAAGCGGCGCACGACGTCGGGTCGCGCGTCTTCGAGGTCCTGGTTGTACATCGGCAGATCGTCGATCGCGATCCAGTGGACGTCGACGCGATCGGCGATCAGATTGGCGAGCGCTTTCGCGAGACGGCGATTGATCGAGGCGCGGCGATTGCTGCCGACGATGATGCCGACCGGTGGTGTCACCTGGCCTGCCGAAGCAACGTCATCGAAAACCGTTCACGTCCGAGGGATCCGCTCGCTCGATTGCCGCGCGCTGCCGAGGTAGACGCGGCGCAGGTCCGGATGGTTCAGCAGGTCCTCGCCGCGCCCCTCGCCGACGACTCGCCCTTCCTCGAGCAGGTACGCGCGATCGGCAAGCGCGAGCGCGGTCGTGACGTTCTGCTCGACCAGCAACACCGCCGTGCCCGCCGCATGCACTTCGCGGATGGCGCGAAACATCGCCTCGACCATCAGCGGTGACAGTCCGAGCGACGGCTCGTCGAGCAGCAACAGCCGCGGACGCGCCATCAACGCGCGGGCGATCGCGACCATTTGCTGCTGGCCGCCGGAAAGCGATCCCGCCGCGACGTCGAGCTTCTCGCGCAGCACCGGGAAGAGCTCGCACGCGCGCCGCTGCGCGTCTTCCCGCGCCCGGCGACTCGATGCGGCGGCCCCCGCGTCGGCGCCGATTGCGAGGTTCTCGCGCACGCTCATGCGCGTGAAGAGCCGGCGTCCTTCGGGGACGATGGCGATACCGGCACGGCAGAAGCGGTGCGAAGGCACCGTCCGCAGATCGCGGCCGTCCATCGTCATGCGCCCCGCCGCCGGGCGCAACAGGCCGGCGATCGTGTCGATCAGCGTCGTCTTTCCCGCGCCATTCGGCCCGACGACGCACACGAGCTCGCCGGCATCGACGTGCAGCGAAACGTCGGACAGCGCTGGCGCCGCGCCGTAGTCGACGCGAAGCCCGGCGACGTCAAGCATGCGCGACGCCGAGGTAGGCGACGGCCACGTCGCTCCGCGTCATGACTTCGTTCGCCTCGCCTGTCGCGAGCACCCGTCCCTGGTCGAGCACGACGACGCGGTCGGAAAGCTCGGTGACGACGCGAATCACGTGCTCGACGAGAACGATCGTCGTGCCACCGTCGCAAATGCGTCGCACGAGCGCGATCGCGTCGTCGATTTCCGCCGGCGTGAGCCCCGAGAGCACCTCGTCGAGCATCAGCAAGCGCGGGCGCGCGGCGAGCGCGCGAGCGAGCTCGAGAAACTTTTTCTGATGCAGGTTGAGCTCGTCAGGCAGCGCGGCGGCGCGCGCCGCGAGGCCGGTGAATGCGAGTGCATGCATCGCCTCGTCGCGCGCGGCGTCGCTTTCGAGCGCGGCGCGGCCGAACACCGCCGCCAGCGCCACGTTGTCGCGCACGCTCAGGTGCGGGAACGGCCGCGGAATCTGGTACGTGCGCGCGATCCCGGCGCGCGCGATGCAGTGTGCCGGGCGTCCGGTGAGATCGACGCCGGCGAAGCGAATCGTGCCGGCGTTCGCGCGGTAATGCCCGCTCACGACGTTGATGAGCGTCGATTTGCCCGAGCCGTTCGGTCCCACGATGCCGAGTATTTCGCCTTCGTGCACGTCGAGGTCGACGCCCGCCAGCGCCTGCACGCCCTTGAACGATTTGGCGAGCCCGCGCACGACGAGCAGCGAGGGTGCGTCCGTGTGACGCCGCGCCGTGTCGCGCGCCGGTGCAAGAGGTGCGGCGGGCGAGGGCGTCCGTTTCGCGGGCGTCGTCTCGCCGGATCGGGCAGGTACAGTGCGCCGGCGCCCGCCGAGCACGCCGTCGGGCAGGAACAGCACGGCCACGACGAGGATCGCGCCCGTCACCGCCTTGCCGATCACCGCCTGGTCAGCCGCCGTCGACGCATAGAGCAGCAGCGTGATCGCGGTCGCGCCGATCGCCGGTCCCGCCCAATGGCGCGTGCCGCCGAGCACGCTCATCAGCACGACCGTGAGCGGCACGGTGATGTTGAACGTGCTGCCCGCCGTGACGTACGAGACGTAGAGCGCCTGGATGCCGCCCGCGACGCCCGCGAGCGCTGCGGAGACGCCCAGCGCGACGAGCTTCGCGCGATACGTCGGCACGCCGACGACTTCGGCGGCGTCCTCGTCGTCGTGGATCGCGAAAAGGCCGAGGCCGAGCCGCGAGCGGGCGATGCCGTGCGCAAGCCCGAGCGTCACGACGGCGAGCACGAGCGCCATCAGGTAGAACGAGCCCGGAGCACTCGGCGCGAGCCTCGGCACGGGCACGGCCGACAGATAGATCCCCGGGCCGCCGTCGATCGGCGTGTTCAGCACGAGCGTCGCGAGAACAAACGTGACGGCCAGCGTGAGCAGCGCGAAGAGCTCGCCGCGCACGCTTCGCACGCGAAACACGACTGCGCCGATGCCAACGCCGAGCAGCGCCGCGACGAGCGCCGCGACGGGCAGCGTCCACAGGAAGGGGACGTCGAACGATGCCGCGAGCACGGCGCTCGCGTACACACCGGCCCCGTAGAAGGCGCCGTGGCCGAACGAGAAGTATCCGCAATAGCCCGACAGGATGTTCCACGACGTCGCGAGCACGATCCAGTGCAGCACGAGGTAGAGGAACGACGTGTAGAACTCCGGCAAACCGGCGAAAGGAATGGCGGCGAGCGCGACGCCGGCGACGCCGATCGCGACGAGCGTGCGGTCGAGCTTCAGGTGCGATCCGGGCGCAGCAGGAGCAGCGCGATCAACAGCGTGAACGACACGATCGGCGCCCACGAAGGCGACGCGAAGGCCATCGTGATCGCTTCGGCTACGCCGATGACGATGCCCGCCGCGAGCGGGCCGAGCGGTGAGCCGAGGCCACCGAGCATCACCGCGGCGAATACGACGCCGACCCATGCGTAGATTTGCGACGGCGTCAGCGTGAACGACAGCGCGATGCAGACGCCGGCGATGCCGGCAAGCGCGCCGCACAGCGCCGACAACAGGAGCGCGTGCGAGCGGGCGTCGATCCCGAACGCGGAAGCGATCGGCGCGTCCTCGGCGAGTGCGCGTAGCGCCCGCCCGACGCGCGTGCCGCGCATCAGCGCATAAATGCCGAATGCGAGCGCGACCGCGAGCACGAAGGTCAGCAGCTCGGGCAGCGGAACGAACAGCGGGCCGACCCGGAACTTCTCGGTCGCGTACGCGGATTCGAGCTTGCGGAAGTCGGCGGTCCAGAGCGCCTGGATGCCGGCTTCGATGATGGCGGTGATGCCGAACGTCGCGAGCAGCGAATTGAGCGGCGAAACCGAGAAGCGTGCGAGCAGCCACTGCACGAGCACGCCGAGCGCCGCGAAGAGCGGCACGATGATCGCGAGCGTCGCGAGCGGGTCGACGCCTCCGACGCTCGCGAGCTGGTAGCACAGATACGCGGCGAGGAACGCGAAGCCGAAGTGCGCGAGGTTGATGACGTGCAAAAAGCCCCAGGCGAGCCCGAGGCCGAGGCCGAGGAGTCCGTACAGCGCCCCGATGAAGACGCCCGACAGCGCGGATTGCGCGAGGAGCGTGACGCTCGGCATCAACCCGTTACTGCACCTGCAACGTCGCGCCCGGCGCCGCGTACGCCTTCGGGTACACGGTTACCCAATGCCCGTTCTGCACCTGCTTCACGCGCATCAGGTCGTCGCCGTAGTTGTGCGGCCCGTCGAAGCGCAAGTGTCCCTGGATCGTGTCGGCGCCGTTCTTCTTGAGATACGCACCGATCTTCGCGTCGTCGAGGCTACCAGCGCCCTTGACTCCCGCCTCGAGGATCTGCCATGCGGTGTACGACGCCGCCGCCTGAACCTCGACCGCCGTGTCGGGAATGCCGGCCTTCGCGGCACGCTCGTGATAGAGCTCGATGAACCGTGCAGCGCCTGGCGCGTTCGTAAACGGCGGATGCTCCTCGAACACCGTCATCGACAGCGCGTTCTTCGCGAGCGGCGACTTCGACATCGGCCCGGGCGCCGGGTACATGTAGAAGTGCTCCTTCGGCGTGTAGTCGATCTTGTGCATCGCCTCGAGCAGTTGGTTCCCTTCGAGCCCGATCGCGCCGACCCAGAGGAAATCGGGCTTCGCATCCTTGATGCGCGCGGCGATCGGCCCGTAGTCGAGGTTGCCGAAGTCCCATTCGAGGAACAGGACTTCGTTGAGCCCGCGCTTCTTCGCGACCTCGCGCGCCCCGAGCGACATGAAGTGTACCGACGGGAACTTGCTCGTCACCACCGCGATCGTCTTCGGCGGCGAGGGCGATGCGGCGAGGGCGTCGAACACGGTATTCGGCACCGTCGTCGCGGGATCGGGGCCGAGCGACCACGCGGGAAACTGCATTTCGTACTTCGCCATCGACGGGATGCCGAACGTGTGATGGACGAGCACCTTGTTGTAGCGCTGCGCGACGCCCATCGCGGAGAGGATCGCGCCGGTCGCGTACGGTCCCATCAGCAGATCGACCTTGTCGGCGGTGACGAGCTGCTCGTAGAGCGTGCGCGCGAGGTCGGGCTTCGACTGATCGTCCTTGACGATCCATTCGACCTTGCGGCCGAGGAGGCCGCCGCGCTTGTTGAGCTCCTCGACGTAGATCTCGCCGACCACCTTGTGCACGAGGCTCGTCGTCGCGAGCGGCCCGGTGAGCGCGAGCGTGCTGCCGATGCGGATCGGCGGCTGCGTGCCTTGCGCGAGCGCGGTGCCCGCCGAAACGAATAAAGCGCACGCGGCGATGCGCGCGACGCGTGCCACGAACCCGATGCCCATCGATGCCTCCCTCGTGATTGGAATGTCAGCGCCGCTCGTCGACGACGCGATTGCGCAGAACGCCGATGCCTTCGATCTCGACTTCGCAGACGTCGCCGGCCTTCATGAAGATCGGTGGCTTGCGCGCGAAGCCCACGCCCGAAGGCGTGCCGCTGATGATGATGTCTCCCGAATGCAGCGTCATCGCTTCCGAGCACACGGCGACGAGCGTCGGCACGTCGAAGATCATGTCGCGTGTGTTCGCGTTCTGTAATTCGCGCCCCGAAAGGCGCGTGCGCAACGTGAGCCCGCGCGCGGCTTCCGGCAGCTCGTCGGCCGTGACAACCTCGGGCCCGAACGCGCCGGTCGCGTCGAAGTTCTTGCCCATCATCCATTGTGTCGACTTGAACTGGTAGTCGCGGATCGAGCCGTCGTTGAAGATCGAATAGCCGGCGACGTGCTCGAGCGCGCGCTCCTTCGCGATGTAACGTCCCGCCTTGCCGATCACGACGACCATCTCGCCTTCGTAATCGAATTGCTCGGACACGTGCGGACGCACGAGGTCGGCGTCGTGGGCCACCCACGACTGCGGATAGCGCTGGAAGAGTACCGGGTAGCTCGGCGCGTTCTTGTAGGGGGATTCCGCGGCGTGGTCGACGTAGTTCAAGCCGACGGCGATCGCCTTCCCGGGCACGATCGGCGGCAGATAGGTCACGCCCGCAAGAGGGCGTCGCGACCTCGCGCGCTTCGCGGCCGCCTGCGCCGACGCGAGCGCGTCGTGACCCTGCGCGAGCAGCGCCGACAAAGTCGCCGGCAGTCCTTCGGCGGTGAGATCGACGACTTCGTCGCCGACGCGAAGCCCGAGCGCGGGCGACCCTTCGCGTGCGAAAGCCAGTAGGCGCATGGCGTTTTCCCGAAGCGGCCGTTACGCCGGCGTCGCGGCCTCGTGATTGACGACGAAATCGTCGGGCACCGGTGGTCCCCAGACGTAGAACGAGTCCTCGGGCGGATGATCGCCGGCGATCCATTCGACGTCGGCGGGCACGAAGTCGATGCCGAACGAGTACTCGGCGAAGCTGCCCCACGGATCCTGCACGTAGTGGAAATAGTTCGAGCCGAGCACGTGGCGGCCGAGCCCCCAGCCGTTGGCGTAGCCCGCGGCGCGCATGCGCTCCGCGCCGAGCCCGATGTCGTCGACGCTGTCGACGACCCAGCTCGAATGATGCAGGCCGCGATTATCGGATTTCGCGAAGGCGAGCACGTGGTGCTCGCTCGCGTGCGGCGCGTGCAGGAACGCGATGATGTCGCCCGAGCGGTCGGACAGGCGCAGGCCGAGCGTTCGCGTATAGAAGTCGACCTGCGCCGGCACGTCGCGGCTGAACAGCAGCACGTGCGACAGGTAGCGCGGGCGCACCGCGGGCGCACCGCTGCGCGACGGCGCCGCGCCCTTGCCGGCTTGCGGCGCGTGCCTGGCGGTGGCCGCGACGGCACTCGCGGGCGACACTTTGGCTCCGGCGACGAGTTGCACCGGCGTTCCGTCCGCATCGCGCGTCCATGCGCCGCGGCCGTCGGACAGCGAATGCGGCTCGATGCTGCCGCGCTCGCGAAAGCGCGCGGCGAGGCGATCGAAATCGTCGTCGTACGCGGCGAAGGCGACGTAGGCGAGCCTCTTCGGCTGCCCGTTACCGATAATCGTCCCCCAGCAGTGCGGCGAGCCGTGCGCGTAGAGGTCGACCCGATCGCGGTCGCGTACCGTGCGCAGGCCGAAGGCGTCGTAGAAGCGCTGCGCCTCACCGACGTCGGGCACCGTGAAAACGAAACGATCGAGCGAGTGGACGCCGAGGCTGTCGTGCCGGCGAATGATCGCGGAATCCATGCTGAACCTCGAGGCGGGGATCGGATTTCGAGGACGATAGCAAAATTATCGAGGGGCGAGGAGATCCGGCGCCCGGCGTGACGAACGAACGCGAGGAGGCAGCGATGGACTTTTACGAGCAGACGGTGATCGTGACCGGGGCGAGCGGACACCTCGGTCGCGCGGTAACCGCGGCCTTTGCCGCGCAGGGCGCGAGACTGGTGCTCGCCGCACGCAGCAAGGCGGCGCTCGATTCCGCCTTCGGCGAGGAAAGCGCCGCTCGCGCGCACGTAGCGGCGGACCTCACGCATTCCGCGGACGCGCAAACGCTCGCGGCGCAGGCGCTCGATCGGTTCGGGCGCATCGACGTGCTGGTCAATGCCGCCGGCGGATTTCGTGCCGGCGAGCCCGTGCACGAAACGACGGACGAGACGTGGCACTACCTCTTCGACATCAATGCACGCACGATGCTTTGCGCGAGTCGCGCCGTCGTCCCGACGATGCTCGCACAAGGCAGCGGGCGCATCGTCAGCGTCGCCGCGTCCGCCGCGTTGAAGGGGACGGCGGGCATCGGCGCGTATTCCGCGTCGAAGGCGGCCGTCGTAAGGCTGACCGAGTCGATGTCGGCCGAACTGCGCGAGCGCGGCATCAACGTCAACTGCGTGTTGCCGACGACGCTCGACACGCCCGAGAACCGGGAGGCGATGCCCGATGTCGATCCTTCACGCTTCGTCGCCCTCGGGGACCTGGCGTGCATAATCGTGTTTCTTGCCTCACCGGCCGCGCGCCCGATCCACGGCGCGGCGATACCCGTCACGGGACTGCGGTGATCGCAACGGAATCCGACTCGATTCCACGAATCCGGAGGAGACGTTCGAGATGCAGCGCAAGTACGACATTCTGATCCTCGGCGCCTCGTACGGCTCGTTGCTCGGCGCGAAATTGCTGCTCGCGGGCCACGACGTGCACCTCGTGTGCTTGTCCGAGGAAGCGGACCTGATCAATCGCGAGGGCTTTCGCGTCCGCCTGCCGGTGCGCGGTGCCGAGCGGCAGGTCGAAATCGATACGCGCAACGCCCCGGGGCGCGTATCGGCGTCCGGAACGCGCGGCGTCGATCCGGGCAGCTACGATCTCGTCGCGCTGGCGATGCAGGAGCCGCAATACGCATCGCCGGGCGTTCGCGAATTGATGCAGGCGATCGCGGGGGCGCGCGTGCCCTGCATGTCGATCATGAACATGCCACCTCTTGCGTATCTCGCGCGGATCCCGGCGCTCGACACGGCGAAGCTTCGTGGCTGCTATACCGATCCGTCGGTCTGGGACGCGTTCGATCCGGCGCTCGTCACGTTGTGCAGCCCCGACCCGCAGGCGTTCCGCCCACCGGAGGAAAAGTCGAACGTGCTGCAGGTGAGCCTGCCGACGAACTTCAAGGCCGCGCGCTTCGTCTCCGACGCACACACCGCGATGCTTCGCGACCTCGAAGCCGGCATCGAGGCGATCCGCTGGCCCGCGGCGCAGGGCGACATCGAGCTGCCGGTGAAGCTCAAGGTGCACGACTCGGTGTTCGTGCCGCTCGCGAAGTGGAGCATGCTGCTGACCGGCAATTACCGCTGCGTGCAGCGCAACCGCATGCGCTCGATCCGCGACGCGGTGCACGGCGATCTCGTCGCGTCGCGGCGCGTCTACGAATGGGTGGGCTCGGTGTGCCGCGCGCTCGGCGCCAAGGACGCGGATCTCGTGCCGTTCGACAAGTACGCGATCGCGGCGCAAGGTCTCGCCAAGCCGTCGTCGGCGGCGCGTGCGCTCGCCGCCGGCGCGGTGAACATCGAGCGCGTCGACAAGCTCGTGCAGTCCGTCGCCGCGCAGCGGGACATGCATGACGACGTCGTCGATTCGGTCGTGGTCGAGGTCGATCGCTGGCTCGAGCGCAACCGCGCGCGCCGCGCGACGCCGCAACCCGCCTGACGCCCCTCTCGTTCCTATCGCCTGGAGTCACCGTGCCCGGACTGCTGCCCGACGTCGATCCCGACGGCCTGCTCGAATACTCGGTCGTATTCTCCGACCGGACGCTGAACCACATGTCGCAGGCTTTCCAGCGCATGATGCGCGACGTCGGCTCGACGTTGACGCGCGTCTATCACGCGCGCGCGGTCGCGCTCGTCCCGGGCAGCGGCACGTTCGCGATGGAGGCGATCGCGCGCCAGTTCGCGACGGGCAAGCGCTGCCTCGTGCTGCGCAATGGCTGGTTCAGCTATCGCTGGTCGCAGATCTTCGAGATGGGCTCGATTCCCGCACAGACGCGCGTGCTGCAGGCGCGCCGCGCGGGTGACGGCGCCAAGGCGCCGTTCGCGCCTGCGCCGATCGCCGAGGTCGTCGCGGCGATCGAGGATTTTCGTCCCGATCTCGTGTTCGCGCCGCACGTCGAGACCGCGTCCGGCATCGTGCTGCCCGACGGCTACGTGCGCGACGTCGCCCGTGCCGCGCATGCCGTGGGCGCGATGTTCGTGCTCGATTGCATCGCGTCGGGCGCGCTGTGGGTGGACATGCGCGACCTCGGCGTCGATATCCTGGTGTCCGCGCCGCAGAAGGGCTGGAGCAGCGCCGCGGGCTTCGGCATCGTGATGCTCGGCGAAGAAGCGCGCACTGCCATCGATGCGACGACGAGCACGAGCTTCGCGTGCGACCTGAAGAAGTGGCTGTCGATGATGGAATCGTACGAGCGGGGCGCGCACGCGTATCACGCGACGATGCCGACCGAAGCGATCGCCCGGCTGGCGCGCGCCGCCGCCGAGACGGAATCGTTCGGATTCGAGCGCGCGAAGCGTGCGCAGCAGGAGCTCGGCGAGCGTGTGCGCCGCGTCCTCGTGGATCACGGCCTGCCGAGCGTCGCGGCGGCGGGCTTTCAGGCACCGACCGTCGTCGTGAGCTACACCGACGACCCGGGCCTACAGTCCGGCGCGAAGTTCGCGCAGGCCGGGCTGCAGACCGCGGCCGGCGTACCGCTGCAGTGCGACGAGGGCAGCGACTTCCGCACGTTCCGCATCGGGCTCTTCGGCCTCGACAAGCTCCGCGACATCGACCGCACGGTGCGCGCGCTTCACGACGCGCTGACCCGCATCTTGAAGTAACGGGTGCGGCAGCCATGCCGCGCGAACGTGCGCCTTGGGTAGGGCGCTTTGACGAAGGAGGCCAAGGCGCCATGGCCGCCGAACCCTCATCGAAGATCGCCGTCATCGCGGCGCTGATCGGCAACGTGCTCGTCGCGATCACGAAGGCCATCGCCGCGGCCTTGACCGGCAGCTCGTCGATGCTTTCCGAAGCGGTGCACTCGCTCGTCGACACCGTGAACGAAGTGCTGCTGCTCTACGGCATGCGTCGCGCGGCGCAACGCGCCGATGCGTACCATCCATTCGGCTATGGCCGCGAGCTCTACTTCTGGAGCTTCGTCGTCGCCCTGCTCATTTTCGCGCTCGGCGCCGGCGTGTCGATTTTCGAAGGCATCGGCCACGTGCGCCAACCCGAGCCGGTGACCGATCCCTACATCAACTACATCGTGCTCGGCCTCGCGTTTTTGTTCGAAGGCGGCTCGTGGCTCGTCTCGCTGCGGCAATTCCGGGCCGCGAAGGGTGATCTCGGCTGGTTCGAGGCGTTTCGCCGCAGCAAGGACCCGCCGTCGTTCATGGTGCTGTTCGAGGACAGCGCGGCGCTGATCGGCATCGTGCTCGCAGCCCTCGGCACTTACGGCTCGGCGAGCCTCGGGCTGCCGGTGCTCGACGGCGTTGCGTCGATCCTGATCGGCGTCGTGCTCGCGGTGACGTCGATGCTGCTCGCGCGCGAGAGCAAGAGCCTGCTCGTCGGCGAGCGCGCCGACCGCGGGCTCGCCGACGCGATCGTGCAAATCGCCTCGACCGCGCCGGGTGTGGAGGCGGCGAACGGCGTGGTCACGACGCAGATGGGCCCGAACCAGATCGTCGCGGCGCTTTCGATCGACTTCGCCGATGCGGTGAGCGCGCGCGACGTCGAAACCATCATCGAGGACATCGAGCGCAGGGTGCGGGCGCAATGGCCCGAGGTGATCAGCCTGTTCGTGAAGCCGCAAAGCCGCGCCGCGTACGAGGCCGCGTTGTCACGGCACTACTGCGGCGCCGCGTCGTGACGCGGACGCGCGACGTCAGGGCAACGTGTACGCCGTCTTGACCGTCGTGTAGAACTCCGCCGCGTAGCGCCCTTGCTCGCGCGGTCCGTAGCTCGACCCTTTGCGACCGCCGAAGGGCACGTGATAGTCGACGCCCGCCGTGGGCAGATTCACCATCACCATCCCGGCATCGGCATTTCGCTTGAAGTGCGTCGAGAGCTTGAGGCTCGTCGTGCAAATGCCTGCGCAGAGTCCGAACGACGTGTCGTTGGCGAGTGCGAGCGCTTCGTCGTAGTCGCGAGCACGCAGCACGCCGGCCACCGGGCCGAAGATTTCCTCGCGCGCGATCCGCATGTCGTTGCGCACGTCGGTGAAAAGCGTCGGCACGACATAGAAGCCCGGTTGGTTACGCTCGATCGGCGCACCGCCGGCCGCGACGTGCGCACCCTCGTTGCGACCGATGTCGATGTAGGCGAGGTCCTGCTCGAGCTGGGTGCGATCGACCGCGGGGCCGATGTGCGTGCCGCTCGCGAGCGCGTCGTCGACGACCAGTGTCTTCATTCGTGCCGTCATCGCTTGCACGAAACGATCGTGAATGCCTTCGGTGACGATGATCCGCGACGACGCGGTGCAGCGTTGCCCGGTCGAGAAGAACGCACCGTTGACCGCGCATTCGACCGCAACGTTCAGCTCGGCGTCGTCGACGACGACGAGCGGGTTCTTGCCCCCCATCTCGAGCTGGAACTTCTTCATGCCGGCGATGGCGTCGGCGGCGATCTGGCGCCCGGTCGCGACCGACCCGGTGAACGAGACCGCCGCCACGTCGGGATGCTTGACGAGCGCGTCACCGACGATCGAGCCGCGACCCATGACGAGGTTGAAGACGCCGGGCGGGACGCCGGCGCGCACGATGATTTCGGCGAGCGCGTGTGCCGTAGCGGGGACGAGGTCCGCCGGCTTGAAGACGACGCAGTTGCCGTACGCGAGCGCAGGGGCGATCTTCCAAGCAGGGATCGCAATCGGAAAGTTCCACGGCGTGATGACACCGACGACGCCGATCGGCTCGCGGGTGATCTCGACGTCGATGTTCGGGCGGACCGAGGCGACCTTTTCGCCCGCGATGCGCAGCGCCTCGCCGGCGAAGAACAGGAAGATCTGTCCGGCGCGCGCGACTTCGCCGACCGCCTCCGGCAGCGTCTTGCCTTCCTCGCGCGCGAGCAAGCGACCAAGCTCATCCTTGCGCGCCAGGATCTCGTCGCCCACCTTCTTCAGCAGGTCGTGCCGCTGCTGGATGCCGCTGCGCGACCATTGCGTGAAAGCCTGCTTCGCGGCAGCGACAGCACGTTTCACATCTTCGCCGCTACCGCGCGCAAACACGCCGACGACGTCGCGCGTGTTCGACGGATTGATGCTCTGCGCGCCCTGACTGCCACCGACCCATTCGCCGCCGATGTAGTTCGCTGCTGCGTCCATTTCGCTCCTCGGGCAAGTCAAATCGGGGGTCTGATCCTGCTCTCGGATTATCGTCCTTTCGCCTTCCGCCACGCCGCGAAGTCGTGCTCGGTCTGTGGATCGGTGGCGGGGTAGAGCCCGAGGATCGAGCGACCCTTCAGCACTTCCTCGGTCACGAAGTCCTCGAACGCCGTCATCTCGAGCGCTTCCGCGGCAATTTCCTCGGCAAGATGCGTGGGTACGACGACGACGCCCTCCGCGTCGCCGACGATGATATCGCCGGGAAACACCGGCGCATCGCCGCAGCCGATCGGGACGTTGATGTCGAGCGCCTGATGGCGCGTGAGATTCGTCGGGGACGCGGGCCGCTGGTGGTACGCGGGAATCGCGAGCCTGGCAATCTCCGGCGAGTCGCGAAACCCGCCGTCGGTCACGATGCCGGCGCAACCTCGCTTCATGAGCCGCGCGACGAGAATCGATCCTGCCGATGCCGCGCGTGCATCCTTCCGGCTGTCGATCACCATCACGGCGCCCGGCGGGCATTCCTCGATCGCCTTGCGTTGCGGATGCGCGCGGTCGCGGAAGACGCCGAGCGGATTCAGATCCTCGCGCGCCGGGATGTAGCGCAGCGTGAACGCCTCGCCGACCATGTTCGGCAAGCCGGCGTTCAACGGATGCACGTCCTGGATGAACTGGTTGCGCAAGCCGCGCTTGAAGAGCGCGGTCGTGATCGTCGCCACGCTGACGCGTGAAAGCTTCTCGCGCGCCTCGTTGCTCATAGCCATCGGATCGCTCCACGCGGGCACGCGGCCCGCATTGGTGTTCGGTATGACGTCAGAAGATGTCCGGTTCGGCGACCGGCGCACCGAAGCCTGTCTCGAGGAAATCGAAGTCGCAGCCCTGATCGGCCTGGAGGATGTGGCGCGAGAACATCCAGCCGTAGCCGCGCTCGTAACGCGGCGGTGGGGGGCTCCAGGCGGCCTGGCGGCGCGCGAGTTCCTCGTCGCTTACTTCCATGCGGATCGTGCGGGCCGGCACGTCGACGGTGACGAGATCTCCACTCCGAAGCAGCGCGAGCGGCCCGCCGACGTAAGCCTCGGGTGCGACGTGCAGGATGCAGCCGCCGTAGCTCGTTCCGCTCATGCGCGCATCGGAGATGCGCAGCATGTCGCGCACGCCCTGGCGCACGAGCTTCCTCGGAATCGGCAGCATGCCCCATTCGGGCATGCCCGGGCCCCCGAGCGGGCCCGCGTTTCGAAGCACCAGCACGTGATCGGCGGTGACGTCGAGGTCATCGCGCTCGATCGCTTCCTTCATCGACGGATAATCGTCGAACACCAGTGCGGGGCCCGTGTGGTGCAAAAGACGCGGCTCGCACGCCGACGGCTTGATGACGCAGCCGTGCGGCGCGAGGTTGCCCTGCAACACTGCGAGCGCGCCCTCCGCATAGACCGGACGCTCGAGCGGGCGGATGACGTCGTCGTCGTAGACCTCGGCGTTCGCGATGTTCTCGCCGAGCGTGCGGCCGTTGACCGTTCTCGCCGCGAGGTCGAGATGCGCGGCAAGACGCGCAAGCAGCGCCGGCATTCCACCCGCGTAATAGAAGTCCTCCATCAGGTACGTGTCGCCGCTCGGGCGAATGTTCGCAAGCACCGGCACGGTGCGGCTCGCTCGATCGAAATCGTCGAGGGTGATGTCGACGCCGGCGCGCCGTGCCATCGCGATCACATGGATGATCGCGTTCGTCGAGCACCCCATCGCCATCGCCGCGACGACGGCGTTGAGAAACGACGCACGCGTAAGCAGGCGCGCGGGCGTCGCGTCGTCCCACACCATGCCGACGATGCGCCGTCCGCTCTCGGCCATCATGCGGATATGGTTCGAATCGGCTGCGGGAATCGACGACGCGCCGGGCAGCGTCATCCCGATCGCCTCGGCGATGCCGGTCATCGTGCTCGCGGTGCCCATCGTCATGCACGTGCCGTAGCTGCGTGCGATGCCGCCCTCGATCTCGGTCCATTCCTGCGCCGAGATGTTGCCCGCGCGCCGCTCGTCCCAGTATTTCCACGCGTCCGACCCGGAACCGAGAACCTTGCCTTTCCAGTTGCCGCGAAGCATCGGTCCGGCGGGCGTGAAGATCGCGGGCAGGCCCGCGCTGATCGCCCCCATGACGAGGCCGGGCGTCGTCTTGTCGCAGCCCCCCATCAGCACGGCGCCGTCGACCGGGTGGCTGCGCAGCAACTCCTCGGTTTCCATAGCGAGCAGGTTGCGGTAGAGCATCGTCGTCGGCTTGACGAACGTCTCCGACAGCGAGAGCGCGGGCAGCTCGAGTGGAAAGCCGCCCGCCTGCAGCACGCCGCGCTTGACGTCGTCGACGCGCGACTTGAAGTGGGCGTGACACGGCTGGAAATCCGACCACGTGTTGATGATCGCGATCAGCGGCCGCCCGACCCAATCCTTCGCGTCGTAGCCCATCTGCATCGCGCGCGAGCGATGCCCGAACGCGCGCAGGCTGTCGTCGGCGAACCAGCGGGCGCTGCGCAGTTCCGCCGGGGTGCGTCGTGTCATGCGAAGCGCCGCCTCAGTTGCCCGGAAGGTCGGCCGTGATGGGCAGATAGTAATCGGTCCACTTCTGCGGCATCGTCTTCAGCGTTCCGACCTTGTGCAGGTGTGCCGCGAACTTCATCGTCCCTTGCGGCGCCGCCGACCACTCCATCATTCCCGGTTGCCTCAGCATGTCGAGAATCTCGTCCTTCGGCATCTTGTCGTGGGTGATTTCCCTGTAGATGTCGACCGCAGCCGGCGTGTCCTTCCGGATGAAATCGATCGCGACGAACGTCGCCGCGCGGATCGCCTCGATCACCTTGGGGTTCGCCTCGGCGAACTTCGTCGTCGTGAAGAACTGCGATTGCGTGAGCGGGCCGCCGATGATCTCCGGCGAGGTCAGGACGACGTGCGCGCCCGGCACGTTCTTGAGCTCGAAGTACGAGTAGGGCGGAGCGGCAAAGTGGCTGGTGATCTCGCCTTTCGGGTTCGCCATCATCGTCGCGGCGTCCGGGTGGCCGAGCTGCACCGTGTTGGCGTCGAGCTTCGTCGTCTGGTCGGCGCCCCACAGCTTCTCGGCGGCCATCTGCAGCAGGATCGCCTGCGTCGAGACCTTGAGCGTCGGCACTGCGATGCGGTCGTTGGGACCGTAATCCTTCAGCGTCTTCATGCTGGGATTACGCGTGATGAGCGTGAGCGGCAGCGCGGAATTGGCGACGATGCCCTTCACGCCGCCCTTCGTGCGGTCCCACAGGAGCAGCAGGTTGCCGACGCCGGTGTTCACCGCGTCGACGCTGCCGGCCAGCAGGGCGTCGGTTTGCGCGCCGCCGCCCGAGAGGTTCACCCACTTGACCTGAAGGTTCGGCACGCCGCGCTTGGCGGCCTCCTGCTCGATCAGGTGCTGCTTCTCCATCACGTGCGAGGGCAGGTAGAGGATGCCGGGTTGCCGCGTGATGGTGATTTCGGTCTTTTGCTGCGCGCTGGCGGACAGCGGTGCGACGGCGAACGTGGCGCACGCCGCGATAGCCGCGAGCGAAGTGAGGAAACGCATCGTGAGTCTCTCCTGCGGGAAGAGCCCGCGAGGACTCGCGGGCGGCGGGTTGTCCTGTTGTCCTGGCGCAACGCACCGCGCCGATCGGCGCCGCGCCCGAATATCTTGACCCGCGCAAGTAAAGCACTAAAATATTAGTGTGTCAATTCTCCAGAACGTCGCGCCCGCTTCGCACGCGCAAGTGCGTCGCCTCGATCGCTCGCGGCACGTCGCGCCTCAGGTTCTCGATCGATTGCGCGAGCGGATCGTTTCGCTCGACCTGCCGCCGGGCGCCGTGCTGCCGCGGGCCGAGATCGCCGCGGGCTTCGGCGTGAGCCAGACGCCGGTGCGCGACGCGCTGATGCGGCTCGAGGAAGAAGGCCTCGTCGACGTCTACCCGCAGCACAAGACCGTCGTAAGCCGGATCGACCTCGCGCAGGCACGCCAGGCGCACTTCCTGCGGCGCGCGATCGAGCTCGAAGTGGCGCGAACGCTTGCGACGCAACGGGACGCCGCGCTCGTCAAGCAGTTGCGCGCGACGATCGCGCGCCAGCGGACGGCGCTTTCCGCCGGCGACTATGCCGATTTCGTTGCGGACGACCAGGCGTTCCATCGTCAGATGTACGAGGCCGCCGGTGTGCCGAGTCTCTGGGAGGACGTGCGCAGGCGAAGCGGTCACATCGATCGCCTGCGGCGATTGCACTTGCCCGCCGAAGGGAAGGGCGAAGCGATCGTGCGCGACCATGCGCGCATCGTGGACGCCATCGCGAAGGGCGATGCGGACGCGGCGCAGAGGCGCGTGCGCGAGCATCTGTCGGGCACGCTCGCGCAGGCGGACGCGATCCGCGCGCGGCACCCCGACTACGTCACCAATTAGCGGCAGAACGCCCCGCCGCGGTTCAGTCGCCTCGAAACAGGCGCGGCGTTTCCCGGCCGCGATGAGCGCGCATCGCTTCAGCGCGCGCGCCCGTCGCTTGCGTTGAACGGAGGTGCGACGACTTGCACGCTGACAAGATGGGTCGTGACCGGCGCTTCGACCAGATAACGGTAAGCGCGCTCCTGCAGCACTTCGTCGGCTTTCGTTACGCGCCGGTGTTGTCGCAGGTGTTCGATCCACGAGTCGACGAGGAACGTCTCGACGAGGTGGTTGGGCTTCGCGGCGTCTTCGTACAGACCCCACGCATACGCGCCGTCGCGCCGGCGTTCGTGCGCAACCGCGTCCATCGCGTCGACGAACGCGTCACGCTGGCCCGGCTCGACGTGGTATTCGAGCGTCACCAGGACCGGGCCCGCGTCGAGTGCGAGGTCGTCGGCGACCACCGGTGTGGGCCAATGCATCGACGGCGTGAGATCAAGGGCGGCAGCCTCCTGCAGATGCGCGTGCCGCGTCAACGGAATGCCGGCAAGCACGCCGAACGCGGCCAGGAGGTGTGCGGCCGGAAGGCCCAGGTGCGCGGCGATTTCGCCCCACAGTGCGCTGCCAGCCGTGAGCGCGCCGAAGAACACCGTGACGTAGATCGCGAGACCCCGCCCGCGCACCCAGTCGGGAAGCGCGACCTGCGCGGACACGTTGAACGTCGAGATTGCCGCGATCCAGCACGCGCCGGCGACGACGCTTGCGAGCAAGGCCGTCGGTGTGTCGCGCGCGATGCCAAAGAGCACGAGCGCGATGGCAGTTCCGATCGTAGCCGCGAGCGCGAGCCGATCCGCGCCGAATTTCGCCTTGAGGCGCGGAAGTGCGAAGGCGCCGCGACGGCGCCCGCACCGATCGCACCCAGCAGTACGCCGTAGACTTCGGCGCCACCGGCGATCTGCGTACGAGCGAGAAGCGGCAGCAGCGCCCAGTACGCGCTCGCGAACAGGAAGAATGCGACGGCACGCACGAGTGTCGCGCGAAGCGGCGGATTGTTGCGCGCGTAGCGAACGCCGACGCGTATCGCGCCTGCGAGGCGTTCCGCGGGAAGTCTCGACGCGCGTGCGGGAGGCGGTCGCCACCACGCGAGCGCCCCGATGGTCGCGAGATTGCTGAAGGCGTCGAGCCAGAACGGCGCCGCGAGGCCGAGCGCCGCTGTCACGACACCGCTTAGCGCGGGGCCGATCGCGCGGCTGATGTTGACGCCGACGCTGTTCACCGCGACGGCCCCTTGCAGCTCCTCGCGCGGCACGAGCATCGGCACGATCGCCTGCCAAGCCGGCGCATCCAAGGCGCTGCCGGTGGCGACGACGAACATGAACACGAGCAAGAGCGGTGCGGTGACGAGGCCGAGGGTGACGAGCGTCGCAAAGATCGCGGCCATCACGAGAATTCCGATCTCGACGCCGATGAGGTACCGGCGCTTGTCGACGATGTCGGTCATGGCGCCCGCCGGAAGGGCGAACAGGAACATCGGCAGACTGGAGGCGACCTGCACCAGGGACACGAGCAGCGGGTCCGTCGTGAGCTCGGTCATGAGCCACGCCGCCGCTGCGCTGTACATCCATCCGCCCGTATTCGAAACGACGGTGGCCGTCCATACGACCGCGTAGACGCGGTTTCGAAACGGTGCCCACGGCGACGCTGTCGCGCCGGAGTCGTGCGCGGTGACGATGATCGACGCCCTTGCGCTCTTCGCTGCGCCCGGCTCATCGACGCATTGGCGAAGTCGCGTACACGGGAGCTGCGCGCGTCGCCCGGCAGGGCCGGGCAACGCGCGACGTGGCTAGCGGGCGGACATCTGCGCGAGCATCTGGCTGATCGGGCGCCCGTTCGGGTTCGTCACGGCGTGGCGAACGAGGATGTCGACCGGCGTCGTCGACTGCCCGTAGTACGCAGCGTTCGCGCCGTTGTCGGGGGCGATGACCGCTCCGCCGAGGCTCACCCCCGCGTAGAGGCCCTTCGAGCGCGCGAACGAGACGAAGTCCGTCGTCACGCTGGTCGCCGCTCCGGCGCCGACCGGCCCGACCGCGATGCTTGCGTCCCCGCCCAGCGTGAACTTCGGGCTGAGGAGCGCGTTAGCGGCGCGCTCTGTCAGCGCGAGGACGACGACCTGCGAGACGTCGACGCCGAACTGGAAGCCGACGCTGCCGGCGCCCATGTTGTAGAACGCGGGACCGACCCACGGCGCGCCGGGACGTTCCCGCGAGAACACCACGGCTTCACCGCCGGAACCGCCGAAGACGAACCCCGCCCGCGTGACGTTCGGCGCGATGATGATCGCGCGTGCGTCGCGGATGTGGTCGCGGAACCACCTCATGTCGGGGTCGTTGCGGAAGTCCTGCAGCGTCGCTTCCGCCATCCGGAGTTCGGTCTGCGTTCCCGACCGGGTATCGGGGGTGGTCGCGCAACCGGCGAGCACGACGACGGCGGCGACCGCGGCGCCGAGAAGCCATTGCGCGGCACGTCCTTGAATCGAGCGTGACATTAAAATCTCCTTGCACTGGGATCTTGCGTTGGAATTGGCACGAATCATGACCGTGCCTCGTTCGCGACCCGCCAGCCACCGCCCAGCGCCTTGTAAAGCTGGACGGCGGCCAGCCGCTGGTTCACCTCGCTAGCATTGAGATCGAGTTGCGCGGCAAAGAGTTGCCGTTGCGCGTCGAGCACTTCGAGATGGCTGATCACGCCGGCGCGAAAGCGCAGGTCGGCGAGCTTCAGGCAGTCGGCGGCCACGGCCACCGGATCGCGCTTTCCGCGCGTCTGCGAGAGCTGCGACACGCCGGACACCAGCGAGACGATCACGCCGTCGTCGATCAGTTCCAGCGTCCGTAAATGCCGCCGAGGCTGTAACGTCCCGCGCCGAGCAGTGCGACGGCCAGCGCGCCGAACAGGTAGAAGCCCTGCAGTTCGAGCGCCCATCCGCCGGCATCGTTCAGCGTGAAGAGCTCGCCGGCGTGCACGAGCGCGACCGCGACGATGATGTCGATGACGACGATGATCGCGGCGGCGCGGGTCCAGAGTCCGATGATCAGCAGGATCGGCGCAAGCACTTCACCCACATAGACGAGATACGCGAACGGCGCGGGCAGGCCGGCCTTGGTCACGACGTCGACGATGAAGCCGATGCCGCCCGTGAGCTTGGTGATGCCATGCAGCAACATCAGCACGCCGACCGTCAGGCGCAAAATGAGCCGGCCGACGTCGAACGCTGCAGACGGCGCGCGTGCGCCGGTGATCGATAGGTTCGCCATCCCGTTCTCCTTCGAGGTTCATATGGAACGCATCCGACTTGCAGCCGAGCGCGGCCACGCAAATCACGGCTGGCTCGACTCGTACCACACGTTCTCGTTCGCCGATTACCACGACCCGGCGCATATGGGCGTGAGCGCGCTGCGCGTGATCAACGAGGATCGCGTGCAGCCGGGGCGCGGCTTCGGCACGCACGGCCATCGCGACATGGAGATCATCACCTACGTGCTCGACGGCGCCCTCGCGCACCGCGATTCGATCGGCAACGGCTCGACGATGCGTCCAGGCGACGTGCAGCGCATGTCGGCGGGCACCGGCGTGCAGCACAGCGAATTCAACGACGATCCGAAAGGCGTCACGCATTTCCTGCAGATCTGGATCGAGCCTGACCGGCGGGGCGTCGAGCCCTCCTACGAACAGAAGCATTTCACCGACGCCGAGAAGCGCGGTCGGCTGCGCCTCATCGCATCGCCGGGCGGAAGCGAAGGCTCGGTGTCGATCCATCAGGACGCGCGCATCTACGCCGGGCTGTTCGATGGCGACGAGTCCGCGCGGCTCGACCTCGAGCCCGACCGCGTCGGCTACGCCCACGTTGCGCGCGGAAGCGTCGACGCCAACGGGCATCGGCTGTCGGCGGGCGACGCCATCACCACCGATCGGGGCATTGCGCTTCGCGAGGGCCGCGCCGCCGAAGTCATCGTCTTCGACCTGCCGGCAAACTGGCGCGCGTAGCGCCAGGGCGACGGCGGCGCTCAATGGCCGGTCCGGTCGCCCTCGCGCGTCGCCTCGAACAGGAACCACGTCCGCCGCTCGGCTTCGTCGATCCACACCTCGAGCAGGCTCGCCGTCGCGACGTCGCCGTGCTCGTCGCACAGGCCGTGCGCCTCGCGCATGCGCGCGGCCATCGTCTGGTTGTCCTCGCGCAACTCGGCGAGCATGTCGAGCGAGTCGACGTACGGCGCGTCGTTGTCGAGCACGCGGGCCGTGCGCGCAATCTCGCCGATCGAGTGCAGCGTCAGCTCCCCGAGCTTGCGCACGCGCTCGGCCATCGGATCGGTCGTCGCGTAGATCTGGTCCGCCTGTTCGTCGAGCAACAGGTGGTAGTCGCGAAAATGCGGCCCGCTCATGTGCCAGTGGAAATTCTTCGTCTTGAGGTAGAGCGAGAACGCGTCGGCGAGCAACGCGTTGAGGGCCCCGGCGATATCGCGGCGGGCGCTTTCCGGGAGATCGCTGCGCGTACCGAGGCGTTCCTTGGTGGCGCGCACGGCGGCGTTGGCCGGTGGTGTCTTGTTCTTCATTTTGATCTCCTTTCGTCAGCGGCTGTGACCGCAATGCGCGGCGGGAGTGCCGCGAGCGGCGCGCGGTTGGCGCTTCTCGGATGGTACTCCGGCAGCGAAGACGCTCCGCGCCACCGGGCGCGGCGTCGTCGCCTACTTGCCGGTCGCTTGCGCGCGCGGCTCGGATGGCGGCGCCGAAGCGGCGGGGGACGCTGCGGGGGCGGCGTTGGCAGGTGCGGGCCGCGTCGAAGGCGCAGGCGCCGCGGGTTGCGTGGGCGAGGTGTCGAAATTCGCCTCGTCGGCCGTTTCGTCGTACTCGGCGGGCAACAAGTGCGCGATGCCCTTGTGGCAGTCGATGCACGTCTTGCCGCGCGCATCGGCGCTCGCATGGTTCTTCTGCGCGCGCGGCCGTTGCTTCGCGCGCTCCATCGCGTCGAAACTATGGCAGTTGCGGCATTCGCGCGAATTCGACGCCTTCATCTGCCGCCATTCGTTCTGCGCGAGACGCATGCGGTTCTTCTCGAACTTTTCCTTGGTCGCGAGCACGCCGGTGAAGTGCCCGTAGAGCTCGCCGGTCGCCTTGACCTTGCGTACGACCTTGTGCGTCCAGTCGTGCGGCACGTGGCAATCCGAGCAGATCGCGCGCACGCCCGTGCGGTTGTGATAGTGGATCGTTTCCTGGTACTCGACGTACACGTTGTCGTGCATCTCGTGGCAGGTGTTCGCGCAGAACGCGAGCGTGTTCGTCTGCTCGAGCGCCGTGTTGAAGCCGCCCCAGAGGATGATGCCGATGACGATGCCGATGCCGAGCAGCGAGGCGACCGACCAGCGTACGGCCGGTCGCCACAGCGCACGCCAGAGCCTGCGCATGCGGGAAGGGGCCGTGTCGGTGTTAGCCATGGCGTGGTGTCAGGGACGATGCGAGGCGGCGCAGCGCCGCCCGGGAATCACTGCGAGAGGATCCAATCGACGAGGTTGTCGATCTGGGCCTTGTCCTTGGTCTTGACGATCGCGTGATCCTCTTCGTGTCCGTCGGGGAACTTCACTTTTTCGCCGGACGTGATGTGCTCGACGATCCGGGCATGCGCCTCGGGCTTGCCCTTGAACTTGGCGGCGACCTCCTGGTACGACGGTCCCTCCTTCTTCTTGTCGACAGCGTGGCACTTCAGGCAATTGCTCTGGCGTGCGAGGCGCAGCGCGGCGTCGGCATCGACCGCTTGCGCGGCCGGGGCAAGCAAGGCACCGATCGCGCCGGCGGCGACGAGGAGGGGGATGCGTGGTGAAACCTTCATGGAATCTCCGGGAGTGCGAGCGACGATCGCAGCGTCGTCACCAGTTGGTATAGGCGACCGACACGCCGAACACGTGCGCGGTGTAGCTCGGGCTCGGCTGGCCCGTGAGGAGTACGTTGTTGCTCGATGTCGCCGTCGCGTTGTCGTACGCGAAGTCCTGCGAGCGGTAGCGCTGGTACCAGTAATTCGCGCGGAACAGCACGTTCTTGCTGTACTGCCAGCGTCCGAACAGTTGCAGCGAATGCAGCTTGTTCTTGACGTCGGGGATCGGCAGCGGTGCTGCGAGCGCCAGTCCCGCCGACTCGCTGATGCGCGTCGTGCCGTCGTTGAACAGGTATTGGATGCCGGCGCTGTACGGCTTGCCTTCCGGCTTCCAGTCGAGGCCCGCACCGATCGCCGTATCGGTCGTGCGCGAATCGGCGATCCAGTCACGATTGGGATCGGCCGCCTGCGCCATCGTCGCGCTGCCCTGCGTCACGCCGGAAAAGCTCCGACCGAGCTGGTTCGTGTCGTAGCGCGACCACGTGACGAACGCATACACGCTGACGCCGTTGCCCGTCGCATACTGCCCGTCGACGGTGTACGACTGTCCCTGCGCGTCCTGCAAGCCGAGGCACTCGTTGGGGAACACGATCGGGGGCGTCTGATTGAGCAGCAACTGATCGTTGGCGCCGCCGCAGTTCGGTCCCTTGTAGTCGCGCTTCCACCAGTCGCCCATCAGCTGCACCGAGAACGGGCTCTCGCCGGGCGTGACGGTCGCCTGCGCCTTGACGCGGTCCTGGTCGTAGTCGGCGACGAAGAACTGCCGCATCGCCGGGTTGGTGTCGAAGTTGTTGAAGACGAGGGTCGGGAGCGTGACCATCGCCGCGTACGGCCGGTTGGTGCTGAAGTCCGATCCGCGGCGCTCGTCGTGCATGTACTTGACGAATCCGTTCACGATCGGATTGCCGCGAAACTTGAGTTCGGCGCCGATCTGGTTCAAATGCGTGTCAGCGCGAAGCTCGTCCTCCGCCGGCTTGTAGTCGGTCTTCCGGTACTCGTAGAAGCCGCGCAATGCAAGGCCGCGCATGAGGCGATAGTCGGCGTCGGCGGTGAACTTGTTCTCGGTGATGCCCGGTATCGGGTTGGTCCGGATGAAGTTCGAGTTGACGTCCTCGGGCGTCTTGCCGCTCGGGATAACGACTTGCGAGAGCGTGTCGCCCGGCGTGTAGACGAAGATGCGATCCGGCGTCGTGTTGTCGTGGTCGGTGTAGTGGTAGTCGAGTCGGAGTGCGAGGCGATCGAGCGGCCGGGCGGTGAACGCGACGTCGACGAGCGTGTTCTTGATCTTGCCGTCGAGCGAGTCCGCGGGCAGCGGAAACGGCGTCGCCAGCCCCGGTGTTACGAGCGGCGGCACGTTGATCGTCATCGGCAGGAAGAGATCGTTCTGCCGCGCGACACCGTACTGGTACGTCGCGGTCAGGCGCGTCGTCGGACTGAAGTTGTACCCGGCGGTGGCCTGAACCTGATTGAAGTCGTTGTCTGGCGGCAGGGCCATGCGACCAAAACCGGTGGGAAATCCGACGCCGGCCGGACCTTCCCATCCGGAGATCGCGGCGTACGGGTTCTGCCACGTGAACGAGTCCTGGTCGTTGCGGTACTTCGAATACCAATAGGAAAGCGTGAACTGCAGGTCACGCGAGTAATAATTGAGCGCCGCTTCGAGCTGCGTCGTGTTGTCGTCGATCGCGTAGGGGACGAGCACCGAGCGCGGGTTGCCGCCGCTGTTGCCCATGACCGCGCCAGTGATGCGCGTCCCGTCGCGCTGGTCGTAGCGGAAGTTCGCGGTCGCCTCGAAACCGTTGCCGAGACTCCAGTTGCCGGCGAGCTTGTAGATGTCGCGGTCGGTCTTCACGCCGAATCCCGATCGCTCGAAGGCGTTGATCGCCGCCGCATTGGCCGGCGGTTGCGAATTCCCCGCGCTGATGCCGGGGAAGCCCGGTGGCAGCGTAAGGCGGTCGCTGCCAAGGCCGTTGAAAATGAACGACGCCTGGTCGGTTTGCGCGTGCGTGATCTCGGTGAATTCCGCACTGAGGCCCCAGAGGCCTTGCGTTCCCGTGGCCGCGCCGACGCGCCGCGTTGGCACGCCGAGGTTCCACCCGAAGGCGCTCGCGTAGCGTCCGCTCGTCATGTCGCGCGACAGCCAGTTGAAGTTCGCGATCGCGAACGCGTCGTCACGGAACAGGCCGTTCCACTCGCCGAACTTGTACCGGGCGCCGCTCACGTCGGCGCCGGCGATGCCGATCTCGACGTTGTTCGTCTCATAACGCGTCATGTCCGCGTCCCCGTACAGCGGAACCTGGACCAGCGGTTCCGCGAGTACGACGGGTGCGGCGAGTGCGAGCGCGATCGCGGCTGCAAGCGGCCGCGTGCGAAATTCCGTGGAGTGTTCGCGGTTCATCGAATCCTCCCGATTCGCTCAGCGCGTAAAGCGCGCGCCGGCCGGGTGATTGCTGCCGTGCACCTTCACGTGGCAATTGACGCACGCGTTGCCGAGCATCTTGTCGGCGCCGAGATTCGGCGGCAGGTTCGCGCCGCTATAGAGCGTGCTCGGATGAAACGGCGTCTGGTGGCACTGCTGGCACAGGAACGGCGGGCGCGTGGTCAGCATCGGCGACGCGTTCGTGCCGTGCGGATCGTGGCAGTTGGTGCAGTCCTCGCGCGCCGGCGGATGCTCCCAGAGGAACGGACCGCGCTTGTCCGCGTGGCAGGTATAGCAGGTGTCGTTGACCGACGCCTTGATCAGGTTGTGCTCGCCAACCGATCCGTGCGGCTGGTGGCACGACGTGCACGGCATCGCGCCGGTGCGGATCGGATGCGACGACGCGCGCAAGCTGGCGGCGCGCTTGTCCTTGTGGCAATCGAAGCACACGCCCGCCTGCGTCTGAGCGACGCGGACCTGATCGACCGCCTTGTGCGGATGATGGCAATCATTGCAGGCGACGTCGTTTCGCTCGTGGATGGAGCCGGCGAAGTGCATGCGATTGGCACCCTGGTGACATGCGAGGCAGGCCCCGTTCCTGATCGAGGCGGGCGTCGTCTTTGCGAAGACGACGGTCGGTGGCGCCTTGGTGTTGCGGATGTGTTCGGTGGATTCGCCGTGGCAGCCGACGCACGCCTGACCACGACCCCACGGTGACCGATGATCGCCGGAAACGGCGTGCTTGGTCGCGAGCATGCCGCCGACGTCCTCGTCGTGGCATTTGAGGCATGCGGCACCGGGTTCGGCCGCCGCCGTCGACGGGGAGGCCGCTGCGCTATTCGCGCTCGCAGCGTCCGAAGCGGGTGACGATGCGGCCTGCGCGGTGGTGGTGGGACTCACCGCAGGCGTTTGCGCCTGCGCCGCTAAACTCGCTATTGCGACGCCGATGACGACCGCGACGCGGCCGACAATGCTGCCGTTCCATCGCATGCGTGCCTCCCGTTGCTCGCAGTTGCGAAGTTCAGCTTGCTGGTTCGGATCAGCCTATGCCGGGACTTCGGCGTCGTACATGATTTGCGTCAAAAGCCACTCCTCGAACGACGTCGGCTGTCTCAGTATTGCAACAAGCGATCAGCGTCGCTACTTGCCGCTGGTCTTGGCGGGCGATAGCGCTGATGTCGTGGCCGGCGCCGGCGCTGCTCCGGCGGCAGGCGCCGCTGCCGCAGCCGGCGGATTCGGGGAATTGTCGAAGTTCGCCTCGTCCACCGACTCGTCGTATTCCGACGGCAGCAAGTGCGCGATGCCCTTGTGGCAGTCGATGCAGGTCTTGCCCCGCGCCTCGGCGGTCGCGTGGTTCTTCTGCGCGCGCGGACGCTGCTTTGCGCGTTCCATCGCGGTGAAGCTGTGGCAGTTGCGGCACGCGAGCGAATCGTTCGCCTTCATCAGCCGCCATTCGTTTTGGGCGAGCCGTATCCGGGTCTTCTCGAACTTCTCCTTGGTGTCGATCTCGCCGATGATGTGGCCATAGAGCTCGCCGGTCGCCTTCACCTTGCGTGCGACCTTGTGCACCCAGTCTTTTGGAACGTGGCAGTCGGAGCAGATCGCGCGCACGCCCGTGCGATTGTGATAGTGCACGGTCTCCTGGTACTCGACGTAGACGTTGTCGTGCATTTCGTGGCAGGTGTTCGCACAGAACGCGAGCGTGTTCGTCGCCTCCATGGCCGTGTTGAACCCACCCCACAGGATGATGCCGA
>DASTGT010000082.1:0-123371 GCA_035718935.1 Casimicrobiaceae bacterium
CGCGACCACTGCATCCAGTACATGGTCGCCGTGCCGATGATCTTCGGCCATCTCACCGCGGCGGATTACGAGGACGCGGTCGCCGTCGATCCGCGAATCGACGCGCTGCGCGAGAAGATGGTATGCGTCGAGGATCCGCAATTCACGCGCGACTACCTCGATCCCAACAAGCGCTCGATCGCCAACGCGATCACCGTGGAGTTCGACGACGGCAGCCGCACGCCCGAAGTCGTCGTCGAATACCCGATCGGCCATCGCCGCCGCCGCGAGGAAGGCATTCCCCTGTTGCTCGAGAAATTCCGCATCAATCTCGCGCGCCGCTTCGCGGCGAAGCAGCAGCAGGCAATCCTCGACGTCGCGCTCGATCGGGAGCGGCTGGCGGGGATGGCGGTGCACGAGTTCGTGGATTTGATGGTTTAGGTTCCGGGGAGCAACCCGATATGCAGCGTTCGGTGGCTCGCGATTTGTTTTCGATGGCTCGCGATTGGTTTCCTGGCATGCGGCGCATCGCGGCCGGAAGCGCGCGTTCCGCCGCGCTGCTCGCGCGCCCCGGGTCCGTCGCCCCTAACTGCTACCCACTCGCCCTCCTCGCCGCCCTCGCGCTCCCCGCCCACGCCGCCGACTATCCCAAGCTCCAATCCGGTCTGTGGGAGATGCAGCGCTCGTCAGATCGGCCCGACGCGCAGCCGAACCGCGCGACGATGTGCCTCGACGACTCGGTGCAGAAGGAATTGTTCGACATGGCGGCCGCCATGCAGGGCACGTGCAGCAAGCACGAGTTCAACTTCACCGGCAATCGCGGCCGCGGCGACTTCGTTTGCACGATGGGGGGCAGCACGATGCGCTCCAAGTCGTCGATGGTCGTCGAGGGCGGCCGCTCGTATCGCACCGAGATCGACACGACGTACGACCCGCCGCTGATGGGCCACGCGCACATGAAGACGGTGATCACCGCGCGTCGCGTCGGTGCGTGCAAGTCGGGACAGCGGCCAGGCGACCTCGTGCTGCCGAACGGCCAGACGATGAACATGCACGACATCCTCGCCGGCGCGCGCAGCGGCCACGGCGTCGCCGGCACCCTTCAACCGGGGGCGCGCAAGCCCGCGCAACCCGCGCCGAAATAGAACGGACTCCACGATGGCACACAACCTCTTCGATTCGCTCAGGACGTTCCCGCTCGCCTCGGGGGCGACCGCGCACTACTACTCGCTTCCCGCGCTCGAGCAGGCCGGCGTCGGCCGCGTCAGCCGCCTTCCGGTGTCCATGCGCATCGTGCTCGAGAGCGTGCTGCGGAACTGCGACGGTCAGAAGGTCACCGAGCAGCACGTGCGCCAGGTCGCGAACTGGGCGCCGAACGCCGCGCGCGCCGAAGAGATTCCCTTCGTCGTCGCGCGCGTCGTGCTGCAGGACTTCACCGGCGTTCCGCTGCTCTGCGATCTCGCCGCCATGCGCAACGTCGCCGCCGACATGGGCCGCGATCCCAAGCTGATCGAGCCGCTCGTGCCCGTCGATCTCGTCGTCGACCACTCGGTGATGATCGATCGTTACGGCGCGCCCGGGGCGCTCGATCTCAACATGCGGCTCGAGTTCCAGCGCAACGCCGAGCGTTACCAGTTCATGAAATGGGGGATGCAGGCGTTCGACACGTTCAAGGTCGTGCCGCCGGGCATCGGCATTGTGCACCAGGTGAACCTCGAATACCTCGCCCCGGGCGTGCACGCGAAGAACGGCATCCACTATCCCGACACGCTCGTCGGCACCGACAGCCACACGACGATGATCAACGGCATCGGCGTCGTCGGCTGGGGCGTCGGCGGCATCGAGGCCGAAGCGGGGATGCTCGGCCAGCCGGTGTACTTTCTCACGCCGGACGTCATCGGCGTCGAACTCACCGGGCGTCTCCCCGAAGGCGCGACCGCCACCGATCTCGTGCTCACCGTCACCGAAATGCTTCGTCGGGAAAAGGTCGTCGGCAAGTTCGTCGAGTTCTTCGGCGAAGGCGCGTCGAGCCTGTCGGTCCCCGATCGCGCCACGATCGGCAACATGGCGCCGGAATACGGCGCGACGATGGGCTTCTTCCCGGTCGACGCGGCGACGGTCGCGTACCTGCGGGCGACCGGGCGCAGCGATGGCGCGCTCGATGCGTTCGAGCGCTACTACAAGGCGCAGAACCTGTTCGGCATGCCGCGCGCCGGCGACATCGACTACACGAAGACCGTGCGCCTCGATCTCGCGTCGATCACGCCGTCGGTCGCAGGTCCGAAGCGCCCGCAGGACCGCATCGAACTGCCAAAGCTCGGCGCGCGCTTCGCCGAGCTCTTCAGCAAGCCGGTCGCCGAGAACGGCTTCGCGCAAGCGCCCGAACGTCTGCAGCAGCGTCACGCGACCGCGCCGATGGTGCCGGGCCGCGGGCGACTCGACGATCCAATGGCGTGCGGCACGCCGGCCTCCGCAACGCAGTCGCCGAGGCCGATCGACATCGGCAACGGCGACGTGCTGATCGCCGCGATCACGTCGTGCACGAACACGTCGAATCCCAGCGTGCTGCTCGCCGCCGGCCTGCTCGCGAAGAAAGCGGTCGAGAAGGGCCTCACGGTCAAGCCGCACGTGAAGACGTCGCTCGCCCCCGGCTCGCGCGTGGTCACCGACTACCTGACGAAGACGGGCCTGCTGCCGTATCTGCAACAGCTCGGTTTCGACGTCGCGGCGTACGGATGCACGACGTGCATCGGCAACGCCGGCGACCTTGCGCCCGAGATCAACGACGCGATCACGAGCAACGATCTGGTCTGCGCAGCCGTGCTGTCCGGCAATCGCAACTTCGAGGCGCGCATCCACCCGAACCTCAAGGCGAATTTCCTGATGTCGCCGCCGCTCGTCGTCGCGTTCGCCATCGCCGGCACGGTGCTCCGCGACATCGTGAACCAGCCGCTCGCGCAAGGCCGCGACGGTCCCGTGTACCTGCGCGACATCTGGCCGTCGAACGAGGACGTGAATGCGCTCCTCGACTACGCGCGCGACCCCGCCACGTTCCGCAGGCTCTACAGCGATCTCGCGAACGCGAATCCGATGTGGTCGACGATCGCCGGATCGACCGGGCAGGTGTACGACTGGCCGGCGTCGACGTATATCGCGAAGCCCCCGTTCTTCGAGGGCTTCGGCATGACGCCCCCGCCGATGAGCGACATTCGCGGCGCGCGCACGCTCGGCATTTTCGGCGACTCGGTCACCACCGACCACATCTCGCCCGCCGGCTCGATCAAGCCGACCTCGCCTGCCGGCCTGTACCTGCAGGAACGCGACGTCTCGGTCGCGAACTTCAACAGCTACGGTGCGCGTCGTGGCAACCACGAGGTGATGCTGCGCGGCACTTTCGCGAACGTGCGCATCAAGAACCTGATGCTGCCGCCGAAGACCGACGGCACGCGCATCGAAGGCGGCGTCACGCTTTACTACGGCAACGGCGAACCCGCGCAGATGCCGATCTACGACGCGGCGATGCACTATCAGCAGCGGGGCATTCCGACGGTCGTGTTCGGCGGCGAGGAGTACGGGACCGGCAGCTCGCGCGACTGGGCTGCGAAGGGCACGCAACTGCTCGGCGTGAAGGCGGTGATCGCGAAGAGCTTCGAGCGCATCCACCGCTCGAACCTCGTCGGCATGGGCGTGCTGCCGTTGCAGTTCCAGCCGGGACAAGACGTCGAAACGCTGCGCATTCGCGGCGACGAGATCTTCGACATCGCCGTGCCTGCGAACATCGAGCCTCAGCAGTCGCTCTCCGTCGTGATGACGCGCGCTGACGGCACGCGACGCGATTTCCCGGTGCTCTGCCGCATCGACACCCCGGTCGAGGTCGACTATTACCGCCACGGGGGCATCCTGCCCTTCGTGCTGCGCGGGATCATGCAAGGGTCCCGGGCGACCGCGGCCGCGGCGTAACGCGCAGGCCGCGCCCCGCACCCGGCGTCGAGCGGTCGGCGCCGCGCGCTCATCGTGACGGATACGGCACGCCACCTGCGGTTCGCGCTGCCGTTGTTCCTCTTCGCCGGATTGTGCCTGTCGTCGCTCGACGCGACGGCGAAGTACCTCGTGCGCGACCACTCGCTGTGGGTCGTCGTCTGGGCCCGGTACGCGGGACAGATGCTGGTCGTCACGCCGTTCGCCTGGCATCGGCGCGGACCCGGCTTCTGGCGCACGCGCAAGCTGCGGCTGCAACTGCTCCGCTCGCTGTTCCTGCTGCTGGCGACGCTCGGCTTCTGGGGCGGCCTGCGCTACCTGCCGCTGGCGGAAGCGTCGAGCATCACGTTCCTCGCGCCGACCTTCGTCGTGCTGCTCTCGTGGCCGTTGCTGCACGAGCGCGCGACGCGCGCGCGCCAGGTGGCGTCGACGGCGGGCTTCATCGGCATCCTCATCCTGCTTCGGCCGGGCTCGGCCGTCCTCCATCCGGCAGTCTTGCTCCTGATCGGCGCGGCGCTTTCGAATGCGCTCTATCAATTGCTGACGCGCCGCCTCCTCGACGAATCGCCGTATGCGACGCTTTTCTGGAGCGCGAGCGTCGGGACCGTCGCGCTGACGTTCGGGTTGCCGTTCACGATCGACGTCCAGCACCTCGTCGCGGTCGGCATCGGTCCGCTCGTGCTGCTCGGCTGTCTCGCCGGACTCGGCCATTACGCGATGACGCGCGCGTATCTGGCCGCACCGGCGTCGCTATTGACGCCGTTCACGTACCTGCAGATCGTCTGGGCGACCGCGTTCGGGTATTTCCTGTTCGGACAGCATCCCGACGCGCTGTCGGGAGTCGGCATGGCGATCGTGGTGGCGAGCGGCGTCTGCCTCGCCGCATGGGAGCGCCGCGGCATGCACGCGCTGCGGCCCGCGCGCCGGCTCTCTTGAACACTTGTTGTAATCGCGCTGCAACATGGCGCGTTCGCGCTGGAAATAGTTGTGGATTGCTGCACTGCAGCGAAGCGAGCGCTACACTGGGGCGATGCGGCCGCGCTCTCCGAAAGCGCGGCCCTCCCCTTCGTCATACCTCAGGAGAATCGAGATGAAGAACGCAATGCTCGCCGCGCTCGCGCTTACGCTCGCCGTGACCCTCGCTGCCTGCGGGCAGCAATCGGAGCAGGCCGCCGACAAGGCGAAGGCTTCTGCCGGTGCCGCGGCCGATGCGGCAGCGACCGCCGCGAAGGATGCGGCCAACGCTGCAAGCGCGGCCGCCAAGGACGCGTCGAACGCCGCGGCGGATGCGACGAAGTCGGCCGCCGATGCGACGAAGGAAGCCGCCGACAAGGCCGCGGAAGCGGCGAAGGACGCGGCCGGAAAGAGCACCGATGCGACGAAGGACGCCGCCGCGACCTCGGCGGCCGCGGCGAAGGACGCTGCGAATGCCGCCGCCGACGCGAGCAAGGATGCCGCGGCGAAGGCGGGCGACGCCGTGCAGAAGGCGAACGAAGCCGCCAAGGAAGCCGCGAAGAAGTAACGCACCGCGCGCGACATCGACGGCCGTCCACGGACGGCCGTTTTCGTTGATGCGACGGATCCGCCCGTCGGCGCGGTCGGGCGGATGGCACCGGGCTTGCGGTCCCGATCGTGGCCGCCCCGCTTCCATGCGGTCGGAACGGACATGCACGCGTCAACCGTCGTCACCCGCACCCCCGCCGGCAACGCCGAGCTCGCGAACCCGGCGCACGGCCTGTCGCTCGCGCAACGCCGCTTTCTGACGCTGCTCGACACCTCCTGCTCGGTCGAAGATCTCGCCGCGCGCCAGCGCGGCGACCCTTCGAAGGTCGAGCGCGACCTGGCGCGACTGGCGAGCCTTGGGCTCGTTGCGTGCGCGACGCCGGCCGCGAACGACGACCAGGCGCCTGTAACCGCGCACGACGCGCGCATCGCGGCCGCCAACGACGAGCACGCGCGCGGAGATGCTCGGGCGACGCTGGCGGCGGTTCGCTTGGGGTCGCGCGCTGCGACGTCGCGACTCGTTTACCTGGCGGCAGCGGTCGGCGTCGCCGTCGCAGGCTTCGTCGCCTGGCATTTCGTTGGAGCGTCGGCGTCACCGCCGCCCGCATCCGATCCCCAGCCCCGTCGCGTGATCCCACCCCCCATGACCGTCACGCCTGCAATGCCGGAGCCGATCGCCACGAAAGTCCTGGTGGGCGACACGCCGGCGGCCAGGGCGCGCGAGACGGCGAAGGAGGCGCCGAAGGCGAGGCCAACGAGCGAGACCGCGAAGAGCAACGCGACGCCCGGGGCTTCACCTTCGCCCGCGGTTCGGCCGGTGACCCCGATCGCACTGCAACCGCTGCAGCCGATCGAATCGCGCCTGGCGAAAGCAGAGCCGTTCGTCGCCGTGCCGCTCGCGCTTCCGGTGGAGCGCCGAAGCCCGCCGGCCGACACCGCGCCCCCCGCGACGCCGGCGGTCGTGCGCTCGGATGCGCACGACGCGGGCACGCCGGGGCACGTGGCGAGCGCGACACCTTCCGCGGAGACGATCGCGCCCGCACCCCGGCTCGTTCCGATCGCGGAGCAGGCGCCCGCGTTTCCGCGCGAAGCGATCGCGGCGGGATTGTCGAATGGCAACGTCAAGGCGCGTGTCGTCGTCGATGCCAAAGGCGGCGTGAGCAGCGTGGAGATCGTCGATTCGTCGCATCGCGCGTTCGATCGCGCGGTCCGCGACGCGCTGTCGCACTGGCGTTTCGAGCCGGGCACCGCCGAACGCACGACGACCGTCGACGTCGCGTTCAAGCGCGACTGACGCGTGGGCCCGGCGCGCACGCTGCGCCGGGTAAAATCGGCGAATGGACGAGTTCGTCGGCCGCCTGCATCGACCCCTGCACGAACCCGCCGCAGCGCCGAGCGGCGGCGAGCATCGCGACACGCGCAAGGCGCAGTTCGAGCTCGGCAAGCTGCGCAAGCGGCTGCGACGGCTGGTCGGCCAGGCGATCGCCGACTATTCGATGATCGACGCGGGCGATCGCGTCATGGTGTGTTTGTCGGGTGGCAAGGACAGCTACGGCCTTCTCGACGTGCTGCTCACGCTGCGCGATCGCGCACCGCTGCCGTTCGAGATCGTCGCCGTCAATCTCGACCAGAAGCAGCCCGGCTTTCCCGCTGATGTGCTGCCGACGTACCTCGCGTCGCGCGGCGTTCCGTTCCGCATCGCCGAGCAGGATACGTACAGCGTCGTCAAGCGCGTAATTGCCGAAGGCGCGACGATGTGCTCGCTGTGCTCGCGGCTGCGCCGCGGCGTGCTCTATCGCGTCGCGAGCGAGATCGGCGCAACCAAGATCGCGCTCGGCCACCACCGCGACGACATTCTCGCGACGTTCTTCCTGAACCTCTTCCACGGCGGCAAGCTCAAGACGATGCCGCCGAAGCTCGTGTCCGACGACGGGCGGCACGTCGTCATCCGCCCGCTCGCCTACGTGCGCGAGCGCGACCTCGCGCGCTACGCGGAAGCGTGCGCGTTCCCGCTCATTCCGTGCGCGCTCTGCGGCTCGCAGGAGAACCTGCAGCGCAAGCAGGTGGCCGCCATGCTGCGCGAGTGGGAGAAGCGCTTCCCGGGCCGGCTCGAGTCGATCTTCAACGCGCTGCGCACCGTCGCTCCGTCGCACCTGCTCGACGCCGCGCTGCACGACTTCGCGGGTGTGCGGGCGACCGGGGTCGCGTCGAGCGAAGGCGATCGCGCATTCGATCCCGACGAAACGTTGATCGCGCGGCCGGCGGTCGCCGCGGCCGTTGGAATCACCGGAGATTGAAGGCGACGACGCGCGGGGTGTCGCGCGCGCCGGCGTCGTAACGCGTGCATATACGCCGCGCGGCTTCGCGCCGGCGAAGCGGCGCGCGCTTGCGCTGCATCCCTTCGCTGCGATCGCGCGCTATCGGGTGCGGGCGCTGCTGACGCGCACGCCGCTACCGCTTCCGCATGAAAAACGTGAACTCCTGGTTCACCGCTGATTGCGACAATAGCGCGTTGCCGGTCTGGCGCGAGAACGACTCGAAATCCCTGACGGACCCCGGGTCCGTCGCGACGACACGCAGCACCTGTCCGCTCGCCATGCCGGCGAGCGCCTTCTTGGTCTTGAGAATCGGCAGCGGGCAGCTGAGGCCGCGCGCGTCGAGGTCGTGGTCGAAGTCCATGAGTCGAGTCCTTCGGACGGGGTCGGGGGTAAGGACCGTGCGTTCCAGCGCCGCCACGTCAGCCGATGGCGGTCGCGTGCAATTGCGCCGTCGTCACCCCGATGGCGCGCAGCGCGCAAGCGGCGGTCGTGACGAACGCTTGCGGCCCGGCGAGGTACACGTCGCATTGCATCGGAAAGCGGTCGACGCGAATCGCGTCGACGACCTGCAGCGCGCCGGCACGAAAGTCGGTATCGCGATGCAGCGAGAAATCGAAATGATCGAGCGCCTCGTCCCATGCCCGGCACTGCCTGGCGATGAAGTGGCCCGCCGGCCGGGTCGCGAGCCAATAGAGCGATAGCGACTCGGCGTCGTCGATCGCGACTGCGTGCTCGATTAGGCTCCTCACCGGCGCTATGCCGATGTCGCACGCGACGAAGACGAGCTGGCCGCGGCCGTCGCCGAGCACGAAGTCGCCTTGGGGACCGCGCACGCAGACGCGATCACCGACGCGCAGGCCGCCCGCGAACAGCTGTTCCGCGAACGCATCCCGCGCGTCGCGCGCGATGTAGAAGTACAGGTTGCGATCGTCGCAGGGGCAGCTTGCCACCGGATACGACGTGGCCGCGTCGCGCTCGCCGTCCGCGAGGGCGAGCGTCACGCACTGGCCGGCGAGAAAGCGCAGCCGGCGATGACTGGGCAGCGCCAGATGCAGGAACAGCGTGTCGGCCGCAAGCGGCGACACGGCACGCACGAAGCACGCGATCTCCTGCCGCGGCAGGTCGTGCGGTCCTTCCGCTTCGAGCGCCGCGATCGCAAGCTCGCCGCCCGCCGCGGTACACGTGCACAGCAGCTCGTAGCCTTGCTCGCGTTCGACGCGGGACAGCGGCGCGTCGGATGGATCGCGCAGTGGCAGCGTCGTCCCGGCCACGACGCGCGCCTTGCAGAGGCCGCAACTGCCGTCGCCGCAGCCATAGTTCAGGTTGAGGCCGGCGCGAAGGCCCGCTTCGAGCAGGCTTTCGCGGCCTTGGACCGTGAAGCGGTGGCCGCTCGGGCGCACGGTCACGCTGGCGCGGCTGGCCGATGCTGGCATGCGGCCGATGCGGTTCGCCGCGGCGGCCGGCGAAAGCGCAGCACGCCCGGTCATGGCTCAGGGAGCAGGCTGCGCATGGCGCTGACCAGCGTCGCCACGGCTTCGGGCGCCTCGATCTCGACCACCTGCGCCATCGTCCACGGCCGATCCTTCGCGGGCACGATGCCGGTGAGGCACGTACCGAACGCACGCAGGAACCCGAACTCGGGTCCGTCGCCAGTGCAGGCGAAGTGCGCGTAGTCGGCGTTTCGCGCATTGACGAGGTCGATGAAGCGTTCGTACCAGCTTGCCGACGCGACGGCGAGGAGCTCGCTCGCGCTGTCGTCGAGCATTGCGCCGATGCGGCGCGCGAGCGCACCCGTGAAGTCGATGCGTGCATCGGCGGCCAGCCGCATGTATGCGATGCGATCGGCGATCGCGACTTCGAACGCAAGGAACTCGGCGAGAAACGCGAAGTACGCTTCGCCCGCGTCGATGTCGAATCCGGCGTTGCGCATGCGCGCGATCGCGTGTCGCGCGATGCGCCACGCGCCCGCCGCGACGGCGCTCGCGATGTCGCCCGGCGATCGCACCCGCTCGTCGCGGAACCACCGCGTTCTGACGCGCAAGGCGGCCGGCATGGCGTCAGCGCTTCCGAATGTAGAACTCATGCTCGCCCGGCGCCGTCTCGTGCGTCGCGACGAGTTCCATGCCCGTGGCGTGGGCCCAGGCGGGGACGTCGGTGACCACGCCCGGGCAATTGCTGATCAGGCGCAGCACTTCGCCGCGCTGCATGCCGTTCAGAAGCTTCTTCGCCTCGACGATCGGGCCGGGGCACGCGACGCCGCGGATGTCGAGCACCGCGTTGGGACGGACGTGCGGCGACTTGCCCTTCTGGATGTAGAACCCGATCGCGCCGTTCGCACGCTTCTCCGTGCGCGCGATGCGATACCCCGTGTACCGGGCCCAGGAGAAGAGGTCATCGTGCGTACCGGGACAATCCGAGATGAGGAGAAGCACCTGTCCCGGGGAAAGATCGTCGACGAGCTTCTTCGCCCCGAGCAGCGGTCCGGGGCAGGTGACGCCGGTCATGTCGAGCAGCGCGTCGGCCTTGACGTCGAGGGCGGTGATCATGAGGAGGCGTCGTCGTGTGACACGTGGAGCGAACTTGTGGTCATGAAGCTACGGCCGCGGGCAGACGATGCGGTACGAACAGGCCGCATCCGAGCCCGCGCGCACGGCCGAGGCCCGCGCGCTGCAGGCGCAGCGAATCGCTCGCGCCGAGTTCGTGCAGCATCAGGCTGAAGCCGACGATCTCCTCGTCTGCCGCGCGGAGGCTGCGCTGCAGGCCGCAGATCGGCGTGCAATGCGCGGCGAGTCCGGCGAGCTCGCGGCGCACGCGCGCGAGAAAATCGATCTCGTCGTCGCTGTCTTCGGCGACGAACCGCGCATAGAGCGCGCTCCACGGCGCGAGCTCGCGCACGACGGCGAGGCCGACGGCGAGTCGATGCCCGCCGACGTCCAGCGTCCGGCCGGCCAGCGCCAGCGCGTGCGCGACGCGCCGTCGCGCCAGGCGCAGGACGAGCTTCGCGCGCTTCGGCAGGAGGAGGACGCCATCTTCCGTCGGCGCGCCGCGCAACGGATGGATGCCGAAGCACGGCTCCTCGGCGATGCACGGCAGGTGCGCGGCGACCGCGCGGCTCAACGCATACGCGTGATCGGCCGCGACGCGCGTACCGGAGACCGCGAACACGAGATCGACGTCGCAATCATCCATCGCATGGATCCGGGCATCGATCCGCGCGCGCGCCGTCGAACAGGCCGACCGCGTCCTGGCGCTGCGCGCGCGCAAAGCGGCAAAGCAGCTCACCCAATCGGTTCGCCGTGACGGGATCGAGGTCGAGCGTGGTGAAGCGCGTGCGCTCGCGAATGCGCACGCGCAGCTGGCGCATGGCCCGGGCGTCGTAGACGAGCTCGAAGAGCTCGACCTCCTGCGCGGTCAGCGGCACCTTGAGCTTCGCGAGCGATGCGGGCGATGACATGACGCGATCTTCGACGCGTCCTCGCGCGGGCGTCCATAGCCACGTCGAGCGATCGCGCGCTACGCCATCCGGGTAGGCGCCGCCTCCCCTATCGGGCGGAAACGTCGATACCCACCGGAGGGATGGTCGATGCGCGCGCGCACAACTAGCATTGGCCCACTTGCCCGCTGGCGGAAAACGAGGAACGACATGGCGAAGAAGATGCACCCGACGCCGATGCTCGACGAGCTCGAATCGGGGCCGTGGCCGAGCTTCGTCACCGGACTGAAGCGCCTCGCGCGGGACAAGGACTACATGGTCGATCTCGTCGGCCAGCTCGAGCATTCGTACGAGACGCGCAAGGGCTACTGGAAAGGCGGCACCGTCGGCGTCTACGGCTACGGGGGCGGCGTGATACCGCGCTTCTCCGAGGTCGCGTCGCAGTTCCCCGACTCGTCGGAATTCCACACGCTCCGCATCATGCCGCCGCCCGGCATGCATTACACGACCGACGTGCTGCGCAAGCTGTGCGACGTCTGGGAAGAGCATGGCTCCGGACTGATCGCGCTGCACGGGCAAAGCGGAGACATCATGTTCCAGGGCGCGACGACCGCGAACGTGCAGAAGGCGTTCGACGCGATCAACGAGCTCGGCTTCGACCTTGGCGGCGCGGGCCCGGCGGTGCGCACGTCGATGTCGTGCGTGGGTGCGGCGCGCTGCGAGCAGTCCTGCTACGACGAGGCGCGCGCGCACCGCACCGTGATCAATACGTTCCTCGACGACATCCACCGCCCCGCGCTGCCATACAAGTTCAAGTTCAAGTTCTCGGGCTGCCCGAACGACTGCATGAATGCGATCCAGCGCTCGGACATGGCGGTCATCGGCACGTGGCGCGACAACATCCGCACGGACGAGGCACTCGCGCGCCAGTGGTTTGCCAGGCATGGCCTCTCCGAGCTCGTGAACGACGTGATCGCGCGCTGCCCGACGAAGGCGCTTGCGCTCAAGGACACCGGCGAGGTGCGTCGAGGCGAGCGAATCTCGAGCGTGCCGCTGAACGACACGCAGTCGATCGAGGTCGACAACGCGGACTGCGTCCGCTGCATGCACTGCATCAACGTGATGACGGGCGCACTCGCGCACGGGTTGGATACCGGCGTGACGATCCTGGTCGGCGGCAAGCGCACGCTCAAGATCGGCGATCTGATGGGCACGGTGATCGTGCCGTTCATGAAGCTCGACACCGACGAGGACCGCGCGAAGCTGGTCGAGCTCGGCCAGAAGGTGATCGACTTCTTCGCCGAGAACGCGCTCGAGCACGAGCGCACCGGCGAGATGATCGAGCGGATCGGCCTCGTCAACTTCCTCGAGGGCATCGGCCTCGAGGTCGATCCGAACATGGTCGCGAACCCGCGCACGAATCCATTCGTGCGCACCGACGGCTGGGACGAGGAAGTGGCGCGGATCAATGCATGCAAGTCCGCGGCCCCCGTCCCCGCGCCATCCGAGGCGGCGGCCGATTGAGCGGCAAATCGATGGGAGCTACACGATGAGCGCGATGCGCGCGGCGATCGAAAGCGGCGTGCCGGACAACCAGCCGTTCCTGCATCCGCTGATGCGGAGGAATTACGGCCGCTGGCGCTGGCACGACCGGCCGCGCCCCGGCGTGCTGCATCACGTCGCCGAAGGCGGCGACGAGATATGGACCGTGCGCGCGGGCACGCAGCGACAGCTCGACGTGCACGCGATCCGCACGCTCTGCGACATCGCCGACGCGCACGGCGACGGCCATCTGCGCTTCACCATCCGCAGCAACGTCGAGATCATGGTCGGCGACCTGCGCAAGGTCGCGCCGCTCGTCGACGCGCTGCAGGACGCCGGCTTTCCCGTCGGCGGGACCGGCAACTCGGTGTCCTCGATCGCGCATACGCAGGGCTGGCTGCATTGCGACATCCCCGGCACCGACGCGTCCGGGGCCGCGAAGGCGATGATGGACGTGCTCTACGACGAGTTCGTCCGCGAGCAGATGCCGAACCGCGTGCGGCTCTCCACGTCGTGCTGCGAGATCAACTGCGGCGGACAGGCCGACTTGGCGGTGATCATGCAGCACACGAAGCCGCCGAAGATCAACCACGACCTCGTCGCGAACATCTGCGAGCGGCCGTCCGTCGTCGCGCGCTGCCCGGTCGCGGCGATCCGCCCCGCACTCGTCAACGGCAAGCCGTCGCTCGAAGTCGACGAGAAGAAGTGCATCTGCTGCGGCGCCTGCTATCCGCCCTGCCCCCCGATGCAGATCAACGACCCCGAGCATTCGAAGCTCGCGATCTGGGTCGGCGGCAAGAACGCGAATGCGCGCGGCAAGCCGACGTTCATGAAGATGGTGGCGTCGGGATTGCCGAACAATCCGCCGCGCTGGCCCGAGGTATCGGCGGTCGTCAAGAAGATCCTCGACACGTACAAGGCCGACGCGCGGCCGTGGGAGCGCATCGCCGACTGGGTCGAGCGCATCGGCTGGCCGCGCTTCTTCGAGAAGACCGGGCTCCCGTTCACCAAATACCTGATCGACGACTGGCGCGGCTCGCGCGCGAGCCTCAACGCGTCGACGCACATCCGGTTCTAGCATGAATCCCCACCCCTCGCCCCCGCCGGCATGCGCGTTCCGGTGGGCCATTTCGGGACTGTGATCGATGAAGTTCGGACTGCTGGTCAGCGAAGGCCCGTACACGCACCAGGCGCCGGACACGGCGTACCAGTTCGCGAAGGCCGCGCTTGCGAAGGGGCACGAGGTGCTGCGCGTGTTCTTCTATCACGACGGCGTGCACAACTCGACACGGCTCACGAATCCGCCGCAGGACGATCGCCACATCGTCGACCGGTGGTCGAGCCTCGCCGAGGAGCAGGGCATCGACCTCGTCGTGTGCGTCGCCGCCGCGCTTCGCCGCGGCATCTGCGAGGAAAACCTCGCCAAAGGGTTTCGCATCTCGGGACTCGGGCAACTCGTCGAAGCGGGCATCCAGGCCGACCGCCTCGTCGTCTTTGGTGACTGACAGATCCGCGATGAGCAACACGACCGCCGATATCGAGGATGACGTCGAAGCGACAGGCGTCGTCAAGAAGTTCATGTTCGTCAACCGCAAGGCGCCGTACGGCACCGTGTACGCGCTCGAGGGCCTCGAGGTCGTGCTGATCAGCGCGGCGTTCGACCAGGACGTGAGCCTCGTGTTTCTCGACGACGGCGTCTACGAGCTCGTCAAGGGACAGGACACGAAGGCGATCGCCGTGAAGAACTTCTCGCCGACGTACCGGGCGCTCGAAGGCTACGACATCGAGAAGCTCTACGTCGAGCGCGAATCGCTCGAGGCACGCGGGCTGACCGAGGCGAGCCTCGTGGTGCCGGTGGAGGTACTGGCGGCCGACGAGATCGCCGCACTCATGGCCAGCCAGGACGTCGTCATCACCTTCTAGCGATCGCGATGCTGCACATCGTCAACAAGTCGCCGTTCGAGAAGTGCACGCTCGAAAGCTGCCTGCGCATCGCGCGTCCCGGTCACGCACTGCTGCTGATCGAGGACGGCGTGTATGCGGCGGTGCGCGGCAACGCGTTCGAGTCACGCATACGGCAGGTTGCCGCCACGATGCGCGTCTACGCGCTCGGCCCCGACCTCGCGGCCCGCGGCATGAAGACGGCGGCTATCGACGGCATCGAGCTCGTCGACTACGCAGGCTTCGTCGACCTCGTCGCGACGCACGACACCGTGCAGTCGTGGCTTTGACCCCTTCGAATCTTTGTCAGCAGGAGCAACCCATGGCATTCGTGCTGAACGGCAAGACCTACGAGACCGACGAGGAAGGCTACCTCGTGAACCTCGGCGACTGGAGCGAGGATGCGGCCGACTTCATCGCCACGCAGGAGAACGTCGCGATGACGCCCAATCACTGGGAGGTCGTGAACTTCCTGCGCGAGTACTACAACGACTACCAGATCGCGCCGGCGGTGCGCGTGCTGACGAAGGCGATAGGCAAGAAGCTCGGGCCCGAGAAAGGCAACAGCAAGTACCTCTACGAGCTGTTTCCGTACGGACCGGCGAAGCAGGCCTGCAAGATCGCCGGCCTGCCGAAGCCGACGGGCTGCGTATAGCGTGCCGCCGGCGAGGGCGCGAAAGGCACGCGGAGTGAGTGCGATGGATCCCGTGACGATGGCGTTCGCGCTCGCGCTGTACGCGGCGAGCCTCCTCTTCCTCGCGGGCCTCGGCTATCGCGTCGTGCTCTACGCGCGCACGCCGGCGCCGCTTCGCATCCCGACGATGCCCGCGCCGATCGACACGAGCGGCGTGGCATGGCGGATGACGCGCGAAGCCGCCCTGTTCGAGAGCCTCTTCGCCTCGAACAAATGGACCTGGCTGTTCGGCTGGACGTTCCACGCGGCCTTCGTCCTCGTGCTGCTGCGGCATCTGCGCTACTTCACGCAGCCGGTGTGGCCCCTCGTCGCATGGCTCTCGCCGCTTGGCGTCTACGCGGGGTTCATGATGGTTGCAGCGCTGGTCGCACTTGGCGCAAGGCGCGTCGTCATCGAACGCGTGCGCTACGTCTCGACACCGTCCGATCACCTGATGCTCGTGCTGCTGCTCCTGATCGCCGGGACGGGGCTCGCGATGAAATACGTCGCGCACACCGATATCGTCGCACTGAAGGCGTTCGTCCTCGGCGTGATGTATTTCGACTGGCAACCGCTGCCGGCCGACCCGCTGCTGCTCGTGCATCTCGCCCTCGTCGCGTTGCTGCTCGCGGTCTTCCCGGTGAGCAAACTGCTGCACGCGCCCGGCCTCTTCTTCAGCCCGACGCGCAACCAGGTCGACGATTCGCGCGAGCGGCGTTACGTCGCCCCGTGGGCGGCGGCGCTGGACAAGTAGGCGACATGATGGCTGCGGCCGTCTTTGACGTTCCTCGCGTGCGCGAATGGCCGGTCATTCCGATCCTGCACGAGGATGCGATGGCGGCGAGCCGACCGTTCGTCGCCTCGGCCCCCGTGCAGCAGGCGCTGGGCTTTCCCGGCGAGCTCGTGCCCGATTGGCACGTCAAGGCGATCGCGAAGCTTGGCGAGCTGCTCGACAAGTACCGCTCGCTTCGCGTCTACCTCGACGCGTGCGTGCATTGCGGCGCCTGCGCCGACAAGTGCCAGTTCTTCCTCGGCACCGGCGATCCGAAGAACATGCCCGTCGCACGGCAGGACCTGCTGCGCAAGGTCTATCGGCGCTACTTCACGTTCGCCGGCAGGCATCTTCCGAAGCTCGTCGGCGCGGCGGACCTGACGCGCGAGGTGCTCGACGAGTGGTACACGTATTTCAACCAGTGCTCGGAATGCCGCCGCTGCTCGGTGTTCTGCCCCTATGGCATCGACACCGCCGAGTTCACGATGGCCGCGCGCGAGGTCATGGACGCGGTCGGGCTCGGCCAGAAGTACTCGAACGAGATCATCGGCAAGGTGCATCGGATCGGCAACAACCTCGGGCTTCCCCCGCCCGCGCTCGCCGATACGCTGCAGGGCCTCGAGGAGGACGTGAAGGAAGCGACCGGCGTCGACGTCCGCTTCCCGCTCGACGAAGAAGGCGCGGAGGTCCTGCTCGTCACGCCGTCAGCCGATTTCTTCGCCGAGCCGCACGTCGAGAGCCTGATCGGCTATGCGAAGGTGTTCCATGCGGCCGGCATTCGCTGGACGCTGTCGTCGCACGCGTCCGAAGCGGGCAACTTCGGCATGTTCATCGGCAACTACGCGCAGATGCGCGCGATCGCGCTGCGCGTGCGCGAAGCGGCGCAGCAGCTCGGCGTGAAGCGCATCGTTGTCGGCGAATGCGGCCACGCGTGGCGCGTCGCGTACAGCTTCTGGAACACGCTGATCGGCCCGCTCGCCTTCCTCGATCACCGCTACCCGGTGCCGCAGCACATCTGCGAAGTGACGTACGAGCTGATCCAGCGAGGCGCGATCGTGCTCGACGCCGATGCGAACGACGACCGCGTGGTGACGTTTCATGATTCGTGCAACGTCGCGCGCGCATCGCGGATGGGCGACGTGCCCGGCGGCCAGTTCGAGATTCCGCGCGCAATCATTCGCGCGTGCGCCAATCGCTTCCACGAGATGGCACCGGACACGATCCGCGAGAAGACGTTCTGCTGCGGCGGCGGTGGAGGCCTTCTCACCGACGAGCTGCTGGAAACGCGCGTCAAGGGCGCGCTGCCGCGGATGGAAGCACTGTCGCAGGTCGCCGACGAGCACAAGGTGAACTTCATGGCGACGATCTGCGCGATCTGCAAGGCGCAGTTCAGCAAGGTGCTGCCGTACTACGGCTTCGACCGGGGCATGGTCGGCGGCGTGCACCAGCTCGTCGGCAACGCGATCCGCTTGCGGCCGCACGCCTGAAAACGTTTCGACCGACGACGAGGCTTCCGATGGTCACGCCTGCCAGCAAGGTTCCGCTCACCTTCCGTCGCTTCCGCGACGGCGATCACGACCACCGGCCGTGGCAGGAAGAGATCTTCGTCGCCGACCACAGCCACAAGTGCCCGACGTACGTGCAGAGCACGCCGCCGTGCCAGGCGAGCTGTCCGTCGGGCGAAGACATTCGCGGCTACCTCGACATCGCGCGCGGCATCGAGAAGCCGCCGGGAGGCTGCGGATGGCAGGAATACGCATTCCGGCGCCTGACGGAGGCCAATCCGTTTCCGTCGGTGATGGGCCGGGTGTGTCCCGCCCCGTGCGAATCGGGCTGCAATCGCAACGAGGTCGAGGAGCACGTGGGCATCAACGCGGTCGAGCATTTCCTCGGCGATTACGCGATCGCCCGGGGTGTCGCATTTGCCACGCCGGAGGCTTCGAGCGGAAAGCGGGTGGCGGTCATCGGCGGCGGGCCCGCCGGACTGTCGTGCGCGTACCAGCTCGCCCGCAAGGGCCACGCGGTCACCATCTTCGACGAGCACGCGGAACTCGGCGGCATGATGCGCTACGGCATCCCGGGCTTTCGCACGCCGCGCGACATCCTCGATGCGGAGATCCGTCGCATCCTCGATCTCGGCGTGCAGGCGCGGCTTCGCTGCCGCGTCGGCGCGGACGTGACGCTCGAGTCGCTGCGCTTGGAATTCAACGCAATCTTCGTCGGCATCGGTGCACAATCCGGCCGGCCGTTGCCGGTGGCAGGCGCCAACGCGCCGAATTGCGTGACCGCCACGGCGTTCCTGCGCGCCTTCAACGACGGCCGCATGCGTCACGTCGGCGGGCGCGTCGTCGTCGTCGGGGGAGGCGACACGTCGCTCGACGTCGCGACGGTGGCGCGGCGCCTGGGGCACATCGAGCATACGCACGATCACGATCGGCCCGAATACGCGATCGCCGGACAGGCGGCGCACGACGTCGCCGAAATCTCGCGCCGCCAGGGTGCCGACGTCACGCTCACCTCGGTGTTCGCGTTCGAGAAGATGCAGGCGAATCGCCACGAGATCGAGCAGGCGATCGCGGAAGGCATCGCGATCCGCGGCGGCCTGGCGCCGATCGAGGTCCTGCTCGACGAACGCGGTCGCGCGCGTGCGCTTCGCGTTGCGCGCTGCGAAGCGAAATTCGTCGGCCCGAAGCTCGACATCGCGATCGTCGCGGGCACCGAGGAGGATATCCCGGCCGACCTGATCGTCTCGGCCATCGGACAGGCCGTCGACTTCACCGGCCTCGAGGCGTTGAACGACGGCCGCGGCGGGGTTGGCGCGGACGCGAACTATCGGGTCCCGGGGCAGCCGGGCCTGTACGCCGGCGGCGACGTCGTTCGCCCGCACCTGCTGACGACGGCGATCGGCCAGGGCGCGATTGCCGCCGAAGGCATCGATCGCTACCTGCGCGGTGAGCCGCACGGCAGGCGGCCGAAGATCGACGTGCATGTGTTCGACGTGCAGCGCAAGATGCTCGAGAAGGGCTACGCCTTCTCCAACGTGCACGAGCCGATCCGCGGCACCTGCGACAGCGACGCGGCGATCCACAACTACGAGAACCGGTCGGCGAAATACGTGATCGCGCACGACGAGCTGTTCCTCGCGCACTTCCGCTACACGCCGCGCCGCCGCCGCCGAGTCGTCACGCTGAGCGCGGAAGCTGCGCTCGGCAATTTCGAGGAGCGCCTCGAAGCGCTCGACGAAACGTCCGTCGTCGCCGAAGCGAAGCGCTGCATGAGCTGCGGGCTGTGCTTCGAGTGCGACAACTGCGTCGTCTACTGCCCGCAGAAGGCGGTGTTCAAGGTGCCGAAGGGCAAGGCGACGACGGGCCGCTACGTCGACACCGACTACACCCGCTGCATCGGCTGCCACATCTGCCGCGACGTGTGCCCGACGGGGTACATCCAGATGGGGCTCGGCGAGTAGGCGATGACCAAACCGTGGCATCGTCTGGCGTGTCGGTGGCGACGATGGTTCCCGGCGTTGCCCGGCGCCGCCGGGATGCTCCTGATCGCGGTCGCGACGGCCATCGGCGCATCGTCGAACAACGAAGCGCAGCCCGGCCGCGTATCACGCCCGCAGCTCGATCCGCCGCGCGGCGATCGCTGCGTCATGGATGCGGCGTTCATGCGCCGCAACCACATGCAGCTTCTGCTGCATCAGCGCGATCGGACGGTGCGCGAGGGCGTGCGCGGCAGCGACGTGAGTCTTCCGAAATGCATCGCGTGCCACGCGAACGCCCGGACGCAAAGCGTCGTCGGCAGCGATGAGAACTTCTGCCAGGGCTGCCACGCTTATGTCGCGGCCAAGCTCGACTGCTTCGAATGTCATGCGAGCAAGACCGGCGTGCTCGCCGTCGCGCAGTCGACCGACGCTAGCGCCGAGCCCAAACGCGGCGCCGACGGCATCCGATGAAACCGACCGACGCGCAGCGCCGCGAGCTGATCGGCTGGGCCGGCGGCGCCCTCGCCGCGCTCGCGCTCGCACCCGGCGCGACGCTGCTTCAGCTCCGGCCGGCGAAGGCGCAGCGTACGGCCTCGACCGGCGTGCGCTACGGCCTGCTGATCGACACCGACCGCTGTGCGCGCGGCTGCGACGCGTGCGTGACGGCGTGCCGCGACGAGAATGGTCTGCCGGCGCCGACGCGCGCCACGGATCCGCAGTGGATCCGCAGGGTCGAGGTGACCGAGCGCAATGGCCGGACGCACTCGCTGCCGGTGATGTGCCAGCACTGCGCCGTCGCACCTTGCGTCGACGTTTGCCCCACCGGGGCGTCGTTCCGCCGCGCCGACGGCATCGTGCTGGTCGACCGGCACGCCTGCATCGGCTGCCGCTATTGCGTGATGGCGTGCCCGTACAAGGCGCGATCGTTCGTGCACGAACCCGTCCCCGACCCGCGTCCCGACGTCCCGCGCGGCAAGGGCACCGCCGAAGGCTGCACGCTGTGCGTGCATCGCGTCGATCGCGGGCGCGAGCCCGCGTGCGTCGAGGCGTGCCGCGCCGCGGGGCACGATGCAATGGTCTTCGGCGACCTCGACGATCCGCAAAGCGCGATCGCACAGCGCGTGGCGAAATACGCGAGCGTGCAGCTGCGCGCCGACCTCCGGCTCGACCCGGCGGTGCGCTACCAGGGGTTGTGAACGATGCGCGTCGCGTATCGCGAGCTGACGGGCACGAGCGGGCGCTACTGGCTGCTGGCGGGGGCCCTCGCGTCGGTCGTGCTGCTCGGCCTGCTCGCAGCGCACACGATGGAGACGAAGGGCCACGTCGCCACGGGCATGACGAACGAGATCGTGTGGGGCCTGCCGCACGTGTTCGCGGTGTTCCTCATCGTCGCCGCGTCGGGCGCACTCAACATCGCGTCGATCGCGTCCGTGTTCGGCCGTCCCGCCTACAAGCCGCTCGCCCCGCTGTCGGGCCTCCTCGCCGTCGCGCTTCTCGCCGGCGGGCTCGCGGTGCTGGTGCTCGACCTCGGACGCCCCGAACGCCTCGTCGTCGCGCTGACCCACTACAACGCGCGCTCGATCTTCGCGTGGAACGTGTTCCTGTACACGGGCTTCGCGCTCGTCGTCGCCGCCTACCTGTGGGTGCTCCTCGAGCGCCGGATGAACGTACATGCGCGGCGCGCCGGTCTCGTCGCCTTCGCGTGGCGCATCGTCCTGACGACGGGCACCGGGTCGATCTTCGGCTTCCTCGTCGCCCGCGAGACGTACGATACGGCGCTTTTGCCGCCACTTTTCATCGCGCTGTCGCTCGCCTACGGGCTCGCCGTCTTCCTGCTCGTGCTCGTCGCCGTGTTCCGCGCGACCCGCCGCCCGCTCGCCCCGCAACTCCTGGCGCGGCTCGCACGGTTGCTGGCGATCTTCGTTGTCGCCGCACTCTATTTCGTGGCGGTCCTCCATCTGGCGAACGCCTACGTCGCGCAGCGGCGCGACGTCGAGGCCTTCGTGCTGTTCGACGGCGGCATCCACACCGCGCTGTTCTGGGGCGGGCAGATCGTGCTCGGCAGCCTCGTTCCGCTCGCCTTGCTGCTGCACGCGCCCCTGGCGCAGTCGATTCGCGGCGTAACGCTTGCCGCTTCGCTCGTCGTCGCCGGCGGCCTCGCGCAGATGTACGTCACGATCGTCGGCGGTCAGGCGTTTCCGCTGGTTCTCTTTCCCGGCGCGACGGTGACGAGCAGTTTCCGCGACGGCGTCGTGCATCCGTACACGCCGGGCATGAACGAAGTGCTTCTCGCGCTCGGCGGCTGCGCGTTCGCCGCACTGATCGTGCTATTCGCGGTCAAGTTGATGCCGTTCGTGCCGGAACGCCTCGAAGAGGTGCCGCAGGACGAGCGCATACCCGCAGCTCCGCTGCCGGCCGCGAGTTGAGCCGGGCCATGCACCGGTTGCTGATCTCCGCTTCGCACCGCTCGTCCGGCAAGACCAGCGTGGCGATCGGGCTGCTCGGCGCCTTGCGCCGTCGCGGCTTCACCGCGCAGCCGTTCAAGAAAGGGCCGGACTACATCGACCCGATGTGGCTGTCGCGCGCGAGCGGGCGCACGTGCCGCAATCTCGACCCGCATCTGATGCGGCACGACGAGATCGCGCGCCTGTTCGTCGAGGCGGCCGACGGTGCGAACATGTGCATCGTCGAGGGCAACATGGGCCTCTTCGACGGCGTCGCGCTCGACGGCAGCGACAGCAACGCGGCGCTCGCCGCGCAACTCGCGCTGCCCGTCGTGCTCGTCGTCGACGCACGCGGCATGACGCGCGGCATCGCACCGCTGCTCCTCGGTTACCAGGCGTTCGGCCGGAACATCGACATCGCCGGGGTCATCCTGAATCGCGTCGCCGGCGCGCGCCACGAGGCGAAGCTTCGCGCCGTGATCGAACATTACACCGACGTGCGCGTGCTCGGCGCGCTCCGGCATGACGACACGCTCGTGATCACCGAGCGCCATCTCGGGCTCGTGCCGAGCAACGAAGCCCGCGATGCGCAGACGCAGATCGGGCGCCTCGCCGATGCCGCCGCGCGAGAGGTCGATCTCGACCGATTGCTGGTGATCGCGGCGAGTGCGCATCCGCTCCCCGCGCCGGCCGCGGCGACCGGTGTCGCGCGCCGTCCACGGCAGGACGTGCGCATCGGCATCGCGCGCGATCGCGCTTTCGGCTTCTACTACCAGGATGACCTCGAGGCGCTCGCCGCCGCGGGTGCGTCGCTCGTGCCCTTCGATGCGCTCGAAGATCGCGCACTGCCGGCGGTCGACGGCCTCTTCATCGGCGGCGGTTTCCCGGAGAGCGCGATGGACGCGCTCGAAGCGAACGCATCGCTTCGCCACGACATCCGAGCTGCGCTCGAGGCCGGATTGCCCGCGTACGCCGAATGCGGCGGGCTCATGTATCTCGCGCGAAGCCTCGCGTGGCGCGAGCGGACGTGCGCGATGGTCGGCGCGCTGCCCTGCGACGTGGTGATGCACGACAAGCCGGTCGGCCGCGGTTACGTCGAGCTGGCGGAAACGGCCGCATGCCCGTGGCCGATGCGGCACGGATCTGCGACGACGATTCGGGCGCACGAATTCCATTACTCGAGCGTCGTCAACCTCCCCGCCTCGACCGAGTTCGCGTACGACGTACGGCGCGGCCACGGCGTCGACGGTCGCCACGACGGCATCGTGAACCGCAACATCGTCGCCTCGTACGCGCATCGCCGAAGCGTTGGCGGCGACGACTGGGCGGCGCGGTTCGTCGCGTTCGTCCGCGAGGTCAGGCGCGCGCGCCGCGCGCGGCGGCGCCATGATCACTGCGCGGGTGTTTCCGCCCGTGCGCTGGCGTGACATGGATCCTCAGGTCCGATCGGCCCCCGGGTCGCACGTCACGCAGCTTCGCGTTGGCGATCGCGACATCGAAACCGACTCGGAGGGCTACCTGCTCGACCTGTCCGACTGGTCGGACGCGTTCGCGCGTGCGCAGGCCGCGCGCGAGGGACTGTCGCTCACCGACGAGCACTGGCAGGTCATCCGGTTCCTGCGCGGGTACTTTCACGAGCACGGCGTGCAGGCGCAGGTACGGGTGATGATCCGGCATTTCGCCAAGGCGTGGGGACCGCAACGCGGCAGCAATCAATACCTGCATGCGATCTTTCCGCGCGGCGGCCCCCAAAAGCAGGGCAACCGGCTCGCAGGCTTGCTGCGAACCAAGGGTGAGCACTGAGTCAGCGTGCGCCGCGCTCGACCGCGAACACCGCGGCCTCGACGCGCGAGGTCAGGTTGAGCTTCGCGAGGATGTGCCGCACGTGGAGCTTCACCGTGTCGTGGCTGATGTCGAGAGCGCGCGCGATCGCCTTGTTGCTCTCGCCGCGCGCGAGATGGCCGAGGATCTCCCGCTCGCGAAGGGTAAGCGACGCAAGCAGGTCGTCCTTCGACGCCTTCGGCCCCGATTGCAGCAGGCGCGCGAGCTTCATCGTCATCGCGGGCGCGACGACCACTTCGCCGTGCGCAGCGCGCAGGAAAGCGTCGACGATGTCGTCGGGGTCCATGTCCTTCAGCAGATAACCGCGGACGCCCGCACGAAACGCGTTCGCGAGATCCTCCTCGCTGTCGCTCACCGTCAGCACGACGACGGGCACCTCGCAGCCCTGGTCGCGCAGCCCGCGCAGCACGTCGATGCCGTCGACCTGCGGCATCCGCAGGTCCATGATGACGACGTCGACGGCGAGCTCGTCGACGAGCCGCTTCGCTTCGTGGCCGTTGCTCGTCATACCGACGACGCGTACGCCGCCGTGCTCATGCAGCACGTCCGTGAGCCCGCGCTGGCACAGCACGTGGTCGTCGATCAGCAGCACGCGCAGCTCGTCATTGGTCGTCATTCACGGGACCCCTCGACCCTGGGCAGCGGAAAGCGCAGGCGCACGCGCGTCCCCTCCCCGGCACGCCGCTCGACCCGCACGTCGCCGCCGATCTGGTGCGCGCGCTCGCGCATGATGCCGATGCCGAGGTGCGCGTCGTCGTGCTGCGCGTGGTCCCCACCGGCACCCGAAGGTGCGATGCCGCGGCCGTCGTCCTCGACGCATACATCGCAGTAGCCGTCGTCGGTGCCGAGCACGAGGCGCGCATGCTGGGCGCCCGCGTGCCGGCTCACGTTCGACAGCGCTTCGTTGACGATGTGGAACACCTGCAGCTCCTGCTCGACGGACAGGCGCAGCGCCGCCGCGTTGTTCTCGAACGCGAGGCGCACGCCGGTCTTGTCGTGGTAGCCGGCCGCGATGGCGGCAAGTGCGGGCACGAGCCCTTCCGGGTCGAGGCGACGACGAAAGTGGGTGAGGAGCTCCCGGAGACCCGCGTACGCAGCCGACAACGCGTGGTTGACGTCGTCGACGTACTTGCGAGCGCGCGCCTCGTCGTGCTCGGCGAGCGACTTCGCGAGCAGCGACATGCGCATCTTCATGTAGTACAGGTTCTGGGCGAGCGAATCGTGCACCTCGTTCGCCATCAGCTGCCGTTCCTGGGCAATGGTCGCGTGCAGGCTCGCGCGCGCGAGCCGCGCGTTCTCGAGTGCGAGGCCGAGCAGTTCGCCGACGCTACGCAACAGCGACATCGTCGGCTCGGGCAACCGATCGCCGCGCCCGAGGAAGAGGTTGTAGACACCGAGCATCCGCCCGCGGTGCGTGAGCGGCACGGCGAGGAGTCCGGTGCACGTGCGTCCGAAGTAATCCGACGACGAGCGAAGCGCGCAGATCGTTACGTCGGTGGACTCGGCGATGCTGTCGGTGCGCGCGGCATCGCCGCAAATGCCGCAGTCGAGCGCCACGAAAGCCTCGCGCTCGAGCAGCTCGACCGGCAGGCCGACGGCGCCGACGAGGCGCAGCGACCGGCCGTCGTCGGAAACGACGCGCGCAGCACCAGCGGTCGCGCCGCACAGCGCGACGATCTTGCCGAGGAAACGCGAAAGCAGCGCCTCGAGGTCGGGCTCGGCCGACAGGCTCGCGGCGATCTCCGACAGGATCTGCGCGGATTCCATGGCACTCCAGCGCGATTCTGGCGGCGCGCCCGAGCGCCTTGCAAACGCTTTCTCGCGTTGCGTTGATCCCGGTTAAACCCGCGCGAATTGCGGCCGTCCGCCGCGCGGGCGACGGATCTCTACACGCCGGGTGGGCAGCTCTCGCGCATCTGGCGCCCGAGCTGCAGCAGGAAGTTCAGCGTGTCCTGCGTCTCACGATCGCGCATCGTGCGGAACAGCGGTCCCACGCCCCCTTCGGCGCGCGGCCCCTGCTCGCTCGCCGCCACGGCGCGCTCGATGCATTCCAGGAGGCGATGGACCTGGTCGAGCCGCTCGAGCACGCGCGGCAGCGTCTGCGCCATCTTCTCGAGCGCACCATTCGCTTCCAGCCGCTCGAGCATTGCGACGATGCGCTCGCCGCCGCCGCGGCTCAGGCGATCCATCAGCGACAGCCCGGTGCCGACCGTATCGGCGAGGCGCGCGACGAGCTCTTCGGTCACCGCGTCCTCGGCCGCGCTGTAGAGCCGCGCCAGCTTCACGAGGCGTTGCAGGTCGCCGTTGTCGACGAGTTCGACGAGCGCCGGCAACGCGCGCTCGAGACCCGAGCGCTGGACCTGGTCGATCAGCGCCAAGCCGCCGCCGACCGCCTCGGTGAGGCGGGTGACCATCTCGTCGGTCACCGCGTCCTCCGCCGCCGCGTACACATGCGCGAGATTCGCGAGCCGCTTCACGTCGCCGTTCTCGACCATTGCGCCGAGAGTGGGAATCGCCTTCGCGAGCCCGCTCGCTTCGACCTGATCGACGAGCGCCGCGCTCGCCTGCTGCGCGGCGATCGACTTCGCGATCATGTCGTCGGTGAGCGCCGGCACCCGCTGCACGTTCGCATCGCGCGCGCTCGCCATCAAGGGATCGTTCATGACGCCTCCTCCCGCCTACAGCAGGCCGCGCGCCGAGACCCAGTAGAGCTTGTTGTAGGCCATCTTGAACCAGTGCACGGCCTTCGTCGGCTCCTTCGGTTGCGGCGGATTCTGGTAATCGAACATCGCGTACGTTGCGCGGTCCTTGCCTGCCTCGATGAAGCAGAACACCTTTCCGTCGTATTCGCGCACGGGCGCGCCGAGCTTCACGATCGCGGCGATGTTCTCGCCGATCGCCTCGGCTTCGAAATGCGCGGTCGAACCCGCCTTGCTGATCGGGATGTTCGTCGTGTCGCCCAGCACGAACACGTTCTTGCGGCCATCCATGTTGAGCGTCTGGCGATTCGTCGGGATGAAGCCGCCCGACCCGAGGCCGTTCTTCTCGATCACTTCCATGCCCCGATGTGCGGGGATCGAGATCAGGAGGTCGAATGGCGCTTCGGTGCCCTCTTCGCTGCGCACCACCTTCGCGTCGCCGTCGACTTCCTTGATGTTGAAGAACGTCTCGTAGGTGATCCCGAGCCGGTCGAACTCGGGCGCCGCCCATTTCGCGACGTTCTCGAGGCTGTGCACGCGCCCGATCGGATAGGTGTAGTGCAGCTTCACCTTGTCGAGCATGCCCCGGTCCTTGAAGTAATCGTGGAGCATGAACGCGATCTCGAGCGGCGCCATCGGGCACTTGTGCGGCACGCCGACCGCGATCACGACGCGCCCACCTTCGAACGACTGCAGGCGCTTGAACATCTTGATCGCCGTTTCCTCGGTGTAGAACGTCTCCGAGTTTTCGACGAGCCCCGGAATCGTTTCCGGCACCGGCCGCGATCCCGTGGCGATCGCGAGCACGTCGTAGTCGTAGACCTGCCCGCTCTTCGTTTTCACCCGGTTGTGGTCGAGCAGGAACTGATCGACCGGATCGACGTGAAACCCGACGCCCGGCTCGAGCAGGCTCGCCTGGTCGCGGTAGAGCTCGTCGGGCGCGACGCGTCCGAACGCCAAGTAGAGCAGCGCAGGCTGGTACATGTGCCTCTCCGAGGCGGAGAGCATCGTGAGCTTCGCCTTTCCCGACTTGATTTCGCCGGAGAGCCGGCGCGCCAGGTTGTTGGCGAGGATCGTTCCGCCCATGCCGCCGCCGACGACCAGTATCTTCATCATGCCTCCTCGAAGCGTCACTTGACCTTCTTCACCGTGATGCGCCACACGCCCGCGTCCTCGCGGCTGTCCACGAGCTCGTGACCCACCTTGCGAATCCACACCGGCACGTCGCTGGCGGAACCCTTGTCTGTCGACAGTAGCTCGAGCCGGTCGCCGACCTGCGCGAGCTTGAGGCCTGCGATCAGCTCCATCAGCGGTCCCGGGCAGAAGCTGCCGCGCGCGTCGATCACCCGTGCCTCAGCCGTGGTCGCACTCGTCGTCGTCATGCGCGATCCTCGTTCGCTTCGTCAAGCGCCATTGCGCGCTTCATTCGCTAGAACGACCATACCTGGCCGTTCGCCGCATCGTCGAGAAACTTCGTGAGGCCGAGCGGCTCGCCGACGTAGGGCTCGAGCGTTTCGCGCTCGAGTCCCATGACGTCCATTGCCATCGAGCACGGATGAATGCGCGCATTACCGAGCTCGACCGCCTGCTCGAACAGTGTCTTGAAGTCGGGCGCCTGCTTTTCGGCGAGCAGCTTGCCGAAGTCGCCCTCCGCGCGCGCGCCGTGGCCATTGCCGCGCACGAAGTGCTCGAGCGCGTTCATCGACAGGAACACGGTCACGTCGTTGCCGCTGACGGCCGCCACCGCAGCGGTCATGCCGGCCATCTGCAGGCGCTCGCGCGTCCCCGACAACACCATGACGTAGATCGATCGGGCCATCGACCACTCCGACTCGTGGGAATGGATCGAGCATTCCCTCAAGCGAAGTTCAACACAACTCGCGCGACGCTGTTATCCCTCCGAGGAGTTATGCGTCCCCTCCCCCATTGCGGCTATGCGCGATCGAGGGCGCGTTAGCCCTGCACGGTATGCCGATCCTGGCCGAACAGGATCTTGCGGGCCGTCTCGTCGTTCACCGACGGCGTCACGTTGACCGTCTTGGCGATTTCGTAGGCCCGCCTCGTCGCCGGGCGCGCGGCGATCGCCTCCTTCCACCGCTTGAGGTTCGGGAAGTCGTCGATGTTCTGGCTTTGCCGTTCGGGCTGAACCCACGGATAGCACGCGATGTCGGCGATCGAATACGCGTCGACGATGAAGTCGCGGCCGTGGAGTTGCTTGTCGAGCACCGCGTAGAGACGTCCCGTTTCGTTCACGTAGCGCTCGATCGCGTACGGAATCTTCTCCGGCGCGTAGCGGGCGAAGTGATGATTCTGTCCGGCCATCGGCCCGAGGTTCGCCATCTGCCAGAACAGCCACTGGATGCAATTCCAGCGCTCTCGCAGGTCGCGCGGGACGAGCTTGCCCGTCTTGTCGGCGAGATAGAGCAGGATCGCGCCCGACTCGAACAGCGACAACGGGCCCCCACCGATCGCCGGCTCGTGATCGACGATCGCCGGAATGCGGTTGTTCGGCGCGATCGCGAGGAACTCGGGCTTGAACTGCTCGCCCTTGCCGATGTTGACGGGCTTCAGCGCGTAGGGCAGTCCCGTCTCCTCGAGGAACATCGTGAGCTTGTGGCCGTTGGGGGTGGTCCAGTAGTAGACGTCGATCATCGTCGGGTATGGGGGGATTCAGGAATCAGGAATCAGAACGTTCCCGGATAGGCGCCGCCGTCGGCAAGGATGTTTTGTCCGACGATGAAACCGGCGTGTACGCTGCATAGGAACGCGCAGATCGCGCCGAATTCCCGCGGATCGCCGAAGCGTCCGGCGGGATTCGTCTTCATCGCCGCATCGCGCGCTTCCTCGTAGGTCGTGCCCGTCGCCTTCGCCCGGCCCTGGAGCGTCACGCGCAGGCGATCGGTCGCGAACTGGCCGGGCAGCAGGTTGTTGATCGTCACGTTGTGTCGCGCGACCTTGCGCGCGAGCCCGGCGACGAAGCCGGTCAGGCCGGAGCGCGCGCCGTTGGACAGGCCGAGGATGTCGATCGGCGCCTTCACGGCACCCGAGGTGATGTTGACGATGCGGCCGAACTTGCGCTCGATCATCGTGTCGATCGTCGCCTTGATGAGCTCGATCGGCGTCAGCATGTTCGCGTCGAGCGCGCGGATCCACGCGGCGCGATCCCAGTCGCGAAAATCGCCCGGTGGGGGGCCGCCCGCGTTGTTGACGAGAATGTCGGGCTGCGGGCACGCCGCGAGCGCCTTCGCGCGCCCGTCCGGCGTCGTGATGTCGCACGCGACGAAGCGCACCTCGCGTCCCGTTGCCTCGCCGATGTCGTGCGCCGCCTGCGCCACATCGCTTTCCGTGCGCGCGCAAATCGTCACGTCGACGCCTTCGCGCGCGAGCGCCTCCGCGCAGCCGCGGCCGAGACCCTTGCTCGCCGCGCACACGAGCGCACGCCGCTCCTTGATGCCGAGATCCATTGCGTCCTCCTTTGTGTTCAGGCGGGCTGCGGCACGCGCGCGCGACGCACGTTCACGACGGTGGCCATCGCCACCGCGAGCAGCGCCGCGATGACGAACAGGACCTCGTGCGCGAGCCCGTGGTCGAGCATCAGGCCGAACCAGATCGGACCGAGCATCGCGCCGATGTCGAGTCCCGAATACACGAATCCGTAGACGCGGCCGGTCGCGCCGCGCGGCGTTGCGTTGCGAACGATCAGATCGCGGGAGGGGCTGGTCGCGCCGAGCGCGAGCCCGGCGATCGCGAACAACGGCACGAACGACGGCGCGGCGAGCACGCCGCTCGCCGCCAGCACGAGGAGCAATGCGGCGACCACCAAACCGGTGACGGCGACGCGCTCGTGCCGCGCCGTGCGCACCGCGAGAAAGCCGCCGATGGCGATGCCCGCCGTCGCGCCCAGCAGATACGCGGTGACGGCGGACGTGCCGATCACGAGCGGCACCTGGTATCCGATGCTAAGCGCGGCCGGCAGGAACGTCTGGACGCCCACCGACGCTGTCGTCTGGAAGACGAAATAGAAAAGGCAGAGCAGAATCGCCGGCTGCAGGAAGATCGACGCGCTCCCGCGCATCGTGTGCAGATGCGCATCGGGCACGCGATGCGACGACAACCGCTGGCGCTGCGTCGCGAGCACGCCGAGCGCCAGCAGGCCGCATGCGCCCATCGCGAGCAACGCGACACGCCAGCCCGCGGCGAGGCCGATGCCGAAGCTCACGACGGGCGCCACCGCGTAGCCGACGTTGCCGCCGATCCCGTGCAACGAGTACGCGTGGCCGAGCCTTCGCGGTGTAACGTTGGCGTTAAGCACGGCGAAATCGGAAGGATGAAAGACGCCGTTGCCCGCGCCCATCAGCGCCGCGCAGGGAAAGAGCCACCACGGGTTCGGCGCGAGCGACGCGGCGAGCGTGCCGAAGACGAGGAGCGTCATGCCGCCGAGCAGGACCGGACGCGCGCCGGCGCGATCGACGAGGAAGCCCGCCGCGAACTGCACGAGGCCGCTTGCGACGTAGAACGTGCCCGCGACGAAGCCGAGCAGCGTCCACGAGACGGCGAATTGCGCGCGCAGCAGCGGAAAGAGCGGCGGCAGCGCGAGTTGCAGGAAATGCGACGAAGCGTGCGCGAAGCCGATCAGGCCGATCACCTGCGCGTCGCGGCGGAACGAGTCGGCGGACGCGTTATCCAATGGCGGGGACGAGGCGGACTCGCGAGGGCAAGGATCGACTATAGCGCAGCGCGTTCGACGGCTTGCGGAACGATGGACCGCTTGTCGCAGAGCGAAATTCCACGGCACATGAAGGATCGACAGATGACCGAACGCAATCGCAAGACGGACGAGGAGTGGAAGGCACAGCTGACGCCCGAGCAGTACCGCGTCACGCGCCAGAAGGGGACCGAGCGGCCGTTCACCGGCGAATACTGGGACACCACCGACAAAGGGACGTACCGGTGCGTCTGCTGCGGCGCCCCGCTCTTCGAGTCGGACACCAAGTTCGATGCCGGCTGCGGCTGGCCGTCGTTCAACGCGCCGATCGCGGGCGAGAACGTGCGCGAGCACGAGGACACGTCGTACAACATGCGCCGCACCGAGGTGGTTTGCGCGAGTTGCGACGCGCATCTCGGCCACGTGTTTTCCGATGGGCCGCAGCCGACGGGATTGCGCTACTGCATGAATTCGGCGTCGCTCAAGTTCGAGCCGAAGAAGGACGAGTAGCGCGTTGCACCGCCGCGCATCGACGAAATGCGCGGCCTACGCCGCCGCGAGCGCGCGGGCGATGAACGCGCCGGCGGCCTGGATTTCCTCGAGCACCGCGCTGTGCTCCATCGGGTACGCGTGCCACTCGACGTCGAAGCCCCCTGCGCGCAACACGTCGCGCGAGCGCTCGGCCCAGACGTACGCGATGACCGGATCGTGCGTTCCGTGCGCCATGAAGATCGGCACGTCGCGATTGGCGGCGCTCGCCTCGGTCTCGATGCGTTCGGCCGCGACGAGGTACGTCGACAGCGCGACGATTCCCGCGAGGCGCTGCGGATAGCGCAACCCCGCATAGAGCGCGATGGCGCCGCCCTGCGAGAACCCGGCAAGCAGCATTCGCGAAGGCGCGATGCCGCGCTCCACCTCGCGCGCCATCAACGCGCCAACCTGCGCCTGCGAGCGACGCACGCCGTCGACGTCGGCGCGCTCGGCGAGGTTCGCCTGCCGGATGTCGTACCACGCACGCATCTGCATGCCGTTGTTGATCGTCACCGGCATGATCGGCGCGTGCGGGAAGATGAAGCGGATCGCGAGCTTTGGCGGCAGGGCCAGCGTCGGAACGACCTCCGACCAGCCGCGGCCATCGTCGCCGAGGCCGTGCATCCAGATCACGGTGGCGTCGGGGTTCGGCGCAGTCTCGATCTCGATCGCGGGCAGCAGGTCGGTGGTCATCGGCGAGCGCGTGGCGGCATGGGGTGCGACCGATTCTACGCGGCGGCGTTCGGCCTTCCTGTACCCTCGCGATCGCGCATATGATGCGCACAGGGCGGCGTTGGGCCGTCTTGGTGCGGCGAAAACCTTGCCGGAGGCAGGCATGCCCGGTCTCGATCGAGGCGCGTGTCGCGCAACGCCGCCGCTCGCGCTGGCGCGGGGGACGCGCGCCGAGGCGCGACGTTCGTTGGTGACGGCCCTCGTGGCCACGCTCCTTTTGCCGGGCACCCCGCGCGCCGAGCCGCGGCCCGCCTACCGCATCGCGCTCCTGGACGCCGTTCCCGCCGCGCAAAACGTCGCGAATCTCGACGCGCTGCGCCGCGGACTTCGCGAGCGCGGCTATGTCGAGGGGCGCAATCTCGTCATCGAGTACCGGTCGGCCGACGGACGCGTCGAGCGCTATCCCGAGCTTGCCGCGGAGCTCGTCGGTCTCCACGTCGATCTCATCATCGCGCGCGGTACGCCGGCGACGCGCGCGGCGCAACGCGCGACTCGAACGATCCCCGTGATCATGGCCACCATGGGCGACGCGCATCCGCTCGTTGCGAGCTTCGCGCACCCGGGGGGCAACGTGACCGGCCTCACCACCTTCAGCACGGAACTGTCCGGGAAACGCATCGAGCTTCTCGCCGAACTGGTGCCGACGATGCGTCGCGTCGGCCTGCTCCACGACATGGCGAACATCGCGGCACGCCCCGAATGGGAGGAGACCCGCAAGGCGGCGAAAGCGCTCGGCCTTTCTGCCGAGCTGTTCGATACGCGCGACGCGTCGTCGATCGAGCGCGCGTTCGAACAGGCGAAGCGATCGTCGATCGATGGGCTCGTCGTCGGCGCCGACGGCCTTTTGCAGATGCAACTGCAACCGATCGTCGCGCTTGCCAACCAATCGCGCATCCCGACCGCGTATCCGGGGCGCGACTTCGTCGAAGCGGGCGGCCTGGTCGCGTACGCCGTCGACTATCCCGACCTCTACTACCGCTTCGCGAGCTACGTCGATCGGATACTGAAGGGCGCTCGGGCGGCCGATCTCCCAATCGAGCAGCCGGCGCGATTCGAGCTCGTGATCAACCTCCGCACGGCGCGCGCGCTCGGCATCACCGTGCCGCCCTCGTTGCTCATTCGCGCCAACGAGGTGATCGAGTGAGGAGCCGGTTCCCCTCCCCCGGCGCGTACATGGGCCAGGATCGAGCGTGCGAACGGATCGACCGGCGCCGCTGGTTGGCGCTGGCCGGTGCGGTCCTCGCGACATGTCCACTCCGAGGGTATGCGGACGACGCGCAACGCGCGCTTCGCCGCATCGGCTTCCTCGGCAATTCGACGCCGGCGCTCGAAGCGAATCTCGTCGCACCGTTTCGCGCCGGCTTGCGCGAGCTCGGATACGTCGAGGGCCGCACGATCGAGATCGACTATCGCTGGGCCGGCGGCGACTACAAGCGCTTCCCGGAGCTCGTGCGCGAGCTGCTCGCGCTTCCCGTGGAAATCATCGTGACGGCGGGCACGCCGGCCGCGCAGGCGGTGCAAAGCGTGAGCCGCACCATTCCGCTCGTCATGGTGGCCGTCGGCGACCCGGTCGGCACGCATCTCGTCGAAAGCCTCGCGCATCCCGGCGGCAACGCGACCGGTCTCACGTCGATCGCGCCGGATCTCGAAGGGAAGCGCCTCGAGCTCCTGACCGCCGTCGCGCCCGGCCTGTCGCGCGTGGCCGTCCTCTGGAATCCCGACAACGCGTTCCATGTCGGCTCCGAGCGGCAGGTGCATGCGGCAGCGAAGGTGCTCCACCTCGAGGTCACGTCGACGGCCATTCGAAGCGCCGCCGATTTCGACGGTGCATTCACGTCGATCGCAGCGAGCGGCGCCGGTGCGATGACGGTGCTCGCTGACCGCGTCTTCCTGCACAACCGCGCGCGGATCGTCGACTTCGCCCGGAAGCGAAGGCTTCCCGCCGTGTATGCGTATCGCGAGCTCGTCGACGCCGGCGGACTCATGTCGTTCGGTCCCGATTACGCCGAGATGCACCATCGCGCCGCGAACTACGTCGACCGCATCCTGAGAGGCGCCAAGCCCGGTGAGCTGCCGATCGAGCAACCGAAGTCGTTCAACCTGATCGTCAATCTCAAGGCTGCACAGGAAATCGGGGTGACCGTACCGCGCGGCGTGCTGCTCAGGGCGAGCGAAGTCCTCGAATAGCGGTCGATGAACGACGTCGCACCGTCGAACATCGGATTGCGGGCGCCGCAACGTGCGCGCCCCGAATCGGCATCGCCCGCGACGCCACCACCCGCGCCGGCGCATCGGGGACGGCTGTTCCGCAAATACCTGCTGCTGATCCTCACGCTCGTCACGATCGCGCTCCTCGCCTCCGGCATCATCAGCCTCTACTTCACCTATCAGGAGACGAAGGCGTCGCTTGCGAGTCTGCAGCACGAGAAAGCCGTCGCGGCCGCGTCGCGCATCGAGCAGTACGTCGACCAGGTCGCGCAGCAGCTCGCTTTCGCCGCACTGCCGCAGCTCGACCCCAACGACGTCGAGATGCGCCGCGTCGAGTTCCTGAAGCTGTTGCGTCAGGCACCGATCGTCACCGACGTCGCGCAGATCGATCCGTCGGGGCGCGAGCGCGTCGCGGTGTCGCGCCTCGGCATGGACAGCGTCAATTCGGGGCGCGATCGGTCGGCCGAGGAGGCGTTCGTCCATGCGAAACCCGGCCGACCGTGGTTCGGGCCGGTCTACTTCCACAAGGAAACCGAACCGTACATGACGATTGCCGTGCGCAACGGCGGCGCGCACGGTCCGGTGACCGCCGCCGACGTGAACCTGAAGTTCATCTGGGACGTCGTCTCGCGCATCAGGATCGGCGACAGGGGCAAGGCGTACGTCGTCGACGACAAGGGGTTCCTCGTCGCCGACCCGGACATCGGGCTCGTGCTGCGCAAGACGAACCTCTCGGCGCTGCCGCACGTGCGCGCGGCGACGTCGCCGACTCAAGGCGACGCCGAAGCGATGGTATCCACCGACCTCGCCGGTACGCGCGTCCTCACGTCGGTCGCGCCGATCGAATCGCTCAAGTGGAACGTCTTTGTCGAGCAGCCGGTGTCCGAGGTGTACGCGAAGCTCAACGCATCGATCGTTCGCACCGCGCTGCTCCTGTTCGCAGGCCTGGGCCTGTCGGCGCTCGGCGCGCTGGCACTCGCACGCGGCATGACGCGCCCGATTCGCATTCTCGAGGAGGGCGCGCAGCGGATCGCCGCCGGCAACCTCGACCAGCGCATCGACATTCATACCGGCGACGAGCTCGAATCGCTCGCAGGGCAATTCAACCGGATGAGCGGTGCGTTGCGGGAGTCGTACGCGGGACTCGAGCAGAAGGTGGAGGCGCGCACGCACGAACTGCAGAATGCGCTCGAGCAGCAAACCGCGATCAGCGAGATCTTGCGCGTCATCTCGAGCTCGCCGACGGACGTGAAGCCCGTGCTCGACGCCGTGGCGCAGCGCGCTGCCCGGCTGTGCGAAGCGACGGTCGCAAGCGTGCTGTTGCGGGCGGACGACGTGCTGCGGCCGATGTCCGCGTACTCGGCCGACGGCGGCACCGCCCCTTCTTACGACTACGTGATCCCGCTTCGCCGTACGTTCGTGACCGGACGCGCCGCACTCGATCGCGCGACGGTCGCAACAGAGGACATCGTGCCGCTGCTCGACCACGAGTTCCCGGATGCGAGGGACAACCAGCAGGTGCTGGGCTTTCGCGCCGTGCTCGCCGTGCCGCTGGTGCGCGAAGAGGTCGCCTACGGCGTCATCTACCTGTATCGCCGCGAGGCACGGGCGTTTACGAGCGAGCAAATCGCACTCGTCGAGACGTTTGCGCGCCAGGCCGCGATCGCCATCGACAACGTTCGGCTTTTCAACGAGACGAAGGAGGCGCTCGAGCAGCAGACCGCGATCAGCGAGATTCTCCAGGTCATCTCCAGCTCGCCCGGCGATGTCCAGCCTATGCTGCATGCGGTCGCGAGGCGTGCGCTCCACCTTTGCGGTGCGGCGCAGGCGGGCATCTTTCTCGTCGACGGCGACTCGCTGCGTTACGAGGCGGGGTACGGCGATATGCTTACCCCCGACGAGCATTCGGTGCACCCGCTCACAAGGAGCCTCGCCATCGGCCGCGCGGCGCTCGAACGACAGACGATCCACGTCCCCGACATCGTCCCGCTGCTCGATACCGAATTCCCCGAGGCGCGCCCGAACCAGCGCAAGTACGGCTTCAGGGCGCTCCTCGCGGTGCCGCTCACGCGCGAAGATCGCGCGATCGGGGCAATGGCGCTGTGGCGCCGAGAGCCGCGCGGGTTTTCCGACACGCAGATCGCTCTCGTCAAGACGTTCGCCGACCAGGCGGTGATCGCGATCGAGAACGTGCGCCTCTTCAACGAGACGAAGGAGGCGCTCGAGCGACAGACGGCGATGAGCGAGATCCTGCGCGTGATCAGTCGCTCGCCGACCGACGTGCAGCCCGTGTTCGACACGATCGCGACGGCGGCGCTCGGCCTCTGCGACGCGGTCTCCGCGCTGGTGTTCACCTACGACGGCGAGCTGATCCGCCTCGCGGCCAACGCGAACGTGAATCGGGAGGACGAGCGCGAGTGGCGCGAGGCTTTCCCGCGATCGCCGAGCCGCGAGACCGCCGCTGCGCGCGCGATCCTCACCGCCGACGTGGTGATGATTCCGGACGTTCTCGAAGACCCCGAGTACAAGATCGGCGCGACCGCGATCAGCACGGGATTCCGCAGCTGCATGTCGGTGCCGCTGATGCGCGACAACCGGCCGATCGGCGCCATTGGCGTCGGCCGGCCCCAGCCGGGCCCGTTTGGCCAGCAGGAGATCGCCATTCTGCAGACCTTCGCCGACCAGGCGGTGATCGCCATCGAGAACGTTCGCCTCTTCAACGAGACGAAGGAGGCGCTCGAGCAGCAGACAGCGGTTGCCGAAATCCTGCGCGTGATCTCGAGCTCGCCCACGGACGTGCAGCCGGTGCTCGACGCCATTGCCGAGCGAGCTTCGCGGCTTTGCGACGCATCGGCGGCGTCGATCTACCTGCTCGACAACAACGCGTTGCGCCACCTCGCATCGCGGGGCCCGTCGCCCGACCCGGTCAATCACGTGGAAACGTTGCCGATCGACGTCAACTCGATTTCGGGCCGCGCGTTCCTCGAGCGCCGCGCCATCCAAATCGACGACATGCTCGCGCAAGGCGCGGAGTACCCGGCAAGCTTCACGCTCGCCCAGCGATTCCACCATCGTACGGTGCTCGTCATTCCGCTCATGCGCGAGGGGGAGCCGTTCGGCACCATCCTGTTGCGGCGGCGCGAAGTGCGGCCGTTCGGCGAGCGTGAACGGACGCTGTTGCAAACGTTCGGCGACCAGGCGGCGATCGCGCTCGAGAACGTTCGCCTGTTCAATGAGACGAAGGAGGCGCTCGACCAGCAGCGTGCGTCGGGCGAGGTGCTCGCGGCGATCAGCAACTCGATCGCCGACACCGGCCCGGTCTTCGAAAAGATCCTGTCGAGCGCCGAGCGGCTCTTCGCGGGCAACGTCATCGCGATCAATCTCGTCGGCGAGGACGGCCGCATCCGCGTCGCCGCCTACCGCGGCCCGAACCGGGAAGAGCTCGAGCGGGCGGCTTTCAACGAGCGCGACGATTCGTCGAGCGGGACGGGACTCGCGATCGCACGTCGCGAGGTGCTGCACTTTGCCGATGTGGCGAACGACCCGAACGTTCCGCCGGGAATGCGCCGCGGTGCCGCCGTGTCGAACGTCAGGGCAGCAATGACCGCACCGATGCTCTGGGAAGGCAAGGGCCTCGGCGCGATCGTCGTCGGCCGCGCGTACGCCGGCGCATTCTCGGGCAAGGAGATCGCGCTGCTGAAGACCTTCGCCGACCAGGCCGTGATCGCGATCCAGAACGCCCGCCTGTTCCACGAGATCGAGGACAAGAGCCGGCAGCTCGAGATCGCGAACAAGCACAAGTCCGAGTTCCTCGCCAACATGTCGCACGAACTGCGTACGCCGCTCAACGCGATCATCGGTTTCTCCGAAGTGCTGCTCGAGCGGCTGTTCGGCGATCTCAACGACAAGCAGGACGACTACCTGAAGGACATCCACTCGTCGGGCAGGCACCTGCTTTCGCTCATCAACGACATCCTCGACCTTTCGAAGATCGAGGCCGGAAGGATGGAGCTCGAGCGATCGGTCGTCGACGTGGGTGCGGCGATCTCGAACGCGCTGACGCTGGTGCGCGAGCGCGCGCAACGCCACGCGATCACGCTTGCGCAGCGCGTCGATCCGGACCTCGGCACGCTGATCGCCGACGAGCGCAAGTTCAAGCAGATCCTGCTGAACCTGTTGTCGAACGCGGTCAAGTTCACGCCCGACGGCGGCGAGATCGAGGTGAGCGCGCGCTGCGCGAAGGGCGCGGCCGAGATTGCCGTGCGCGACAGCGGCATCGGGATCGCACCCGAGGACCAGGCTGCGGTGTTCGAGGAATTCCGCCAGGTCGGTCGCGACTACACGAAGAAGCAGGAAGGGACGGGCCTCGGTCTCGCGCTCACGCGCAAGTTCGTCGAGCTGCACGGCGGACGCATCTGGCTCGAAAGCGCGCCCGGCCGGGGCTCGACGTTCACGTTCACGATTCCCTTCGCGCATTGATCGAGCGCGACACCACCGGAGGAGGTCAATGAGCCTGGTCCTGATCGTCGAAGACAACGAGAAGAACCTGAAGCTCGTCCGCGACGTCCTGCAGGTCAAGGGCTACGCGACGCTCGAGGCGACGAGCGCCGAGGACGGCATCCGCATCGCGAACGAGCGGCTGCCAGACCTGGTGCTCATGGACATTCAACTGCCGGGGATGAACGGCATCGACGCGCTGCGCGTGTTGCGCGCCGACCCGGCGACGTCGGCGATCCCGATCATCGCCGTCACCGCGTCGGTCATGCAGCAGGACCGCAAGATGATCACCGATGCCGGGTTCGACGCGTACGTGGGCAAGCCGATCAATCTCAAGGAATTCCTCGAAGCGGTGAAGCGCGCGCTGGAGCGCAGGACCGAAGCCTCGCCGCCATCCGGCCCGGAGCGCGGCGCGTGACGGAAACGAAGCCATCGGCGGTGGGGACGGACGCCATGCGCGCGCCACCGAAGGTCCTCGTCGTCGACGACACGCCGGTCAACGTGAAACTGCTGCGCGACCTGCTCGGGATCAAGGGCTACGAGGTGACGACCGCGCAAAGCGGCGAGGAGGCACTCGTGAAGCTCGAGAACGACGTGCCGGACATCGTCTTGCTCGACGTGATGATGCCCGGCCTGTCGGGCTACGACGTATGCCGTCGCATTCGCGAAAACGCCAGCACCGCACTGCTGCCGGTCGTCATGGTCACCTCGCTCGATCCGCAGCAGGAGCGCCTGCACGGCATCGAGGCCGGCGCCGACGACTTCCTGGCGAAGCCGATCAACCAGCCGGAGCTCTTCGCACGCGTCAGGTCGCTCCTGCGCATCAAGTCGCTGCAGGACGAAGTGCGGCGCCAGGCGGACGCGCTGCAGCGGTGGAACGTCGAGCTCGAGCGTCGGGTGAACGAGCAGGTGGACGAGCTGCAACGACTGTCGCAGCTCAAGCGCTTCTTTGCGCCGGCGGTTGCGGATGCGATCGTCAGCGCCGGAGCGCAGTCGATCCTCGCGCCGCACCGTCGCGACATTTGCTACGTCTTCGTCGATCTGCGCGGCTTCACTGCATTCACCGACGCAGCGGAGCCCGAGGAAGTGCAGGCGGTGCTGCACGATTACCACGCGGCGATGGGGCCGCTGATCGTCGCGCACGAAGGTACGCTCGATCGCTTTGCCGGCGACGGCATCCTCGTATTCTTCAACGATCCGTTGCCGATCCCCGAGCCCGCCAAGCGCGCCGCACGCATGGCCCTCGCGATGCGCGAGGCGTTCACGCCGCTTCGCGCGCAGTGGCTCGAGAACGGCTACGACCTCGATCTCGGCATGGGCGTCGCGCGCGGCTACGCGACGCTCGGCGCCTTCGGTTACGAAGGACGGTTCGACTACACGGCCATCGGCGGCGTCGTCAACCTCGCCGCACGCCTGTGCGGTGAGGCGAAGGCCGGGCAGATCCTCGTCGATCAACGGATGCGTGCGGCGCTCGGCGATGCCTTCCACATCGAGCCGATGGGCAGGATAGCGCTCAAAGGCTTCGTGCAACCCGCTGCGGCCTTCGAGCTCGTCGACGTCGCGCCGCCCGCGCAGGCTGCGTAGCCGTCGTCCTCGTCGCGCGGCGGCGGACCTCGAGCCCACTGCCGCACGAGCCGACGGTTCCGGTTGTCTTTCCGCCCATCGGTGCCATCTTCGCGCCGAGCCCGCCATGGCTGACGGAGGTCGATGCGGGTAAAATTGGATCATTGCGGGCAGGCGACACAATCGCTTCGCCCGAGGCCGCGCCCACCCGTCGCGGCGCGATCCGGAACACGATTCTTGGAGCTTTCGCCGATGGCCCTGCCTGCTGCGGTCCCCGCCGTCGCACTGCGCGACGTCACCCTCGACGACAAATACGAGCTCGGCACCGGCCGCGTGTTCCTGACCGGCGTGCAGGCGCTCGTGCGCCTGCTGATGCTGCAGCGCGAGCGCGACGCGGCCGCCGGTCTCAATACCGGCGGATTCGTCTCCGGTTATCGCGGCTCGCCGCTCGGCGGACTCGACCAGGCGTTGTGGAAGGCCGAGAAATTCCTTCAACGCGCGCACATCAAGTTCCAGCCGGGCTTGAACGAGGACCTCGCCGCGACGGCCATCTGGGGCACGCAGCAGGTCACGATGTACAAGGACGCGAACGTCGACGGCGTGTTCGCGATGTGGTACGGCAAGGGCCCCGGCGTCGATCGCTGCGGCGACGTCTTCAAGCATGCGAACTTCGCCGGCACCTCGAAGCACGGCGGCGTGCTGGTGCTCGCCGGCGACGACCACGCGGCGAAATCGTCGACATTGCCGCACCAATCCGACCACCAGTTCTCGGCCGCGATGATGCCGGTGCTCTATCCGTCGTCGGTGCAGGAGATTCTCGATCTCGGCCTGCACGGCTGGGCGATGAGCCGCTATTCTGGCTGCTGGGTCGGCTTCAAGTGCGTCTCCGACACGGTCGAGAGCTCGGCGTCGGTCGACGGCGATGCGAGTCACGTCAGGATCATCGTCCCCGACGATTTTCCGCTGCCGCCCGACGGCGTGTCGATCCGCTGGCCCGATGCGTTCCTCGCAACCGAAGCCCGGATGCAGGACTACAAGATCTACGCCGCGCTTCACTACTGCCGCGTCAACCGGCTGAACCGCCTCGTCATCGATTCGCCGAACCCGCGTCTCGGCATCATCACCAGCGGAAAGAGCTACCTCGACGTGCGACAGGCGCTCGACGACCTCGGGATCACCGAGGCCGACGCGGCGGAGATCGGCATTCGCCTGTTCAAGGTGGCGATGCCGTGGCCGCTCGAGCCCGAGGGCGTGCGCAGCTTCGCCGAAGGTCTCGACGAGATCCTCGTCGTCGAGGAGAAGCGGCAGATCGTCGAATACCAGGTGAAGGAGCAGCTCTACAACTGGCGCGACGACGTTCGCCCGCGCGTCGTCGGCAAGTTCGACGAGAAGGGCGAATGGGTGCGCCCGCACGGCGACTGGCTGCTGCCGCCGCACGCCGAGCTGACGCCGGCGATGATCGCGCGCGTGATCGCGCAGCGCATCGAGCGGCTCGAGCTGCATCCGCGGCATATCGAGCGCATCCGCCGCCGCGTCGATTTCATCAACCAGAAGGAGCGCGCGCTCGCGAAGCCGAAGGTCACGCTCGCGCGGATGCCCTATTTCTGCTCCGGTTGCCCGCACAACACGTCGACGCGCGTGCCCGAAGGCAGCCGCGCCACGGCGGGGATCGGCTGCCACGTGATGGCGATCTGGATGGACCGCAGCACGTCGACGTATACGCACATGGGCGGCGAAGGCGTGCCATGGATCGGACAGGCGCCGTTCACCGACGAGAAGCACATGTTCGCCAATCTCGGCGACGGCACGTACTACCACAGCGGGATCCTCGCGATCCGCGCTGCGGTCGCCGCCGGCGTCAACATCACTTACAAGATCCTCTACAACGACGCGGTCGCGATGACCGGCGGGCAGCCGTTCGACGGCCCGCTCTCGCCCCGCGACATCGCGGCGCAATGCGCGGCCGAAGGCGTGTCGAAGATCGTCGTCGTGACCGACCAGCCCGACAAGTACCCTGCCCGCTACTTCGCGGACAACGTCGAGATCCATCATCGCGACGAGCTCGACGACGTTCAGAAGCAACTGCGGCAAGTGACGGGCACCACCATCCTGCTCTACGACCAGACGTGCGCGGCGGAGAAGCGTCGCCGGCGCAAGCGCGGCACGTTCCCCGATCCGGCGAAGCGCGTCGTCATCAACGAGCTCGTCTGCGAAGGCTGCGGCGACTGCGGCGTGAAATCCAACTGCGTGTCGGTGGCGCCGGTCGAGACCGAGTTCGGGCGCAAGCGCACGATCGACCAGTCGTCGTGCAACAAGGACTACTCGTGCGTGAACGGCTTCTGCCCGAGCTTCGTGACGGTGGAAGGCGGCAAGCTGCGCAAACCGGCCAAGGCGGCGAGCGTCGACTTCTCGCACCTCCCCGAACCCCCGCGCGCGACGACCGATCAACCGTACGGGATGCTCGTCACCGGCATCGGCGGCACCGGCGTCGTGACGATCGGCGCGCTGCTCGGCATGGCCGCACACCTCGAAGGCAAGGGCGTCTCGGTGCTCGACATGACGGGGCTCGCGCAGAAGAACGGCGCGGTGGTGTCGCACGTGCGCATCGCCGATCGGCCCGAGCAGCTGCACGCGACGCGCATCGCGGCGGGTGAAGCGAAGCTGGTGCTCGCGTGCGACATCCTGACGGGCATCGGCAACGAAGCGCTCGCCAAGATGCAGAAGGGCGTGACGAAGGCGCTCGTCAACACCTCGCTCGTCATGCCGGCGCAGTTCACGCGCGAGCCCGACCTCGCGTTCCCGCTGGGCTCGATGGAGCAGGAAATTCGCGATGCAGTGGCGCCGGGCGACGCCGAGTTTCTCGATGCGACCAAGCTCGCGACGGGATTGATGGGCGATTCGATCGCGACCAACCTGTTCATGGTCGGATACGCGTATCAACGCGGCCTGCTGCCGGTCGGCGAGGCGGCGATCCTGCGCGCCGTCGAGTTGAACGGTGCGGCGGTCGAATCGAACAAGCAAAGCTTCTACTGGGGGCGCCTGGCGGCGGTCGAGCCCGAACGGGTCGCCGAAGCGGCGATTCCGGCAGTAAAGCCCGACTCGCAGCGGCTGTCGCATTCGCTCGACGAGATCATCGAACGCCGCCGGGCGTTTCTCACCGATTATCAGAACGCCGCGTACGCGAAGCGCTACACCGACCTCGTCGAGCGCGCGCGCAACGTCGAGGCGGCGAAGCAACCGGGAACGACGGATCTCACCGAGGCGATCGCGCGCTACTATTTCAAGCTGCTTGCGATCAAGGACGAATACGAAGTGGCGCGGCTCTATGCCGAGACGGATTTCGTCGACCGCGTGAAAGCGCAGTTCGAAGGCGACTACAAGCTGAACTTCCACCTGGCGCCGCCGACGCTCAACAAACCCGATGCGCAGAGCGGAGAAGCGAAGAAGTCGACGTACGGCCCGTGGATGCTGCCGGCGTTTCGCGTGCTCGCCAAAATGCGCGGATTGCGCGGAACGGCGCTCGATGTCTTCGGCAAGACGGAGGAGCGCAAGCGCGAGCGCGCGCTGATCGGCGAGTACGAGCAGCTCGTCGACGAGCTGCTCGCGTCGCTGTCACCGCACAACTACGAGACCGCGGTGGCACTCGCGTCGATTCCCGAACACGTTCGCGGCTATGGCCACGTCAAGGAACGCCACCTCGTCGATGCGAAAAAGCGCGAGGCCGAGTTGCTGGCGCGCTTCCGCGATGCGCGCGCCCCGGCGGCTGCCACGCCCGCGCTCGCTGCGGCTGACTGACCTCTGACGCTCCTCCGACACGTGTCAGACGTGCCGTCCGCGGCGCTTGCGCGTCTCCGCCTCCTGCCGCGGCATGGACTGCACGGCCGGGGGTGACGGAGGCGGCAGGTCGAGTACCGTGCGCTCGACCTCGGCGAGCCGCTCGCGCGTGTCGGGGAGCTTCGGAATGTCGAGGCGCGGCGCGGAGCTGAAATCGAGCGTCGACGTGAGGTCGCCGCAGGTCTCGCGGCGCCAGCGCGAGAGGTAAGGAACCTCGACGCCGAAGCGCGTCTCGATGAGGCGCAGCGTCGAGGTGTGATCGAAAGTGTCGCCGACGACGAAGCCGCCTCGCGAGAACGGCGAGATCACGAGGCAGGGCACGCGAAAGCCGAGGCCGACGGGAAGTTCGCGCACGTGCTCGCCCGGCGTGCCCGGCGGCGCGGCCGGCGGCAACACGTGATCGAACTGTCCGTCGTTCTCGTCGTAGTTGATGATCACCGCGCTCTTCGCCCAGACGCGCGGATTGGACCACAGCGCCTCGAGCACCTCGCGCGTGTGGTTCTCGCCGGCGACCGGCAGGTAATCGGGATGCTCGCTCACCGTGGATGGCGGCACGATCCACGTGACCTGCGGAAGGTTGCCCGTGCGAAGATCGTGCAGGAGCTCGTAGTGCGCACGCACGCGCAACGCGTGCTCGCGCAGCGGCGATGTCCTCCCGCTTCGCGCGTACTGCGCGAAATACCGAAGCACGTTGCAACCGTAATCGTCCCACTCGTGATACACCCGCCACGTGACCCCCGCCCGCTCGAGCCGTTCGGGATAGGTCTCCCAGCGCAGGTCGCGGCGTCCATTCGCGAGCACCGGCTCGCCGAAGCGCTCGTCGGCGTCGATCGACCCCGTCATCAGGAACAGGCGGTTCGGATGCGTCGGCCCGAACATCGACGCGTGATAGCCGTCGCAGACCGTGAACGCATCGGCGAGCGCGTAGTAGAACGGCAGGTCGTCGCGCGTGAGATAACCCATCGTCAGTCCGCCCGCGTCGCCGTCGATCGCACGATGCGTACGGACCCACGCGTCCATCGCGCCGTGGTTCCAGCAGCCGTGCTGCGGACCCCAGCTGTGGTTCAGGTCCTGCAACCGCTGCGCGCCCGTACGCCGCGTGTCGAGACGAAACGGCATGAGGTAGCCGTCGCGATGCTGTGCATCCGGCTGCTGCCATACGGGACGGCCGTCGGGCAAACGCATCGCGCTCGGATCGTCGAATCCGCGCACGCCCGACAGCGAACCGAAATAGTGGTCGAACGAGCGATTCTCCTTCATCAGCACGATGACGTGGTCGATGTCGGCGAGCCGCGGCGAGGCTGCGCGCGCCCGTGGCACGTCGAGCGCCGCGAGCGCCATTGCGGCAGACGTCGATTGCAGGAAGCGGCGACGCGCGGGGTTGCGAAGTTCCATGGCCAAACCTGGATGGGAGGCGCGCGACCATTCTGCGGATCGCCGCCCGCCTCCACAAGCCATACGATGGCGGGATGAACGACGTCGCCCTGTCCCGCGTGGTCGAGCGCGACGCGTTCGCGGCTGCGCGCGAGTGGTTCGATGCCCAGGGCTTCACGCCGTTTCCGTTCCAGGAAGCGGTCTGGCGGGCTTACGCCGAAGCGCGTTCGGGACTGCTGCACGCGCCGACCGGCATGGGCAAGACGCTCGCGGCCCTGATCGGACCGCTCGCGCTCGGTCCTGATGGAACGGCCGAGCACGCGCCACCGCTCACGGTCCTCTGGATCACGCCGCTGCGCGCGCTCGCGCAGGACACCACGCTCGCGCTTGCCAACGCCGCGCGCGCATTACGGCCGCACTGGACCGTCGGCGCGCGAACCGGCGACACATCGAGCGCGGATCGTTCACGTCAGGCGCGACAACTGCCGACGATTTTCGTCACCACCCCCGAGAGCCTGTCGCTGCTGCTCTCGCACGCGGATTGGCGCGAGCGCTTCGCGCAACTTCGCGCGGTCGTCGTCGACGAATGGCACGAGTTGATGTCGACCAAGCGCGGCGTGCAGGTCGAGCTCGCGTTGGCGCGGTTTCGCCAGCACGTGAAATCCATGCAGGTGTGGGGACTCTCCGCCACGCTGGCGAACCTCGACGAGGCGCTCGCGTGCCTCGTCGGACCGCGGCACACGGCCGGCGCGCGCGTGGTCGAAGGCATCGTGCCGAAGCACATCGCCATCGAGACTGCACGGCCGGCGACGATCGAGCGATTCCCTTGGGGCGGGCACATCGGCCTCAAGCTCTTGCCGCAAGTGATTCGCGCGATCGAGAACGCGCGCTCGACGCTGGTGTTCACCAACGTGCGCTCGGCCACCGAGATCTGGTACCAGGCGCTGCTTGCAGCGCGTCCCGACTGGGCCGGACAGATCGCGCTCCATCACGGCTCGCTCGAGCGCGAGGTTCGCGACTACGTCGAGGACGGCTTGCGCACGAACAAGCTGCGCGCCGTCGTCTGCACGTCGAGCCTGGATCTCGGCGTCGATTACGCTCCTGTCGACCAGGTGCTGCAGATCGGCAGTCCGAAAGGCGTCGCGCGACTGCTGCAGCGCGCGGGACGAAGCGGCCATCGGCCCGGCGCGGTGTCGCAGGTGACGGTGATTCCGACGCAAGCGCTCGAGCTCGTCGAGGCCGCCGCCGCGCGCGAGGCCGCGAGCGAGCGCGCCATCGAAGCACGTTCACCGTTGCGCGCGCCGATGGACGTGCTCGTGCAGCATCTCGTCACCTGCGCACTCGGCGGCGGCTTCCGTCCCGATGCGCTGCTCGGAGAAATCCGGGGCACGCACGCGTACGCGCAGTTGACCGACGACGAATGGCAATGGGCGCTCGATTTCGTCGTTCACGGGGGTGCGAGCCTCAACGCGTATCCGGAATATCGCCGCGTCGTGATGGGCGAGGACGGCGTCGCGCACGTTCCCGACCGCCAGATCGCGCACCGCCATCGCATGCAGATCGGCACGATCGTCTCCGATTCGAGCATCGTCGTGCAGCTACGCAATGGACGCAAGCTCGGCCACGTCGAGGAGTCATTCATCGCGCGGCTTTCGCCGGGCGATTGCTTCGTGTTTGCCGGCCGCGTGCTCGAATTCCTCCGCGTTCGCGAGATGACGGCGTGGGTCGCGATCGCGCCGGCCAAATCGGCGATGGTCACGCGCTGGCTCGGCGCGAAAATGCCGCTCTCCACGCTGTTGTCGGAACGGACCCGGCGACTCGTCGCCGAAGCGAAGCGCGGCCGTTACGATTCGCCGGAGCTCGCGCTCGTGCGACCCCTGCTCGAACTGCAGCGCCGCTGGTCGGCGCTGCCCGACGAGCGCGAGTGGCTATGCGAGCGCATGAAGCTTCGCGACGGGTATTACGCGTTCTTCTACCCGTTCGAAGGCCGGCTCGCGCACCTCGGCCTCGCGACGCTCTTCGCCTACCGGCTCTCGCGCGCGTCCGGCCGGACGTTCAGCCTGATGATCAACGACTACGGCTTCGGCCTGCGAGCGACGACGCCGTTCGAACTCGGACTGCGCGAGATCGGTGCGCTTCTCGCGGCGCCGAACGTCGAATCCGATATTCTCGCCGGCTTGAACGCCGCGGAGCTCGGTCGGCGGCAGTTCCGCGAGATCGCGCGCGTCGCGGGCCTCGTGTTCCAGGGCTATCCGGGACAGCCGCAGTCGAACCGCCAGTTGCAGGCGTCGAGCGGCCTGCTGTGGGACGTCTTCAACGAATACGATCCGCACAACCTTCTGCTCGCGCAGGCGACGCGCGAGGTGGTCGAGCGGCAACTCGAGGCGCCGCGACTCGAAGCGGCGCTCGCGCGCATGCGCCGCACGCGCGCGATCGTCACGACCCCGTCGCGGCCGACGCCGTTCGCGTTCCCGCTCGTGGTGGAGCTCTTTCGCGAGAAGCTCACCACCGAGGCGCTCGAGGCGCGCGTCGCGCGCATGGTCGCCGATCTCGAGAGGGCCGCCGGCGAATCGGCGTCCGATTAGGCCTCACACCCAATGACCGGGAGCACGACGATGAACGCACGCACCGAAAGACTTTCGCGCATGTTCGATCTCGCGGGGCAGGTGGCGCTCGTGACCGGCGCTTCGCGCGGGCTCGGCCTCGAGATCGCGCGTGGCCTTGCGACGGCCGGCGCGGTCGTTGCGCTCAATTCACGTCAGGAGGCGCCGCTTCGCGACGCGTGCGCGCGGCTCGAAGCCGACGGCTTGCGCGCCGCGGCGCACGCGTTCGACGTCACGAAGGACGATGAGCTACGCGCCGGCATCGCCGCAATCAGCGACGCGCACGGTGCGATCGACATCCTCGTCAACAACGCCGGCGTCCAGCGCCGGCATGCGTTCGTCGACTTCCCGCGCCCCGAGTGGGACGAGGTGATCGCCACGAACCTCACCGCGCCGTTTCGCGTCTCGCAGGCCGTCGTGCCGGCGATGATCGAGAAGCGGCACGGCAAGATCATTCACGTCGCCTCGCTGATTGCCGAGCTCGCGCGGCCGAGCATCGTGCCTTACGCGGCGAGCAAGGGCGGCCTTCGCCAGTTGACGCGCGGCATGGCGGTCGAGCTCGCGCCGCACGGCATCCAGGTGAACGCCATCGCCCCGGGCTATTTCGCAACCGAGCTCAATCGCACGCTGCTCGACGACGTCGCGTTCGATGCATGGGTGAAGCGGCGCACGCCGGCCGGCCGCTGGGGCGATCCGCGCGAGGTCGGCGGACTCGCGGTGTTCCTCGCGTCACCCGCGGCCGATTACATCACCGGCCAGATGATCATGATCGACGGCGGCATGAGCGTGTCGCTGTAGCGCACTCCTCCGACACTCCTCTGACACTCCTCTGACACTCCTCCGACACCGTCAGCTTTGGGCGAGCGCGGCAGCGGCCTGGATCAGCCGGCCCGAGCGCGAGCCGGAGCGGCAGAACGCAAGCACCGGCTTCGGCAGCGTATCGAGCAGCTCGCGCATTCGCGCGATCTCTTCGGTAGACTGGAATCCCGACTGCACGGGCAGGAATGCATACGCGACGCCGGCGTCGCTCGCCGCTTCGGCGATCGACGCCGACGTTGGCTGTCCCGGCCCACCCTCGAGATCGGGGCGATTGTTGACGATGCTCTGGAATCCGTTCTGCGCGGCCTGCGCGACGTCACCCGGCGCGAGCTGTCCCGCCACCGCGACGTCGTTCGTGACCCACTTGAATTGAAGCGTCATGACTGATCCGTTCGTTCAGGACGTGCCCGCGCGCGGCGGCCGGTCGAGCAATCGATACAGCCAACCAAGCCCCGCGAGCGTACCGGTGGCAGGCCGATACTCGCACCCGACGTAGCCTTCGTACTTCGCCTCGTCGAGCACCTTGAAGATCCACGCGTAGTTCACTTCGCCGACGTCCGGCTCGTGGCGGCCCGGGACCCCCGCGATCTGCACGTGACCGATGTGCGGCAGGTAGCGACGCAGCTTCTCGGTCAGATCGCCTTCGACGATCTGCGCATGATAGCAATCCATCTGCACTTTCAGATTGCGTGCGCCGACCTCGGTGCGGATGGCGTGGGCGTCCGCCTGCGTCGTCAACAGGTACCCCGGCATGTCGCGCGGATTGATCGGCTCGATCAGGATCGTCACGCCCTGCGCCGCCGCGTCCATCGCCGCCTGCTTCAGATTGCGGACGTACGTGCGACGACGGCGCGTGCGCTCGGCGGCATCGATGCCCTCGGGCACGACACCCGCCATGACGTGAATGTTCGTGCACCCGAGCGCCTTCGCGTACTGCAACGCCTGCGCGATGCTGGCGCTGAACTCGTGCTCGCGGCCGGGGAGCGATGCAAGCCCGCGATCGCCGGCGTCCCAATCGCCCGGCGGCGCGTTGATCAGCACCACGTCGAGCCGACGCGCGCGCTGCTCGGCGACGATCTCCTGCAACAGGAAGTCATACGCGAAAGCGAACTCCACCGCGTGGAAGCCGGCGTGCGCCGCTTCACCGAATCGCTGCAGAAACGGGACTTCGCCGAACAGGAACGAGAGATTCGCGGAGAAGCGAGGCATCGGGTAGGCACGCGTTGGCTGCACTAGAATTGTGCACCATCCCGTGTCCCTTCCCTTGCCTCTCGCATTTGCGCCGGCGCGGCGCACCGGCGACCGCAGTTTGCCGACGTCGCTGTGCGGCGAACGCGTCGTCCTGCATGCGGCACGCGCGCTCTCGTGGCCTCGCGAGAAGACGCTGTTCGTCGCCGACGTGCATCTCGGCAAAGGTGCGGCATTTCGCGCCGGCGGAATCCCGTTACCGCGCGGGACGACCGCGAACGATCTGCGTCGCCTCGATGCGCTGATCGCCGAATGCGACGCGAGTCGCCTCGTCGTGCTCGGCGATTTCCTGCACGCGAAGGCGGGACGCGTTGCGGCATTGAGCACCGCGTTCGTCGCGTGGCGAGCACGTCACGCGACACTCGACGTCGTGCTCGTGCGCGGTAATCACGACGCGCATGCCGGCGACCCGCCCGCCGAGTGGCGTATCACCAGCGTCGACGAGCCGCACGCGCTCGCGCCGTTCCTCGCCTGTCACCGCGTGGAAGCGCCGCGCACGGGTTACGCGCTGTGCGGGCACCTGCATCCTGGCGTGCGCATCGAGGGCGACGACGATTCTGCGCGCCTGGCCTGCTTCGTCCTCGGTACCCACCGCGCGATCTTGCCCGCTTTCGGCCGGTTCACCGGGCTTGCGGAGATCGCGCCGGCGAGCGGTGATCGCATCGTCGCGATCGCCGGTGATGCGCTCTTCGAGTTGCCGCATCGACAACGGTGACTACCCGAGGTCGTAGGCCCGACTTGACGCCGGTTTCCGGCCGCGGTGTGGCAAAACTGCAACGCCCTTCCGCAACGCGCGATCGACGCGCGCGACTGTGGATGAAATGGTGGATAGCCGGTGCAAGCCCCGGTGATGGTTCGCAAAAGCGCGTGTAGTGCGCTGTTTGGACACGCCCTTTGGCGCCCGTCCGCTGTGGAGCAAAAAAGGCTTGCGCCGTCCCCGTCCGACTACTATGCTTTGTGCCGTCGTTCCCTTGCAGCACAAGATATAGTAGGTTCGAGTCCAGGACGTCCCGGAACGAAAGGAGCCCCCATGCGCATCGCCCCCGCCCCCGTCTCGCCGTCCGCCACGCCGCTGCGCGACACCGTTGCGGGAGCTGCAAGCGATGCCTCCGGAAGCGCCGCCGACGCGCGCTTCACGCACTTCAAGGTCATTCGTCGCAACGGCGCCGTCGTCGGCTTCGAGCCCGACAAGATCACGATCGCGATGACCAAGGCGTTCCTCGCCGTCAACGGCGGGCATGGCGCAGGCTCGGCACGCATTCGCGACACCGTCGCCAATCTCACCGACGTGGTCGTGGCCGCGTTGATGAAGCGCAAGCCCGACGGCGGTGCGATCCACATCGAGGAGATCCAGGACCAGGTCGAGCTCGCGCTGATGCGCGGCGGCGAGCACGAGGTCGCACGCGCGTACGTGCTGTACCGCGAAAAGCGCACGCAGGAGCGCCAGCAGAAGCAGCAACAGACGCAAAAGCCCGAGGACACGACGCTCTACGTCGACGACCACGGCGTGCGCAAGCCGCTCGATTTCGAGCGCCTGACGAGCCTCGTCGAGGCGTCGTGCGCAGGCCTCACCGACGTCGAGCCCAACCGCATCCTCAAGGCGACGCTGAAGGACCTCTACGACGGCGTGCCGATGGAGGAAGTGCGCAAGTGCGTCGTGCTCGCCGCGCGCACGCTGATCGAGAAGGATCCCGCCTATTCGTACGTCACGGCCCGCCTGCTGCTCGACGCGCTGCGCTTCGAAGCACTGGGCTTCGAAGCGACGCAGGCCGACATGGCGACCCAGTACGCCGAGTACTTTCCGCGATTCCTGCGGCACGGCATCAAGATCGGACTTCTCAACGAGGCGCTCGCGCAGTTCGATCTCGCGCGCCTCGGCGCGGCGCTCAAGCCCGAGCGCGACCTGCAGTTCGGCTACCTGGGCCTGCAGACGCTCTACGACCGGTACTTCCTCGTCGACCAGTACGTCGGCGGTCGCCGCTTCGAGCTGCCGCAATGCTTCTTCATGCGCGTCGCGATGGGTCTTGCGCTGAACGAGATCGACCGCGAGGCGCGGGCCATCGAGTTCTACGACGTGCTGTCGACGTTCGACTTCATGAGCTCGACGCCGACGCTGTTCAATTCGGGCACGCATCGGTCGCAGCTGTCGTCGTGCTACCTCACTACCGTGGCCGACGATCTCGACGGCATCTACGAGGCGATCAAGGAGAACGCGCTTCTTTCCAAATTTGCCGGCGGCCTCGGCAACGACTGGACGAACGTCCGCGCGATGGGGTCGCACATCAAGGGCACGAACGGCAAATCGCAGGGCGTCGTGCCGTTCCTGAAGGTGGTCAACGACACCGCGGTCGCGGTGAACCAGTGTTTCGCGCCCGACACGTCGGTCTACACGGCGCGCGGCGTGCTTCCGATCCGACAGGTGCGCGAAGGCGACCTCGTGCTCGGCCACAGCGGCATCTATCGCGAAGTCGTCGAGAAGCTCGTCTACGAGCAGAAGGACGAGATGGTCGCGATCGACGTGAAGCACAGCATCGCGCCGATCGAGGTCACGACCGGGCATCCGTTCTGGGCGCTGACCGGCGTTCCGCTCGAGCAGGCGAACGAGCGCACGTACGACTGGCTCGCCAAGGGCAAGGTCGCGCCGCGGTGGGTCGACGCGGGCGAGCTTCGCGTCGGCGATTACGTGGCGCTCACGATGCCGACCGAAACCGTCGGCGTCGAGAGCCTCACCGAGGACGACGCGCGCCTCTACGGCATCCTGCTCGGCGACGGCGCGCTGTCGAAGGATCGCGGGCAGTGGACCGTATCCGGCCATCCGGCGCGCGACGCCCATCTCGCGTTCGTGCGCGATTACCTGCGCGCGCGCGACGTCATGTTCCGCGAAACGCGTCGCGGCGACACGCACGTGCAGTTGCAATGGGCGGTCAGCGTCGATGCGGTGCGCGACGCAACCACGGGCCGCATCGCGGGCGGTTCGGCGGAAACGCTCCCGTGCACCTACGACGATCTCTACGACGGCGACCGTCGCAAGCGCATCGCCCCGCGCCTTTCGCACCTGCCGCGGCCGCAGACGCGCGCGCTCCTGCGCGGGTTGCTCGAAGCGGACGGCGGCGTGTCGCGCGGGACCGAGATCTATTTCACGACCGCGTCCGAGCGTCTCGCCGAGGGCGTGCGCTACCAGTGCTTGCGCCTCGGCGTGCCGGTCAGCGGGCAGCGGCGCCGGCGCGACCACGCGACAGGCGACGCCGCGTACGCCGGTGCAACGACGTCGATCGACCTGCGCATCCCCGCGGTGCCCGAGATCGCGTCGCTCCTCGGCTGCAAGCCGATCGCCAAGCACAACTGGATCACGCTCGGCAACACGATCTTCTCGCGCATCCGTGCGGTCACGCCGATCACGCCGAAGCCACTCGTCGTCGATCTCAAGGTCGATACCGACGAGTCCTACCTGACGGCGGCGGGTCTCGCGCACAACGGCGGCAAGCGCAAGGGCGCCGTGTGCACGTACCTCGAGACGTGGCATCTCGACATCGAGGAGTTCCTCGAACTTCGCAAGAACACCGGCGACGACCGGCGGCGCACCCACGACATGAACACGGCGAACTGGATTCCCGACCTGTTCATGAAGCGCGTGATGGAAGGCGGCGACTGGACGCTGTTCTCGCCTTCCGACGTGCCCGACCTGCACGACACATGGGGTCGCGCATTCGAGGAGGCCTACGCCCGCTACGAGGACAAGGTGGCGCGGGGCGAGCTCAAGCTGCACAAGCGGATCCCGGCCGTGCAGCTGTGGCGAAAGATGCTGTCGATGCTCTTCGAGACGGGGCATCCCTGGATCACGTTCAAGGACGCCTGCAACGTGCGCTCTCCGCAACAGCACGTCGGGACCGTCCACAGCTCGAATCTGTGCACCGAGATCACGCTCAACACGAGCGAGACCGAGATCGCCGTGTGCAACCTCGGGTCGGTCAACCTTCTCGCGCACATGCGCGCGGTCGACGGCGGCTACGCGCTCGACCAGGCGAAGCTCAAGCGCACCATCACCACCGCGATGCGCATGCTCGACAACGTGATCGACATCAATTACTACGCCGTGCCGAAGGCGCGCAATTCCAACCTTCGTCATCGTCCGGTCGGACTCGGCATCATGGGCTTTCAGGATTGCCTGCACCTGATGCGCGTCCCGTATGCGTCGCAGGACGCCCTCGCGTTCGCCGACACGTCGATGGAAGCGGTGTGTTACCACGCGTACTGGGCGTCGACCGAGCTCGCCTCCGAGCGCGGCCGCTACGCGTCGTACCGGGGGAGCCTGTGGGACCGCGGACTGATGCCGCAGGACACGCTCGCCATGCTGCGCCAGGCGCGCGGCGGCTACGTCGAGATCGACGAATCGTCGACGCTCGACTGGGACGCGCTCCGCGCGCGCATCGCGGAGCACGGCATGCGCAACTCGAACTGCGTCGCCATCGCGCCCACGGCGACCATTTCCAACATCATCGGCGTCGCCGCGTCGATCGAGCCCGACTACCAGAACATCTACGTCAAGTCGAACCTCTCAGGTGAGTTCACCGTGGTGAACGAGCAGCTCGTGCGCGATTTGAAGGTGCTGAACCTGTGGGACGACGTGATGGTGTCGGACCTCAAGTACTTCGACGGCTCGCTCGCGAAGATCGATCGCATCCCGGCGGAACTGCGGGAGCTGTACGCGACGGCGTTCGAGATCGAGCCCACGTGGATCGTCGAAGCCGGCGCGCGCCGTCAGAAGTGGATCGACCAGGCGCAAAGCCTCAACATCTACATGTCGGGCGTGTCGGGCAAGAAGCTCGACGACACGTACAAGCTCGCCTGGCAGCGCGGCCTCAAGACGACGTACTACCTGCGCTCGCTCGGCGCGACGTCGGCCGAGAAGTCCACCGGCCGCGGCGGCGAGCTCAATGCGGTCGCCGCGACGCCAGCGATCACCGACGTAGCGGCGGCATCCCGTCACGATGCACCCGCGGAAATCGCGGAGCCGAAGTTCTGCAGCATCGACAATCCCGAGTGCGAGGCCTGCCAGTAGCGACATCGGTGCGGCGCGCGGCGATGACAGCGGCCCTAGCTCTGTCGATTGCGCCCGAAGTCGCGCAAGCCGAGGCGCTGCGCGAGCGCGTGCAGGTGCTCGAGTCGCGCAACGGCGTACGCGAGGTGCTGCTCGTCACCGAGGCGCCGACGCGCGCGCCGAATGAGCGGCACGTCGTGCTGGTGCTCGGCGGCGGCGGTGGCGGCTTCGCGGTCGTCTCGCGAAACGGATTACCCGAGGTGTACGGCGGCCTGTCGCCCGATCAGCGGCAGCGTCTCGCCGACGCGGTCGGCGGCGCCGTCCTCGCGCTGTCCCCGCCGAGCGACCGCCCGATCATGGATCGTGAATGGCGGTTGTCGAGCGCGCACGTATGCGACATGCGGCGCGCCGTCGACTGGGCACGGACGCAATGGCCATGTTCGAGCGTCTGGGTGCTCGGCATCAACAACGGCGCGCTGTCGGCGGCGGTCGCGACGGCGAGCATCGACGACCTCGCCGGCGCGGTGTTGCTGTCGTGTGTCGACGAGGCGCTCGACCAGCCGCAGAAGTCCGAGCGCATGCGCGTGCTCGCCGTACGGCATCGCCAGGGCGCGCGCGCTTCGTCGAACGGGCCGGGTGAGTGCGCACGGCGCACGCTCGTCAGCGTGCACGACGAGCGACGCGTGCCGTCCGCACCGGAAGCGGGCGACGCCATGCAGGCGCCGCGATTCAACGGCAAGGAACAGCAGGTGGTGGACGTCGTGGCTCGGTGGATCCTCACCGGCGCGGCGCCCGACGAGATTCGGTGAACCGGTGGAGCGACGGACAGCGATGCCCTCGAGAGCATGGCGCGGCGACACCGGAAGCAAGGGACCCGCGCGAACCCGGACAGGACGCGAAGTTGGCGTGGACGCGCCAGGGAGCCTGACGACCGAAGAGGCCGGCAACGGCTTGCAGTTGTTGTTCTGGGAGCGCGCGGCAGCGGCTTCGACCGCGCGCGATTTTTCCCAGCGCTTGGCTCCCCGGCATCGGCTGTCGTTTCGTCCGTGGCGCGCGCCGTCACGCAGGCAGCTGCCGCACGTCAATCACTTCGCGAAAGGAGGTTCCTGTTGGCCCGGTACGAGTACGCACCCCGACACGTGGTGGACGCGCGTTGGCTCGGTGACTACAAGGTCTGGCTGGAATTCAACGATGGCCGCAAGGGCGTCGTCGATCTCGCGGACGAGCTGCATGGCGAAGAGCTCGAGCCGCTGCGCGATCGCGATCGCTTCTCGCAGTTCTATTTGGACTACGGGCTTGCGTCGATCGCCTGGCTCGAAGGCCAGGATTTCACGCCGGAATTCCTCTACGACAAATTGACGCCGATGCATTGACGGCACCGGAGCGGCTGCGCGTGCGGCGCGCAGCCGTCCTCGACGAACGACGACTCGTCGCGACAACAACGAACAAATCGGAGATGCCATGCTGACATTCGACGACGACCCGCCCGCACTGCCCGCCCCGGCCCGAAGCGCTTCGACCGAGCGCGCGCGCCGCAACGTCGTGGGGATCCTCGCCACGCGCCCATCGACGCAGCCTCGGCCCGCGGCGGACGCGGCCAACGAGCCGCAGACACAGTTTCGCCGCGTGCGCGTCGAGGACAAGCGCGTCATCAACGGCCAGGCCGACGTCAACCAGCTCGTCCCCTTCAAGTACAAGTGGGCGTGGGACAAGTACCTCGCCGGCTGCGCGAACCACTGGATGCCGCAGGAAATCAACATGCAGCGCGACATCGAGCTGTGGAAGAACCCGGCGGGTCTGACCGACGACGAGCGTCTCGTCGTCAAGCGCAACCTCGGATTCTTCGTGACCGCCGACAGCCTCGCCGCGAACAACATCGTGCTCGGCACGTATCGCCACATTTCGGCACCCGAATGCCGGCAATACCTGCTGCGCCAGGCGTTCGAGGAGGCCATCCACACTCACGCGTACCAATACATCGTCGAAAGCCTCGGCCTGAACGAAGCCGAGGTGTTCAACGCCTACCACGAGGTGAAGTCGATCCGCGAGAAGGACGAGTTCCTGATCCCGTTCATCGAGACGCTCACCGACCCGACCTTCAAGACCGGAACGCTCGAGGCGGATCAGCGCCTGCTGAAGAGCCTGATCGTGTTCTCGTGCATCATGGAAGGGCTCTTCTTCTACGTCGGCTTCGTGCAGATCCTCGCGATGGGCCGGCAGAACAAGATGACCGGCGCATCCGAGCAGTACCAGTACATCCTGCGCGACGAGTCGATGCATTGCAATTTCGGCATCGACCTCGTCAACACGATCAAGCTCGAGAACCCGCACCTGTGGACGCCCGAGTTCCGCGACGAGATCCGCACGCTGATGAAGAAGGGCGTCGACCTCGAGTACGCCTACGCCGAGGACACGATGCCGCGCGGCGTGCTCGGCCTCAACGCGACGATGTTCAAGGAATACCTGCGCTTCATCGCCAACCGGCGCTGCCAGCAGATCGGCATCGATCCGCTGTTCGAGAAGGCCGACAACCCGTTCCCCTGGATGGCGGAGATGATCGATCTCAAGAAGGAGAAGAACTTCTTCGAGACGCGCGTCACCGAGTACCAGACCGGCGGCGCACTGAGCTGGGACTGAGACGGGAGGAAGCGCGCGGCCCCGCATCGCGGAAGCCGCGCATTCACCGCAGGCAAGCAGCGCCGAATGGGCGCGATCACTCGTAGACGCAAGCGTCCGCGATGCCTTCTGCCGGCGCGCATTCGCGCGACGCGTCGATGCGTTGCGCATCCGTCAACGCCGGGGTATCCAACTTCGCGAGCACAATGCTCGCCCTGGCAGGCGCCGCGTCCGTCACCTCGAACCGCGCGGAGGCAGCATCCATCGGGTCGGACGCGAGCAACGCGTCCGGAGGATGGCCGAACCCGTACACGATGACGACGAGCGCTGGCCCCAGCGCCGCGAGGTTGAGGCCGCGAAATCGTGGCCGGTCTTGCCGATTTCCATCGTTCGTCTTGCAATCCATGCGAGCCTCCGACGGGTGGGACGATGACGCTTCGTGCGTTTGGTGCTCCCAGCATCCTTCGGAACGTTCCGGCTGTCTTGAGAAACGTCTTTAATCTTCCTTAAACTCCACGCAGGCGCTTCCTTGGCCCGTGGAAAGCGACGAGCGCATTGCGGGTCGCAACGGGACCGCGCCCTTACCCGGAGTTCGCGTGGCCGACAGCTACCGCATCGGACCCTTCGTACTCGACGTCGAAAAGCGCGTGCTGACGCAGGACGGCGCGCCGTTGGCGCTGGGCAGGAAAGCTGTCGCCGTCCTCATCGAGATCGTTCGCGCGGCGCCGGAATACGTGCCCAAGTCGCAAATCCTGGAAGCGGCGTGGCCCGGTGTTGTCGTCGAGGAGAACAACCTCGCCGTCCAGGTCTCGTCGATTCGGCGCGTCCTCGCAGCCGCTGCCGGCGGCGACCGCTGGATCGAAACGCTGACGGCGCGCGGCTACTGCTTCGTCGGTCCCCTTACGAGAATTCCGGCGCCAGCGGCCGCCGCTCACGGTAGTACACCGCCGAAGCCGCCCGACCCGCTGACGTCGTTCATCGGTCGCGAGCGAGAGCTCGGCGAGCTTCGCACGTTGCTTTCGCGCGTCCGCCTGCTGACGTTGACGGGCGCGGGCGGCGTTGGCAAGACGCGGCTCGCGCTTTGTCTCGCCGCGGACGTCGAAACACGTTACGCCGACGGTTGGCGCCTCGTGGACCTCTCGGCGCTGCGTGACGCCGACCTCGTGCCGCAGGCGGCCGTCACGGCGCTCGGCCTGCAGGAGCAGCGTGGGAAGGACCTGACGCGGACGCTCATCGAGCATCTGGCAACGAAGCAGATCCTGCTCGTGCTCGACAACGCCGAGCATTTGCTCGACGCATGCGCGCGGCTCGTCGACACGGTACTGCGTCGTTGTCCTCAGGTGACGGTGCTCGCGACGAGCCGCGAGCGCCTCGGTGTGCCGGGCGAGCTGACCTATCGCGTCCCATCGCTGTCCGTTCCCGACGACCATCGCGAGCTCGACGCGCGGCGCCTGCTCGACTACGAGTCGGTCCGGCTCTTTCGCGATCGCGCGCAGTTGCACGTTCCCGACTTCGAGATTCACGAACGCAACGCCCGTGCGGTCGCGAGCATCTGCCGCCGCCTCGACGGGATCGCCCTCGCGATCGAGCTCGCCGCGGCGCGCGTGCGGTCGATGTCGGTCGAGGATATCGAAGGGCGTCTCGATGATCGGTTCGCGCTGCTCACGGCCGCTTCACGCACCGTGCCGGCGCGACAGCAGACGCTGCGCGGCGCGATCGATTGGAGCCATGATCAGCTGAGCTCTCCGGAGCGCGCGCTGTTCTGCGCGCTGTCCGTTTTCGGCGGACGGTTCGCCTTGGACGCCGTCGAAAGCGTATGCGTGGGGCCGCACGTCGGCCGCGCGGACGTGCTGGGACTTCTGACGTCACTCGCCGACAAAAGCCTGATCCTGGTCGACGAGGTGCGCGGCAGGACGCGCTACCGGATGCTGGAAACGGTCCAGCAGTATGCCGAGGCGCGTCTGCGGGAAGCGCCGGACGACGTCGACTGGCGCGCCCGACACCTCGCGTATTTCGTCGCGCTGGCCGAAGAGGCCGAGCGCGAGCTCACCGGCGAGCATCAGCAGGCGTGGCTCGATCGGCTCGATGCGGAGCATGGCAATTTTCGCCTGGCGTTGGCGCACGCATCCGCCTCGGTCGCGCCAGCCGGACTTCGGCTCGCGACGTCACTCTCGCGCTTCTGGCTCGTGCGCGGGTTCCTTTCCGAAGGACGCGGCTGGCTCGTGCGCCTGCTCGCCGCCGCACCCGAGGCGGACCCGGCGACGCGCGCGAAGGCGCTCAACTGGGCCGGCGTTTTCGCGTGGAAGCAAGGCGACTATGCCGAGTCGAGCGCGCTATACGAGGAGGGCCTCGCGATCAGGCGTGCGTTGCACGACCGGCGCGGCATCGGCGCAGTGCTCAACAATCAGGGGTTGCTGGCCTACGAGCAAGGCGACTATGCGCGGGCGCGCGCGCTCCACGAGCAAAGCCTCGCGATCGACCGCGAATCCGGCGATCGCTGGGGCGTCGCGGTTTCGCTGGTGCATCTTGCGAGCCTCGCCTCGATGCAGGGCGACTACCGGGCGGCGCGTACGCTAGCGGAGGAAAGCCTCGCGATCTTTCGCGAGCTCGGTGACCGCGGACACGTCGCGAACGCGCTTCGCACCCTCGGCAGCGTGCGCCTGCAGGAAGGCGACGAGCGCGCCGAAGGGCATTTACGCGAAAGCCTCGCCATCTGTCGCGAGCTCGGCGACCGAGGGGGCATCGCACGCGCGCTGCACGGGCTCGGCGTGGTCGCGCGGCATGCCGGGGATGCGGCGGCAGCTCCGCTCCTCGAAGAAAGTCTGGCGATCGCGCGCGAAATCGGCGACAAGGAGGGTGAGGCGAACACGCTGCACGATCTCGGCAAGCTGGCGGCAGGGCACGGCGACTACGCGTCCGCGCACCGATTCCACACGGATAGCCTGCAGCTCTATCGGACGCTGGGGGAGCGGAGCGGCAGCGCCACGGCGATCGAGGCAATAGCCGGCGTCGCACTCGCGACGCGCGACGCGGCCGGCGCGATCGTGCTGTGGAGCGCCATGGATCGACTGCGCGAAGCGATGGGTGCGCCCGTGCCGGCGCGCGAGCGCGAAGCCTACGCGCAGGACCTCGCCACTGCCCGAAAGGCGCTCGGCGATGCGGATCGCTTCGAAAGTTCCTGGCAGGATGGCCGCGCCATGTCGCTCGACGACGCGATTGCCCGCGCGCTGAAGGATGACTGACGCCTCTTTCAACGTCTACACTTCGCGCTCCTCGTCGCGATGGAGAGCGCCATGCTGCGCACGCTCGTTGTTTTAGCGGTCGTTGCCCTCGTATCGGATGGCGCGGCGGCCGTGGAAATCGGCGCAAACGGCTTTCGCGTGCGCCACGAGGTCGTCATTGCCGCATCGCCTGCAAAGGTCTACGACGCGTTGATCGGGCACGTCGACCGCTGGTGGAATGCGCAGCACACGTACTCCGGCGACAGCCGCAACCTGACGATCGATCCGCGTCCCGGCGGCTGCTTCTGCGAGCGGCTCGCGAACGGTGGCGTCGAGCACATGCACGTCGTCCACGTGCGACCCAACGAGATGCTGCGGATGACCGGGGGCCTCGGTCCGCTGCAGGGTTCGGGCGTCGCCGGCGCCATGAGCTGGCGGCTGTCGCCGGCGCAAGGCGCAACCAAACTCGAACTCACGTATAGCGTCGGCGGCTACATCGCCGAAGGCTTCCAAAGCATCGCGCCGGCGGTCGAAAGTGTGCTCGGCGAGCAAGTCGACCGATTGAAGCGCTACGTCGAGACCGGCGCAGCCGACCCGGCGAAGTAAGCGTCGATCCGTCGTCCCGACGCGTACGTAACCTAGCGCGCCGCGGTCTCCCCTATCATCGCCTGCATGCGCCTCGCTCACTGCCACAACTTTCACGACTTCCGCGAGCTCGCGCGGCAAAGGCTGCCCGCGCCGATCTTCAACTACATCGACGGCGCCGCCGACGACGAGGTGACGTATCGCCGGAACACCGAAAGCTTCGAACGCTGCGACCTCGTGCCGAACGTCCTGCGCGGCGTCGATGCGGTCGACCTGTCGGTAACGATCATGCGGCAGCGCCTCGCGCTGCCCGTCTACTGCTCCCCGACCGCGTTGCAGCGCCTGTTTCATCACGAGGGCGAGCGCGCGGTCGCCGCGGCGGCGGCAAGATTCGGGACGATGTTCGGCGTGTCGTCGCTCGGGACGGTGAGCCTCGAAGACGTGCGGAAGGCCTATGCGACGCCGCAGGTCTACCAGTTCTACTTCCACAAGGACCGCGGGTTGAACCGCGCGATGCTGCAGCGCGCGAAGGAAGCGCAAGTGAACGTGATGATGCTGACGGTCGACAGCATCACCGGCGGCAATCGCGAGCGCGACCTGCGCACCGGCTTCTCGATCCCGTTCCGGCTCACTGCCGCCGGCATGCTCGAGTTCGCGCGCAAGCCCATGTGGGGCCTCAACTACCTCACGCACGAACGCTTCTCGATGCCGCAACTCGATGCGCACGTCGATTTTGGCGGCGACGCGCTGTCGATCGGCCGATACTTCACGGACATGCTCGACCCTTCGATGAAGTGGGACGACGTCGCACAGATGGTCCGCGAGTGGGACGGCGAGTTCTGCCTCAAGGGTGTGATGTCGGTCGAGGATGCGAAGCGCGCAGCCGCGATCGGTTGCACCGGCATCGTGCTGTCGAATCACGGCGGCCGGCAGCTCGACGGCTCGCGCGCGGCGTTCGACCAGCTCGCCGAAGTCGTCGATGCGGTCGGCGACCGCCTGGACGTCATGATGGATGGTGGTGTTCAGCGCGGCACGCACGTACTGAAGGCACTGTCGCTCGGCGCGAAGGCCGTGGGGCTTGGCCGTTACTATCTCTTCCCGCTCGCCGCGGCGGGTCAGCCAGGTGTCGAGCGCGCCCTCGGCTTGATGAAGGCCGAGCTCGAGCGCGACATGAAGTTGATCGGCTGTCGCGCGATCGGCGAGCTTTCGCGCGACAATTTGCGCTTTCGCTGAAATGGCGGCGAAGGCGATGAGAGGAAGCGCAATGAGCGACGCGGTCGTGCAGGCGATTCGTCCCGACGTCGAAGTGATGACGCGCCAGGGCCTCCCCTACTTCATCGGCATCTCCGGCGGGACCGTCGGGGCGAAGGGCCTCGCGATGCACGTCGTCGTCATCCCGCCCGGCGCCCGCGCCGCGCCGCACGTGCACGTCGGCTACGAGACCGGCATCTACGTGCTCGCCGGCCGCGTGCAAACGCGCTGGGGCAAGCAGCTCGAGCACGAAGTCGTCAGCGAGCCTGGCGATTTTCTGTTCGTGCCTCCCGGCGTGCCGCACGAAGCGATCAACCTCAGCGACACCGAGCCGGCGCGCGCGATCGTCGCGCGCAACGACGCGGCCGAGCAGGACAAGGTCGAGCCGTACCCGAACGCGGCGTAGGTGCGGCTGCGCGATGTTGGAACGACTCGACAACGTCGCCTGGCATACCCTCGCCGGCCCGCACGCGAGCTTCGCTGCCGGGGCCGGGAACGTGCGGCGCTACGCGCGCGGATTCTCGCCAATCGCCGCGTTCGCGGATCCCGCACGACCGGACTTCGGCGCCCTCGCGCGTTATGTGGACGCGGGCGAGCATTTCTACTGCGAGGGCCCGGACGATGCCGTGCCCGATGGTTGGCGGATAGAAGCAGAATCGACCATGTTCAAGATGTATTGGGATGCCGACATCCCGGTCGTCGATGGAGCGCCCGGCGCGGTTCGGCTGGGACCTGAACATGCGACGCAGGCACTCGAACTCGCGACGATCACGAGACCCGGCCCGTTCGGTCCGCGCACGATCGAGCTAGGCGAGTATTTCGGCGTGTTCGACGGCAACCGGCTCATCGCCATGGCCGGTGAACGCATGTACGCCGGGACATTGCGCGAGATCAGCGGCGTGTGCACGCATCCCGACTACCAGGGGCGCGGCCTCGCCCGCGGCCTCATGTCGAAGCTCGTCCGGCGACAAATCTCGCGCGACGAGCGCCCGTTCCTGCACGTGATGCGCGACAACGTGCCCGCACGGCGGCTGTACGAGTGCCTCGGTTTTCGTAGTTATCGCGAGGTCGTCGTGCGCGTCCTATCCAAAGCGCCATGACCGCAAATTCACCGCAGCTCGCCATGCCGCACGTCGTTTCGCCACATGGCATCGCTGCTGCACTTCCGGAATACTGATGGCCGCGCGTGATCGCGGAGATCGACGATTGTTACGTCAAGGTCGCCAAAGTGCGCGGGTCGCTCGCGTGGCCAGTCACGACGACGAGGACGAGCTCTTCCATGTCCTGTCCGGAATCGCTGCGAATCGAAATCGACGAGCGCACCGTGCTGCTCGTGGAACGAGCGAAGAGCACCCCGTATCGAGCGGCATGATGGTCTTCGCGAGCTTGACCACCGAATCGCAGGCGCGCGAACACGCAGCGGCCGATCCGACCGTGCGATCCGGACTCCTCGTCTGCGACGTCAGGCCATGGAGTGGGTCTTGATGAGCACCGCGGCGCCGCCGCCGCAAGGACAAGGGAAAATATGACAACGCACACGATCCGCCTGCATCGCGTGCTGCGCGCGCCGCCCGAGCGCGTCTATCGCGCATTCCTCGACGCCGACGCGCTCTCGAAGTGGCTGCCGCCGAACGGCTTCACGTGCAAGGTTCACGCGCTCGATGCACGCGTCGGCGGAAGCTACCGCATGTCGTTCACCAATTTCGGGAACGCCAGCAGCCATGCATTCGGCGGCGAGTATCTCGAACTCGTCCCCGGCGAGCGCATTCGCCATACCGATCGCTTCGACGATCCGAATCTGCCAGGGACGATGGTGACGACGATCTCGATTCGGCAAGTGTTCTGCGGAACCGAGCTTACAGTGGTCCAGGAAGGCGTGCCTTCCGCGATTCCGCCGGAGGCGTGTTATCTCGGCTGGCAGGAATCACTCGTGCTGCTTGCAAAGTTGGTCGAAGCCGAAATTCCAGGGTGATCGAATAAGCACGTGACCATCGTCGAAACCGCCCGTCTCGCGGTTCGCCGCTTCGAGTTGAGCGACGCGCCGTTCGTGCTGCAGCTCGTCAACGAGCCGTCCTGGATCGAAAACATCGGAAACAAGGGCGTGCGCACGGTCGACGACGCCGCGAAGTACCTGTCCGGCGGCCCGATCGCCATGTACGATCGTGTCGGATTCGGGCTCTACCTCGTGGCACTGAAGGAATCCGGCGAACCCATCGGCATGTGCGGCCTGATCAAGCGCGATGGGTTGAATGACGTCGACGTGGGCTTCGCCTTCCTCCCGGGACACTGGGGACGCGGATTTGCGTACGAATCGGCCGCAGCGGTCGTCGAATATGGCCGCCGCACACTCGGGCTGTCGCGGATCGTCGCGATCGTGTCGAAGACGAATACGCGCTCCGCGCGACTGCTCGAGCGGCTGGGGTTCACGTGCGAAGGCACGACGAGTGTGCGAACGGGCGAAGAACTGTTTCTCTACGCATCGGAACCAGCACATGCGTGAGCGTAGCGCAACAGCGGCCCGCGTAGGGTCGGTGCGCGCGTCATGTCGTGCGCTTATGCTCGGCGCCTTCCTCATGCCCGGGCTCGCGCCGGCCTTCGATCCGACGCCGTTGTGGAACTTCAACGACCCCATCCAAAGCGAGCAGCGCTTTCGGGCCGCGCTTGCGAAGTCGACCGGGGACGACGCCTTCGTGCTGCAGACGCAGATCGCGCGGACGTACGGCTTGCGACGCGAGTTCGCCAAAGCGCGGAGAATTCTGCACCGGCTCGACGCGCAACTCCGAAAGGCGGGACCCGAGGCACGCACGCGCTACTGGCTGGAGCTCGGGCGCACCTATTCGTCAGCGACGCATCCGCCCGAAACGCAGACGGATGACGCCAGGCAGCGCGCGCGCACGGCCTTTCTGCGAGCGTACGAATATGCCAGGTCCGATCGACTCGACGCGCTCGCCGTCGATGCGCTGCACATGCTTGCGTTCGTCGATACCGCGCCCACCGACCAACTGAGATGGGGTGAACTCGCGCTCGACGTTGCGCTTGCGTCGCCACAAGCGCAGGCCAACGCGTGGGAGGCGTCGCTGCGTAACAACATCGGTTACGCGCTGCTCGCAATGGGCCGAAACGACGAGGCGCTGGCGCAGTTCCAAGCCGCGCTTGCGCTGCGCGAGAAGGCAGGCGACGCCGAATCGACGTGGATTGCACGGTGGATGGTCGCGCGCACGTTGCGTGCGCAAGGGCGCGTCGACGATGCGCTGCTGATTCAACATCGGATCGAGCGCGAACGTAACGCTGCGCACGCTCCCGATCACGAGGTCTTCGAGGAACTGGCGCTGCTCTATCGCGCGAAGGGTGACGTCGAAAGCGCCGAAGCGTACGCGACGCGCGCACGTACCCAGGCGAACTAGGGTCAGCGCTGCGCCCGGTCGGTTGGTTTCAGTGACAGGCAGTCGAGGGCACTCGCAACGCCGTGGCATCGGCGATTGAGAACATGCGTGTAGATCATCGTCGTGCTCACATCGGCATGTCCCAGGAGTTCTTGCCATCGCGCACGAGAATCTCCGAGCGGTCGAAGTCGACATCCTTTGCGCGAAAGGCGAAGCGCTTCCATGATTCGCAGGCCGGTGCCGTAGAGCAATTCGCCAAGCAACCGCTGCGTTACCTGCATTGCGCGCAGAAGTTCTGCACCTCCTCGACCGTTAGAACGACCGGCAGGCATGCGGGAGACTTCGGGCGGACGACGCCGTCGAGGCAGCGCAAGTCTCGCCGAAGGGACCTGCTCGGTCCTCAGACTGTAGCGCCTGAAGCGAATTCGCTCGCGCAGGCGGTCGAGCGGCCCGTCCAGTTCGCGCTGCATTGCGAATATCCAGTATAGGATGCCGTCGTGTAAGGCTTCCCGTTGATTCTGGTCGTGAAAGCCTGCGGTGCCTATCAGCCGTTTGTCCTAACGACGCCTTGCAAACCGTCGATTGGGATAAATAGCACCGCGTCTCGGAGGCTACATCACGTCAGGCGTCGAATTCCCGCATTTCCACTCATCCGACCTGACCCGAGCTCGTGATCAAAGCCGTCTTCTTCGATTACGACGGTGTACTGACCAGAGACAAGACCGGAACTCTGACGACAAACCGCTTTCTGAGCGAGCACACAGGGATCTCTTATGAAGCAGTTTGCGAAGCGTTCCGTCCGTACAATGCGAAGCTAAACGAAGGGAAGCAGAACTACTCGGATATATGGTCAGAAGTGTGTGCATCCCTGCGACGCGCGCTCCCGTACGACCTTCTCATCGCAGCATTCGAGAGTACGCCCACGAACGCAGAGATGTTTGCGATGGCGCGTGAGCTCAAGACCCACTGCCCAGTGGGCATCATCACTGATAACAAAAAGGAACGAATCGAGCGCCTGAGGCAATACCAGCGCCTCGATGAGTTGTTTGATCCGATCGTGGTATCGGCCGAGGTACGCTGCACGAAGGCGAATATCGCCATCTTTCAGTACGCACTTGGCCGTGTGGGAGTACGACCCGAAGACAGCATGTTCATCGACAACAGCGTGAGAAACCTGGTCGCACCCGCTGCGCTTGGAATGAAGACGGTTTACTTCGATGACGAGAAGAATGATGTTGCTGCCCTCGCGCTGCGTATCCGCCACGAGATTGGCGCATAGACACGATCGTCGCCTAACCTCTGTATGGACTTCCCCGGGAATGCAAGTGGTCGCGTTTGACGAAGGACCAGGCTGCAACTCTGTATCCGGCTGTGATGGGTAATCGATGCGCACCCGAGCCATGCTGGAAACCGCGCGCTGCGCCCTCATTCGGTCATCGGCCGCGTCCGGCGGCCGCCAGGTTAGCCAGGTGCGCGCAGCGGGGGTCTGACCATCGTCGTAGCGGGATCTCCTCGCAGCGGGTGGAAGTGTTACGACCGTATCAGCTGGCGGCGACGTGCGCGTGCAACGGTTCGTCGCGGGTGAGCAGTACCCAGACGAGCCGCGCGTGCTCGTTGGCGATCGCGACCGGCGTCTTGTGGTAGCCGATCCGTTCGTAGGTGGCGACGATCCATGCGGCAATGCGGGTTCGCCGCGGCGGCGCGATGCGTAAAGCTGCCTGCAACGCAGAGCGTGCCTTTTGCGCGAGCAGTGCGCGCAGATAAGTGTCGCCACGTCGGGTGATGTGTCCGAGGCGCGGCTTGCCGCCGGTGGAATGCTGTCGCGGCGTGAGGCCGATCCAGGCGGCAAACTGGCGGCCGCAGCGAAACTGCTGAGGATGGGTCACGGTAGCGGCGACCGCGCTTGCGGTGAGCACGCCGACGCCACACAAGCGGACCAGTCGTTGCGCGCGTGTGTCGTCGTGCACCTGTTGGGCGATCTCGCGGTCGCAGTCGGCCAGCTTGGCGTCCAGCTCGCGCAAATGCTCGAGCTGTCGGGCGAACCCACGGCGCAGCGCTACGGGCAGTGTTTCGTCCGCCCGCGCAGCGCGGGCGCCGCGCAGAATCGCCGCCGCGCTGTTCGGGTAAATGCGCCCGAACTCGGCCAGCAACCGACGCAGCCGATTCAAGCCCGCGGTGCGCTCTTCCTGACAGCCTTGACGCAGGCGATGCACCACCGGTTGTGCCTGCTGTTGGGCGCTCTTCACCGCCACGAAGCACAGATGCGGCTGGCGCACCGCGGCGCAGATCGCGGCGGCGTCGTTGGCATCGTTCTTCCCCGACAGTCGGAACGGTGGCACGAACTCCGGCGCGATGATCCGCGCCGTGTGGCCCAGCCTGGCCAGCCCCCGCGCGAACCAGTGGGCGATCGCGCAGGCCTCCATGCCGACCCGACACGCCGCGCGCTGTGCACCCGAGCACCGCCTCCCGGTGCAGCGTGCGCGCGCTGCACGACCACGCGTCCCGACGCATCCTCCCCGCACAGCGACACGACGCACTTTGCCAGATCCAGTCCCACGGTAGTAATGTGATTCATGACTTCCCCTCTCCGGTGTTGAACGTGGAAATTCAATCGTGGCACTCCGCTGCCGTCGCGAGTAGGGGAAGTTCTTTCTATTCGGTGAACCGGACGCGTCGGTTCATGCTTTCGACTCGGCGAGCGTCTCGTCGGCGCGCGGGTTACCTCCAGCGTTAGGCGGCACGACGAGCGATGCCCCGTTGGCCTCTTTTGATCTTCGCCGTTATGTCAGGTGGTAGCCACGCCGTCGCTCAGACTTCCGCTTCGCGATGCTCGCTGGATTGGCTAAAGTGCGGCGGCGCCCATTTACATAGCTGGTGTTTGATTCTCGCTCCAGACATATGGGGGCCCTTGTGGGCCTCGCTCGTGTTCACGCACATTGTTCTGTCCTTCGTGCTTCGAAAGTTCTTCATCTCCCGTAACGACTACGTCTATCCGAAAATATTCAAGGAAGCCGTGCGTGGTTGGTCTCGCTCTGGGCCGGAGCTATGGATGCACGGTAAATACTTCTTTCCATGGGTGGCGGGGCCCGTCGAGCTGTCTGGCTACCCTCCGTTGACACGAGGACTGTTTTGGGTCACGCGGATCGCGGGTACTCTCGCGTTTGCTCTCTTGTCATTCGGATTATTGAGTCTTGCCAGTCTGCTAATCGCGGGATGCCTGTCTCGGTAAGTTGCTACCCACCTACTACGGGTCGTTCCGAGCAGTGACGTTTATCCAAGCCGCCTTAATCAAATCCGCCCGCTTAACCTCACGGTCGACCGGACGCGCCCGGACCGTGCCTTCTTGCTCGTGGATGTCAGCGCGGCGGGCCGGTTACCTCCAACGTTAGCCCCATCGGCAGCCGACATGAGCCACCGACGTGTCGAAGTAAACGACTTGATGCAGCAAGGGTACGTCTATTACCTCGCCGAACCGGTTGGGACCCATTTTCACCCGAGTTTTCGTCCACAGTTGACGCCCAAACAGATGCTGGCGCTCGGTGTCTTTGGCGGCAAGTACATGACGGACTGCGGCGCCGAGTATCCTACCGATTGGTTCACGCATGCGCGTCTTTGCGCCGAGCGACACGAGCCGAAGCTGAACTACTTCGAAGTGAACGCTTCACAACCGCTGTCGGTTTGGAGGTCGAAAGGCTGGCTCTACCACGAAGACCCCCGCGGGTGGTTCCAATGGTATTGCCGCTACTTTCTCGGCCGGCGCTGTCCGGACGACGTGCGTCAGATTCGTCGCTGGCTCGCAATGCGGAGGCATATTGCGCAATTGCGCCAGAATTGCCGATCGCGCGATCTGAGCTGTCGACGAAAGCAACGCCGAGCGGTGATGCACTGGGCGTATGACGCGCGCGGTATTTGAAGTGTCACCGCTTACTGGCTCAGCGCTACGTTCATTCCTGCGTGAGGAATTAGTACAGCATGGTGACCGGGGCCTAAACTTTCGGTCAACCGGACGGCGCCGGCACATGGTTTGATCTTCGGCGAGCGTTTCGTCGGCGCGCCGGTTAGCTTCAGCGTTGGCCGACAATTGCTTACCGCGGCAAACAAATGAGAACCCATCGCCTGTTGATACCAGTATCGATAATCCTTTGATCCCGGGATGCGGATTTGCTACGACCGGCTATGTTCCAGTGGAGGTGCCAGGCTTCTCTCAGGGAATTCGGCACGTCTATTAGCCCGTTGGACGCTCCTCCCGCATTTCCCTGGACATCAAGATGTACGCATTCCCGAACTCCGGGCGGTGCTACGACTTGGGCTTCTTGATTGGCGGCAGAAGAGCGACCAATGGCACAAGCATTAGGAACGCGCCGAATCCCCCTTCGCTGGAAGTTTCTCGCTGTCTTCTTTATCGTGTGCGGGCTCGGCAGCCTCCTGGCCTGGGGAGTTCTGTTGACATCGTTCTGCTCCGACCCGCGAGTCCCGGTGCCGGAAGAGCAGCGTGACATCGCGTATAACTGCCATGGAGCGACCGTCTACATCTCGCACCTCGAAAGCGAGATGCGACACTGGCTTATTCCCATCGGCGGGCTCTTTATCTGCCTCGGCTTGCTCGCGGCCGCTAGGGCTTTCATTGCTTCCGGCCGCGTACGCATCAACGTATCTGTCAACGTTACCGATACCTCGAAGCACGGGCGCCCGCCGTGAAAGCTTCATCACGGCATGACCCTTCGGTCCACCGGACGCGCCGGTTCGCGTTTTCTCGGTTGCGAGCACCAGCGCGGCGCGCCGGTTACCTTCGACGTTAGGCCACGCAGGAGGAGTTCGTGGCGAAAGAACGGTTAACCTATGGCCGACCGGCACAGCGCCGCTCGGTTTGCTCTTCCGCGCTCGTTCCGTCCCGGCGCTGGTCGCTTCCAACGTTAGGCATCGGACGTATGCACCGGCCCGACCGGAACAGCGAGATCACTTACCGCATGAGATCGTTGAAGACTTTCGTCGTGAATCCGAGGGGGTCGGTGTGTTTTTGACCGGCTCATTGGCACCCGGGACTGCCTACGCAGATTCCGATATCGCCTTCCACGGGCTTCCTACGCACACTCGACGCGTTTGCTCGATGCTTTCACTTTGGCCCGCACCTGGTCGGAGTGCCGGTTACCTCAACGTTATGCGCTGCAATAGACGGACGAGGCGTGCATGCTGATCTCCGGGAGTTGCCACTGCGGAAACATCGGATTCGAATTGCTATGGGAACCCGACCCAACCACGATTCCGGCGCGCGCGTGTACTTGCTCGTTTTGCACCAAACACGGCGGGGTGTGGACTTCTTGCCCGACCGGAAGCCTCACCGTAACGATCGCTGATCCGGCCAGCGCGTCACGATATGTCTTCGGCACGAAGACGGCCCAGTTCCATATCTGCACCAGGTGCGGGGTTGTCCCTGTCGTCTCCAGCGAGATCGGCCGAACGCTGTATGCCGTAGTGAACGTCAACACCTTTCAAGGCGTCGACCGCTCCCTTCTCACGCACGCTTCGGCTTCGTTCGATGCGGAAGACGAGCAATCCCGGCTGTCCAGACGCAAGCGTAACTGGATACCGAATGTCAAATTCATCGAGATCGCCGCCTGATGCATGTTAGCCCGCCCAGCCTTCATGGTTCTGCGCGTGAAAGCTTCCTAGCCTCGGGGCATGACAATCCTCGACAGCCATTCGAACGATTTTCGTCCAGTCAATAAGCGAGTGCACGTCACGTGTCGCGAGAATGGCGGGCCTCGTCGAGTTGCCGAGTAGACGACATGCCCTTGCTGGGACAAGCCGCGATGCTTCTTTCGCGTTGTTTTTCACGGGATACAGTGAAGACCTCTTGGCGACTCTCGTACGATCGGACTTCAGCTGCTCACGACTCCAACGGCACGCGGTCCTCGAGCCTGTCGACGCAATGTACCAAATGCAGTATTCGCTCACCAAACCAAGAACTCGACGCGCATTAGCACTCTGATCACCGCTCGAAATGCGTTGCGTCGTCGATCGGACTCAATCGAGCTCGCAAGGGAGTTGCCTTGCCATGGCGGACGACAAGTTCGACCATTTGTTCATCGCCGCGTCGAATTTCGATGATGCCCAACGGTTCTACCGGGACTCCCTCGGCTGGCGCGTCATCGCCTCATGGGGCGAAGATGGGGGTCGACGCGGCGCCGGTCTCAGTGCACACGATGGTTCGTGGTGAAGGAGCCCGGCGGCAATCTTCTGGACGCGCGAGTACATAGGTTGTCGTCGGTAGCACCGAGGGGTTACATTGACCGTTGGGCCGAACATGAGGTCAGATGCCGTGCTAAGGGGTTCATGCCACTGCGGAGCCGTGCAGATCCAAGTCGAACGCAAGCCGCAGCGCCTCACGAGCTGCAACTGTTCGATCTGTCGACGCCACGCTGGCCTTTGGGGCTACTACGACAAGGGCAAGGTGAAGATCGTGGCGCGCAGAGGTGCGCTCGACCGATACGTTTGGGGTGACAAGTCCTTGGCGCTGTGCAGGTGCGGTCATTGTGGATGCGTGACGCACTGGCAGCCGATCGGTCGCACGGGCAACAGGATGGGCGTCAACTTTCGCAACTTCGACCCGTCGGTGATCGAGTCGACTCGGGTTCGAAGACTGGACGGTGCCGATTCCTGGAAGTTTCTCGACTAACAGGCGGCTCACTCGACTTCCGGCCTTTCTGACTTGGCGAGGCGCGACATTCGAATGCCGAGATCGAGCCTGCGCGGACTCTTCTCGCCAATGCGCGGTTGCCTGGTCGTCCGACTCGCGAGAAATGACGAGCCCACCGTGCCGCCTGGCTAACGCGTCGGACGGCGGTGTCGCTTCTCGACTCGTCATGCGATCGCTGACGGTCGACACGCTGCCGGGCTGGACTTCGGATGCGATTTCCAAGCTCCTCGCAAAGGCGTCGCCGGGAGCGCTGAGCGAAGAGATCGTGGCAGCCGATCTTGCACTCGTCGCCTGCCATCATCAAGCCGTAGCCGGATTTCTTCTCGCCAAACGCTTGCGATTCCTCAATCTCCTCGTGGTCGAGCCCTTGCTTCAACGCCGCGGCATTGGCTCGCGCTTGGTGCGTTGCATGCTCGATCGACTGAACGAAGTCGCTCCCGACGTCAGCGTCGTCGAGGTGAACGCGACCGAATACTCCATGTCCTTTTACCGTCGTCTCGGCTTTTATCCACTGAGCGAGTTCATCACGTTCGAGGGGTGTCGGTTTGCGCGCCTTGGTTATTGGCGGACGAACCCCATGTTGTCGAATTCCGGGTGCTAACCTTCATTCTGCCGGGCCCGCTTTCACCCGGCTCGATAATGGATTTCGGCGGCGCGCCGGATAGCCGTCACGCTGGGGCGCGCTCAGGCTGGCCTTCCATCGGGAGAAGCGAATGTTCGATCACATCGGAATCGGCGTTTCGGATCTTGAATCCAGTAAGCGCTTCTTTCTCGAAGCGCTCGCGCCGCTTGGTGTCGGCGTGGTCATGGAGTTTCCCGAAGCGGTTGGTCTCGGGCCTCCCGGTAAACCTGCGTTCTGGCTTAGTCCGGCCAGCGGTACGTCGACCCGGCTTCATCTCGCTTTCACTGCGGAAAGTCGTTCGCAGGTCGATGAGTTTTATCGCCGTGCGATCGCGGCGGGTGCCAAGGACAATGGTGCGCCCGGCCTGCGACCCCACTACCACGCGAACTACTACGCGGCCTTCGTCATTGGCCCCGACGGGCACAACGTCGAAGCCGTATGCCACACGCCAGCGGCGTAGCGTCGACCAGGCCTCGGCACATGGCCTTCCTGCTTTTCTGCCTCGGATCGGCGCGCCGGTTACTCGAATCGGAATCCACACGGCAGACGCGCGTCCGGGCGACGGTCCAGCCGATGGCAACGCCCTTGCACTGAATGTAACCCACATGCCAATTCGTCGTCGCCGTACCACCCGCCTCGCCACGCAAGCCATGGAGCTCAGCCTTGCAGTCCCCGAGGTCGTTGCCTACCGAGTCATGCGAATGGCCCTGGCTGGATCGAGCCCATCCAAGGCCGATCGTGAAGAGTTCTTCCGCATGAGCACCGAAAAGGTTTCCGCGTTCTACGAGTCGTGGAACGCGATATTCCTCGCTGCGTGCCGCGCAAACGTGCAATGCCTTTCTTTCTGGCCCGCCTGGTCGTCAGTGTGGCCGGGTCCGGGCCGGCGGACACTCAGCACGAAGCTCCAGCGCGCGGCGCTGGATATCATGGCAAGTGGCATTGCACCCGTTCATCGCCGTGCCATCGCCAACGCGAAGCGCCTTCGCAAGTAGATTGCGCTCGGTTTGAACCTGATACAGCAAACGGAAGCGTTTTAGGGTTATCGACTTTCTTTAACGTCAGTGCGAGGACCCGTCCATGAGCCCGAAGAAGGAAAAGCAAACGTCCGGGAAGAGCGTCGCATCCGGTCGCGTGAAGACCGACGGATTCACCGACGAGGAACGCGCTGCCATGAACGAGCGGGCGCAGGAGCTCAAGGCGCAGGCGGGTCGCGGGGAGCGCGGCGATGGCTCAGAGGGGGAACGCGAGGTACTCGCGAAAATCGCCGAGATGGCCGAGCCCGACCGCGACATGGCGACGCGCCTCCATGCGATCATCAAAGGCAGTGCGCCGGGCCTGTCGCCGAAAACGTGGTACGGAATGCCGGCGTACGCGAAGGACGGCAAAGTCATTTGCTTCTTCCAAAGCGCGGGTAAATTCAAGTCCCGATACGCGACGCTCGGATTCAGCGACCAGGCTCGACTCGACGAAGGCGCGATGTGGCCGACTTCATTCGCGCTGACGGAACTCGGCCCGGCCGAAGTGGCGAGAATCGATGCACTCGTCAAGAAAGCCGTGAGCAGAAGTTGATTCTCTGCGGGCCTGCTCCGGCGCGAGATCTGCTTCAACACCTTACGCCGTGAATCGGCAAGTGCCGCAACAGCCAGCGACCGAGACCCCATGTTCAAGCGCATCGACCACATCGAGCTGCTCACCGCCGCCCCCGAGCGCACCACCGCCTTCTATATCGACGTGCTCGGCTTCCGTGAGCGCGAGCGAACGCGCGTTGCCGAAACGCCATTCGGGCCACTGGAGCTCGTGTACCTCGAACTGGGTGGCACGACGCTGGAGGTCATGTGCTATCCGGAAGCCAAATCGATTCCACGCCGCAGTGAGGACCGCAGACTGGGCTGGCAATGCCTCGCGCTCGAAGTGGACGACATGGATGTCGCACTGCAGTTTCTCCGCGACCACGGCGTCTCCATCGCCTGGGGGCCGGTGAAGCGACCTGACTATTCGCGCGCGGAGATCCGCGATACCGATGGAAATCCCATCGAGTTGCGGCAATGGCATCGCTCCTAGCGATAAGAACGCGGATGCAGCGTTCGCTGTCGCGAACTGTGCCGATGCGTCGAGCGCAGATGTCGTATCGGATCGGCTGCAACGATGGGCGCCCACTTCGCCCCTGAAGAGATCAAAGCAGCACGTCGCGAAGGAGCACGCCGGGGGCAAACCCGAGATCGCGGGCGGCCTGATTGACGTGCGAAATGACGCCGTGCTTCCACGTGTCCTCGACGTCACCAATGCGGGCGCTCGTGTGCGACACGGTTCCCGCGGCAACGCCGGCGCTTTGCAATATCGCGAGCGCAGCGATGCCGGCATCGTCCTTGCCGACACCGGCGTCGTTGAAAAACACCGCGTTCAGGCGGACGGCGAGTGCGGCATCACTCGCGCTGACGCCGCCGTGCGACGCCGAAACCACGATCGCATGCGCGTCGTCGTCGGTGATCAGCGTGATCGAATCCATCAGCACGATTCGTCCGCGTGACGCGCTCTTAACTTCCTTCTTCAGCATGCTCCCGCCCTCGATCGTCGCCCGTCATCATTGCCGGTGATGCACGTGTCACGCTCGCCACGCGTGCGGCTCGTCCGGCCCGGGCCAGCATACCTGCCAGGCGTCGATGATGCGCGCAGCGTCGCACGTGTTCGATCTTGACGGAACCCTCAGTGATCCGAGCGTCGGCATCGCACGTTCGCTCAATCACGCGCTCGCCTGGTTCGGGTACGCGTCGCTTCCCGATAGCGACGTGACGAGCTTCATCGGGCCGCCGCTGGACCAGGTGTTCCGAACGATCGTCGGGCCGGTTGGTGATGCACGCATCGTCGATCTGATGGCGAAGTACCGCGAGCGCTACGCCGACGTCGGCTACGCCGAGAATGTCATGTACGCAGGCATCGCGGAAGCATTGTCCGAATTGTCGAACGGTGACGGCGTGCTCGGCGTTTGCACCTCCAAACGAGCCGACTTCGCCGAACGGATTCTGCAGCGCTTCGGAATCCGCGAACGCTTCGCTTTCGTCAGCGGCGGCGACATCGGCATCACGAAAGCCGACCAGCTCGCAAACCTCGTGCGCGAAGGCTGCGCCGACGAATCCTCGATCATGATCGGCGATCGCGCGGTCGATATCGCGGCCGCGAAAGCGAACGGTCTCGTGTCGGCGGGCGTCCTCTGGGGCTTCGGCTCCGCCGACGAGTTGATGGCAGCGGAGCCGAAATTCCTCGTCGCATCGCCTGCCGAACTTCCGGAGGTTCTATCGTGACTGAACCGAACTACTGGTTTCCAGCGAAGCGATACGGCTGGGGCTGGGGCGTTCCGCACACGTGGCAGGGATGGCTGGTCGTTGCCTGCTACGTCGCGCTCGTCGGCGCCGGCATCGTGGCGATCGACGCATCGGCGCGGCCCGCGTGGTTCATTTTCTATCTCGTCGTGCTGACCGCCCTGCTCGTCGCGGTCTGCTGGATCACCGGCGAGCCGCCCCGCTGGCGTTGGGGTGCGCAGGATGACGATGGGAGCCTCTGAGCCCGCCGACATGGCGAACGACGACGAGCGTCGGAAGATGCTTGCGGGAGAGCTCTACGACCCGCGCGATCCGGAGCTCACCCTCGCGCGTGAGCGCGCACGCGATCTCTGTCGCCTGCTGAACGGCACGGCCGATTCCGAGGACCGGGAGCGACGTCGCATCCTGCAGGCACTGTTCGGCAGTGGCGGCGATAACGTTCATGTCCAGCCGCCGTTCCACTGTGATTACGGGACGAACATCCACGTCGGGCCGCATGTCTTCTTCAACTTCAACTGCATCGTGCTGGATGTATGCGAGGTGCGCATCGGCGAGTACACGCTCTTCGGACCCGCCGTACAAATCCTCACGCCGCTCCATCCGATGGATGCGGCATTGCGGCGAGAGCGCGAGTTCGGCGCACCCGTGCTGATCGGGCCAGACGTCTGGGTCGGCGGCGGCGCTCTCATCCTGGCCGGCGTCGAGATCGGCGCGCGCGCGATCATTGGCGCCGGCAGCGTGGTGACGCGCGACATCCCGGCGGACGCATTCGCCGCCGGCAATCCGTGTCGCGTCATTCGCCCGCCGGGCGGGCAGACGTAGCGAAGAAACACCGCGTTCGACAGACGCGCACGGCAGTGCTAGAACGTCGATACGCGAACGCCCGGAGGAGGCGCGATGGAAGGGATACCGTCGTGGCGCATCGTCGGCCAGTGGTTCGACAACTGCAGTTGTGCGGTCGCATGCCCCTGCACGTTCGCGCAGCCCCCCGACAACGGCTACTGCGACTCGGTGCTTTTCTGGCACGTCGAGCGCGGATATTACGGTGACGTGATGCTCGACGGGCTCAGCTTCGTCCGCGTCGGCCGCTGGGAGGGCGATCTCTGGGCGGGAAAAGTCAAGGGTGCGGGCGGCGTATTCATCGACGCGCGCGCCGACGACCGTCAGGCGGACGCATTGCCGCGAATCTTCGGTGGACGCGCCGGCGGCTTCCCGGCGCAGGTGAACGCGCTGTTCACGTTGGGCCGCCAGATTCACGGCGTCGAGCGCGCCGAGATCACGTTCGACCTCGCGTCCGATCGCGCGCACTGGGGCGTCGAGATCGCGGGGAAAGTCAAGGCGTGGGCGAAGGCATTGACGGGGCCGACGAGTTTGCCCGGCAAATTCCCCCAACTCATGAACGCACCAGGCTGCGAGACGGGGCCCGGTTCGCAACTCGTCACGTGGGGCAAGTCGACGGTTTGCAAGGTGGACGCGTTCGGGTACCAATTCGAATGGACGACGAACTCGAGCAAGCACATTCCCTTCGACTGGAACGGCCCCTGAGAGGCAGCGCGCGGTCGTGAACACGGGCGACGTCATCATCGTCACGGGCCGTGTCGATCGCATCAAGGATTCGATCCCCATGCGACGCGGCGGCCAACCCGAGGAGGTCGCGAACGCGATCCTCTGGCTGCTGTCCGACGAGGCGTCGTACGTCACCGGCACCTTCGTCGAACTCGCCGGCGGAACGTGACAGCGCGCGATGCCGGGAACTTGCCTCGATGCAGCTATGATTCGTCGCATGTCGACGCTGCGTATCGTCCTGCGCTACCTCTGGGTCTCGCCGGCCAGCGCGGTTGGCTTGCTGGTCGCGGCGATCGCCTTGTGCGCCGGGGGCACGTTGCGGCGTGTCGACGGTACGCTGGAAGTCGCAGGCGGCCGTCTCGCGCGCGCATTGCGGCGCGCTCCGCGGCGGTTGCGCTTCGTCGCGATCACGCTCGGGCACGTGATCGTCGGCGTCGATCACGATGTGCTCGCGCGGGTGCGGCAACACGAGCGCGTGCACGTGCGCCAGTATGAGCGCTTCGGTGTCTTCTTCTTTCCGCTCTACCTCGGCTCGAGCGGCCTGCAACTGCTGCGCGGAAGGAACCCCTATCTCGACAACGCCTTCGAGCGCCAGGCGTACGAGAAATCGTCATGAATGCCACGTGTCTCCATACGCCGCGGTGCATCCTGCGGCCCGCCCAACCGGCTGATCTCGACGCGCTCGTCGCTGCGACGCGCTCGCCGCACTTTCCCGACCGCCTTCCGCTCACCCACATGCAGCCTCGCGAGCTCTCGGCGTGGCTCGCGACGATGCGCGAGCGGATGGGCGACGGCGCGGCGGCGCTGTGGTCGATCGACCTTGTCGACGAAGAGCGTGCCTGCGTGGGCCAGGTGTCGCTCGCGCCGAAGCCCGACGGCACCGCATGGAATCTCGCCTTCTGGATCGATCCATCCTATTGGGGACGTGGCATCGCCACCGAGGCCCTCGCCGCAGCGATCGATCACGCGTTCGACGTTCTCGACGTCCCGGTGCTGCACGCCGGCGTTGCGTTGTGGAATCACGCCAGCATGCGCACGGTCGAGCGGCTCGGCTTTCGCCATCGCGGCGACAACCCCGACGGTTACCGCGTGAACGGCGCACCCGAGGCGATCCGCGAATACGAGCTCGCGCCGTCATGAGCGACCCATCTTCGCCCGCACCGAAACTTCGCGTGGAAGCCGTCGCAATGTCGATCGACGGCTTCGTCGCGGGCCCCGATCAGAGTCGCGATCATCCGCTCGGCGTCGGCGGCCCCGCTCTTTTCCATTGGTTTTTCCGCACCCGCACCTGGCAGGCGATGTACGGCCAACCGGAGCAGGGCGAGACGGGTGTCGACGATGACGCCGCCGCCCGGGGTTTCGAGAACATCGGCGCCTGGATTCTCGGCCGCAACATGTTCGGGCCGATTCGCGGTCCCTGGCCGGACGAGAGTTGGCAGGGCTGGTGGGGCGACGAGCCGCCCTACCACGTCCCGGTGTTCGTGTTGACGCATCACGCCCATGCGCCATTGGCGATGAAAGGCGGCACGGTGTTCCATTTCGTCACCGAGGGCATACACGCGGCGCTCGAGCGCGCGCGTGAGGCGGCGGGCGGCCGCGACGTGCGACTGGGTGGCGGCGCGTCGACGATCCGGCAGTTCGTGCGCGCGCGATTGGTCGACGAGTTGCACTTGACGATCGCGCCCGTGCTGCTCGGCCGCGGCGAGCCGCTCTTTCACGGAGTGGACGTGCCGGCGCTCGGCTACGAGTGTGTCGAGCACGTCCCCGGCAAGCGCGCGGTCGCGCACGTCACGTTGCGCAGGCGCGGCTGACGTGCAGAACACGCGATTCGCGATTTCCTGAGCCAAACGCGCGCCGATGTTCATTCGCCGCCACCGTGAACGGCATCGCACCAGTCGCATCGGCTGGCTGCGCGCCGCGGTACTTGGCGCGAACGACGGCATCGTGTCGACCGCGAGCCTCGTGCTCGGCGTCGCGGCGGCGAAGGCTGCGCACAACGACATCCTCGTCGCCGCCGTAGCCGGGCTCGTCGCCGGGGCGATGTCCATGGCGGCGGGCGAATACGTTTCGGTGCATTCGCAGGCGGACGCCGAATCCGCGGACCTCGAGCGCGAGCGCAAGGAGCTTCACGCCGACGAGCAGGGGGAGCTCAACGAGCTCACCGCGATCTACGTGCGGCGCGGACTCGAGCAAAAGCTCGCGCGACAGGTCGCGCAGCAGTTGATGGCCCACGACGCGCTCGGTGCGCACGCGCGCGACGAGCTCGGCATCTCCGAGATGACGGTCGCCCGTCCGCTGCAGGCGGCGTTCGCGTCGGCGGCAAGCTTCGCGGCAGGCGCAGCGCTTCCGCTCATCGTCACCGCGCTCGCACCATCGAACATCCTGATCGCGCTCGTCGCGGTGACGTCGCTCGTATTCCTGGCCGTGCTCGGCGCCGTCGCGGCACGCGCCGGCGGCGCATCGATGCTCACCGGTGCGAGTCGCGTGACCTTCTGGGGCGCGCTCGCCATGCTCATTACGTCGGGGATTGGCGCCCTGTTCGGGATTTCCGGGTGAGAAAGCGATGGTGAACACGTGAATCCGGACCTGCGTGCGCTCGGTGCCGATGCGACCGCACACGTGGCCGGGTCGCTCGCCGCGCATCTCGAGCGCACCGAAGGATGGCTGCGCCGCTTTGGCGCCCGCGAGGCGCTTTGCCGCGCCGGGCGGTACCACGCGATCTACGGCACCGCGGGCATTCAGGCAGCGTTGGTGCCTCTCACCGACCGACAGGCGATTGCAGCGGCGATCGGAAGCGAAGCGGAGGCGATCGTCTATCGGTATGCGGCCTGCGACCGCGACCGTTTTCATCCACGCATCGGCGGCGCCGACGAATGCACGTTCGCCGATCGCTTCGCGGGCTGCGACCGCGTCGTGACGCCCGCCGAGCTGCGCGATTTCTGCGAGTTGACGCTGGCGAACGAGCTCGATCTCGTCGCAGCCTCGCCGCAGTTTCGCCGCAAGCATCGCGACGACCTTTACGATCTCGCGCAGCGCATGCAGCGCCACGTCAGCGACGCGGCGTACCGGACGCTTTGCGCGACGCTCGTCGGGAGCGGTTCCGCAAACGCCGGGAACGCGTCCTGACGATGCCGATGTCGGAGTACATGCGCCACCTCCGATCGATGGTCGGAACGACGGTGCTCGAAGTGCCGACGGTGAGCGTCGTCGCCTACGACGAGGCGGATCGCGTCGTCCTCGTTCGGCACGTCGAAGGCGGCGACTGGACGACGCCCGGCGGCATGATCGAGCCTTACGAGATCCCCGCGAACGCGGCGGTGCGCGAGGCGTTCGAAGAGACGGGCCTTTTCGTCGAGCTCACCGCGCTCATCGGTGTTTTCGGCGGACCGTTGTGCACGAGCACCTACGCGAACGGGGACAGCCTGTCGTGGATTTCGACCGTGTTCGCCGCGCGGCCGATCGGCGGTACGCTCCGCCCGGATGGCGAGGAAACGCTCGACGTGCGCTGGTTCTCTCGCGACGACGTGCGACAGGTGCGCTGCAAGCCGCACGTCGCGCTGTTCCTCGATGCCGCGTGGTCCGCCGATCGGCGCGGGCATTTTCAGAAGGCGACGTGGCGCCCCCCGGCGCAACCTCCTTCGACGTAGAAGCGAACCGATGCTCGCTCGCCTTGCCGCCGACGCCGTGCTGCTCGCGCACCTCGCGTTCATCGTGTTCGTGTTGATCGGCGGCATCCTCGTGTGGCGAATTCCGAGCCTCGCGTGGTTGCATGCGCCAGCGATCGCCTGGGCGGTCTTCGTCGAGTCGGCCGGGCGCATTTGCCCGCTGACGCCTCTCGAGAATCGCCTTCGCCTCGCGTCGGGCGAGGCCGGTTACGGCGGCGACTTCGTCTCGCACTACCTGCTGCGCCTCATATATCCGGAAGGACTGACACGCGCGGTGCAGATCGCGCTCGTGCTCGTCGTCGTTGCGGTCAATGTCGCCGTGTACTCCCGTTGGCTGCTGCGAAAGCGCACCGCGCAACGATCGGCCATGGGGTGAGCGCAACGACGTTCGACGAAGACGTGGTGCGGGTCGGCCTCGTCTCCGACACGCACGGCGTGCTGCGGCCCGAGGCACTCGCGGCGCTCGCGGGAAGCGACGCGATCGTGCATGCGGGCGACATCGGAAGCGGGGACGTTCTCGAAGTGCTCGCGCAGATCGCGCCGTTACACGCGGTGCGCGGCAACAACGATCGCAATGCCTGGGCCTCGGCGCTGCCCGAGACGCTGACGATCGACATCGCGGGTCGACGCCTCTACGTATTGCACGACGTCAGCGAGCTGCGCATCGATCCGCGATCGATGAACATCGACGTCATCGTGAGCGGACATTCGCATCGGCCCCGATGCGAAAGGCGAAACGGCGTGCTGTTCGTCAATCCCGGCAGCGCCGGCCCTCGGCGCTTCAGCCTGCCCGTCTGCGTCGCCCATCTTTCCATCCGCGCGAACCACCTCGACGCGGCGATCGTGACCCTCGACGTCGCGCCGCCGCGCGGGCGTGCTGCGCGTGCGTCGATGCCGCGGCGCGCGTCGTCGCCGTGAGCCGCGACCTCTTCGTCTCGCCTCACCTCGACGACGCCGTTTTCGCGTGCGGCGACCGGATCGCCGCCAGCGATGCGCCTGTGGTCGTCACGATCTTCGCGGGCTTCGCGCCCGCCGGCGAACCGACGGCGTGGGACCGCGAATGCGGATTCGCGGCGGGCGACGACGTCGTCGCGATCCGGCGCGCCGAGGATCGTGCGGCACTGGCGATGCTCGGCGCCACGCCGGTCTGGCTCGACTTTCACGACGATCAGTACGGCGAGACGCGCACCGCGACCGACATCGCCGCGTCACTGGCGCAGGTGATCGGGCGGCATGCGGCCGGTGCGATGCACGTTCCGCTCGGCCTCTTCCACGCGGACCATCGGCGCGCGAGCGATGCGGCGCTGACGCTCGTCGGCGGAAGTCGGCGATGGATCGTCTACGCCGACGCGATCTATCGGCACGTCCCCGGCGCGGTCGAAGAACGCGTCGCGCAACTCGAACGCGCGGGCTATGCGCTCGCCCCACTCGACGTGCCGGCGCGCGACGCGGCGCCGCGCAAGCGCGAAGCGATCGCATGTTATCGCTCGCAGCTTCGTGCACTGGGGCAGCGCCCGGCGCTCGACGACGTGTACGCGCCCGAACGCTACTGGTCGCTCGCACGCATGCCACGTTGAAATGAACGCCGAGCGCGTCACCGTCGTGGTGCTCACGTACAACCGCCACCGCGAGGTCCTGCGCACGCTCGCAGAACTCGCGCAGGTCGTCGACGGCGCACCGATCGTGGTCGTCGACAATGCCTCCACCGATGGTACCGCCGCTGCGATCGCCGAAGCGCATCCTTCGGTAGCCGTCCTTCGGCTTGCCCACAATGTCGGCGCCGCGGCGCGCAACGAAGGCGCGCGGATCGCCGCGACCCCGTACGTCGCGTTTTGCGACGACGACACGTGGTGGCTGCCGGGGTCGATCGGCCGGGCGGCGGCGGCGCTCGACCGGCACGCGCGGCTCGCGGCCGTCACCGCGCGCGTCGTCGTCGGTGCCGCGCGACGCGAGGATCCGACGAACGCGCGCATGGCGGCGAGCCCGTTGCCCAATGTCCTCGGCGTCGATGGCACCGCGATCCTCGGCCTGCTCGGCGGCGCCTGCATGGTGCGCCGCGACGCGTTCCTCGACGTCGGCGGTTACGAGCCGCGCTTCTTTCTCGGGGGCGAAGAGCGCCTGCTCGCCGTGGACCTCGCCGCAGCGGGCTGGCACATGGCGTACGTTCCAGCCGCCGTCGTCTGCCACGAGCCCTCACCGGCGCGCGACAACGCCGCGCGGCGTTGTCTCGAAGCGCGCAACGCGTTGTGGTTCGCGTGGCTGCGCCGGCCTCCCGCGATCGCGGCGAAGGCGACGCTCGCGTGGTGGAAGGCGATGCGCGGCGAACGCTCGCGCGCTCGCGCACTGTGCGACGCGCTCGCGGGACTGCGCTGGATCGCGCGCGAGCGGCGGACGTTGCCACCCGACGTCGAGCAGGCACTGCGAACGATCGACGCCTTCTATGCGGCGCACGGCGAAGCGGCGTCGATTTCGCATGGGCTCCATTCGACGGCGAGCTGATGCGAGAATGGAGTTCGGCTCGCTCGCCATGCTGACGCCCTATGAACATCGATCGCATCGACCACGTCGTGATGACCGTGCGCGACGTCGACGCCACCTGCGACTTTTATGCGCGCGTGCTCGGCATGCGCGTCGTCACGTTCGCCGGAGGCCGCAAAGCGCTGGCGTTCGGTCGGCAGAAGATCAACCTTCACCTCGCCGGGCGCGAGTTCGAGCCGAAGGCCGACCATCCGCAGCCCGGCTCGCTGGATCTTTGCCTCATTACCAGCTCGTCGCTCGACGAGGTGCAGGCGCACCTTGCCGAATGCGGCGTGCGCGTCATCGAAGGACCGGTCGCGAAGACCGGAGCGACGGGACCGATCCGCTCGGTCTATTTTCGCGACCCTGACTCGAACCTCATCGAAGTATCGACCTACGACGCATGAACGAAGGCCGGCAACGCGGCGCGCGGGCCGACGCGATCGCCATCCGCGACATCGACCACCTGGTGCTGCGCGTGCGCGACCTCGATCGGATGCTGGCGTTCTACCGCGACGTGCTGGGCTGCACCGTCGTGCGCCGCCGCGACGAGCTCGGGCTCGTGCAATTGCGCGCCGGCCGGGCGATGCTCGACCTGGTGCCGGTCGACGGCCCGCTCGGCCGCGCCGGCGGCGCGCCGCCCGGCCTCGAGGGGCGCAACGTCGACCACTTCTGCTTTCGCGTCGAGCCGTTCGACGAGAGCAGGATTCGTGGCCGCCTCGCCGAGGCGGGCGTCGAAGCGGGCGAAACCGTGCCGCGCTTCGGTGCAGAAGGTGAAGGACCGTCGATCTACGTCAACGACCCGGAGGGGAACGTCGTCGAGCTCAAGGGCCCGCCGACTCGTCCGCGATGAGCGCCATGGAATCTGCGCAGGACAGGCAACGCGACGACGGCTTTCCGCTGGATGGCGGCTGCACCTGTCGGCGAGTCCGTTACCGGATGCTGACGACGCCGTTGTTCGTCCACTGTTGCCATTGTCGATGGTGCCAGCGGGAAACCGGCAGCGCGTTCGTGCTGAACGCGCTGATCGAATCGGACCGCGTCGAAGTACTCTGCGGCACGCCCGTCGTCGTCGATACGCCGTCGAACAGCGGGCGCGGGCAACGGATCGTCCGCTGCCCCGATTGCCATATCGCGTTGTGGAGCCACTACGCCGGCGCCGGCGACGCGTTCAAGTTCGTTCGCGTCGGGACGCTCGACGCGCCCGATCGAGTGCCGCCCGGGATCCACATCTTCACCATGTCGAAGCAGCCGTGGGTGATGCTCCCACCCGGCGTTCCGGCGGTGCACGAGTACTACGACCGCAACGAGTACTGGCCCGCGGAGAGCCTCGAGCGGCGTCGCCGCCTGCTCGCTTCGCAAGCGCGATCGTGACGTAGCGATCGGGGAGTGACATCGCGCACGGCGCGCGGCGAATGCCTCGCGCACCGTGCGTTGGGTGCAGGCCTCAGGGGAGATCGACGCGCACGATCTCGCCCATGCCCGGGCCAAAGCCGTAGCCGAAGTTGGAGACGTAGAGGTCGCCGTCCGGCCCGAGCGTCATTGCGGTCGGGAAGAAGAGCCCGGTTGCGACCACGTCGAGCTTGTCGAGATGGCCCGAGCGCGGCACGCGCAGCACGCGCCCGGCGCAGGGAGCGGCCACGAATCCGCCTTCGTTTTCGAGGATGTACAACGATCCGCCGGAGACCACCAGTCCGGTGATCGACGTGAGACCGTCGACGACCGTGCTCATCTGCCCGCTCGGCGTGACCTTGATCACCATGCCCCGGAACCCATTCTCGAAGGTGCCGAGGGTGCCCACGTAGAAGTTGCCGTCGTAGGCGAGCGCCGTGGGCACGACGTGGCCGTACTTCGCGGAGACATCGGCGATACGCTGGATCGTGCCGTCGAGCGAAACGCGATCGATCTCGCCGTGATTCGGCTCGACGCTATAGAGACTGCCCCGCACGGCGAGCAGGCTGTACCACGTGCCTTCGGGCTCGAAGTCGCCCGGATTCTCGTTCGCCGTGGGATTGGCGAGCGCGTAGGCGCCCACGTCGGCGATCGTCTGCAGACCGCCGCCGCTGACGGCGAACACCCGGTTGGGGCTGTCGACGTGGGCGTGCGAGCACCCCGCGCCAGCCATCACGCCAAAGAGCTTATCGCCGATGAACGCGATATCGGCGACGCCGCTCACGAAGGCGCCGGTATCGTCCGTGGTCCGGCTCGACGGCAGGTCCGTGACGATCCGCGTCAGTGTCCCGTTCGGTTCGATGCGCGCGATGCTGGAGGTGAATCCGCCCGTATAGGGTCCGACTTGGGGCACCTGCAGTTCGGGGCAGATGTCGACGGTTCGGAGATCGCCTTCGGTGGTTCCACCCTCGGCGACGTACAGGTTGCCGTCCGGGCCGAACTTGAGGCCCCGGGGGTTGTTCAGCCCACCTGCGAACGTGCTGACGTTGTCCGACGTCGCGCAAACCTGGGCGCCTGCGGCCATCGGAGTGCCTGCCATGGCGGCGGCCAGACAAGCGGCGAGCAATTTCATCGGTCTTGTCATCCTGAAGCTCCTTCGAGACGTTGAACTGCGGCCATGTGCGATCCTCAGCATGGAAATTGCCTCTCGACAGCGCTGACCGGCCATCCACGCCGAGGAGAGGCGTGTATATTCCGGCCGCCCGTTTGACGAAGGCGCGTTGATTCTGCACTCCCAAATGAAAATCACCATCTCCCGAATTGCGTATGCCGCGTGGCTCGGGCTCGCGATTTCAGGCTATGCCGCAGGCGCGCCGGCCGCCGACGCGTCCTCGACGAGCGTCGTCCAGGCGTCGCGCTGGGAACCCGTCTTCGCCGCTTTCGACGCCGACGACACCGCTCACCCCCGCGCGCCCGGCGGGGTGCTCTTCGTCGGCAGCTCGTCGATCCGGCTTTGGAGCGACCTCGAGGCGCAGTTCGCCAACCTGCCTGTCGTGATCAACCGCGGCTTCGGCGGCTCGCAACTGTCGGATTGCGTGCGCAACCTGAGCCGCCTCGTGCTGCCCTACCGCCCGCGTGCGGTCCTCGTCTACGCCGGCGACAACGACCTCGCCTCGGGCGTCGCCCCGAAGGACGTGCTGCGCCGCTTCACCGCGTTCGTCGACGGAGTCCACGCCGAGCTGCCATGGACCAAGATCGTGTACATCTCGATCAAGCCGAGCCCGGCGCGGGCTCGACTCCTGCGGGAAATCCGCGAGACCAACGACCTCATCCGCGATTACGCGGCGCGCGCGGACGGCGTCGAATACGCCGACGTGTTCAGCCCCATGCTCGACGCGAACGGCGAACCGCGGCGCGAGCTCTTCCGCGCCGACCGGCTGCACCTCAACAGCGACGGCTACGCCCTCTGGAAAGGCGTCATCGCACCGTACGTGTACTGAGACGCGCCCCGCCTGCGCGCCCTAAGCGCGCGAGCATCGCCGGTGCGCTCGTGTATGCGCGCGCAACGCCGTACAGCACGACGAGCGTCGCCGCGACGAGCATGATTTCCATGACGCTAAGATGCGGTCGCGGCGCGCCGCCGAGCGTGGCAAGCAGCGAGAGGCAGATCACCAGATGCACGCCGAAGACCGGCAACGCTGCACGTCCGATCAGCGTGATCGACGAATCGGCCGCCAGCTCGACGAGGTAGGGCCGCACGCGAACGACGAGCCAGGCCAGGACGGCGAAATTCAGCAGCCGCAGCGGCCCAAGATGCCATTTGTCGACGAGCATGTTCAGCGCGCGGCCGGGCGCGAAGGGCACCTGCCCGGCCAGGTGCCGCCACGCGAGGAACGCGATCGCGAGCGCGATCGCCGCGTAGAGCAGCGCGCGCGACGGTGCGCGGAGAGGCGTTGCGGCAACGTCGGCGCGTGCGCCAAGGTAAAGCCCGACCACCCATAGCAGTTGCCAACCGAGGAACGAGAACGCGCCGGTCGCGCCGTAGGGCACTGGCCAGCCGACGAGCGCAGCGACCGCCTCGTAGACATACCGGCCGCCGTCGTACTGGCCGACGAGCCAAAGGATCGCCGACAGCAGCAGCAACTCGCCGAAGCCGTAGCGCAGGCCGTGGCGCAACACGTACGGCGTAAGCGCTAGGAACAGCACGTACATCGGCAGGATGTCGAGGAGCGGTGGGTTGTACGCGAGCACCAGGCCGCTCGCGAGCGCCAGGCGCGGCCGCTCGACGTAGAACGACGCGAGATCGGTGATGGCGCGCGCGTCGTGCGACACCGCAAACGGCACGAGGACGAGCAGCAGGAACAGCAGCAGCGACGCATGCACCGCGTAGACCTTCGCCGTGCGGCGCCACAGCGCCTGCATCATCGCGGTGTCGCCGTACCGGCGCGCGCGCCCGGCGTACACGCACCCTACGAGATAGGCAGACAAGAACACGAAGCCTTCGGCGGCGGAAACGTAGCCGAACGGCTGCCCGAGATGCGCACTGAACCAGGTCGGCAGGTGCGTGAACGTCATCAGCACCAGCATGGTGCCGCGCAACCAATCGAGTTCGTTCTGGCGTTGCATGGCGAGCGCGCGGAGGACCGCGACGTTCGTCGTCAGCGGGAACGGGCTGAGACCGCGCGGGTTACGCGGGGTTCAGTCCGACGCCCGGCTCACGACTGCTTCGGGAAGCGGCGCGGCAAGGCGCCATAATGCGCGCTCGGCAGCGCGGCGCATAGCGACGCCGAGAGGCGACAACTCGACGAATTCGCCGCCGACGAGCGCGGCGATCGGCACCCCGTCGCGGTACGCGATACGGTTGCCGGTGAGCGCCGCGATTTTTGCGCCGGGAAACAGCGTGCCGACCAGATTCAGGGGATCGGCCGCGCTCACCGTGACGAATTCGCCGTCGCACGGCGCACGCCGCGTGTCGCGCAACAGCGTCACCGCGTCGGGCAGCGCGAACTGCTCGCCGGTGATGCTCGCGACGAAGCGGCCACCGCGCACCTCGCCGCGCGCCTCGAGTCGCCGGTAGGTGCGTGCGAGCTCGCGCCACGCCGGCAACCACGGCGCTTCGCGTGCGAGAAGGCGCCACGAAACGACACCGTAGCGGCGCAGCAGCGCAAGCGCGACGGCGTCGACCCGCGCCTGCGTCGCCTCCGCGCCCGGCGCGGGATCGTTCGCGCCTGTCGGCCGGCGCGACAGCGACCAGCGGCCGGCGTCGTCGATGCCGACCAGCGCGCCGCGCCGACGGCCGCGCCCGGCGAAACGCTTGCGCTTCGCCGACGGCGTGAGCAGTGCGCGAAGCCCGGCGAAGCTGTCCGACGTCGCGATACCGTGCGCGACGAGCTCGGCGAGCGCTTCCTCGACCTCGGTGCGCAGCATGCGCGTCGTGTCGACGATCTCGTCGAAGAACGAGGCGCCGTGGGTGCGCAGGACGTCGACGACACGTGAGGCGCGCCCGCTCGGCGCAATGCCTTGCGGCGGCTGCGTCACGCCCATCCACGACGCGACCACCCGGCGCGGCAGAAGCGCGATCGGTGTCGTGCGCAGCACCGACACGCCGACCGACGGATTCACCGGCGCGGAAAGCCGCGCCCAGGCGACGCGGCCCGACAGGCAGGCATCGTCGAGCCACGTGAAGTCGTAGTCGGCAAGACGCGCGGGCAGCAATTCCGCTTCCCACGCTGCGGCCGGCGCTTCGAAGCCCTGCAGGTCGGCGATGACCGCGTCGAGCGCGTCCGGCCCTTGCCGCATGTCGGCCGGCGCGACGTGCTGCCAACGCAAAAGGAAGCGCATGAAGTCCTGCGTGGTGACGGGCTCGATCTCCTGTCGCAGGCGCTTGAGGGTGTAGCGATGGATGCGAGCGAGCAGCGACCGGTCGCACCATTGCGCGGCTTCCAGGCGTCGCGTGTAAGTCCCCTGCATCGCGACGCCTTCCATCGCCAGTCGCGCGAGCGCCACTTCGGTCTCGGTGACGTCGAGCGCGAGCGCGTTGGCGATGGTTTCGCTCGTGACCGGACCGCTCGCCTGCAGGCGACTGCGCACGAGCTCGACGATCGCGTCCTCGCGCGCCCACGTGCGCTGCGCGCATTCGTGCGGCGCGACGATCTCCGGATCGCGCTTCGCGCCCGGATGCACGGCGTCGAACTCCGGTAAGCGCTCGGCGGGCACGAGCAAACGCGAGGAAGGCGGCGCGACGATCCACGTCGCACGCCGCGCATGCATCAGCGTCGCGACCCATTCGGTGGACGTCAACGAACCGACCTCCTCGACGGTGAGACAACCGAGCGACAGCAACGCGTCGTGCAATTCGTCGGCGTTGGAGGCCTGCGGCCACGCTTCTTCACGCACGCGATCGATCGCGGCTTCGTCGAGCTCGCCCAGGTGTCCCGCGTCGTCGTTCTGCGACCAGCGGCGCGCGAGCACGGCCTGCGTCCGACGCTCCTCGAGCGGCGCGTCGTCGAGATATGCGTACGGACGCGCGTTGAGGATCTCCATCGCGAGCGGCGACGGTGCGGGAAGGTCGCGCGCGACGACTTCGATCTCGCCGCTTTCGATCCGAGCCAGCACGCGCGCGAGGCCGTCGACGTCCATCGCTTCGTGCAGGCAGTCGTCGATCACCTGGCGCACGAGCGGATGATCGGGAATTTCGCGCTCGCCGACGATGTTCTCGGCGCACGCCACCTGATCGGGAAACACGCTTGCGATCAGGTCGTCGGCACGCATGCGTTGCAGCGGCGCGGGCACTTTGCGACCGCCGCGGAAGCGCGGCAGCGCGAGCGACGTGCCGGCGACCCAGCGCCAGCGTGCCGCGAACATCGGCGCGGCGAGCATCGCCTGAACGACGACCTCGCGCACCGTGCGTGCATTGAGATAGCGCGCGACGTCGGCGAGCGGGAAGCTGTGCGACGTCGACAGCGACAGGACGATCGCGTCCTCGGTGGCGGCCGCCTGCAGCTCGAAATTGAAGCGTACGCAAAAGCGCTTGCGCAGCGCGAGCCCGAACGCCCGGTTGATGCGGCTGCCGAATGGCGCGTGGACGACGAGCTGCATGCCCCCGGATTCGTCGAAGAAGCGCTCGAGCACGATGCGCTCCTGCGTGGGCAGCGTGCCGAGCACCTTCCGTGCAGAGCCGAGGTAGTCGACGATTTGCGAAGCCGCCGCGCCGCCGACGCCCGGCGCAAAATGAGCGTCGGACTTCGCTGCTTGTGCGAAGTCACCGCGCAGGCGCGACACCGCCTGCGACAGCTCGTCGCTGCGCGCCGGCGCCTCGCCGAGCCAGAATGGAATGTTCGGCGCCTGCCCGTGCGCGTCCTCGACGCGCACGCGTCCCGCCTCGATGCGCCGGATCCGGTACGACGTGTTGCCGAGCTGGAACACGTCGCCGGCGAGACTCTCGACGGCGAAGTCCTCGTTCACGGTGCCGACCATCTGCCCGGCCGGCTCGAGAATCACGTCGTAGTCGGCAGTGTCGGGAATCGCGCCGCCCGACGTCAAAGCCGTCAACCGTGCGCCGCGCCGCGCACGCAGCACGCCGTTGACCGCATCGCGATGCAGGAACGCGCTGCGATGGCCTTGACGCGTGTTGAACCCGTCGCCCAGCATGCGCACGACGTCGAGATACGCGTCGTAATCCAGCGTCGCGTACGGATACGCGCGCACGAGCGTTTGGTAGAGATCACGCTCGCCGACGCCGTCGCCGGCGGCCACTTCGGCGACGATCTGCTGCGCGAGCACGTCGAGCGGCGCCTTGGGGATCGCGAGGCGGTCGAGCTCGCCGCGCGCGACCGCGTCGAGCAACGCCGCGCATTCGACGAGCTCGTCGCGCGAGAGCGGGAAAAGTCGCGCCTTCGGCACGCCTGACACGTGGTGGCTCGCACGGCCCGCGCGCTGCAGGAACGTCGCGATCGAGCGCGGCGACCCGACCTGGCACACGAGGTCGACGTCGCCGATGTCGATGCCGAGCTCGAGCGACGCGGTCGCGACGAGCGCGCGCAGCTCGCCCTTCTTCAGCCGGGTTTCCGCGGCGAGCCGCAGCTCCTTCGCCATGCTGCCGTGGTGCGCCGTGACGTGTTCGTGCCCGAGCAGCTCGGCGAGATGGCGCGCGACGCGCTCGGCCATCCGACGCGTGTTCACGAAGACGAGCGTCGTGCGATGGGCGGCCACGAGATCGGCAAGTCTTGCGTAGACCTGCAGCCACGTCTCATTCGACATCACCGCTTCGAGGGGCGACGACGGCACTTCGAGCGCGAGGTCGCGTGGACGCACGTGACCCGCGTCGACCACTTCGCACGGGCCCGTGGGACCGACGAGGAAGCGTGCGACCTTTTCGATCGGCTTCTGCGTCGCGGACAGGCCGATGCGCACGAGCCGATGGTTCACGAGCGATTGCAGGCGCGCAAGCGTGAGCGCAAGATGACTGCCGCGCTTGTTCGGCGCGAGCGCGTGGATCTCGTCGACGATGACGCTGCGGGTCGTCGCGAGCATATTCCGACCCGAGGCCGAGCCGAGCAGGATGTACAGCGATTCGGGCGTGGTGACGACGATGTGCGGCGGCCGCTTGCGCATCGCGACGCGCTCGTGCGCCGGCGTGTCGCCGGTACGCACGAGCGTGCGAATTTCGACGTCGGGGAAGCCCTGCGCCGCGAGCTCGGCGCGGATGCCGGCGAGCGGTGACTCGAGGTTCTTCTGCACGTCGTTCGACAGCGCCTTGAGGGGCGAGACGTAGACCACGAACGTCTCGTCGGGCAGCGGCCGCGTAGTGCCTTCGCGTACCAGCGCGTCGATCGACGCGAGGAACGCCGCCAGTGTCTTGCCCGACCCCGTCGGTGCGGCAATCAGCACGTCCTTCCCCGCCGCGACGAGCGGCCACGCGCGCGCCTGGGCCTCCGTGGGCTTCGCGAACGTCCGTTCAAACCAGGCAGTGACGGCGGGGTGGAACATGTGGGGTGTCGGAGGAGTGTCGGAGGAGCGGCGATACGACCGATTGTCCCATTGTTGCATCCGTTCCGCGGCCGCCCGGCGGCCGTCCGGGCGGAGCGATGGATTTCGCCCAGCGGCTCGGCTAATCTTGCCGATCGCTTTCGATCGCTTACGCCGATGCGCCGCGTTCTCTCGATGTCGTTGCTCGTGGCGCTTTTCGCAAGCGTCGGCGCGTTGGCGCAGGGCTTCCGCTTCTCGAACCCCGACGACAGCGAAGAGCGCGAGGCCGCGGCGCGCGACCAGCGGATCGCCGAGCACCTGGCGGTCGAGTGCCGCCGCGACCTGCTGAACAAGAAGATCATGGTCGTCATCGGCGAACGCCAGTCGAACGGCGTCGTCGAGGCGCGCCAGGAGAACTACGGCCCGCACTACCAGGCGATCAACCGCCGCCTGCAGGCGCTCGGCTTGCGCACGTACACGCCCGAGCAGATCAAGCGGCAGATCGCGCAGGCGGAGATCGACGCGTACTTCCGAAACGATCCGGACGCGGCACTCGCCGCGTCGCGCAAGCTCGGCGCGAGCTTCGTCTTGAGGGGGCTGATCTCCGCGGAAACGACGCGCAATCCGATGATGGCGGTGAACCAGGTTTCGCTGAACATGGGATTCACGCTGACTGCGAGCAACGGCCGCGTGATCTCCGATGCGCAGGCGACGGCGAGCTCGTACGCCGGCGCCGACGTGCGCCGCATGGCCCAGACGCTCGTCGACGAGCAGGCCGACGAGGTCGTCGCGAAGCTCTACGGCGACTATTGCCGCAACGCCGCGCGCGCCAGGTAAAACGAGAACGGGGCGCGACGCGCGCCCCAACGAAACAACGTCAACCGGAGTGAACGTCATGTCGAAGCGTCTTGCCCGTCTCGCCCCGCCGCTCGCCGGCGTCGTCATCGCGCTGTGCAGCGCCCCGCTCCTCGCGCAGCCCACGTTCGGCAATCCGTCGCCGACTGCCGGCAGCGACACGTCGCAGCGCGCCAACGATTCGGCCGATCAGGCGCTGTACAGGCCCGTCGAGTACGTGAACAAGGCCCGGAAGGGGCCCGCGGTCATCGTCATCCCGGGCGAGATCAAGAGCAACAACGCGACGTTCATGCAGAAGTTCACGGCGAACAACATCGCCGACTTCGGCGAGCTCGAGATGTCGAACGCCAATTTCCCCGTGCTCGAGCGCTCGAACCTCGGCCCGCTCCTGAACGAGTTCCAGCTCGCCTACAACCTCGGCGATCCGCAGGCCGCGCGCAAGTTCCTCGGAATGGGCAAGCTCAAGAGCACGAAGTACGTCGTCAAATTCGACATTCTGAAGGCCGAGCAGGTGGCAGCCGCGCAGCAGGGTTTCGACGGCCGCGCGATCGGCAACATCGCCGGCGCGCTCGGGGCGTTCAGCGGATCGTGGGGTGGCGCGCGCGCGGGCGCGGTCGGCCAGGCGGCGGTCGGCTCGGTGCACACCGGTGAATCGACCGGCGTATGGATCATCGGCATGCGCTACAAGATCATCAACGCCGAGACCACCGAGCAGGTCGCGCAGGGCTACACCGAGGAGAAGATGGAAGTCGGCGCCAAGTCGTCGTCGGTCCTCGGCGTGTCGCAGTCGCAGGAGGGCGGCGTGTCGCTCGACACGATGGTGCAGCGACTCGTTCAGAAGTCCGTCTGGGACATCGACAGCAAGTACAAGTAGGCATGAGCGCGGCGCGCGAGGCGAAGCCGAGCGGAGGCCCGAAGGGCCCGACGACGCGCGAGTGCCGGGAGGCCGACGCTCGGACCGGCGCATACCGCCGAACTGCCAAGGAGGCCGACGCGTGAGCGCCGTGTCATGATCGAGCGCCTCGGCAAATACGAGATCCGCCGCGAGTTGGCGCGCGGCGCGATGGGCGTCGTCTACGAGGCGTACGACCCGCAGATCAAGCGGCGCGTCGCGCTGAAGACGATCCGCCCCGACCAGCTCGACGGCGAGCGCGCCGCGGACATGCTCGCGCGCTTTCGGCGCGAAGCGCAGGCGGCCGGCCGGCTGTCGCATCCGAACATCGTCGCGATCTACGAGTTCGACGAGGACGCCGGCACGTCGTACATCGCGATGGAGTTCGTCGAGGGACACGAGCTGCGCGAGCGCTTTGCCGCCGACGAGCGCTTCCGGCTCCCCGACGTCGTGCGGATCATGACGCAGATCCTCTCGGCACTCGATTACTCGCACGCGCGCGGCGTCGTGCATCGCGACATCAAGCCGGCGAACATCTTCGTGCAGGACGACGGCACGGTGAAGGTCGCCGACTTCGGCATCGCGCACGTCGATACGTCGCATCTGACGCAGGTCGGCACCGTCGTCGGCACGCCGAATTACATGTCGCCCGAGCAGATCATGGGCCTGCCGGTCGACGGCCGTGCCGACCTCTTCGCCGCCGGCGTCATCCTGTATCAGTTCCTCACGGGCGAGCGGCCGTTCGCCGGCTCGACGGCGACGACGATGCAAAAGGTGCTGAAGGAAGAGCCGCTGGCGCCGTCGACGCTCAACGTCCAGCTGCCGCCTGCCATCGATGCGGTCGTGAAAAAGGCGCTGGCGAAGCGGCCCGAAGCGCGCTTCCAGACGGCTGCCGAATTCTCGCGCGCGCTCGCCGATGCGGCACGCGTCGCCACGTACGCCGCCGATGCCGATGCGACGGCGCCGAACGTCGCGCCGCTCACACCGTCGAGCGCGACCGTCGCCCCCGCATCGGCGCCGCCATCCACTGCAGCGCCGATCGCCACCTCTTCGCCGCCGGTCGTCGCGCCGTCCGCGCATCGTCAGCGCACGGCGATGGCGGTCGTCGCGGTGCTGGGGGTGATCGGCATCGCCGCCATCGCCAGCGTATGGCGGACGTGGTCGGGCGCAAGCGGGGAGGCGCGAAGCGTCGTCGCTTCCGCCAAGCCTGCGCCCGCGGCGAACGTCGTCACGCCGGATGCTACGTCGCAGGAGGCGGTGGCCGCGACGGCCGCGCCGACGACAGCGGCGACGAAGCGAGCGCAGAGCGGCGCGCAATCCTCGAACACGACGCCCGTCGAGAGCCCGACGAAATCATCGCCGCCCGGCGCTACGCCGCCGACCGAGCCCGGCACGCTCGTCATCACCGCGGTCGGCTATGCGGATCCCAGCAGTCCGCGCTACGCGAACGACCGCTCGCTGTTGCAATCCGACGTGCGCCGCGACTCGCAGCAACAGCTCGTCGTCAAGGCATTGCGCATGATGCTCGACCGGCAGTCGGTCGCCAGTCATTACGCGCTGCTGCAGACGCACCTGCTCGCGCAAAGCGGCGATTACGTCGGCAGCATCGTGCAGGAAGGCGCGCCGCAGGTGGGCAAGGACGGGCTCATGTCGGTGACTACGCAGGCCGTCGTCAACGTCGACGCGATTCGCCGCACGCTCGATCGCATGTCACGCGACGAGCGGATCCAGTGGATCCGCGCGAGCGGCGATCCGCGCATCGCGGTGCGCATCAGCGTGCGCGGCGAAGGCGCGGCGGGCGGCGTGCCCTCGCCGATCGCCGAGAACATCGTGAAGGAGCGCGTCCGCTCGTTCGGCTTTCGCACGTGGCAGGAAACCGCCGAGGGTGCGAGCGCGCAGGACGCGGATTTCGTCGTCACCGGCGAGATGACGATGCGCAGGCTGTCGACGAAGCTCGAAGCGTCGGGCCTCGTCATCACCAAGTACGCGCTCGCATCCTGGACGGTCAAATGCACCGACCGCGCGAGCGGCGAGGAGATCTACTTCGACAGCGCGTTGCCGAAGGGCCTCGGCAGCTACGCAAGCGAGGAAGCGGCACTGCGCGTGGCAGGCACGAAAGTCGCCGACAGCTTCAGCCGCGATTTCTTCCTCGCGCACGTGCCGGTGCGCGGTCGCAAGACTTCGCTCGCGTTGGCCGGCTTACCCGACGACGCGGCGGACGCGCTGCTGCGAGAGATCGTCGCGCTGCCTGCCGTGATCGGCGCGCGGATGCAAGCGGCGGGGTCGCCGCGCGTCTACGACGTCGAGATGCGCGCGGGCAACGGAAGCCAGGCGATCGTCGACGACATCATCCGGCCGCTGAACGCGAAGCTCGGCGATGCGTGCTTCTCGATGGGCACGAGCACGCCCGAGCGAAGCGCCGTCGCCTTCGACGCCCGCTGCGCGGAGGGCCTGCGCGCGCGACTTGAATCTTCGCCGCCCGCCGCGCTCTTCGATGCGCCGCCCGAGCGCCGCAAGGCGATCATCAGCAATCCCGAGATGCTCAAGAAGCTTCTCGTGTAGCGGTCGGAGCGAGACCGCCCGGAAAATAGGGACTCGATTTCTGGAAAAGTCGATTCCGACCCTATTTCGTCGTTACTCGTCCTCGATGCGGAAGCCGACCTTCAGCGACACCTGGAAATGGGCGATCCGACCGTCGTGCACGTGGCCGCGCGACTCGACGACCTGGTACCAGTCGATGTGCTTCACGGTGACCGCCGCCTTCTGAATGGCGTTGCGAATCGCGTCGTCGGTGCTCGTCGGCGACGTGCCGACGAGTTCGATCAGCTTGTAGACATGCGAGGACATCGGGTCTCCTTGGTATTGGCCGCCGCTCAGCGCGGACAGCGTTGATCGGCGTCCGGCGCGCACGCCGGCCTCGCGAGCGCCGGGAGCGTGACGTCGAGCGCCGCCGGTTTCCACTCGAGATGCGGCACGTCGACGATCGTGGCGTCCCCCGGCGTCTCCCAGCGCGGTACGTCCACGTCGAGGCGGTCGTACCCGATGCTCGCCACCGGCACGTCGACGTAAACGTCGCGCCACGTCGTCGTGCACGTGTTGGGCAGCCAGAAGTCGACGTATTTGCACTCGAAGTGCGGCAGCGAGCCGATCCTGCGCGAGACGAACGCGAATTCGGGCAGCGCGTAGCCGACGCGGGCTGCGTCCCATTCGAGCGACGCAGGCGCGCGTACGACGCGATGCTCGACGACCCATTGCGGCACCAAGAACTGCCAGTGATACGCCACGGTCGTTGGAACGAGCGGTTGCAGCGGCAAGTCGTGGGCGGTCCCGTCGACCGCGACGCCAAGTGCCGTCACCACGACCACCGCGAGGCCGAGCGCGCGCACGCTACTCGCCCATCGTTTCGCGCTGCTCGAGGTCGACGCGCAGCTCGTGCAGATCCTCGTCGAGCGCGTCGCGCACCGACACCACGCCGAGCGGACGATCGAACTCGACGACTGGCAGGTGGCGGAACTTGCCCTCGTGCATCATCCGCAGCGCGCGCACGAACGGCTCGTCCGGGTGGATGGTCTGCGGGCGCGGCGTCATGACTTCGGCAAGTCGCGTCGCGTGCGGGTCGCGGCCATCGGCGAGGACGCGAAACAGCGCGTCGCGCTCGGTGAAAATCCCGACGAGCCGCGCATGGTCGACGACGAGCACGGCGCCGACGTTTTCGCGCTGCATCAAGCGCGCGGCCTCGACGACCGTCGTGATCGACGCCGCTTCGACAGGGGGACGTCCGGCGACGATCGAGCGCAGGGAACGTAGCGGCATGACACAGTCCTCACGACGACGGATATACGGCGAGGATACGCGTGGCATCGCACGACGCATAGTGCGCAGAACGCGCGCGGCGGGCGCTGGCGAACGCCGCGACCTAGCCGGCGCGAGGGGTGCGGCGCGCCTGCGAGAGTCGATCGACGTCGGCGTCGGCGGAGATGCCCTCGGCGTCGGTCAAAAGTCCCTTCGGGCGCGCGGGATCGTGATCGACGCCGCCGATGCTCGGCGGATCGTTCGTGCGGGCCTCGTTCCACGCCGTCGGCGCATTGGGCAGCGAGTAGACCTGCGGCACGCGCGGCGCGAGAACCGCCGCGGCGATCTTGCGCTCGTGCTCGGACGCGTAGCGCACGGCCAGCAGGCAGCGACCGCCGCGAAGCGCCTCGGTGTACTGCTCGATCTTCCCGTCGTCGATCAGCGCGCCGCTGAACATGCGGCCGATGAAGCCGGCGAGCCCGCGTTCCTCGGGACGCGGCTCGTCGACTTCGCGCATCGCGAAGCGGTCGCCTGGCGAAAGCGGCACCTGGCCGGCCCGAGGACCGCATTCGACGTGGATCGCATCGGCGGCGACGCCGTCGTGAACCAGTCGCTCGCGCGCCGCGTCGGCTTCCTCGCGCGAATCGTACGTTCCGATGATGATTTCGGCTGTCATGCCCGCTTGGAGACAGCCCGCGCGGTGAAGTTCGAGACGGGTTCGGCCGTCACGCCATCGCGCGTCGCGGGTATGTCGGTCGAATGCCTACGCCCGATGACGGGTGCGTCCGATAACGGCGCGACTCCGAATCGCGCATCCTCGATCAGCGCCGCGACGGCGATCTACGGAGAAGACCATGTCAGAAACCACCGCGAAGTTGGAAAGCACCGGCAAGGCGCGCGTGCAGGACGCGACCGACCGTGCGCAGGATTACCTGGACCGCGCCTCGCAGGCAGCGTCGTCGAGCGTCGACAAGGTAACGGATTCGGCCAGGCGAAGCGTCGATACGGCGGCGCAATCGGCGAGGGCGGGTCTCGATTGGGCTGCGGACAAGGCGACGCAGTTGCGCGACCGCAACGCGGCGTTGATGGACACGCTGACCGACACGGTCACGTCGCGGCCGATCATGGCGATCGGCGTCGCGGCAGCAATCGGTTACGTCCTCGGTCGCCTGATGCGAAGCGGCGACTGACACCGACGCCGGGGATTCCTCGGCAGGTCGGGGAATCCCGTCTCGCGCGGCCGCTTCGGGCGGCGCGCATTCCTTGAATTGCTTCTTCGGTCGCTAGGCGCGTCGGCGCTCGCCTTCGCGCTCGCCGGTTGCGTCACGCTGACGTCCGAGCCGCGTGCGATCGTGCGCACGCCGGAAGGCGTCGCCGTCCGCGTCCTCGCGTGCCCCATCGGTGGCTTGGAATCGCAAGCGTCGCACGCACGCCCGGGTGCACTCGATCCGGACGCGATTCGCGTCTTCACCTGGAACATCCACAAACAGGCCGACGCCGGCTGGCCGCGCGATCTGCAGGCGTTGTCGCGGCGCGCCGATCTGCTGCTGTTGCAGGAAGCGGTCCTCGACCCTACGCTGCGCGACCTGATCGACCGCCAGGGTCTTGACTGGATCATGGCCAGTTCCTTCACCTATGCCGGCCGCGACGTCGGGGTCGTCACCGCCGCGCGCGTGCCGCCCGCCGCGACGTGCACGACGCGCGCCCTCGAGCCGCTCCTCAGAATCCCCAAATCCGCCGTCGTCTCGTGGTTCGCGCTTCGCGGGCGCTTGGAACGGCTCGCCGTGGCGAACGTTCACGCCATCAACTTCTCGGTCTCGCTGCCTGCCTACCGCGCGCAACTCGACGCGCTTGCTGACGCGTTGCGCGCACACGCCGGACCGCTGATTCTCGCCGGTGATTTCAACACCTGGACGCAGGGGCGCGAGGACGCGCTGCGCGAGGTCGCGGGACGACTCGGGTTGACCGAAGTTTCGATGCCGACGGATCGACGCACCCGCTTTTTCGGGCATCAGGTGGATCGCATCTACGTACGGGGACTCGTGACGACGAGCGCGTCGGCCGTTCCGGTCACATCGTCGGATCACAACCCGGTGCTGGCGACTGTGCGCGTCGCCGCCTGCACCCGAGACTGCTAGAACAGCGTCGGCTGGATCGACCAGACGATCAGCAGAACGACGAGCAGGACGTCGAGCGTCGTGCGATTGAGGAGTCTTTCACGCATGGAAGCGAAGGGGCGCGTCCGGTGCGACGAACAGGCCGAGTGTCGTCGCCCCACTGCGCGCGCGGTATCGGTGCAACGCGCGAAAACGTGTAGGACCGGCGGGGCGGCATGGACCTGATCGAAGCGCGACCCGAGGGACTCTATTGCCCGCTCGGCGACTTCTACATCGATCCCTGGCGGCCGGTGCCCCGCGCCGTCGTCACGCACGCGCACGGCGACCACGCGCGACCGGGCAGCGCGCATTACCTCGCGGCGCGCGAAGGCGAGCGCGTGCTGCGCGCGCGCCTGCCCGACGCAACGATCGACACCGTAGGGTACGGGGAGCGCGTCGTGCACGGCGGGGTCACGGTTTCGCTGCACCCCGCAGGTCACGTGCTCGGCTCCGCGCAGGTGCGCATCGAGCATCGCGGGGAGGTCTGGGTCGTCTCGGGCGACTACAAGTTGCAAGACGACCCGACCTGCACCCCGTTCGAGCCGCTGCGTGCGCACGCCTTCGTCACCGAGTCGACGTTCGGCCTGCCGATCTACCGATGGCGCGATCCCGCCGTCGTCGCGGCGGAAATCGCGCAATGGTGGCGCGCCAACGCGGCGGCGGGCCGCACCAGCCTGCTGTTCTGCTACGCGTTCGGCAAGGCGCAGCGGATCGCGGCGCTCGTCGCCAAGCTCGGTGCGGAGGCGATCGGCTCCCTCGCCTGCCACGGCGCCATGCTCGCGCTCAACGATGCGTACCGCGCGTCGGGCGTCGCGCTTCCGCCCATCGTGCACGCGAGCGCGCTGCCGCCAAAGCTCGCCGCGCACGCCCTCGTGCTTGCGCCGCCCTCGGCGGCCGGCACGCCGTGGCTGCGTCGCTTCGGGGACTTTTCGACGGCCTTCGCGTCGGGGTGGATGCAGGTGCGCGCGGCGCGACGCCGCCGCGGCGTCGACCGCGGTTTCGTGTTGTCGGACCACGTCGATTGGCCGGGCCTCGAATGCGCGATCGACGCCACAGGCGCTTCGCGCGTGCGGGTGACGCACGGGGATGCGTCGATCGTCGTGCGGTGGCTGCGCGAGCGTGGTCTCGAGGCGGACGCGCTCGCGACCGAATTCGCCGACGAAGGCGAGCCCGAGACGTAGAGGCGTCGCGCCTTTGCGCTGACCGTGGAACGCTTCGCTCGACTTTGCGAGGAACTCGCCGACATGCCGGACGAGGCCGAACGGCTCGCGCGGCTTGGTGCCTACCTGCGCGAGGTCGACGCCGAGGAGGCAACGGCAGCGACCTGGCTCCTCGGCGGCGGCCGACCGCCCCGGGCGATAAGCCGCGCGAAATTGCGTGAGGTGGCGTTACGCGCATGCGGGCTGCCGCGCTGGCTGTTCGACGCCGGTCACCGGAAAGCCGGCAACCTCGTCGAGACGATTGCCCTGGTGCTGCCGGTTTCCGCCGCCGCCGCCCCGCCACCGCTCGCGTCGTGGCTGCGCGAGCGCGTGCTTCCGCTGGCGGACCTTGCGCCAGACGAAGTGGCGGCGCGCCTGGTCGCCGACTGGCGCGTGCTCGACGTCCCGGCGCGCATCGTCCACACGCACCTCGTTGCGGGCACGTTTCGTTCGCCGGTGACCGCTGCGCTCGTCGCGCGGGCGCTGGCGAGCCTGGCCGGCGGCGATCCTGTCGAGGTAACCGTAGCGGCCGTGCCGCCGCAAGCCGTCGTTGCAGACGCGCCCGCGCCACGCTGCATCGCCGCGGTGCTGATCTACGCCGAGCGCGCGATGCCGAAAGGCTACCGGCTCGGCAAGTACACGTTCGCCGTCTGGGACGAGCGAGACGGGACGCGGCGACTGACGCCGATCGCCAAGCTCGACATCGACGCCGACGACGAGCGCGCCGCGCTCGAGGCGATCGTGCGGCGCACGACGAGCGAGCGGTTCGGACCGGTGCGCGGTGTCACGCCCACGCTGGTCTGCGAGATCGCGTTCGACGCGATCGAGCGCTCGTCGCGCCACAAATCGGGGCTCGCGCTGCGCGCGCCGCGATTCGTGCGTCGCCTGCCCGGGCACGCCGTCGACGATGCGGCGACGCTCGCGTCGCTGGAGGCGCTGCTGGTCGGAAACGGGCAGCGCGCTACCTGACCGCGTTCGAGACGACCTTGTCCCAATGCAGCGTCAGCGTGTTGACGTCGCGGCGCGCGAGGTCGAGGCCAAGCTCGGCCGCCGGCACGATCAGCCGGAAGCCGCCGCCCGCCCCGCGCTCGACGTCGATGATCAGCGTGAGCCGCAGCGACGTCAGGCGCACGCACGGCTCGTCGGCGCTCGAGCCCATGAAGGCGTCGATCGCCTCGTTCACGCTGCGCGAGACGGCGCCACCCTCGCTCGTCGGCGCGCCGATGTCATAGACGCGCGAGGGGCCGGTCACGTCGAACTTGAGCGCGATCTCGTGCGTCCACTTGCGCCCGGCACTCGCGGAGAACGACGGCACCCCCGCGAGCGCTCCAAGCGGAATGGCGACGAGGCGCACCTGTCCGTCGACGTCGACGCTGCCGATGCGCGAGAGCTCGAGGGTCACCTGCGCGTTGCGCAGATCGATTTCGCGCAAATCGTTCGTGCCGCACGCCGGATGGGTGCTGCGCATGCGCCAATGCACCGCGCGAAGCTCGGCCTTGAGCTCGTCGAAGAACTCGGGCAACGGCTTGCCGACGATCGCCGGCGACGGGACGTTCGCGCAGCCGGCGAGGAGCGTCCAGGCGACGACGGCTGCGAAGAACGAGCGCCTCATCGCCTCGCGCGCGCCGCGGCGGCGCGCTCGCGCAACGCCTCCACCAAACGGCGCAGCCCCGGATCCCCGATCGGCTCGTGCACGGTGATGCTTCGGCAGTTCGCGCCGTCGTCGACGAGGATGGTGTAGGTGCGCGCGTCCGGCTGCGGCGGAGATTTCGCGTCTTCCGGTCGCGCGAAGAAGTTCGCGCGCTGCAGCAGCGCGCGCCATTGCGCCTGCTTGTCCGGGGGCAGCGAATCGCACTCGATCGTCAACGGCGTGGCCAGGCCGGGCAGCGCCGCGAACCCGCCTTCCATGCGAAAGTCGATGCGCATTCAGCCGCGGGCCCGGATGCCCACCTCGGCCCACGCGGCGGCGACCGCGTCGCGCTCGTGCGCGCCGTACGCGTGCTCGGCGTTCTGAACGGTGAGGCGTGCGAACTGCCGAAACGTCGCGTTCTGCTTCAATCGCCGATCGCGCAGCGTCTCGTACCAGATGCGTCCGGCCTTCTCCCACGCGAAACCGCCGAGCGCGACCGCGGTGAGATAGAACGCGTGATTCGGAATGCCGGAATTGGTGTGGACGCCGCCGTTGTCCGACGTCGTCCTGACGTAGCCGCTCATCGCCGCCGGCTGCGGGTCGCGCCCGAGCAGCGCATCGTCGAACGCGGTGCCCGGCGCCTTCAGCGACCGCAGCGCGACGCCGTGGACCTTCGCGGTGAAAAGCCCCTCGCCGATCAGCCAGTCGGCCTGCTCGGCGGACTGGTTGCGCGAATACTGCTTGACGAGCGAGCCGAAGACGTCCGACAGCGACTCGTTCAGCGCACCCGCCTGGCCGAGGTAGACGAGCTGCGCCTCGTCGCCCGTCACGCCGTGAGCGAGCTCGTGCGCGATGACGTCGAGTGAAATCGTGAAGCGGTTGAAGAGATCGCCATCACCGTCGCCGAACACCATCTGGCGGCCGTTCCAGAACGCATTGTCGTAGCGGCGGCCGTAGTGCACGGTCGCATCGAGATGCAGGCCCTCGTCGTCGATCGAGTTGCGGTCGAACACCTCGGCAAAGAAATCGAACGTCGCGCCGAGGCCGTCGTACGCCTCGTCGACTTCGGCGTCCTTCGCGCCGGCGTCGCCTTCGTTGCGCACGACCCGGCCGGGAAGCGTCTCCGTACCGTGCGCATCGTAGATCGTGCGCTGCTTCTGCGCGCCGGCGAGGCCGAACAGGCCGCGATGCCCGGGGGGATTGAGCAGTTGCAGTGTCGCGCGGCCGAGGCGCAGCGTTTGGTCGAGCCCGAGCGTGTCGAGCGCCGCCTCGCGCTGGCGGCGATCACCGTGCTGCGCGATTCGCCGCAGCAGATCCGGCGGAAGGATCGAGCATCCGTAGCGACAGTGCACGCCGTGCATCGCGACTCCCCGACACTTCGCGGCGTCGTTTTACCACGCCGCGACGCCGCAGGGAATCGCGGCCCGGCAATTTTTTCCGGTGACGGCGAACGGTATTGCCGAAAGGAAACGTCCGCGAATCCGCGGTCGATGGGGGCTTTCGGCGTCGCGGCTCAGGCGGCCGGACGCTGGCCGCGGAAGATCGGCGTGACCTTCTTCACCGCGTCGGCTTCCTCGCGCCCCGTGGCCCCCTGCGCCTGACGGCGCGATTCACGCCGAATGCGCGCGAACGTCTTGCGCAGGTCGGTGTTCGCACTCGAGGTGTAACGAAAGGTCGGATCGAGGATGGATTTCATTGCGCGCCTCCATGCGCTTCGCGGCGGCGGTTGCAGCGTTGCGATCTCGCTGCGGGCTTGTTGCTGCAACCGGCAATGATCGTATTCTTGCAAATTCTCTGCCATTCGGGCAACGGCCAAGCGCGGGCGGTGCGCTTCGCGATCCCCTGCACACACTTTGCGCGAGCGCTCTTCGCGTGTCAACGCAGCGGCCGACGAACGCCACCGCGCCAGAACCGCATCAGGAGCCACGCGCCGGCCATCCCGCCGAGGTGCGCGAAGTGCGCGACGCCCGGCTGCGATCCGGTGACGCCGAGGAAGAGCTCGAGCACCGCATACACGACGACGAATACGCGCGCACGCATCGGGATCGGCGGAAACAGCAGCATGACGCGGTTGTGCGGGAAGTACATCCCGTACGCGAGGAGCAGGCCGAACACGGCGCCCGATGCGCCGATCGTCGGATAGATCCCCTCCGTGAGCGCGGCGACGATCAGTTGGGTGATCGCCGCCGAGAGCACGGACACGAAGTAGAAGACGATGTACCGGCGCGTGCCGAAGACCTGCTCGATCGCGCTGCCGAACATGTAGAGCGCGAACATGTTGAAGAACAGGTGGAGCAGGCCGCCGTGCAGGAACGCGTACGTGAAAAGCTGCCAAGGCGCGAACGGCGCGCCGCCGTTGGCGCTCGAGGCGAGCGGCCAGAGCGCGAACGGCACGACGAGCTGCGGCACGAGCCCCTGCAGCAGGTAAATCGCGACGTTGGCGACGATGAGCGCGGTGGTGACGGGTGACATCGGGAGGCGCCGCGTGGCCGGCGACGTCTTTTGAACTTGGGGACGCGGCATCTCGGAGGCAAGCCGCGCGCATACAATACGCCCTCGCCGTCGCCCGTCGCCGTTTTTCCGTCTCGTGCAGTCGTCCGCCGCTTCGCAGGCCCCCCAGCGCATCGTCCGCCACGCCGTCGTCGTCATCGACGACTTCCTGCCCGAGCCGGAGTGGCACGCGCTGCTCGCCGGGGTGCTCGCGCAACAGCGCGCATTCGTTCCGTCTGCAACTCACGATGCGCGCGCCGACTACCGCCAATCGCTGGTGCTGAATCCGCCGTCGTCGCTGGTTGCGCCGGTGGTCGACAAGGTGCGTTCGCTCGCACCGGCGGTCGTCGCACGCCTGCGCCTGCCGGCGTCACCGATCGGCACCGTGGAAGCGCAGGTCACGGCAAGCGTCGATGGGAGCTTCTTCCACGTGCATACCGACGCCGGCACGATGGCGCAAAAGCGCGTATTGACGTACGTCTATTACTTCCAGCGCGGACCGAAAGTGTTCAGCGGCGGCGACCTGCGCGTCTACGACGACGTGGTCCGGAACGGCAAGCTCGCCCGCGCGGAAACGTTCCACGTCGTCGAGCCGGTGCACAACCGCATCGTGTTCTTCTGGGCGAAGACGATGCACGAGGTCACGACGGTACGCGTGCCTTCGCGCGCGTTCGAAGACGCGCGCTTCACCGTCAACGGCTGGATCAACGCGGCGTAACGGCGGCGCGCTGCGCTTCGCGGCTGCTCGCGGCCGGCGGCCTCGGCCAGGCCCCATCGAGCATGATCGAGCGCGTCGGCGCGTGGTGCTCGTAGTCGAACGCGAAGCGCAACGCAGCGGCGCCGAGGATTCCCGCGCAGAAGGCGAGCACGACGACGTTGCGCGCGCGTAACCGCAGCCGCTTCGGCGTCCGTTCGGTGTTGCGCGATTGGGGGACGATCATCTCGACGCCGTCGAGCGCAGGCGCGCCCTGTCGCAGCCGCGCGACTTCGTGTTCGCATTCGCGGCACAGCCTGCCGACGCGGGTCAGCGGCCGGCTGCACATTCGGCATTTCATATACAGCCGCCGCCGTCGACGGGTACCGGCATTGCGATCCCGGTCTTACTTGTCATCGAGTAGCGCTCCCTCTAAGCCATTGCCGCCCGTCAAAGCAAATGACGCGCCCAATGCGTCGTCGTGGTCCATCGCTTGCTTTTTTGCCACCCGCTCGCCGCGCGTCGAACGCAAACGTACGCGCCTGTCATGCACAACATCACGCCGACAACCCGTCATCCCTCGGTCTTTCGCGTGCTGCGGCTCGTCTGGCCGTTCGTGGCGATCGTCGTGCTGCTGCTCGTGCTGGGCAGCGCGAGCCTCTCGGTGATGCGCGGCGTTCGCGCGTACATCGGCGCTGAGAGCGTGTGGTCGAATGCCCAGAAGGCGGCCGTCGAGGCGCTCGAGCAATACGCGCAGACGCGTAACGAGGATCACTTCGATCGCTACGTCGAGGAAGCAAGCGTGCTGACCGGCGCGCGCAATGCGCGCATCGAGCTCGACAAGCCGTTTCCCGATTTTGCGAAGGCGCGCCGCGGCTTGCTTGCCGCACGCAACCACCCCGCGGATATCGAAGGCATGATCGACCTGTTCCGGCGCTTTCGACGCATGGCGTTCATGACGCAGGCGATCGCGTTGTGGACGCGCGCGGATGCGCTCTTCGCGCAGGTCGACGAGCACGCGCAGGAGATCCACGCGGCGGTGCGCGGCGGCCGCGGCCAGGCGTCCGACCTGCAGCCTGCGCTCGTGGCGATCCGCACGCTCGACCGCGAGCTCACCGTCGTCGAGCGCGCGTTCTCGGCGACGCTCGCGCAAGCCTCGCGCGGCGTCGAATTCGTGCTGACGTTCGCAACGCTCGTGATCGCGCTTGCGCTCGTCGCGGTCGCCGCATTGCGCACGCATCGGCTGGTGCGCAAGGAGGACACGTACCTGGCCGCGCTACGCGCCAGCCAGCAGCGCTACGACTACGTCATCAGCGGCACGAACGACGGGATCTTCGACTGGCGCTTCGATCAGCGCGAGCTCTACGTGTCGCCTCGCTTCGAGGAGCTCGTCGGCTACGCGCCCGGCACGTTGCGCGAAACCGCGGCGTCGTTCGTGCGTCGCGTGCACCACGACGACCGCCTCGCCACCCTCGCGGCGCTGCGACGCCATCTCGCGAACGGCGAGCCCTTCGACATCGAGTTCCGGTTGCGTACTGCCGACCAGACGTTTCGCTGGTTTCGCATGCGCGGACGCTCGGTGTTCGGCGAGGGTGGGAAGCCGCAGCGAACGGCGGGATCGATCGCCGACATCTCGGATCGCAAGCAGGCCGAGCGCGAGACGCGCGAGGAAAAGGAGCGCGCCGAGGTTACGCTCGCGTCGATCGCCGATGCGGTCATCACGGTCGATCTTTTCGGCAACGTCGAGTACATGAACCCGGTGGCCGAGCGCCTCACGGGTTGGTCGGCGGCGGAGGCTCGCCGCATTCCCTTGACCCGCGTATTCGGCGTCGTCGACGAAGCGACCGGCGTCGACGTGCCCGATCCCGTCGCGCGCGCGTTTCGCGAAAGCGCGACGGTGCAGTCCGACGGCAACGTGTCGTTGCGCCGCCGCCACGACGCGCCGATCGCCATCGACTTTGCCGCCGCACCGATTCGCGATCATGGACGAGCGATCGTCGGCGTCGTGCTGGTGTTCCACGACATGAGCCGCGAGCGGCAATACGCGATGCGCCTTGCGCATCTCGCGAGCCACGACCCGCTGACCGGCCTGCTCAACCGGCGCGAGTTCGAGCGGCGGGTCACGATGGCGCTCGTCGAGAGCCAGTACGGGTCGAACCAGCACGCGATCCTGTACATCGACCTCGACGAGTTCAAGGTCGTCAACGACACCAGCGGGCACGCCGCCGGCGACGAATTGCTGCGCCAGATCGGCGCGCTGCTGCGGCCGCGGCTGCGCGAAGGCGACACGCTGGCGCGCCTCGGCGGCGACGAGTTCGGCGTGCTCCTCGAGCATTGCGCACCTGCGCCGGCGCTCGCGATCGCCGAAGGGCTGCGCACCGCAATCGGCGAATACCCGTTCGTGTGGAACCAGCGCCCATTCAAGATCGGGGCGAGCATCGGCGTCGTCGACATCGCCGGCGGTCCGCACACGCTCGCAGGCGTGCTGGCGGCAGCGGACGCCGCGTGCTACATGGCGAAGGACAAAGGCCGCAATCGGGTGCAGGTGTACAGCCCCGAGAGCGACGAAGTGACGTTGCGCAAGGGTGAGATGGAATGGGTGAACCGCATTCACCACGCGCTCGCCGATGACCGGTTCTGTCTCTATGCGCAACCGGTCGAAGGCACGTCCGGCAACGACGAGTTCGCCCCTTACGTCGAGATCCTGCTGCGCCTGCGCGACGACGACGGACGTCTGGTGTCGCCGACGGCGTTCATCCCCGCAGCGGAACGGTATCACCTGATGCCGGCGATCGACCGCTTTGTGATCCGCTCGGCGTTCGCGACGATCGCGAGGCAGCTCGATTCCGCGTCGTCGCCGCTCGGCGTGTTCGCGATCAACGTGTCGGGTGCTTCGATCGGCGACGACGGCTTCCTCGAATTCGTGCAGGCGGAGTTCGGGCGCGCCGGCGTGCCGCACGCGAGCGTGTGCTTCGAGATCACCGAGACGACGGCGGTCGCGTCGCTGGCGAAGGCGACCGAGTTCATGAGCACGTTGCGCGCGCTCGGCTGCCGGTTCGCGCTCGACGATTTCGGCGTCGGCGTCTCGTCGTTCACTTACCTCAAGCATCTGCCGGTCGATTACCTGAAGATCGACGGCAGCTTCGTGAAGGGCATGGTCGACGACCCGGTCGATTACGCGATGGTCGAAGCGATTCACCGCATCGGCCATCTGATGGGCAAGCGGACGATCGCCGAGTCGGTCGAGCACCGCGACACGGTGCGCGCGCTCCGCGCGATCGGCGTCGACTATGCGCAGGGTTACGCCATCGCGAAACCGGCGCCGTTCGGCGGCATCCGCTTCGTGCGGCGCGCTCAGAAGCGCGCGGTGGCGGGCGCTGCATGAGTCCTACGGCACCATCGCCCTGCGCGGCCCTCCTCCGACACTCCTCCGACACGCCTCCGACACGCCTCCGACACTCCTCTGACACTCCTCCGACACTCCTCCGACACTCCTCAAACATGTGTCGTGTCGGATAACGTTAGTTTATGGTGTTGATTCAATAATCAAACTTGAGTTATAGGCTCGGGGACCCCACGATACGGGTACCGATCAATCGAAGACTCGAGAGGAGTGACTGCAATGGCTGAAAAACTGGCGAGCCGCGAAGGCAAGCGCGTCCCCGACGTCGCGTTCCGCATCCGTCGCAACGGCGACTGGACGACCGTGACGACGCGCGAGCTCTTCGACGGCAAGAACGTCGTCGTCTTCTCCCTGCCGGGGGCTTTCACGCCGACGTGCTCGTCGACGCACCTGCCCCGCTACAACGAGCTCGCGCCCGTGTTCCGCGACGAAGGCATCGACACGATCGTCTGCATCTCGGTCAACGACCCGTTCGTCATGGAAGAATGGGCGAAGGACCAGGAAGCGGAGAATGTCGTGCTGATCCCCGACGGCAACGGCGAATTCACCGAGAAGATGGGTATGCTCGTCGACAAATCCGACTTGAATTTCGGCAAGCGCTCGTGGCGTTACTCGATGCTCGTACGCAACGGCACGATCGAGAAGATGTTCGTCGAGCCGCAGGAACCGGGCGACCCGTTCAAGGTGTCCGACGCCGACACGATGCTGCGCTACGTGAATCCGAAGGCGAAAAAGCCCGACCAGGTCGCGATCCTGACGCGCGAAGGGTGCTCGTTCTGCGCGAAGGCCAAGCAGCGCCTCGCCGACGCGGGCTACGATTTCGTCGAGATACCCCTCCCGCACACGATCCGTACGAAGGCGGTCGGCGCGATCGCAGGTGGGCAAACCGTCCCGCAGGTGTTCGTCAACGGACGCTTGGTCGGCGGCACGAACGAGCTCGAAGCGTTCCTGAAGAAGGCCGCATGAGAGCGCCGCGCGAGGCCCACGGCCGAGCGGAGGCCCGAAGGGCCCGTTGGCGCGCGATTGCGGGAGGCCGACACGCGAAAAAACGAATCGAGATGACGGTCCAAGGAGGCCGAGGCCTGATGCCATGCGCACCTTCTCCACCGATGTCGCAGTAATCGGCGCGGGCACGGCCGGCCTCGCGGCGTACCGCGCCGCGAAGGCCGCCGGCCGCACGGCGCTGCTCATCGAAGGCGGCGTCTACGGCACCACGTGCGCGCGCGTGGGCTGCATGCCGAGCAAGCTGCTGATCGCGCCGGCGGAAGCGCTGCACGCGCTGGAGCGCTTTCCCGGCTTCGGCCTGCGCGTCGACGGTGAGGTGAAGGTCGACGGCAAGGCGGTGATGGCGCGCGTGCGCAGCGAGCGCGATCGCTTCGTCGGCTTCGTCGTCCAGGGCGTCGACGGCATACCGGCGAGCGACAAGCTCGTCGGCTACGCGCGTTTCGAGGACGAGCACACGCTCGTTGTCGGCGAGCACTCGACCGTCACGACGAAAGCGACGGTCATCGCGACCGGCTCGGCGCCGGTCTACCCGGCGGCGTGGGCGTCACTCGGCGATCGCATCGTCACCAACGAGACGATCTTCGAGTGGACCGACTTGCCGGAGAGCGTCGCGGTCTTCGGCCCCGGCGTCATCGGCCTCGAACTCGGTCAGGCACTGCATCGGCTCGGCGTTCGCGTCGCGGTGTTCGGGCGCAGTGGACACATCGGCCCGCTATCCGATCCCGCGCTCGTCGACGAGGCGCACCGCATTTTCGGTGAGGAATTCGAGCTCGACACCGACCCCGGCGCCGAAGTGAGGCGCGAAGGCGATCGCGTCGCCGTGCGGCACCGCAAGGGCGGCGACTTCGTCGTCGAGCATTTCGACTATCTGCTCGCGGCCACCGGACGCGTGCCGAACGTCACCAGGCTCGGACTCGAGAACACCGGCGTTGCCCGCGACGCGGGCGGCGTGCCGCTGTTCGACCGCGAAACGATGCAATGCGGGCCTTCGTCGATCTTCATCGCGGGCGACGCAAACGACGACGTGCCGCTGCTGCACGAGGCGGCGGACGAGGGACGCATCGCGGGTGAAAACGCTGCGCATTTTCCGAACGTTCGTCCCGGCGTTCGCCGCGCCGGCCTCGGTATCGTATTCAGCGATCCGCAGATTGCCATCGTCGGCGGCGGGTATCGCGCGGCGCAAGCAACGCGGCATGTGACGGGCGCGGTGTCGTTCGACGACCAGGGGCGCGCTCGAGTCATGCAACGCAACCGCGGGCGTCTGCACGTGTATGCGGAGGTCGGCAGCGGAGCGTTTCTCGGCGCCGAAATGATCGGCCCCGATGCGGAGCACCTCGCTCACCTTCTCGCGTGGGCGCGTCAACTCGATCTCACGATCGCGGACATGCTGGCGCTGCCGTTCTACCACCCTGTCGTCGAGGAAGGGCTGCGCACGGCACTTCGCGACGCCTTCGCGAAGCTCGGGGCGACGGCGAAGGAGCGCCGCGCCGCGTGATTCGCGGTCGGAAGAAAAAGCGCGCTTTTTCCTCCGACCCCGATTACAGCAGGAAATAGAGCGCGTACGCGATCGCGACGACCACGAAGATCGCCACGGGTACGATCACCTTGCGCGTACGCCACGCGGGCGGCCGGTCATACACCCCGACCGCGCTACGAGAGCGTTGCTCCATGATCAACGAAAAGCGGCGGCCTGCATGCTCGGGCCGCCGCTTCCTCCGCTAGTACGTCCGCGCGCCGGTACGACGCGGCGTGCCGGGATCTGCGGTCGAGCCAGCGGTCCCGCGATCGGCGATCTCGCCCCCCGGTCCCGCCGTCGTCGGACCCCCGGTGAGAACGCCCTGGGATCCTTCGCGATACCAATCGCGCTCGCGATCGATCTCCTCTGTAGTGTACGGCTGCGCCTTCTCGTCGAAGCCCGTCCAGCCGTGCTCGCGCCACTGCCCGGCACGCCGCTCGATGTCGACGGCGCCGTGCGCGCGCATGATCTCGGCCGCGCGCTCGGCACGCGCGTCGTCGGCGCGCACCGTGACGAGCGCGCCGCCGCGGCGAACCGCCTCGGCGTAGTACTCGGCGTCCGATTCCGATACGCCCATGTCGGTGAGACCGCCGATCAAGCCGCCGGCAACGGCGCCAACGCCCGCGCCGGTGAGCAAAGACACGATCGGGCCTGCCGCGATGATCGGACCGATGCCCGGGATCGCGAGGCCCATGAGGCTGGCGGCAAGACCCGCTGCACCGCCGACCACGCCGCCGGTCACGGCGCCGGCCGCCGCGCCGCTCGCATCGTCGACACGGCCGTCACGATCCCGCACGCGGTCGGTGAGCCCCGCGCCGTCCTCGGTCAGCGCATTGTCCGCAGCGCTGCGTGTGTAATGCTCGTTGGTGGTCGTCGCGTCGACGCGCCGCATCGCGTCCGCCGCCATGCCCGGCATCGTTCCGGTGCCGGTGTCGTTGGTGAACCCCGTCGAGGTGCGCGTACCCGTCGTGCCGAGCATCGTGCCGGTGCCGGCGACGCCGGTCGACGTATCGAGGGGCGCGGTGAGCCCCGCGCCGCTCGACGTGCCGGTTCCGCTATGCACGCGGCTTTGAACGTTGCTCGCGACGACGCTCACGTCGCTGTCGCGAAAACCTTCGTCCATCAGTTCGCGTGCCACCTGGTTCGCTTCGTCGAAGCTGTCGAACGAGCCTACGATTGTCTTCATGAATGTCCCCCGTGAAGGTGAGAAACGGCACGCGCATCGCCCGGCGTGTCGCGGCGTCGCGCTACTGTAGGCAATCGAGACGATCGCGAAGAGCGGCGGATTCCGCGTACGCCTGTGAGCGGCGTCCTACTTTGCGTCCTACACGCGTCCTTTACAGAGGATCGACGTTGCCCCGACAATGCACGGCCGTTCTTTCCCCCTCGGAGCTGCGTTGATCCTGTTACGCCTGCTCGCGGTCGCCGTGCTCGCGCTGTCGTTCGCGGCGCGCGCATACGGCGACGACTATCCGTCGCGACCGATCCACGTCGTCGTCCCGTTCTCTCCGGGTGGTGCGGTCGACGGCCCGATGCGCCTGATCGCCCAGGAGCTCGGCAAGCGGCTTGGACAACCGGTCGTCGTCGAGAACAAGCCCGGCGCGGGGGCGACGATCGGCACCGACATCGTGGCGAAAGCCGCGCCGGACGGTTACACGCTGCTCCTCGCCTCGCAAACGAATGCGATCAGTGCGACGCTGTACGCGAAGCTTCCGTACGATCCGGTCGGAGACTTCACGCCGGTCACGCTGATCGGGCGCGAGCCCGGCGTCGTCGTCGTGAACCCGTCGGTGCCGGCGAAGACGCTGCAGCAATTCATCGCCTACGTGAATGCGCATCCGGGCGAGGTGAACTTCGCGTCGTCGGGCAACGGCAGCGGCCAACACCTCTTCGCCGCGCTGCTCGCCTCGCGCACCGGCATGAAGATGAATCACGTGCCCTACCGCGGCAGCGGACAGGCGACGACCGACCTGCTCGCCGGTGTCGTCAGCATGGCGATTCCCGGCACGGCGGGCATGCTGGGCCACATCAAGGCGGGTAAGCTCCGCGCACTTGCGGTCACCGGCGCGACCCGCTCGCCGCAACTGCCCGACGTGCCGACGGTCATCGAATCGGGCGTGCCGGGCTACGAAGCGTACGTATGGATGGGCCTCTTCGCGCCGAAAGGGACGCCCGCGCCGGTCGTCGAGCGGCTGAATCGAGAAACGCTCGCCGTGCTTGGCGAACCCGCGGTCAGGCAGTACATGGCGAACGCGGGGATCGAGATCGTCGGCTCGTCGCCCGCCGACTTCGGCACGTTCTTCGCCAACGAGAAATCGCTGTGGGCGAAAGTCATCCACGACACCGGCGCACACATCGAATGAACGAAGCGAACCAGGACTCGACTGACGGCCACGGGACGCGTGCGGGCACGCCCACGCGTGAGCGCGTGCAGGGTGTCGAGCACCACGCCCGGAAGGGCGACGTGCGGCTGTTCCTATGGGAGAAGTTCGTCGGCGAGCCGCGCGGCAAGCCGGTCGTGCTCTTCGTTCACGGCTCGTCGATGGCGTCGCAGGCGACCTTCGATCTGAGCGTAACCGGGCGGCCCGACTCGTCGGTCATGGACTGGTTCGCGCGACGCGGCTTCGCGTGCTGGAGCGTCGACATGGAGGGCTACGGTCGCTCGGACAAGCATCGCGACATCCCGTGCGACGTCGCGAATGGCGCGGACGATCTCGCTGCGGCGACGACGTACATGCGCGAGGCGCGCGGCATCGAGCAGGTGCTGGCGTACGGCATCTCGTCGGGCGCGCTGCGCGCCGCCCTTTTCGCGCAAGGCCATCCCGAACGCGTCGCGCGCCTCGCGCTCGATGCGTTCGTGTGGACAGGCGAAGGCGCCCCGACGCTCGAGCAGCGACGCAAGAAGCTACCCGAGTTCACGTCGCGCAATCGCCGTCCGATCGATCGTGCGTTCGTGCGGTCGATCTTCGCGCGCGATCACCCGGGCTGCGCCGAGGAGCGCGTCGTCGAGGCGTTCGCCGACGCCATCCTCGCGCTCGACGACTCGATGCCGAACGGCACGTACGTGGACATGTGCTCGAAGCTGCCGCTCGTCGATCCCGAGAAAATCGTCGTCCCGACGCTCGTCATGCGCGGCCAGTACGACGGGATCGCCGCGCTCGACGACCTGCTCGACTTCTTCCGCCGCCTGCCCAATCCCGACAAGCAATTCGCCGTGATGCCCGGCATCTCGCACGCGAGCTTCCAGCAGAAGAACTACGCGATCGTCTACCACATCCTGCACGCGTTCTTCACCCAGCCCGCCCCGCTGTACCGGGGCGAATGAGATGCCCGACCTGATCGACGTCAACGAGCTCTCGATCGAGTTCGACGACCGCGGCGCGCGCGTTCGCGCGGTCGATCGCATCTCGTTTCGCATCCCGCAAGGTGCCACGCTCGCGCTCGTCGGCGAGTCGGGCTCGGGCAAGTCCGTGACCGCGCAGGCGATCATGCGCATCCTGCCGCGCAACGCGCAGATCACGTCCGGCAACATCGTGTTCACGCCGCCCGGACACGGCATGAAGCCGGTCGACATCGTGCGCCTCACGCCCGACGGGCGCCGGATGCGGCGTATTCGCGGCGCGCACATCTCGATGATCTTTCAGGAGCCGATGGTGTCGCTGTCGCCGCTGCACACGATCGGCGATCAGGTCAGCGAGGCCTTGTTCCTGCACCGGAAGGTCTCGCACGCGGCGGGCATGCGCGAGACCGAAGACATGCTGCGCCGCGTCGGCTTTCCCGATCCGGCGCGGGCGCTGCGCACGTATCCGTTCGAGCTCTCCGGCGGCTTGCGCCAGCGCGCGATGATCGCGATGGCGCTCGTGTGCCGTCCGTCGCTGCTCATCGCCGACGAGCCGACGACGGCGCTCGACGTGACGATGCAGGCGCAGATCCTCGCGCTCATCAAATCGCTGCAGGCCGACCTCGGCATGGCGGTGCTGATCATCACGCACGATCTCGGGGTGGTGGCGAACGTCGCGGAGTCGGTGGTCGTGATGTACCAGGGGCGGGTGATGGAGTCGGGGCCGATCGGCGCCATCTTCGAGAAGCCCGCGCATCCCTACCTGCGCGCGCTGCTGCGCGCGGTGCCGCACTTCGACATGCAGCCGGGCGAGCGCCTGGTGCCGGTGCGCGACGTCGATTCGGAAGCCGGCCCGCTCGTCGAGTTGCGCAAGCCGTGGCCCGCGGACGCCGGCAACGAGCACCTGCGCATCACGAATGTCGTCAAGACCTTCCGGCAGCGCAGCGGTGGTTTCCTGATCCGTCGCGAAGGCCCCGCGTTTCGTGCGGTCGACGGCGTCTCGCTCGTCATCCGCCGCGGGCAGTGCTTCGGCCTCGTCGGCGAAAGCGGCTGCGGCAAGACGACGCTGTCGAAAGTCGTGATGCGCGCGCTCGAGCCCGATTCGGGCGAGGTGACGTACAACGATCGCGGGCACGCGATCGACGTCGTGCACGCCCGCGCCGACGAGCTGATGCGCTTCCGCCGGCGCGTCCAGTACATTTTCCAGGATCCCTTCGGCTCGCTGTCGCCGCGGATGACCGTGTTCGACATCCTGCGCGAGCCGCTCGTCATCCACGCCATCGGCGACGCCGATTACCGCGCCGAGATGGCGAAGGAGCTGATGCGCGTGGTCGGCCTCGACCCGCGCTACTTGAACCGCTATCCGCACAGCTTCTCGGGCGGGCAGCGGCAGCGTATCGGCATCGCGCGCGCGCTCGCGCTGTCGCCCGATCTCGTGCTGTGCGACGAGCCCGTGTCGGCGCTCGACGTGTCGATCCAGGCCCAGGTGCTGAACCTGCTGAAGGACCTGCAGGCCGAGCTCGGCCTCACGTACATCTTCATCTCCCACAACCTGGCCGTCGTCGATTACGTCGCCGACGACATCGCGGTGATGTGCCGCGGACGCATCGTCGAGATCGCGCCACGCGAGGTGCTGTTCCGCCGGCCGATGCATCCGTACACCCTCGGTTTGCTCGCCGCAGTGCCCTACCCCGATCTCAACCGCAAGCTCGACCTGTCGGCGGTGATGCGCGGCGCGGCGCGCCGGCCCGAGGAATGGCCGGAACCCTTCGCGTGGACCGAGCGCGACGCCGGCGATCTCGTCGACGTGGGCGACGGCCACCGCGTGCGGATGCGCACGAGCGACGTCGAGGTGGCGGCGTGATCACGCGCCTCTTCGCGCTCGTTGCGCTGCTATGGCTTGCCGCTCCGGTGTTGGCCGAAGAGCCGCCGGCGCTCGCCGAGGATGTCGCCGCCGGGCGCCTGCCGCCGCTGGCGCAGCGCCTGCCGCGCACGCCGCGCGTCGTCGACGTCGCGCGCCCGGGGTGGACGGTCGGGCGCTACGGCGGCGAGCTGCACACGCTGATGGCGAAGGATCGCGACATCCGCATGATGGTCGTCTACGGCTACACGCGACTCGTCGGTTACGACGAGCAATTGCACCTGCGCCCCGACATCCTCGAGCGGGTCGACAACGATGGCAATCGCGTATTCACGCTGCATCTGCGGCCCGGGCACAAGTGGTCGGACGGCCAGCCGTTCACCACCGAGGACTTTCGCTACTTCTGGGAAGACGTGGCGAACAACAAGGACCTCTCGCCGTTCGGCCTGCCGCGCGCGCTCCTCGTCGATCGTCGCGGTCCTCGCTTCGAGGTGCTCGACGCGACGACCGTCCGCTACAGCTGGGACTCGCCGAACCCGCAGTTCCTGGCGGCGCTCGCCGGCGCCAATCCTCTTTTCATCTATCGCCCGGCTCACTACCTGAAGCAGTTCCACGCACGCTACGTCGGCGTCGCCAAGGCGAATGCCATCGCGACGGCGGCGGGTTCGCGCAACTGGGCCGGCTATCACCAGAAGCTCGACGAGCAGTTCCGCTTCGACAATCCCGCGTTGCCGACGCTCGAGCCGTGGATCAACACGACGGGGCTGCCGACGACGCGCTTCGTGCTCGTGCGCAATCCCTACTTCCATCGCGTCGATCGCGAAGGCCGCCAGTTGCCCTACATCGATCGCGTGATCATCAACGTCACCGACGACAAGCTGATCCCCGCGCGCACCGGTGCGGGTAGCGCCGACCTGCAGATGCGCTACCTGCGCTTCGACAATTACACGTTCCTGAAGCAGGCGGAAGCGCGCAATCGCTACCACGTCTATCTCTGGGAGAAGGCGATCGGCTCGCAGGTCGCGCTCTATCCCAATCAAAACGTCGAGGATCCGGTATGGCGGAAGCTGATGCGCGACGTCCGCTTCCGACGCGCGCTTTCGCTCGGCATCGATCGTCACGAGATCAACGAGGTCGTCTACTTCGGCCTCGGCGAGGAAGCGGCGAACACGGTCCTGCCGCGCAGCGAGCTGTTCCGGCCGCAATTCCGAAAGGCTTACGCGTCCTTCGACCTGAAGGCGGCGAACGCCCTGCTCGACGCGCTCGGTCTTACGCAGCGCAACGACGACGGCCTGCGCCTTCTCCCCGACGGCAGGCCGATGGAGATCATCGTCGATACCGCGGGCGAGAGCACCGAGGAAACCGACGTGCTCGAGCTCGTCCGGGACAGCTGGCGCGAGCTCGGCATCGCGCTCTTCCCGCGGCCCTCGCAGCGCGAAGTCTTTCGCAAGCGGGTCTTTTCGGGCAAGGCGATGATGTCGGTCTGGTCCGGATTGTCCAATGCGATCCCGACGCCGGAGATGAGCCCGTCGGAGCTCGCGCCGACGACGCAGGAGCAGCTCGAATGGCCGATGTGGGGCCAGTACTACGAGCTGGTCGGCAACGGAGGCGAGAAGCCGACGCCCCCCGACGTGCAGAAGCTCGTGCAGCTCTACGACGAGTGGCGCCAGGCGCATACCGACGACGAGCGCGAGCGCGCGTGGCTCGCGATGCTCGCGATCCACGCCGATCAGGTCTACACGATCGGCACGGTGACGCGCGCGCTGCAGCCCGTCGTCGTGCGCGACGACCTGAAAAACGTCCCGAAGGAAGGCGTGATGAGCTGGGACCCGGGCGCGTACTTCGGCATGTACCACGTCGACACGTTCTGGTTCGACCGGGCGCCGTAGATGCTGCCGTACATCGCCAAGCGCGTGCTGATGATGATCCCGACGCTGTTCGCGATCAGCATCATCGTCTTCACGATCATCCAGCTGCCGCCCGGCAACTACCTCGAAAGCTACATCGCCGAGCTCGAGGCGCAGGGCGAATCGGTCGACCGGCAGAAGGTCGAGTTCCTGCGCGAGTACTACGGCCTCGACAAGCCGCTGCCCGAGCAATACCTGCGCTGGGCCGGCGGGATGCTGCACGGCGACTTCGGCTATTCGTTCGAGTTCAACATGCCGGTGACCAAAGTGATCGGCGACCGCATGCTGCTCACCATGATCGTGTCGTTCGTCACGATCCTTTTCACGTGGGCGATCGCCTTCCCGATCGGCATCTATTCGGCGACGCACCAGTACAGCTGGGGCGATTACGGCCTCACGTTCCTCGGTTTCCTCGGTATCGCGATCCCGAACTTCATGCTCGCGCTCGTGATGATGTACGTCGCGAACGTGTTCTTCGGCACGACGATCGGCGGCCTGATGGATCCGGAGTACATCGGCAAGCCGTGGACTTGGGAGAAGGTGAAGTCGGTGCTCGAGCACAGCTGGATTCCGGTGATCGTCATCGGCGCGAGCGGCACCGCGGGCATGATCCGGCGCCTGCGCGCGAACCTGCTCGACGAGCTTTCGAAGCAGTACGTGGTCACCGCGCGCGCGAAGGGCCTGCCGCCGGGCAAGGTGCTGCGGAAATACCCGCTCCGCATGGCCCTCAACTTCTTCATTTCCGACATCGGCAGCCTGCTGCCGCACATCATCTCGGGCGCCGAGATCACCGCGGTCGTACTGTCACTGCCCACGACCGGGCCGATGCTGCTGAACGCGCTCAAGAGCCAGGACATGTACCTCGCGGGCTCGTTCCTGATGTTCCTCGCGTTCCTGATCGTCGTCGGCGTGCTGATTTCCGATCTGGCGCTCGTCGCACTCGACCCGCGGATCCGGTTGTCGGGCGGCGTTGCGCGATGAGCGCGACCGACGCGCGATGAACATCCAGCGCGACCTGCTGATCCCCGCGGAGGCGAAGGCCGACGCGGCGAAGCTCGTGGAAGCGCACGCGCTCGATGCGCAGCATTTCGTCTCGACCGAGCCGTTCGACCCGGGAAGCGCCGCGCAGCTGCCGCCCGGGCAGGAGCGCTTCTACCTCGCGTCGCAGTGGACGCTGATGTGGTGGAAGTTCAAGCGGCATCGACTCGCGGCCGCGTCGGCGATCGTGCTCCTCGCGATGTATTCGTCGACGCTCGTCACCGAATTCCTCGCGCCGTACAACCTCCACACGCGGCATACCGATTTCATCTACGCCGCGCCACAGCGCGTGCATCTGTTCCACGAGGGACGGTTCATCGGGCCGTTCGTGTACCCCCAGACGAAATCGCTCGACATGGCGACGTTGCGTCGCGTGTACACGCCCGATCGCACCGACCCGCGACCGCTGCGCTTCTTCTGCTCGGGCGACGCGTATCGCTTCTGGGGCCTGGTGGAGATGTCGTTCCACGTCGTGTGCCCGCCGCAGAACGGAACGCTCTTCCTGCTCGGCACCGATCGGCTGGGGCGGGACATGATGTCGCGCATCCTCTACGGCGCCCGCATCTCGCTGACGATCGGGCTCCTCGGCATCGCACTCTCGTTCACCCTCGGGCTGGTGATCGGCGGCCTCGCCGGCTACTACGGTGGCTGGGTCGACATGACCGTGCAACGGATGATCGAGATCATCCGCTCTTTCCCGGAGCTGCCGCTCTGGATGGCGCTTTCCGCGATCCTGCCGGTCACGTGGAGCCCGGTGCTGATCTACTTCGGCATCACCGGCATCCTCGCCCTCCTCGACTGGACGGGGCTCGCGCGCGCCGTGCGCTCGAAGCTTCTCGCGTTGCGCGAGGAGGACTACACGACGGCGGCGCGCCTCATGGGCGCGAAGCCGTCGCGGATCATCTCGCGGCACCTTCTGCCCGGCTTCATGAGCCACCTGATCGCGTCGGCGACGCTGTCGATTCCCGGCATGATCCTCGGCGAGACGGCGCTGTCGTTCCTCGGCATCGGCCTGCGGCCGCCGATCACGAGCTGGGGGGTGCTGCTGAACGAGGCGCAGAACGTCAACGTCGTCGCCCTCTATCCGTGGCTGATGTTGCCCGTCGTCCCGGTCATCATCGTGATCCTCGCCTTCAACTTCTTCGGCGACGGCCTCCGCGACGCCGCCGACCCGTACCGGTAAGGCGTGAGGGACATCTCCCTGCTGTGCGGTCGGCGTGCACTACGCGCTCATCGATCTTCGCTGAGTCATTCGTCGTGGTGCACCGCGCGCTCAACCACCTTCGTGCTGAGTCAGTCGTCGCGGTGCACTGCGCGCTCAGACACCTCGTAAGCGTCGGCGGACGGTCGGCGGATCAAAGGCTGCTGCTGGCGCCGGGCGGCGCGCCGACCGTGACGCCGGCACGAGAACTCGCGCTCAGTGCACCCCGACGACTGACCTGAAGCGTCCTGCTGATACGCCGCAAAGGCGCACTTGCGGGTGACAGGCAACGCCGACATCGTGCGACGCATCCGAGAGGTCCCGCGATCCGGC
>DASTGT010000083.1:0-49360 GCA_035718935.1 Casimicrobiaceae bacterium
CGCGAATTCACCTTCGGCACGCGTCGCGACGCGCCGCTCGAGAAAGCCGCGCACCGTGGTGGGCGCCGGCGCGTCGTCGACGTGAAAGCAACCGTGCAGGATGAGCTCGTCGCCGCGCGCGCGCCGCGCATTCATCGCCGCGACGAACGCGGCGTCGTCGGCGACGTTCACGCCGTAATGGAATTGCGGCACGACGAGGAGCGAGATCGGCGATGCGCCGACCTCGTCCAGCATCGTCATCAGCGCGAGACATTCGGGGAGCGTCGCCGGCGCGACGTCGTGGATCGCGACGGCGACGCCCTGCTGCGCCGGCTCAGGAGGTGGCATAGCGCGCGGTGCCGCACGCGGACGAGGCGAGCGCCGCGCGATAGAGCCCGAGCAGGCCGCGCATTGCGACGTCCCATCCGTATTCGCCTTCGGCACGCGCACGCGCCGCCGCGCCCTGCGCCGCGGGATCGCGTCGGTAGAACTCGACGATGCCTTCGGCGAGCGCGACCGCATCGCGCGGCGGCACGAGCACGCCGCTTTCGGGCGACACGAGTTCGGGCAGCGCGCCTGCGTCGGCGGCGATCACGCCGCGGCCGCAGGCCATCGCTTCGAGCACGACGAGCCCGAACGTTTCCTGGTCGCCCGCGTGAACGAGGCCGTCGGCGCTCGCGAGGATGCGCGCGAGCTCGAGCGACGAATGCAGGAACGGCAGCAACGTCACGTTCGATGGCAGCGCGAAATCGACCGGTGGACCCGCAAGCACGAGGTGGTAGCGCGGGCCGAGGATGCGAAACGCGTCGAGCAGCACGTCGATGTTCTTCTCGCGCGAAAAGCGCCCGGCGTACGAGAGCAGACGCGTGCGGGGCGGCAGGCCGAGCTCGCGGCGAAGCGCGGGCACTCGGCGATGCGGCGAGAACGTATGCGTATCCACCCCGAGCGGGCGCGCAACCGCGCGGTCGACGCCCCAGCGCTGCAGCTCATCGCGCATGAACGCGGACGGTGCGACGACGAGGTCGCAGCGGCGATAGAAAAGGCGGCCGTACGTACGCACCGCCGTTCCTCCCGTCGCACCCAGACGTCGGCCTGCCATGCGCGCGATGTCGCTGTGGCAAAACGCGATCAGCGGAACGCCGAGCGCACGCGCGGCAGTGAGCGCACCCCATGCTTCGGGACCCGCGTCGCCGATCTCGACGAGGTCAGGCGCGAGGCTGCGGATCGCGCGCGACCAGCGATGCACGCCGAGCGGCCAGCGATGCCCGTTGAGCGAGCGCGTGCGCGTGCGCAGGAACAGTTCGCCGTTCGCTCCGTGCGCATCGGCCGCGCCGGGTACGAGCAGCGAATGGCGAATCGAAGTGTGCCGGCGCAGCCATGCGTGCTTCGCACGGAGATAGCGCACCACGCCGCCGCTCTGCGGCGCGTACAGCATCGTGACGTCGAGCAGGTGCATGCGGCGTACCGTCCTCGTCGCCTCCTCGCGGAGACGGTGCGGATCGTTCCCGTTCTTGCCGGGCGTTACGGGTGGAGCGGCGGCGGCCGGCGAAACGGCCGGGCCGCTCATGCATGTCCCCGCGCACTATCTTGCGAGCGCCGCAATCTGTCAACCCCGGACTTCGGGGGTTTACTTGCCCTTGTTGTTGTCGTTCGGGGTCGTCGATGTCGCGCTCGACGTGCTCGGCGTCGTCGACGACGAGCTCGTGCTGCCCGACGGCGGGGTCGACGACGACGTGTCGCTCGACGCGGGCGGCGTGCCCGAGGCACTCGACGAACTCGACGGCATGCTCGACGACGACGACGACGTGCTGCTGTCGCTCGTGCTCGGCGGGGTCGACGACGAGGACGACGACATCGATCCGCTCGTCGCCGGCGGCGGCGTCGTGGTGGAGGACGAGGACGAGGACGAGGTCGAAGGCGACGGCGTTACGACCGGCGGCGTCGTGTTGCTGGTCGTGGACGGCGTTTCCCGATTGCATCCGGCGACGCCGACGACGACGCCGCTGACGAGCAATGCGATCAATGCGGTTTTCATTGCGATCTCCAGTCGGTTGATGAGGATTGCCCCCCGCCCGATTTAGCAGTTTCGGTGCCATGAGATCGACGCATCGACGGGATAAAATTCTCCGACGAATCAATGCTGTCGCCAATCGACAACGCCGCCTTTCCGCCCCCCGGTGCGCGGGTCGCCTGACGTCCGGGGCTCGATTTGCACCGGCGGGAGGTAATAATTACGCAAGGATTCCTCGCGGGATCCGCCACAATGCCCGCTACGCCACGATTCATGCGGTAACGCTCGCGTCGGATCGCTCGGTATGCTCCTTGCGCGCATTGTCGTTGCGCACCCAAACAACGCTTCCCATCGATGCCTCACGCCCTGATCGTCGACGACGACGCGCATGCCGCCGAAGCGCTGGCCGAACTCGTCGCGGACAACGGATTCACGACCGCGATCGCCGATTCGCTGCAGGCCGCGCGCGACCTGCTCTCGACGGCGCCCGACGTGATCCTGCTCGATCTCGTATTGCCCGACGGCAACGGCCTCGAGCTCCTGCGCGACGCGACGTCGCGCGGCACCGAGACGCAGGTCGTCGTCGTCACGGGACATGCGACGCTGGAAAGCTCGATCGAGGCGATGCGTCACGGGGCGACCGATTACCTTCTGAAGCCGATCAATCTGTCGCAATTGCGCGGCGTGCTCTCGCGCGTCGCGCGCCCCCCCGAGCTGTCCGCCGAAGTCAAGGACCTGCGCACCGAATTGCGCTCGCTCGGTCACTTCGGACGGCTCGTTGGCGCGTCGACGCCGATGCAGCGCCTCTACGATCAGATCTCGCGCGTCGCACCGACCAATGCGACGGTGTTCATCACCGGCGAGAGCGGCACCGGCAAGGAGATGGTGGCGCAGACGATCCACGAAGTGAGCAGGCGTCGGCTTCGTCCGTTCCTGGCGGTGAACTGCGGGGCGATCTCGCCGCAGATCATCGAGAGCGAGCTCTTCGGTCACGAGAAGGGGAGCTTCACCGGCGCGAGCCGCCAGCATCGCGGCTACTTCGAGCGCGCGCACGGCGGCACGCTGTTCCTCGACGAGATCACCGAGATGCCGATGGACCTGCAGGTGAAGCTCCTGCGCGTCCTCGAGACGCAGACGGTGAGCCGCGTCGGATCGGATCGGCTGATCGAGATCGACGTGCGCGTGCTCGCCGCGTCCAATCGCAACCCGCACGATGCGGTCGCTGCCGGCAAGCTGCGCAAGGACCTGCTGTACCGGCTGCAGGTCTTTCCGATGTACGTGCCGCCGCTACGCGAGCATGCGGACGACATCGAGCTGCTCGCCGCTCACTTCCTCGCCGACCTCAACAAGCGCAGCGGCACGAGCAAGGCGTTCACGCCGGCCGCGATCGATCGACTGCGCCGCTACCATTGGCCGGGCAATGTGCGCGAGTTGTCGAACGCCGTGCACCGCGCGTACATCATGACCGACGGCGACTGGATCACCCAGGTCGGTCTCGCCACCGAGCCGACGCTGTCGGCCGATTTCACCGGCCGCGCATTCCAGGTCGGCGTCGGCGATCGCATCGACGCGGTCGAGAAGCGGCTGATCCTCGCGACGGTTCAGCACACGCACACGAAGGAAGCCGCCGCCGAGATCCTCGGCATCAGCGTGAAGACGCTCTACAACCGGCTGCGCGCCTACGAGTCTGGGGCGGACGTGCGTGCACCCTCGACGACGCCGCCACCCGCGGCGTCGTCCCTGCCACCGGGGTCGCGCACGCCAGCGACATGAGCGCCGCCGGGCCGCCCCAAGGCGCTCATTTCGCCCCCCTCGGGGGCGGCGCAGAGGCAAGGCCGCAAGCGTGGGGGAACAATATCCGCGATCGTATCGACCAGCAGTTCGAAGTCGACCGGCTTGGCCACCACGGCGTCGAAGCCCGCGTTCATCGCCCGCGCGCGATCTTCCGCGCGCGCATACCCGGTGCATGCGATCGCCGGCGTGCGACCGCCGGCCTCGGCCGGCAGGTCACGCACCTTGCGGATCAGGTCGTAGCCGCTTTCGCTCGGCATGCCGACGTCGGAGATCACCAGATCGGGATGCCATACCATGATCGTGCGCTGCGCTTCGCCCGCCGATGCCGACGAGCGAACGCATGCGCCGCGCCCCTCGAGCGCGTCGCTTAGGAGCGCTCGCGTGTTGGGATCGTCGTCGACGATCAGGAGCTTGAGGTCCGAGCGCGGCAATGTGCGTGGAGTCATCGTGCGTCCTTCCCCCAACGAGCGCGTCACGCGGTGAGATCGCCGATTTCGATGCACGATTCGGGCCCGCACGACCATCGGCTGCTCGCGCGATTGCTCGAAGCGGGCACGCTCGTGCTCGACGAAGCCGACACGCTGCGCTTTGCGAGCCACGCCGCATGCTCGCTCCTCGGCGCCGATAACGAGGAGCAATTGCGCCGCGCGTGGGCGCCGCTTTCAGCGCAGCTCGGCATCCCGAACTGGCCACGCCGGCTGGGGGACGGCGAGGCGTTTCACGGGCGCGCCGACGTCGTCACCGCGCGCGGCCCGCGTTCGCTCCGCTACGAGTTGCACGTCGTGGATGCAACGAGCGGCTATCGCGCGTTGCTCGTCCGCGATCGCGCCGTTCTCTCGCCGGGCGACACGACGCTGCTGCTCGCGAGCGAGGCCGAGGCGAACCGGCACGTGCTGACCGGCCTCGTGCACGCCGCCAAGGGACCGCTCAACAATTTCAACCTGACGCTGTCGCTGCTTGCGAGAAACGTCGCGCGCGCCGATGCGGGCAAGACCGACGAGGCGACGACGAAGCGCACGCGCTACATCGGTGTCCTGCAAACCGAGGCGTTGCGCCTCGCCGCGTGCATCGACGAGATCAACGCACTCACGCTCACGCCCGTGCCGGCGCGCGAAGCGATCGATCTCGCGGCACTGTCGCAGCAGTGCACGCGCGTGCTGCGCCACGGCGCGACCATGCGCGAAGTGAATCTCGATCTCGACGTGCCGGCCGACCCGGTGCACACGATCGGCGATCCGCAACTCGTGCGTCTCGCGCTGCTTTCCTTCGCGATCAACGTCATCGATCTTACGGCGTCCGGCGGTCGCGTCGGGTGGCGCGTTTCCCGCGAGCCCGACGACGTGCGCGTTCGATTGACGACGTCGCAGCCGCGGCTGCCCCGCGCGCTCGTCGACGGCCTGTTCCGGCTGTCGTGCACGGGAGAGTGCGCGCATCCCGGCGCGATCGCCGGGCGCGTGATCATCGAGGCGCAGGCCGGGGAAGTGATCGTGCACGACGGTCGCGACGGCCACGCCGGCCTCGCGCTGCACTTCCCTTTGCGCACCTGAGCCGCCGTCGCGCGCGCGCCGACGCGCGCGGCGCTTGCGTGCACGATTGCACGTAAGAATTGCCGCCGCCGCGGCGCTCATTCACACCGCGCGGCCGCACGCTCTGTCTTGAAAGCTTAATCAAAGTCGAGCGGCACGCGCTTTGCAGAAGCTTGCGCGCCTTCTTCTGCTTCTTCGCGACACGGAATTCTGCTGCTCCTCCCCCGCCTTTGAACTTCCGAACAACGAGCACGAACGCGCAACGGTGATAGCCAACATAGCGATGATCAGCGAGCACGCGTCGCCGCTCGCCACGATCGGCGGCGTCGACGCCGGCGGCCAGAACATCTACGTCGCGCACACCGCGCGACATCTCGCCGCGCTCGGCTACGCGGTCGACATTTTCACTCGGCGCGACGCGACCGAGCTGCCCGATGTCGTCGAGTGGATGCCCGGCATACGCGTCATCCACGTGCGAGCCGGCCCGCCTGCATTCGTGCGCAAGGAATCGCTGCTGCCCTACATGGCACAGTTCGCCCGCGTCGTCGTCGCGCATGCACGCGAGGCGCGCGACGCGGGCAATCCTTACGCGGTCTGCCACGCGCATTTCTTCATGTCGGGGCTCGTCGCGCGAAGACTCAAGCAGGCGCTCGGCATTCCGTACGTCGTCACATTCCACGCGCTCGGCCGTGTGCGCCTGCTGCATCAACCGCACGACGAATTTCCTCCGCAACGCTGCCTTCTCGAGCAGATGGTGATCGATGGCGCCGACGCCATCGTGGCCGAATGCCCGCAAGACGAGCTCGATCTGGCGCGGTTCTACCGCACGCCAGCCTCGCGGCTGCGCATGATCCCGTGCGGCTTCGATCCGGACGAACTGCAACCCGTGACGCGCACCGAGGCGCGCAAGCGACTCGACCTGCCCGCCGATCGGCCGATCGTGCTGCAGCTCGGGCGCATGGTGCCGCGCAAAGGCGTCGATACCGTCATTCGCGCACTCGGCATTCTCGAGCGCCGCTACCGTCTCGCGCCGCTGCTCCTGATCGTTGGCGGGGAAACGCCGGAACCCGATCCCGAGCACACGCCGGAAATCGGCCGGCTGCAGCGCATCGCCGACGAGGAAGGCGTGCGCGCCGACGTGCAATTCGTCGGCCAGCGGCCGCGCAGCGCGCTGCGCTATTTCTACAGCGCGGCGGACGTCTTCGTCACGATGCCCTGGTACGAGCCGTTCGGCATTACGCCGGTCGAGGCGATGGCGTGCGGCATCCCGGTGATCGGCGCCCGGGTCGGTGGGGTGCAGTACTCGGTGGAGGACGGTCGAACCGGGTTCCTCGTCGAGCCGAAGAATGCCGACGCACTCGCGCGACGCCTCGCGCACGTGTTCAGCGACCCGTCGATCCCGCGGCTGCTCGGCAAGCGCGCGCGCCGCCGGGCGTCCGAGCGGTTCACGTGGCAGCGGATCGCGCGCTCGCTCGCGGACCTCTACGCCGAGGTCGCCACCGCGGCGCCGCTCGCCCGTCCCGCGGTCGCGCAGGGCAACTGACGAAACGGGGTTTTCGTGGACAACGATCTCGAAGGCAAGGTCATCCTCGTCACCGGCGGCGGACAGGGGCTCGGCGCGGCGATCTGCACCGAGCTCGCAAGCGCGGGGGCGACCGTTTACGTCGCCGAGCTCTCGGATCGTGCCGAGCAGGTCGCGGCGTCGCTTTGCAACGAAGGCATGAAGGCGATCGCGATGCGCGGCGACATCGGCGACGAGGCCGACGTGAAGCGACTGCTCGCCGACGTCGAACGTCGCGGCGGACGGCTCGATGGCGTGGTCAACAACGCCGGCATCGACAAGACGACCGGCGTCGACACGCTCGAGGTGCGCGACTGGGACGCGATCATCCGCACCAACCTGCGCGGGCCGTTCCTGCTCGCGAAGTTCGCGCTGCCGCTGTTGCGCAAGGCGCAGGGCGACATCGTCAACGTCGCGTCGACTGCCGCGAAGCGCGGCTGGCCTAACGCGAGTGCGTATCACGCGAGCAAATGGGGCCTGCTCGGACTTTCGTATGCGCTGCACGCCGAATTCCGCGAGCACAAGGTGCGGGTCACCGCGGTGATCGCCGGCGGGATGCGCACGCCATTCCTGCTCGATCGCTTCCCCGATCTCGATCCGTCGAAGCTGCAGGACCCGCGCGACGTCGCACGCGCTGTGCGCTTCGCGCTCACTCAACCGCGCGATTCCGTCGTCGCGGAGATCACCGTGCTGCCGGTGCAGGAGACGTCGTGGCCGTGAACAACGCAACGCATACGCCCAAGGCCTGGAACGATGCGAACGACGAGCGCCGCGCGCGCGCCGTGTTCCTCGACAAGGACGGCACCCTGGTGCATGACGTCCCGTACAACGTCGACCCGGCGCGCATCGCGTTGCTGCCAGGCGTCGGCGAGTCGCTGCGGCGCCTGCAGGACGCGGGCTTCATGCTCTTTGTCGTGTCGAACCAGCCGGGCGTGGCGCTCGGCCGTTTCCCCGCGAGCGCGCTCACCGTCGTCGAGGCGCGCATCGACGACCTGCTGGCCGAATACGGCGTCGTCGTCAGCGCGTATGCGTGGTGCACGCACGCGCCGGCGGGCGTGCGCAGCGCGAGCACGCTGGCGTGCACCTGCCGCAAGCCGCGGCCCGGGCTCATCCTCGACACCGCGACCACTCACGGCGTCGTGCTCGAGCGCTCGTGGATGGTCGGCGACATTCTGGACGACATCGAGGCGGGCAGTCGCGCCGGATGCCGCACCATCCTGGTCGACCGCGGCAACGAGACGCGCTGGCGCGCGGGCAAGCTGCGCACGCCCAACGCGATCGTCTACCAGTTCGCGGATGCCGCCGCGCTCATTCTCGACGGCGTGCGCGGCTCGCACGCAGGCCATCCGCGCGCCGCGCCGACGATGAGATGAAGCCGAACCCGGCGTGGAGCGACGCGCGCTCGATGCTCGCCGTGCGGCTCGACGGCATCGGCGACCTCCTGATGACCACGCCGGCGCTTCGCGCGCTCAAGGACGCGCGTGCGGGACGCTCGTTGACGTTGCTCGTGTCGCCGGCCGGTGCGACCGTCGCGCGCGAGTTGCCGTTCGTCGACGACGTCATCGTCTATCGCGCACCGTGGATGAAGTCGGCGGAGTCGAGCGCCGTCTCGGCCGACGCGACGATCGCACTGGGCGCCGCGTTACGCGCCCGCGGCTTCGATGCCGCGGTGATCTTCACCGTCTGCACGCAAAGCGCGCTTCCGGCCGCGACGCTGCTTTTCGAAGCGGAGATTCCGCTGCGCGCGGCTTATGCGCGCGAAAATCCGTACGCGCTCCTCACCGATTGGCACGCCGAGCCGGATCGCGAGTTGGCGTACGGCATGCGACACGAGGTCGAGCGCCAGATCGACCTCGTCACGAGCCTCGGCATCTCGGTCCACGATCGCGCGCTGCAATTTCCGGTCAGTGCCGCCGCACGCCGCGCGATGCTGCGGCATGCACGTGCGTGCGGGCTCGATACGCGACGGCGGTGGCTCGTCGTCCACCCGGGAGCGACGGCGTCGTCGCGCCGCTACCCCGTTCGCAGGTTCAGTGAAGCCGTGCGACTGCTCGCCGCGAAAGACCGCTGGCAAATCGCGATCGCGGGCGACGAGGCGGACAAGGCGACGGCGCGCGCGCTGGCGACGAGCGCAGAAGGCATCGTCGACCTCGCCGGGCGGCTGGATTTCGCCGAACTCGCCGCGTTGCTCGAGGCCGCCGATGCCGTCGTCTGCAACAACTCGAGTCCGGCGCATCTCGCCGCCGCCGTCGGAACGCCGGTCGTCGACCTCTACGCACTGACCAATCCGCAGCACACGCCCTGGGGCGTCGCGCATCGCGTGCTGTCGCATGACGTCGACTGCCGCTGGTGCCTGAAGAGCGTGTGCCCGCACGGGCATCAGCGGTGTCTCGCCGACGTCGCGCCGAGCGCGATCGTCGCGGCCGTCGAGGCGTTGCTCCCACCGGTGGCGCAGCGTCACCGACGCGTGCCGGCGACCTTCCTCGAGGCGAGGCTCGCGCCGTGAGGACGCTCGGCATCAACGCGGCGTTCCACGATTCGGCGGCGTGCCTCGTCGTCGACGGCGAGGTCGTCGCGGCGGCCGAAGAGGAGCGCTTCACGCAGATCAAGCACGGCAAGCGGCCCGTCCCGTTCTCGGCGTGGGAGCTGCCGTTCCACGCGATCGACTATTGCCTGCGCGAGGCCGGCATCGACATCGACGCGATCGACCACGTAGCGTATTCGTTCGCGCCCGACCTGCTCGTCAATGGCAGCGGGATGCCGCGCGAGATCGCGTTGCCGCTCGAGCCCTCCGCGATTCGCGTCCCGGGTCAGGCACCCTGGGATCCGCTCTTCCTGTCGTACGTCGTCAATGCCCCGCGCCAGCTCGAAGGCGGCGTCCCGCATCACCTGCAGCGCCGTCTGCGCTCGGCGCGCGCGAAGCCGGCGTGGCGATGGCACTTCGTGTCGCATCACCTCGCGCATCAGGCGAGCGCGTTCCTCGCGGCGCCCTTCGACGAATGCGCCGTGCTGACCCTCGACGGCCGCGGCGAGAACACGTCGACGCAATACGGGATGTATCGCGACGGCCGCTACGAGAGGCTCGACGAAGTGCCGCTGCCGCATTCGCTCGGCTTGCTGTACGAGGACGTCACGCGCCACCTGGGCTTTCTTCACTCGTCGGACGAATACAAGGTGATGGCGCTCGCGTCGTACGGAACGCCGCGCTTCGTCGCCGAAATGCGCGAGCACGTCCGCTGGCAGGGCGACGGCCGCTACGTCGTCGATGCGCCGCAGTTCACGCGCTTCTGCGCGCCGCGCCGCCCCGGCGACGCTTTTTTGCCGGTGCACGCCGACGTCGCGCACGCGGCGCAACGCGTGCTCGAGGAAACGGTGCTGCAGATGACGCAGTGGCTGCGCCGGCGCACCGGCCTTCGGCGTCTCGCGATGGCCGGCGGCGTCGCGCTCAACTGCGTGATGAACGGGTTCCTGCGCGAATCGGGCGTCTTCGACGACATCTGGGTGCAGCCGGCGGCCGGCGACGCGGGAACGGCGCTCGGCGCGGCATTGTGGATCGATCGCCAGGCGCGCGGCGCGAGTGCGTCGCGTCACTTCACGATGGAGCACGCGTACCTCGGCCCCGGTTTTTCCGAAGCGGAGATCGTCGACGCGCTGCGCCACGCGCGGGTGCGCTATGCACGTCCCGCCGATTTGCCACATGCGATCGCGGCGCAACTCGCCGACGACCGCGTCGTCGGCTGGTTCCAGGGCCGCATGGAATTCGGGCCACGTGCGCTCGGCGCGCGCTCGATCCTCGCCTCGCCGCTGTCGGCGACGATGCAGTCGCGCCTGAACGAGCTCAAGGATCGCGAGGACTTTCGTCCCGTCGCGCCCGCGGTGCTCGAGGACGCGGCCGGCGATTGGTTCGAAGGCTGCACGCGATCGCCCTTCATGCTGTTCGTGCACCGCGTGCCCGCGGCGCGGCGCGAGCGCATTCCCGCCGCCTGCCACACCGACGGCACCGCGCGCGTGCAGACGGTGTCGCGCGAGACGAACCCGCTCTATCACGACCTGATCGCTGCCTTCGCGAAGCGCACCGGCGTCCCCGTCGTGATCAACACGTCGTTCAACACGCGGGGCAAGCCGATCGTGTGCACGCCGCGCGACGCCCTCGAGTGCTTCTTCACCTCTCCGCTCGACGTGCTCGCGCTCGGGCCGTTCATGCTCGAGAAAGGTGTCTCGTGAATCCCGAGATCTCGGTGGTGATCGCCACGTACGAGCGTCCCGACCTGCTGCTGCGTTGCGTCGACGCCTTGCTCGCGCAAACGCTCGCCGGCACGCGCTACGAAATCATCATCGTCGACGACGGCTCGTCGCACGCGGCGCGCGAGCGCGTGCGCGAAGGCCTTGCGGCGCGTCGCCGTGCGCAGCGTGCGCCGACGCTTCGCTTCCTGTGGCAGCTCGCAAACCGTGGGCCTGCCGCGGCGCGCAACTGCGGCATCCTCGCCGCGCGCGGCGACGTGATCGCCTTCACCGACGACGACACCGTGCCCGCGCACGACTGGCTCGCGGCGGGACGCACGGCGATCGCGCAAGGCGCCGACGCGGTCGCCGGCAAGGTCGACGTGCCGTTGCCTGAAGTGCCGACCGACTACGAGCGTGACGCGGCCGGCCTGTCGCATGCGATGTTCGTGACAGCCAACTGCTTCGTGCGCCGCGACCTGCTCGCCGCGATCGGTGGCTTCGACGAGCGTTTCCGCTGCGCGTGGCGCGAGGACACCGATCTGTGCTTCCGGCTGCGCGCGAGCGGTGCGGTCGTTCGCTCGTCGCGCGCAGCGCGCGTCGTGCATCCGGTGCGTCCCGCACGCTGGGGGGTGAGCCTCGCGCAGCAGCGCAAGGTGATGTTCGACGCGCTGCTCTACAAGAAATTTCCCTACGGGTACCGCCGCTACATCCGCCGCCGGCCGCCGTGGGAATACTACGCTGCGGTCGTGGCCGGCATCTGTACGCTGGTCAATGCGTTCGCCGGCGTATGGCCGCTCGCCCTCGCGAGCCTTGCCGTCTGGATCGCGATGGGCGTCGCGTTCGCGAAGCGGCGGCTCGCGCATACGAGCCATGCGCCGTCACACGTCGCCGAGATGGTCGTCACGTCGTTCCTGATTCCGTGGCTCTCGGTCTACTGGCGCACGCGGGGCGCGCTGCGCTTTCGCGTGCCGTTCGTCTAGACCAGCACGAGCGATCCATGGTGCCACTCGACAGCGCTCGCGAGATCCTGATCGGCGGGGACGCGCCGCCGCTGCCGCGCTTCGTGCAGATCGAGCCCGTCGGACAATGCAACCTGCGCTGCGAGATGTGCGCGATCCAGTTTCGCCGCGACGGAGCGCGCGGCGAGCCGCTCGCGTTCCTGCCGTTCGACGACTTCACGCGGCTCGTCGAAGAGTTCGGCGACATCGACGAGCTGCAGCTGCAGGGGCTGGGCGAGCCCACGATGCATCCGCGGTTCTTCGAGATGGTCGCGTGGGCCAGCTCGCGCGGCATCCGCGTTTCGACCAACACGAACCTGACGCTCTGGTCGGAGCGGCGCGCCCGGCAATGCATCGAAAGCGGCCTCGCGATGCTGCACGTGAGCCTCGACGCGGCGACGCCTGCACTGTACGAGCGCATCCGTCGCGGCGCGCATTTCGCCAAGGTGCTGCGCAACCTTCGCCGCGTCGTCGCCGCGCGCAACGCCGCACGCTCGAGTCTCGAGCTTCGCATCGTCACCGTGCTGATGAAGCAGAACCTCGACGAGCTTCCGGCGATCGTCCGCCTCGCGCACGACGAAGGCATCGCCGACGTGTTCGTGCAGTACCTCTGTCACGATTTCGAGGAGCGCTCGCTGCCTGTCGAGTATCGGCCGATGCGCGACTTCATTCGCGAGCAGGCGCTCGATACGCTGCCGCGCGAGCGGCTCGAGACGGCGTTCGCGGTGGCGCGCGACGCCGCGGCTCAGGCGGGCGTGAATCTGCGGCTGCCGCCGCTCACCCGTAGCCTCGAGGCGCGGATACCACCGCGTTGCGACTGGCCGTGGCGCGGCGCCTACGTGAGCTACCGCGGCGATGCGATGCCGTGCTGCATGGTCGGCACGCCCGATCGCGTCAACTTCGGCAACATGCTCGACGACGGCGTCTCGAACGTTTGGCGCGGCGCCGCGTACCAACGCTTTCGCGCGCAGCTCGCGGCCGACGCACCGTCGCCGATCTGCCGCTCCTGCTCGCTCTATCGGGGCGTGTTCTGAAACGCAATGAGCGTGATCGAGCTCGCTCTCCGCTCCGAGTCACCACGTCGCATCGCGGTGTTTCGCGCACTGCAACTCGGCGACCTGCTGTGCGCTGTCCCGGCGTTGCGTGCTTTGCGAAGCGGCTATCCCGAGGCCGAGATCACGCTGATCGGGCTGCCGTGGGCGGCGGATTTCGTGCGCCGCTTCGGCGGTCTCGTCGATCGATTCGTCGAGTTTCCCGGTTTTCCCGGTCTTCCGGAGCGCGAGCCCGACATCGCGGCGCTGCCGCGATTCCTCGCCACCGCGCAGGCGGCTCGCTACGACCTCGCGCTGCAAATGCACGGTCGCGGCGACCTCACGAACTCGCTCGTCGTCGCGCTCGGGGCGAAGGTCACCGCGGGCTTCTGCCCGGCCGGCGGTCCGTGTCCCGATCCACTCAACTTCCTGCCGTGGCCGGAAGCGGGCACCGAAATCCATCGAACGCTCGCGCTCATCGATTTCCTCGGGCTGCCGCGCGCCGGCGACCGCCTCGAGTTCCCGATCGGCGCCGACGAACAGGCGGAAGCCGCCGATATCCTCGCACGGCATCGTCTTTCGCCAGGACGATTCGCGTGTGTGCATCCGGGCGCGCGCCTTTATACCCGGCGCTGGCTTCCCGAGTACTTCGCGGTGGTCGCGGAGGAAATCGCGCGACACCGCGTTCGCGTCGTGTTGACCGGCAGCGGCGAGGAGGCGCTGCTCACGCGGCGCATCGCGCGCATGCTCCCGGCGGCCTCGGTCGTCGACCTCGCCGGGCAAACGCGCCTCGGCGTCTTCGCCGCGATGCTCGCGCAGGCACGGCTCCTCGTGTCGAACGATACGGGTGTTTCGCACGTCGCGGCCGCGTTGCGCGTGCCGAGCATCGTGGTGTCGTGCGGGGCCGATCCGAGGCGCTTCGCGCCGCTCGATCATGCGCTGCACGAAGTCCTGCATCATCCGGTCGGCTGTCGTCCGTGCCATCACGTGCATTGCCCGATCGGTCATCCGTGCGCGCACAAGCTCACGCCGGATCGCGTCGTCGCGCGCGTCCGCGCGCGTCTTGCGCCGCATCGGGCGGAACCCGTGCGCCTGCCGCAGCGGCTGCCGCCGCGTACTCACCCACGGCCCCCGGCGCCGCCTCGCGCATGAAGACGATGAACATCGTCGGCGCATCAAGCTCGCGGCTGGCATGTGCAACACGTCGAAGCTGCGCGATGCGTCGTGCGGAGCGTCGCATGAGAGCGCAGGGCCGCCCCAAGCGCGAAGCGCGGAGGGTAGTCCAGTGAGGCGGCTGCGGATCCTGACGTGGCAGGTCCACGGCAACTATCTCTATTACCTCACGCACGCGCCGCACGAGTTCTTCGTCCTCGCCAAGCCGGGCCGACCTGCCGGCTATGGCGGACGAGGGGGCAACCTGCCGTTCGCCGACAACGTGCACGATTGCCCGGTCGAGCGTGTGCGCGACGAGACTTTCGATTGCATCGTCTTCCAGTCGCGCGTCCATTACGAGGAGGACCAGCACGCGCTGCTGTCGGACGCGCAGCGAAGGCTGCCACGCGTCTATCTCGAGCACGATCCCCCGCTCGCGCATCCGACGAACACCGTGCATTTCGTCGACGACCCGTCGATGCTGATCGTGCACGTCACGCACTACAACGCGCTGATGTGGGATTGCGGCCGCGTACCCACGCGCGTCGTCGAGCATGGGGTACGCGTGCCCGACGCTCTGGCATGGACCGGCGAAGTCTCGCGCGGCGTGGCCGTCATCAACCATCTGGAGCGCAGGGGTCGGCGGCTCGGCGCCGACGTCTTCGCGCGATGGGCGCGCGAGGTGCCGCTCGATCTCTACGGCATGGACGCGCAATCCTCCGGTGGCTCGGGCGAGCTGCCCTACGCCGCGCTGTTCCCCGAGGTCGCGCGGCATCGCTTCTTCGCGCACCCGGTACGCTACACGAGCCTCGCGCTCGCGCTCTGCGAGGCGATGCAGCTGGGCCTGCCCATCGTCGGGCTCGCCGCGACGGAACTGCCGCGGCACATCGCGGCTTCGGGCGGCGGCTATGTCGACACGGACGTCGCGCGCCTGGTCGACGTGTCGCGAGAGCTCGTTCGCGATCGCGGTTACGCCGCGGAGCTCGGTCGCCGGGCGCGCGCCTACGCGCGCGAGCATTTCGCGATCGAGCGCTTCGCCGCCGACTGGGACGCCGTTCTGCGCGAGGTGGCCGGATGAGGACCGAGCCTTCGCAACCGCTTCGCGTGCTCGTGACGGGCGGCGCGGGCTTCCTGGGATCGCATCTTTGCGAACGCCTGCTCGCGCTCGGCCACGAAGTGCTTTGCGTCGACAACTTCTACACCGGCACGCGACTCAATCTCGCGCCGCTCCTCGCGCACCCGCGCTTCGAGCTGCTGCGCCACGACATCACGTTCCCGCTCTACGTCGAGGTCGACCGCATCTTCAACCTCGCCTGCCCCGCATCGCCGCGGCACTACCAGCTCGACCCGGTGCAGACGACGAAGACGAGCGTGCACGGCGCCATCAACCTGCTCGGTCTCGCGAAGCGACTGCGTGCGCCGATCGTGCAGGCGTCGACCAGCGAGGTCTACGGCGATCCGGTCGAGCACCCGCAAACCGAGGGGTACTGGGGACACGTGAATCCCATCGGGCCGCGCGCCTGCTACGACGAAGGGAAGCGCTGCGCGGAGACGCTGTTTGCCGACTACCGGCGGCAGCACGGCGTGGTGACGAGGATCGCGCGGATCTTCAATACGTACGGGCCGCGGATGCAGCCGGGCGATGGGCGCGTCGTCTCGAACTTCATCGTCGCAGCGCTCGCGCACGAGCCGCTGAAGATCCACGGCGACGGCTGGCAGACGCGGTCGTTCTGCTTCGTGAGCGACACGATCGACGCACTCGTGCGGCTGATGGACGCGCCGCCCGAATTCGGGGGCCCGGTGAACGTCGGCAACCCCGACGAGCATTCGGTCCTGGAATTCGCGGAGCGCATCCGCAAGCTCACCCGATCGCGCTCGCGCATCGTGTTCACTGACGCGGCGTGCGACGATCCCCGGCAGCGGCGTCCCGACATCGCGCTGGCGAAGCGCGTGCTCGGTTGGGAACCCCGCGTGGGTATCGACGAAGGCCTCGCGCGGACGATCGACTACTTCCGGCGCGCGCTGGCGACGCGCAAGCGCCCCGGCGTCGCGGCGCCCCAAGACGATGCGCGTACCGCAAGCCTCCGCCGATAGCGAGCGGCCGCTGCGGGTTCTCGTCGTCACCGCCAACGCGATCGTCGGCGGCATGGAATCGGCCGTGCTGCGTCTCGCCGCGCGGCTGGCGCGCCCTGCGTTCGAGCTGATTGCGCTGTGCCCGTTCGAAAGCGCGTTCACCGCCGCGCTCCGTGAGTGCGGCGTGCCGGTGTCGATCGCACCGATCGGCGATCGCCTGCGCTGGCACGCGATCCAATACGCGGCGGGCCTCGTGCGCGAGCGCGAGATCGACGTCATTCACGCTCATCTTCCCGCTGCACATGCCGTCGCCGCGCTCGCCGGTAGCGTCACGCATACGCCGGTGCTCGCGACCATTCACGCGATGCATCTGTCGATGTGGGATCTCGAAGTGCATCGGCTCGGCGGCACGCACCTATGCTTCGTCAGCGAGGCCGCGCGCGCGCATGCGCTCGCCGTCGGCGTGCAGGCGGCGCGGATGACGGTGATCCGTAACGGGGTCGACACGGAGACATTCCGCCCGCGTACCGATGCATGCGCCGAGCGCGAGCTCGTCGTCGGTTACGTCGGACGGCTGTCGCCCGAGAAGAATCCGGCACTCTTCGTGCGCGTCGCTGCGCGCCTGCGGGCGCAGGGCGCGCCGGCGCGCTTCGTCGTCATCGGCGACGGGCCCATGCGCCGCGAGCTCGAGGCGCTGGCCGACGCGTTGGCGCTTCGCGACGCGATCACGTTCGTTGGCGAATGTCGGAACATGCCGGCGCGCTACCGCGCGCTCGACCTGCTGCTTCTCACGTCATGGCACGAAGGCACGCCGCTCGCGCTGCTCGAAGCGATGGCGTCGGGCGTACCGGTGGTGGCGACCGACGTCGGCGGCGTCGCCGAGCTCATCGTCGCGGGCAGCACCGGTTGCCTCGCGCCGGCCGGCGACGAAGTGCGACTCACCGAGCTCGCATCGACGCTGCTGCAGGATCGGGAGACGCTGGATCGGTATGGCCGTGCCGCGCGCGAGCACGCGCGCACGCACTTCTCGATCGACGAGCAGGTGCGGCGAACGTCGGCGCTGCTGCACGAAATTGCGCGCGGCGCGCCGCGTGCGCGAAGCCACACGCCGCTTCGTCCCACGCTCGCACGCGACCACGGCGAATCGGCGGCAGCGAGCTGAGCATTCGAAAATAGGCTCAGACTCGATTTCAGGTGGCGCGACCTGAAATGGAGTCCGGCCTATTTTTCGACCGGGTCGGTGCGCGCCTTCAGCACGCGCGCCATGTACGCAAGCGCATCATCGCGCCATTCGTCCTGCTCGGACGCCACGCAATCGGCGGGAATCCACAACGGGTATTCGCGCAAGTACGCGTCGTGCGCGGTGAACATGATGCAGGAATCGGCCGCGAGCCCGGCAAGCACGAGTCGCGAGACGCGGAGCTCGTCGAGCAGGAATTCGAGTGGCGTGCCGAAGAACGCCGAATGACGCGGCTTCAGGATCGAGCGGTCGCCGGGCTGGGGTGCGAGGAGCTTCGCCATCGTCGCCGATGCGCCGCCGCGCCGCTCGCATTCCGCGACGACGGCGGCAAAGTCCGATTCCCAGCGCCCGAAGTTGTCGTTCGCGTAGATGATCGGCGCACGCTCGGCACGCATGCGCTCCCGAAGCCGCGCCGCCTGCCTGGCGGCCTTGACCGCGTGCGGCGCCATGTCTTCCGCGCCGTCGAAATCGAGCGGGTTCATGAAGTCGACGAGGAGCAGTGCGGTGCAGCGCCCCGAGTCGTCGTCTCGCATTCGCTTCGTGCCCGGCATGCGACCCAGGACAGCAAGCCGCGTGCCGTGCGTTTTTCGTAAGAGTTGCGTTCGGACGGGGCAAGAATTGCGCGCAACACCGGCGATCGTCTTCGATCGTCGCCATCGCGCGTGCGTTTCGCCCTTGTCGCGGCTCGGCAACGCGCAGCGCGGGCCGGCCCCGCGTGGCATGGCGGTTGCATCACGCGTATGATCGGTGGACATCGCATCCGGCCGCGGATCCCTGCCCACGCCGCGTCACGAAAAACGGAAGCGAACAATGAACCCGACGTACGCGCGACCTCTCGACCGACCCCCTATGACCCCCGGAACGCGGCTGGCGCTGGCGTGGACGAACGTCAAGGCGCTCGTGCAGGACCATGCGCTTCTCGCGGTGCTGGAAGTGCAGCGCGCGGGCATCTCGCTCGTGAAGATGATCGCGGCTGCCATCGTGATCTCGATTCTCGTCGTCACCACGTGGATCGCACTCGTCGCGGCGTGCATCGCATGGGCGATCGGCGAAGGTGCCGACTGGGCGCTCGCGATCTTCATCGCGGCCATCATCAATCTCCTCCTCGCGGCCGGCATCGCGTGGTGGGCCAAGAAGCAGATTCCCGACCTTTTGTTCGCCGCGACGGTTCGTCAGCTCAGGAAGGACGTGCCCCGGCACGAGGAGGACGAGCATGGCGCAGAAGGATAAGAACGGAAAGTCGCTCGACGAGCAGATCGCCGAGGTCGAGGGGCGCCTCGCGCGCCACCGCGCCGAGTTGCGATTGATTGCCGCCGAAGCCCGCAGCCGCGTCAGCGTACGTCACACGATCCCCGTCGCGGTCGTCGCGGCACTCGCCATCGGCTTTCTCGCGTCGCGCTTCGTTCGCAAGCCTGCGAAGCCGCAGATCGTGATCGAGCGCGCGCCGCGATCCCGCTCCGCGCGGATGGCGGGCGCCCTCGCGGCGGCGGTGCTGCCGCGACTGGTCAGGCCGCTGCAGCACGTCGCGGCCAATTGGATCGCACAACGGATGGCGCGCGCGCATTAGCGCGCTTCAGGTTTCGTTCTTGAACGCGCCGCGCACGTTCAGGATCGCGAGTCCGACCTGCAACGCGATCAGCGCGTACGCGCCGTCGTGAATGCCCCACGCGACCCATAGCGCGTTGCTTGCGAGGAACGTATAGAAGCCGACCGTGCGCAGCGACCGGCGCGTCGACCCGACGAGCCACGTCGACGCAAGCGTCGCGATCATCGCCGGCCACTGCACCCAATCGAGATCCATCGCGGCTCCTCGTCTCAATGCACGGTGGGTGGCATGGCGGGCGGCACGACGTCCGGCTGCTGCGGATTGGCATGCGCCGCCGAGTAGACGACTTCGCGAAACGCCGGCTGGCGCTCGAGGATTTCCGCGACGGTGCCCGAATCGACGACGCGGCCCTCCGCCATCACGATGATGCGGTCGAAGTACACGAGCGCGCCGAGCCGGTGGATCGAGGCGACGATGCACGTGTTGCGCAGTCCCTCGCGCAGGCGCTCGAACACGATCGCCTCCGTCGCCTGGTCGAGCGCGCTCGTCGGCTCGTCGAGCAGCAGCACCGAGCTGTGCTCGGCAGCTAGCAGGCCGCGCGCCAGCGAGAGCCGCTGCCGCTGCCCACCCGAAAGGTTGATGCCGCGCTCGGAGAGCGGCATGTTCCACTTCTGCGGCAGCGAGTTCGCGACGGCGTCGAGCGCGGAAAGCCACGCGACGCGCTCGATCTCCTCGTCGGTGCGCGGCACGCCGAACGTGAGGTTCTCGCGCAGCGTCGCTTCGAAAATTTCGGTCTCCTGCGGGATCAGCGTGGCGATCGACGCGAGGCTGCGCACGCCTTCCGCGGCCTCGCCGTCCACTTCGTATTGCGCCTTTTGCGGGGCGTAGAGTCCCGCCAGCACGCGCAACAACGTGCTCTTGCCGCCGCCGCTCGGACCGATCAGCGCGATTCGATCGCCCTGATTCAGCCTGATGTCGACGCCGTGCAGCCCCGAGCGCGATCCGTCGGCGCGCAATCGCGTGAATTCGATATCGTGCGCGCGGATCGTGTGCCAGTCCGACTTGACCGGCGCGCCTTCGAGTGCCGGCTCGGACGCGTTCCAGATCGGCTCCGCGCTCGCGTAGTCGGCGCGAAATCGCGAGAAGTTCTGCAGGTTCGCGGCCATCGAGCCGATGACGCTGCCCGCCTGCTGCGCGTACTGGTAGACCATGAAGACGCCGCCGAGGAGCAGCGGCGCGCCGTCGGCCGCATCGACGCGCTGGCGCCACACGTACACGCCGACGAGCAGCCACGAAAGCGCCACGGTCGCGAGATCGACGGCGGCCCACTTCGCCTCGGTGATCGCGATCAGCCGCTTCGTCGGCTCGAACGCCTCGAGCAAACGCTCGCCGACCAGACGCCGCGACACGTTCTGCAGGCGCAACGACAGGACCGTCCCGACGTTGCCGAGGAAGTCGAGCAGGCGCACCGCGTAGCGGCGCTCGAGCACGTTCTGGCGATGGACGAGCCGGACGAGCGCGCGATCGAAGCGGATGATCACGTACCCGACCGCGATGTACCCCAGCACCGCCACGCCGCCGGTCCACGTCGACATGAGCGACAGCGCGACCAGCGGGCCGATGACGTTGACGAAGTTCTGCAGGTAGAGGAACTGGCTCTGCGTGAAATCGGCGAGCGCACGACCTGCCTGCTGCGCGCGCTGCTGCATGTCGGCCGAGTGATGCGCTTCGTGCCACGCGAGCGGCAGGCTCGCGAGCTTCGCGTACAGCGCGTCGGATACGGCCGCGCGCACGCGCAGGCCGACGTTGCGCTCGATGATCCGCCCCGGGCCGTGCATCGTCCAGGCGATCACGTAGACGATGAAGATCGCCACCGTGAACAACGCCGCCCTGCCGATGTGCTCGGTGCCGCTCACCTGGACGGTGTCGATCGCGCGCCCGGCGAGCCACGGCGCGACGAGCTTCACCGATTGCGAGCCGACGAGGAGCAGCATCGCGAGCAGGTAACGGCCGCGGCCGCCGACGGCGAAACGCCACAGGCTCGAATACAGCTCGAACGTGCTGACCGCGGGTCGACCTTCCGGCACGATGTCGGGTGGCTGGACCTTCAGCATGCGAAGCGTAGGCGGGGCGGGCACGGCAAGGGCGATCGTTCGGAAGACCGGGTGGGACATTGTGCGGGGATGCGGCGGTTCCCGCGTCGCGCGGTTTCGGTGCGAAGCGCTGACAGCCGGGACGCGATGCCGTCGTAATTCTTACCGTCGACCTTCCGTAACAGTTGCCGTTCCCATCGAGCGCGGCCGGGGTCCGAACGACCCCGGTGCGAGCCACGCGGCGAATTACGACCACGGGGCACGCGGCTTGCTGAACTCGGCACGTGTCCGCGTTCGTCCGCTCCCTCCGCGCGCGCCCCTTCGCGCTCCTGCTCGTGCTCGTCGCGCTCGCGGCTACCGCGTGCGAGCGGCTCGAGTACCGCGGGTTTCCGCTCGAGACGCTGCGTGCGCGCACCGACGCGCTCACCCATCTCGCCAACCCGAGCAAGGCGAACGTGCAGCGCGACTTCCTCGCGACGATCGCGCAGGCGAGCCTGTTCGAGATCGAGGCGAGCCGCATCGCGCTGGCGCGCGGCGGATCGAAAGCGGTGCGTCGCTTCGCGGAGACAACGCTCCGCGATCGCGTCGCCGTCGATACCGACCTCGAGCAGCTCGCGACGAGCGTTGGCGTCGCGTTGCCGACGCGCCTCTCCGACGAGCTCGAGGCACGGCTGTCGGTACTCGAGCGGCTGTCGGGCAGCGAGTTCGACCGTGCATACGCGCGCAACGTCGGCGTGCTCGTGCAGGAGGAAGCGCTGGCGGCCTTCGAGCGCGCCGCCAGCGAGAGCGGCGAGCGCGTACAGCGCTTCGCCGCCGCGCAGCTCCCGACGCTGCGCGATCACCTCGAGGAAGGCCGCCGGCTCGCGAGCGAAATCGACCGGACGAACATGGCGAGCGATGGAGCGCGCGGCGACGCGTGATGCGGACGGCGACGCGACGAACGTCGCCGCCTTCGAACGGACGCCGAATTCGCGTGCTGTCGTCGAGCAGGCGCTCGATGCGCTCGCGCCGATGCTCGCGATGCTGCTCGCCGATCGCGAGGTGAGCGGCGAATCCGCCATGCACGTCGTCGTGATCGACCCGACGGCGAATCCGCGCAGCGCGTCGTTCGAAGATGCGATCCTCTGCGAGCGCAGCTACGGCACGCCCGCGCACTGGCAAGCCGACTACGCCTGGTATGCGCGTGCCAAGACGCGCCTCGCATGGCGTGAGCAGATGACGCTTCGCACGCTTTTCGCGGAGCATGCGGAGCGGCTGCGCTCCGACGACATTCGCGTCGAAGGCGCGGTGCGCGACGGGCGCTGGATCGTCGGTGCGAGCGGCGCGCAGGCGTGGTACGACCACGCGATCGCAACCTGCGCGATCGCGCTCATCGAGGCGGGCGTCGCGCAGGCGCGGCACGAGGCGCGATGAGGCAAGGTCGAAGCCGCCGGCGTCCGCACCCGCCGCGCGACCTCGGCGTCGCCGCGGACGTCGCCACCGACACCGCCACCAATCGCGCGCGACCGCGGCGCGGCAACCGCTACGACGGCATGCGGCTGCCGCACGAGCGCGACGAGAGCACGCAAGGCGGCGGCACGCCGAATCCGGTGACGACGCAGGCCGCGGACGATCTCGCGGAGGGCCGGACCGACACCGATTGCTACGACGCGGTGGCGACCCATTACGAGCGCAACGAGGACGCGTCATGACGTGCGCAGCAAACGCTCGATCACGCTTCGCGTGATGCGCGCAACGCGCGCGTCCTGTTCGAGTGCCTGCGCTTAGTCGGTCGTCGCTGCGGTGAAGACGGTACCGTTTCGCGTGTAGCAGCCCATCGTCGTCATCGGGACCGACCGTCTGCAGGCGCGGTGCAGTCGACGTGCGTCACCGCTGGAATCACGCATGCCATCTCGGGGCGAACGGGTGCGGCGAACTGCATGAACGGCGACGGCCGGCGGATATCGAAATGGCGCGTCGCGCCTCCTCGAGCAGCACGATCGGCGCGAGCGGTCGGAACCATTCGCGCTTCCTCACCTTCGCGTTGATCCCGTCGCGCATCGCGACGGTACGCGGATCGCCCAGGATGCTGCGATGACCGAGCGCGCGCCGGCCCGAACTCGCTTCGTCCCCTGATAGAGCCCGACGACCTTGCCCGCGACGAGCGATTCGACGATCGCCTGCGCGATGTCGCGGGGCTTCGCGACGATGAGATCGTCGGCGTCGCGCAGCGCCGCGGCGACCGCCTCGTCGCTCGCCGTTCGCCGAGCAATTGAGCGCGGTGCCGCCCGCGAAGCAAAGCGCGTCGAGGCGGTACGCGCGTGCAGCGTGCGCGCGAGATCGACGCCGCTGCGGTTCGCGCGATCGAACGTAGCGCGCGATCCGGGTGAACGCGGGCGCTATCGGATTGAATGCATCGTCAACCGCGCGCGTGGCGGGCAAATCCTGCATCGATGCAGGTTAGATGTTCACGACGAACGCACGTAGACGATGCGTCCGTTCCGGTCTTGCGGCCGCGACGAGCTTCGAAAGCGGAACGGGAATTGCAAGACTGAGATCGAACGTACCGAATGGAGGAACACCATGCCGAAAGCACCCAATGCGCTCGACTTGCTGCGCAAGGACCACCGTACGGTGCTCACGTTGCTGCGCAAGTTCGAGAAGAGCCGCGACGAGCGTGAGCAGCATGACCTCGCGGGTGAGATCGTGCGCGAGCTCGACGCGCACACGGCGCTCGAGGAGGAATGCTTCTACCCCTACGTGCGCGAAACGACCGATCGGCTCGATCTGATCGAGGAAGCGGCGATCGAGCACGACACCGCGAAGGAGCTGATGCAGGCGATCGGCGACAGGAAGCAAGACCACGTGCGCTTCCATGCGCTCGTGAAGGTCCTCGGCGAATACGTGACGATGCACGTGCGCGAGGAGGAGCAGCGGATCTTCCCCGTCGTCGAGAAGCTCGGCATCGACTTGAACGCGCTCGGCGAGGAGCTCGTCGAGTGGAAGGAAGGCGGCAGCGGTCGGGGCAAGCGCCGCAACGGGCATGCGCGCACGAGCGCCGGGCGGGGCGCCCGCGACACGGCACAGCCGCAAGGTGAGCGCGCGCCCCGCGGCAGGGATGAGCACGAGGATGGGGAGCAAGCGCGCCGCAGCGGGGACGCGGCGGGCGATGCGCGCATCGAGGCCGGCGACACGACCGAGGACGACGAACGGTACCTGAAGGAGCATGGCGACGAGCTCTCGAAGAGCACGCAGCACGCGAAGTGGATCCACTCGGTCGACGACCACGAGGACCGCAGCGGCCAGACGCTCGCCACGCGCAATCCCGACGTGATACGGCGATGGGCCGAAGAGCGCAACGCGGTACCCGCGACTACGCCCGGCGGGGACACCGAGAACCCAGGCGTGCTCCGCTTCGACTTTCCCGGCTACGACCGTGAACTGCAGCAGGTTTCGTGGAACGCATGGCTGCGCACCTTCGAGGATCGCGAGCTCGTGTTTCTCTATCAGGAGCACATGAAGGCGGGCAATCAGAGCAACTTTTTCCGCCTGGACAATCCCGATCGGGAGGATGGCTGATTCGCGCCTTGCGCCGATGAGCGCGCCGGGCCGCCCCAAGCGCGAATTGCGCCCCGTGGCGGGCAGCGCAGCGGCGAAGCCGCAAGCGTGGGGGGAACATACAAGGCGCAACGACGAAGCGCCGCGCCACGACTCGCCGAGCGTCGACGTCCTCGTACCGACGTGCGGGCGGCACGGTGCGCTCGCGGTGACACTCACGTCGCTCCTCGGCCAGACCTTCCACGACTATCGCATCGTCGTCTCCGACCAATCCGAAGCTAGTGCCGCGGGCGAGGCGCCGGAGGTGAAGGCGATCACGCGCGTGCTTCGCGCGCGCGGCCACCAGGTCGACATTCATCGTCATCTGCCCCGCCGAGGAATGGCCGAGCAGCGCCAGTTCCTGCTCGACCGCGCGACGGGCCGTTACGCGCTCTTTCTCGATGACGACGTGATCCTCGAGCCGGATCTGCTCGCACGGCTGGTGGCGGCGATCGGGCGCCTCGGCTGTGGTTTCGTCGGCAGCGCCGTGATCGGCCTCTCGTTTTCACACGACGTGCGTCCGCATCAGCAGGCGATCGAATTCATCGACGGCGCCGTCACGCCCGAGACGATCCGGCCGGGCATGCCGCAGTGGAAGCGCCACGAGCTGCACAACGCGGCGAACCTGCACCACGTCGCGCAGCGTCTCGGACTGTCGCACGACCGGGAGCGTGTCTATCGCGTTGCCTGGGTCGGCGGCTGTGTGCTGTACGACACCGCGAAGCTTCGCGCGAGCGGTGGTTTCGGCTTCTGGCAGGCGCTTCCGCGCGAACACTGCGGCGAGGACGTGCTCGCGCAGCAGCGCGTCATGGCGCGCTTCGGGGGCTGCGGTCTCATTCCCTCCGGCGCGTATCACCAGGAGCTGCCGACGACGCTGCCGTTTCGCGACGTCGACGCGCCGAAAGCGCTGGCGCTCGATGCGGATGTGACCGGAACGCCGATGATGGCGTCGGTGATGACGCCGAACCGTGCCCTGGCGGTGACGGGATGAGCGCGGTCCCCGCGTCCGTGTCGAGGATCGACGTTTTGATGCCGACGTTCGACAGCGCGCGCTTCGTCGTGCGCGCGCTCGACAGCGTGCTCGCGCAGTCGTACACGGCGTGGGAGCTCGCGATCGTCGACGACGGGTCGACCGACGCGACGCCGAATGTCGTCGAGCCTTACCTCGCCGATCCGCGCATCCGCTACTTTCGCCATGCCGACAATCGCGGGCTGGGCTGCGCGCTCAACGAGGCGCTCGATCGCACGTCGGCCCCGTACGTCGCCTATCTGCCGGCGGACGACGTGTACTACCGCGAACATCTCGAGCGTCTGGCTGCAACGCTTGCAGAGAACGACGACGCCGTCCTCGCGCATGCACATGTCCGGCACCACTACAGCCGCATCGCGGAGGGCCCGGTGGACGGCCACGGGCTGCAGCTCGTGCAGGTGCTGCACCGGCGCAGCGCCGAGCGGTGGCTGACGCGCGACGAGCTCGTCACCGACGATCTCGCGCGCATGTACTGGTCGAAGCTCGCAAAGCGAGGGGCGTTCGTATCGAGCGGTTCGCTGACCTGCGAATGGGTCGATCACCCGCAACAGCGGAACAAGGTCATTCGCGAGCCGGAAGGCGGCATCAATCCCTACCGCCTGCGCTATCGCGTGAAGTCGCCGCTGCGCTTTCACTCGACCGCGGGCAACGCGATCGACGAAGTGGCGCAATACCGTGCGTATCGTGAGCGTCCACGTCCACCGCGCGCCCCCGGCGGGCTTCGCATCCTGCTCGTCGGCGAGCTCGCCTACAACGCCGACCGCGTCGTCGCGTTCGAGGAGCGCGGCCACACGCTGTTCGGGCTCTGGATGCGCGATCCGTACTGGTACAACACCGTGGGCCCGCTGCCGTTCGCGCATTGCGAGGACCTCGACGTGGCGTGCTGGCGCGACGAAATCGCACGGGTGCGCCCCGACGTCATCTACGCGCTCTTGAACTGGCAGGCGGTGCCGTTCGCGCACGCGGTGCTTCGCGACAATCCGGGCGTGCCGTTCGTCTGGCATTTCAAGGAGGGCCCCTTCATCTGCCTCGAGAAGGGAACGTGGCCCGCGCTCGTCGAGCTGTATACACGTGCCGACGGCGCGATCTATTCGTCGCCCGAAATGGCGCAGTGGTTCGGCACCGTCGGCATTTCGGATGCCCGGCCGCGACTGGTGCTCGACGGCGACCTGCCGAAGCGCGACTGGTTCGTCGACGCGCGCGCACCGCGGTTCGCGCGCGCCGACGACGATTTCCATACGGTCGTTCCCGGCCGGCCGATCGGGCTGCATCCGCACAACGTCGCCGAACTCGCGCGCGACCGGATCCATCTGCACTTCTACGGCGACTTCACCCACGGGCAGTGGCGTGAATGGATCGCGAAGACGATGCGGCTCGCGCCGGGCTACCTGCATCTGCACGACAACGTCGATTCGCGGCACTGGGTCGACGAGTTCTCGCGCTACGACGCCGGCTGGCTGCACTATTTTCGCAGCGACAACCGCGGCGAGCTGCGCCGCGCGAACTGGGACGATCTCAACTATCCTGCCCGCATCGGCACGCTCGCGGCGGCCGGACTGCCGCTCATCCAGTACGACAATCACGATGCGATCGTCGCCGCGGATCGGCTCGCCCGCCGCCTCGACGTCGGCATCTTCTGCCGGGATCTTGCGGAACTTCGTCCGCAGCTCGCCGATGCCGAGCGGATGGAGGCGCTGCGCGCGAACGTCTGGCGACAGCGTGACCGCTTCACGTTCGACCATCACGTCGATCGTCTGGTCGCGTTCTTCCGCGAAGTGATTGCCGCCGCGCATCGCTGAGCGTCGTCGCTTCGCGTATGGGACCCCGCGTCGACGGCGTTCGGAAAATTGCCGTGCTGCGCGCCGGCGCGCTCGGCGATTTCATCTTCGCGCTGCCTGCACTCGATGGCTTGCGCAAGGCGTACCCCGAGGCCGAAATCGTCCTGCTCGGCAAACCCTGGCTTGCGGAGTTCTTGCGTGAACGACCGAACTCGGTCGATCGCGTCGTCCCGATCCCCGTGGCGCGCGGTGTCGGCGCGCCGCACGACGCCATCGAGGATGGCGCGGCGCTCGATGCATTTTTCGTCGACATGCGCGGCGAGCGCTTCGACGTCGCGTTGCAACTGCACGGCGGCGGCCGCTACTCGAATCCCTTCGTCGCGAGGCTCGGCGCGCGGCTGACGGCGGGCATGCGCGCCCGCGATGCCGGCCCGCTCGACCGCACGATGCCGTACGTTTACCACCAGAACGAGCGGATGCGCCTGCTCGAAGCCGTCGGCCTGGTGGGGGCGGCGCCACGCACGTTCGCACCCGCGCTCGCCGTGACCGCGGACGATCGCGCGGAAGCGTTGCGCGCTCTGCCCGGCTCCGCCGCGCCGCTCGTCGTACTGCAGCCCGGCAGCACCGATCCGCGCCGGCGCTGGCCGTTCGAACGGTTCGCCGCGCTCGGCGATGCGCTCGTCGATTGCGGCGCCATCGTTGCGATCAACGGCACTGCCAGCGAAACGCCGCTCGTGCGCAAAATCCGGCACGCGATGCGACGCGACGCGATCGACCTTGCGGGCAAGCTGTCCCTTCGCGGCTTGACCGGGCTGATGTCGCGCGCCGCGCTCGTCGTCTCAAACGATACCGGTCCGCTCTTTCTCGCCGAGGCCGTCGGCGCGGCGACGGTGGGCATCTACTGGCTGCTGAACCTGGCCCAGGATGGTCCGCTCTTCCGCACGCATCACCGCTACGCGCTGTCGACGCGCGTCGAGTGCCCGCAATGCGGGCGCGCGCAGATCGACGAGCGCTGCGCGCACGATCCGTCGTTCGTCGCGGACGTGACGCTCGATCAGGTGCTCGAGCCGGCACTCGAGCTTCTGCGGAAGGCGCGCGGGTAGTACGAGGTTTCGACGCGGCGACTGGGGACGTCGGCGTTCGTTTCCGTCCTCGAATCGGGCGCGTGCGCAGCGAGCAGCGCGAGCGCGTGGCCCAGCACGGTGTCGACGTCGACGCCGGCAGGATCGTAGATCGCATGATGCAGCGTACGGTCGAGCGGCGCCCACTGCGCCGGGTCCGTCGCGAAGAAGACGACGACGCTCGGCAACCGCAATCCCGCGGCGACGTGCGACACGCCGGTGTCGTTCGTCACGAGCAGGCGGGCACCCGCGAGCAGCGCCGCCAATCCTCCGACGGAAATCGACGATGCGGCGTCGATGCATGGGGCGCGCATCGCCGACGTGACCGCCGCGGTGATCGGCCGCTCGGCGCTCGAGCCGGTGAGCACGACGTCGTAGCCGCGCGCATGCAACGCATCGCCGAGGCGCGCGAAGCGCTCCGCCGGCCAGCGCTTCGCGGGATCGCGGGCGCCGGGGTGCATGCAAACGTAAGGACGATCGGCGAGCGCCTGCGCCGGACGCAATGCCGCGAACTCCTCGAAGTCGGCGCGGGTCAGCGGAAACTCCAGCGCCTCGTCGTCGGCGGGCATTCCGATCGATCCGACGAGGCGAAGATTGCGTCGCACCTCGTGCATGGCCGAAGGATAGGCGATGAACAGCCGGTCATCGGCGCGCGGGCGGTCGGGCGGGCGAAAGCCCGCAGTCCAGCGCGCGCCGAAGCGCTCGACGATCGCGTTCGTGTGCGTGCCATCGCCGTGCATCTGCACCGCGAGATCGAGCCGGCGCGCCTGCATGCCGGCAAAGAACGCCGGCAGGCTTGCAACGTCTGCCTTCTGCTCGGGCAGTCCGGGTGCGCCGGGAAACGCGACGAAATCGTCGACGTAACGTGCGAAGCGCGCGGCGAAGCGACGCGCCCACGGCAGCCCGACGAGCGTGATGCGCGCGCCCGGCAGGCCGCGGCGCAGCGCGCGCAACGCCGGCACGGCGCATAGCATGTCGCCGAGCTGCAATGCGCGGAACACCGCGACTTCCCGGCACGCCTCGGCGGGGAAGGCGCTCGCGCCGATGACATCGCGGAACGGCGCGCGGAATGGCCACTTCATTTCGTAGCACGCGCAATTCCCGCGCCACGCTTCGTCGCGTTCGTTGTACTCGTCTGCGACAATCCGCACCGGCCCCTTGCCTCGCCCCCAATGCAGCGCACCGTTCTCATTCCGCTGATCGTCGCGTGCGCGCTGTTCATGGAGAACATGGATTCGACGGTGATCGCGACTTCGCTGCCGGCGATCGCGCGCGACATCGGCGAGAATCCGCTCGCGCTGAAGCTCGCGCTCACGTCGTACCTCGTGAGCCTCGCGGTGTTCATCCCGATCAGCGGCTGGGTCGCCGATCGCTTCGGCTCGCGCAGCGTGTTCGCAAGCGCCATCGTCGTGTTCATGGCGGGCTCGCTGCTTTGCGCCGTCTCGACGAGCCTCGTCGCGTTCGTCGTGTCGCGTTTCGTCCAGGGGCTGGGCGGCGCGATGATGGTGCCCGTCGGGCGGCTGGTGCTCATGCGGTCGATCCCGAAGCGCGATTACGTCGCCGCCCTCAACTACCTCACGATTCCCGCGCTGCTCGGTCCCGTGACGGGACCCGCGCTCGGCGGCGCGATCACGCTCTACCTCCACTGGCGCTACATCTTCATCGTCAACCTGCCGATCGGCTTCCTCGGCCTTTATCTCGTGCTCCGCCACATCCCCGACATTCGCGAGGCGCGTGTTCCGCCGTTCGACGCCCGCGGCTTCGCGCTGTCCGCGCTCGGGCTGTCCGTCCTGATGCTCGGCTTTTCGGCGCTCGGCGGCCACCTGTTGCCGCTCGACGTCGCGGTGCTCTGCATCGTTGCCGGCGGTGTCACGCTCGGAGGATATGTGGTGCACGCGCGCCGCAGCGCGCACCCGGTCATCGATCTGCGCCTGCTGCGCATCCCGACCTTCTGGAACGGCGTCGCCGCAGGCGCCGTGTTCCGCGCGGGCCTCGGCGCAACGCCGTTCCTGCTGCCGCTGCTCTTCCAGCTCGGCTTCGGACTCGATCCGCTGCAGTCGGGTCTCCTGACGTGTGCGACGGCGATCGGTGCGATGTTCATGAAGACGTTCACCGTGTTCATCCTGCGCAGGCTCGGCTTTCGTCGCGTGCTGGTGGCGAACGGCATCGCAGCTTCGGCGCTCGTGGCAGGGTTCGGCTTGTTCACGGCGACCACGCCGCACGCGCTGATCGCGGCCGTGCTGCTCGCGTCGGGCTGCCTGCGCTCGCTGCAATTCACCGCACTGAACGCGATCACCTTCGCCGACATCGCACCGTCGAGCATGAGCCAGGCGGCGAGCATCTCGAGCATGATGCAGCGCTTGTCGCAAAGCGTCGGCATTGCCGCCGGCGCCTATCTGCTGCAGCTTTCCAGCGTGCTGCAGGGTCACGAGCACATCGTCGCGCCGGACTTCTGGCCCGCGTTTCTCGGCATCGCGCTGGTCTCGGGCGTCGCGTCCATCATCCATCGGCGCCTGCCGGCCGAGGCGGGCGTCGAGGTGTCCGGGCATCGGGCGCGGTCCGCGTAGTCTTCAAGCCTGCAGCGCGCGCCACACGGTCTCGGGCAACAGGGGCATCTGCAGCGCGCGCGCCTGCGCCTCGTGGCCGGCCCGGGCAAGCGCATCGACGACCGCGTTCACCACCGCCGGCGTCGCGCCGATCGTGCCGAGCTCGCCGACGCCTTTCACGCCCATCGCATTGGTCCGGCACGGCGTCGATTCGTCCATCGTCATCGTGAATACGCCGACGGTTCGTGCGTGCGGCAGCGCGTAATCCATGAAGCTCGCGGTCAACAGCTGGCCCGACTGCGCGTCGTACACGATTTGCTCGCAGAGCGCCTGCCCGATCCCCTGCGTCGCGCCGCCTTCGAGCTGTCCCACCACGACCATCGGATTCACGACGCGCCCGACGTCGTTCACCGACCAGTAACCGGCGAGCTCGATCGTGCCCGTCTCGGGATCGACCTCGACTTCGCACACGTGGCAGCCGTTCGGCCAGCTCGGCGCCCCGACCGAGCTCGTCGAGCGAAACTCGATGCGCTGCCCGGGCTGCTTGCGCGCAAGCTCGAACAGTCCGATGCCGCGATCGGTGCCGGCGATCGTGAAGCGCCCGTCGCGGTACTCGATGTCGGGCTCGGCGGCCTCCAGATCGCGTGCCGCGAGGGAGCGGCCGTGCAAGACGGTGCGTTCGGACGCCACGCGCACCGCCGAGCCGACGACGAAGAGCGAACGCGAGCCGGCGCTGCCGAAACCGGTGACGCGATCGGTATCGCCGAAGCGAACGTCGATCTGCGATGGCGCAACGCCGAAGACGTCGACGGCGAGCTGCGTGAACGTCGTCGCGAGGCTCTGCCCCATCGACTGCGCCGCCGTGAAGATCTCGATGCGGCCTTCGCCGTCGACGGTCACGTCGATCGTCTCCTCGAAGACGTCGGCGCCGGTCCATTCGAGAAACGTCGCGAGACCTTGTCCGCGCAGCCGCCCGCGCTTGCGCGATGCGTCGGCACGCGCGGCGAAGCCGTGCCAATCGGCGAGTGCGAGCGCCTCGTCCATCACCTTCTCGAACTGGCCGCTGTCGTACGTCTTGTCCATCGGATTCGTGTACGGCATCTGCTCGGGGTGGATCATGTTGCGCCGTCGGAGCTCGACGCGATCGATGCCGGCGACGCGGGCCGCCTCGTCCATCAGGCGCTCGATGATGTAGATCGCTTCAGGACGACCCGCGCCGCGATACGCACCCGTCGGCAGCGTATGGGTGAGCACCGCCTTGATACCGACGTCGATCGTGGCGATGTCGTAGATGCTGGTCGAGACCCACGGCCCGACCATCAGCTGGATGACGACACCGACCGGCGTCGCATACGCGCCGACGTTGGCGAGCGATGCAACGCGAAGCGCAAGGATTCGCCCGTTCGCGTCGAGGGCGAGCTCGGCGCGGCTCACGAGGTCGCGGCCGTGCGCCGCGCCGAGGAACTCCTCGATGCGGTCCGCGGTGAACCGAACCGGCGCGCGCAGCTCGCACGCCGCGAATGCCGCGACGACGTCCTCAGGGTAGAGGCTCGTCTTCATGCCGAAGCCTCCGCCGACATCGCCCACGATGACGCGTACGCGGTCCGTCGCGATGCCGAGCACGCCGGCAAGCTCGTCGCGCAACCCCGTCGGCGTCTGGCAGCTCGCGCGTAACGTAAGGCGATCGGTCCGCTCGTCGAACGTCGCGAGCGTCGAGCGCGGCTCGATCGCCGCCGGCGCAACGCGTTGATTGACGAGATCGAGTACCGCGACGTGCGCAGCGCGGCCAAACGCGGCCTCGGTCGCCTTTGCGTCGCCGTGGCGGATTTCGCAGGCGACGTTGTCCGGCGCATCGGGCGTGACCGCGACGGCACCGGGTTTGGTCGCGGCGAGAACGTCGACGACGGTGTCGAGCGGCTCGTAATCGACGGTGATGGCGTCGACGGCATCGCGCGCGGCTGCGACGCTGCGAGCGACCACCCCGGCCACGGGTTCGCCGACGTAGCGAACGGTGTCGATCGCGAGTGCCGGACGCGTCGGCGACGCCGCCGGACGATTGTCGGAACGGCGGAAGTCGGTCGTATTGGGAAGCGGCTTCACGCCGGCGCGCGCCAACTCCGCGCCGGTGAAAATGCGCAGCACGCCCGGCATCGACTTCGCAGCCTCGACGTCGAGGCCGCGGATGCGCGCGTGCGCGTGCGGCGAGCGAAGGAACAGGACGTGAAGCTCGCCTTCGGCGCGCACGTTGTCAGCGAAGCGTCCTTGGCCGCGCAGCAGCGCGGCATCCTCGACGCGAGGGATCGAGCGGCCGCTACCGAAGCGACCGATACCGCTAGTATTGGCACTCGACATAGGGCCTCCCGCTCACGATGACCAGCATCGGCCGATTTTGCCTCATTGTCTCGATGCTCGTGCCCGGCGCCGCGTCGTGCGGCCCACCGTTCACGACCGATGATCCCGGCATCGTGGAAACGGGGCACGTCGAGCTCCTGGGGTTCCATCAGTCCACGCTCGCGGAACACGAGCGCAGCGGCGTCCTCGCCGGCATGGAATCCCACTTCGGTATCGTGAAGAACGTCGAGCTCGACCTCGTCACGCCCCTCGCGTTCTCGCACCCCGACGGGGGTGCGATGCGTCGCGGCTATGGCGATACGACCTTGGGGCTCAAGTACCAGTTACAGGAAGAAGCGGCCGACCGGCCGCTCGTAAGCGTCGTGCCGAGGGTCAATTTCGCGACGGGCGACGCGGGGCGTGGTCTCGGCAACGGCGCGTCGCAGATCTTCGTCGGCGTCGCCGCGCAAAAGAGATTCGGCGAATACACGGGCTACGGGAGCGCGGGCTATTGGGTGAATCACGGCGCGGGCAATCGCGACTACGCCTTCGCGGGCGTCGTGATGCAGCGAGACCTCGGATCGCATTGGACGCTCGGCGTCGAGGTGTTCGCGAACGGGTCGACGGCGAGCGATCGACCGGCGAGCCTGGGCTTCAACGCCGGCGGATACTACAGGCTCGATGAGCACGACCAGGTCCTATTCTCGGCGGGACGGGGACTCGTCCACGCTTCCGACACCAATCGCGCCTCGGCCTACGTCGGGTATCAACACGCGTTCTGAGATCCTGGCACCTCGCGCGCACCGCTTCACGCTTGCCGCGCTCGCGCTCGTGGCGATCTACGTCGTCGCGGGTACCTTCGGCCGCTTTCCCTGGAAGGCCGACGAGCCCTACTCGTTCGGCATCGTCTGGGAAATGCTCGACCGTCACGAATGGCTCGTGCCGACGATCGCGGGGCAGCCGTTCATGGAGAAGCCGCCGTTGGTGTACTGGCTCGGCGCGTCGTTCGCGCGAACGTTCCGGTGGGTGCCGCCGTACGAAGCGACACGCCTGGCGGTCGTGATGCTGTTGGTCGCAACGCTCGCTGCGCTCGACGATGCGGCGCGCTCGCTCGCACCCGAAGGAATACGCTGGCTTCGCACGTTCGCGCGCGCGTCGCCGCCGGCTCGCGAAGCCGGTCCCGCGTTGCGGCTGAACGCAATCCTCGCGCTCGCGCTCGCCGTCGGCACGATCGGATTCGCCGAGCACGTGCACAAGTTCACCGCGGACATCGGTCAGCTCGCGGGCGCGATGATCGCGCTCGCGGGCCTCGTGCGCATCGGCACTGCCGCCACCTGGCGCGCCAACGTGGTTGCAGGCCTCCTGCTCGGCACGGGCGCGGGACTCGCCTTCATGTCGAAGGGTCTGCTCGTGCCGGGAGTGCTCGGCGTCACCCTGACCTGCTGTTTCGCCTTGCCGCGCTATCGGACTCGGGCTGCGGCTGGCGCGTTCGTCGCCAGCCTCTGCGCGATGCTTCCCTGGACCATCGCATGGCCCGCATGGCTGCACGCCGCGTCACCCGCGCTCTTCCACGAATGGTTTTGGGAAAACAACGTCGGCCGCTTCGTCGGATCGACGCGCCTGGGCGGCAACGACGTGCCGTTCGAATCGCGCATCCTGTCGCTGCTCGTCATGGGCTTCCCGGCATTGCCGCTCGCGGTCGCCACTGTCGTGCGAACCGCTTTCGGCGCTCGCCGCGAACCGTACGCGATCGCACGCGAGGCGCCCGCCCATGCCGCAGTCGGCATCTATCTCGTCTTCGCGATCGTCGCGCTCGGCGCATCCGCATCGATGCGCGACATCTACCTGCTGCCCGCGCTGCCACCGATGATCCTGCTCGCGCTGCCCACCCTTCGCGCGCCGATACGCTTGCCGGCGTGCCGCACGTTCGTCGATGCCTCTTTCGTCGCATGCGTCGCGATGGTCGTCGCAATCTGGCTCGCGCTCGTCGTGCGCGGCAACTTGCCCGACGTCCCCGGATTGCGCACGTTCGTCGCGCGCTGGCTGCCGCTACCGTTCTCGCTTCGCGTTAGCGCCGTGGCGATCGCAGGCGTGCTCGCCGCCGTCGCCGCGTGGCGCGCGGTGGTTCGCAACGATCCGCTCGCCAGTACGACAATCGCCTGGTGCGCGGGCTTCGCGACGCTGTGGATCGTCGCGTCGCTTCTGCTGCTGCCCTGGATTGACGCAGCGCGAAGCTACGTAGCAACGTTCGCGGCGTTGCGCGGCGAACTCGATACCGCACCGGGATGCGTGGGAACGATCAACCTCGGCGAATCCGAGCTCGCGCTCTTTGCTTACGTCACGCGGGCGGCGCCGGTGCGCGCGTATCTCGGCCACTCGGGTGTCGGCAAGCGATCGCGGCCCAACGAAGCCGCGTTCGCATGTCCGTGGCTCCTCGTCCGCAGCAATCCCACGTGGGCACCCGACGCGCCGTCGCCCGCGCGCTGGCAACGCGTCTGGACGGGCGCACGCCCGGCCGACCGGAGCGAGAGCTTTGCGCTTTATCGAGCACACGGCTGACCGCGTCAGGGCCGGCGTCCGTATTCCGTCAGCATCGCGCAAGCATTCGCCCGCGAGTGTTGCAACGGTCCGACGCCGACGCGATCACGCGCCCGCGTCGATGGGGCATCGGCCGTTGCATGCACAGTCCATGCATGGCAACGTGATCGACACCTGAAAACCGCGAGGTGAAACGTCATGCCACCCGCCGCCCGGCCCATCATCGAGCGTCCCGCATCCTATCGCTGGCTGCAACTCTTCCTCGGCATCGTCTGCATGGCGATGATCGCGAACCTGCAGTACGGCTGGACGCTGTTCGTCAACCCGATCGACGCCAAATTCGGTTGGGGGCGCGCCGCGATCCAGGTCGCGTTCTCGATCTTCGTGCTCTGCGAGACCTGGCTCGTGCCCTTCGAAGGCTGGCTCGTCGATCGCTTCGGACCGCGGCCGATCGTTCTCGCGGGAGGGCTGCTGTGCGGCATCGCGTGGGTGATCAACTCGTTTGCATCGAGCCTTGCGGCGCTCTACGCGGCGGCCGCCATCGGAGGCATCGGCGCCGGCGCGGTCTACGGCACGTGCGTCGGCAACGCGCTCAAGTGGTTCACCGACCGCCGCGGTCTCGCGGCCGGGTTGACCGCGGCGGGATTCGGGGCGGGGTCGGCCCTGACGATCGTCCCGATCCAGGCGATCATCAAGTCGAGCGGCTATCAGACGGCGTTCCTCTACTTCGGCATCGCCCAGGGCATCATCGTCATGCTCGTCGCGATCGGCCTCACCGATCCGCGGCATACCGTGAGCCCGACGCTCGCGAAAAGGGCTTCGTCGCCCGCACGATCGCCGGAGATCCTGCAGACGACGCGCAACTATCGTCCGCTCGAGATCCTGCGCGAGCCGGTGTTCTGGGTGATGTACGTCATGTTCGTGCTCGTCGGCGCCGGCGGCCTGATGGCCACGGCGCAGCTGGGGCCGATCGCGAAGGACTTCCGGATCGCCGACGTGCCCGTGAACATACTCGGCCTCGCCTTGCCGGCGCTGACGTTCGCGCTCGCGCTCGACCGCATCCTGAACGGCATCACGCGGCCGTTCTTCGGCTGGGTATCCGACAATATCGGGCGCGAGCGCACGATGCTGATCGCGTTCGGCCTCGAGGCGATCGGCATACTCGCGCTGTGGCAACTCGGCCACGATCCCGTGCTGTTCGTCGTGATGACCGGCGTCGTCTTCTTCGCCTGGGGCGAGATTTACAGCCTGTTCCCGTCGACGTGCACGGACACGTTCGGCACGCAATACGCGACCGCCAACGCTGGGACGCTCTACACGGCGAAGGGCACCGCCTCGCTGCTCGTGCCGCTCGCGAACGTGCTGACGGCGGCCACCGGCGGCTGGCACGCGGTCTTCATCGTCGCGGCGGTGATGAATGCGATCGCCGCGCTCATGGCGTGGTTCGTCCTTCGACCGATGCGCCGCGCCAGGCACGAGCGGCTGCGCTCGGCGTCGCCGCAGGGCGTCGCATCGCCTGCGTGATCGGAGAAACGGCCCATGCGGTTGCGGCGCACCGCGTGACGCGTGGCGTTTCTTTGCACGTTCATCGGCATTCTGATCGGCGGCATCGCGTGGGCCGCGCTGTTCCTCGGCATGCTCGAATCCGACTCCGCGACGCTCGTCCGGGCGAGCGACTTCGTGTCGCCGGAATCGGTGCTCGGGTGGGTCCTGTTCGTCGCGCTTTCCGGCGCCGCGACGTGGCTCCTCTTTCGCTTGCTTGCGCACCCGGCTCGCGCGGCCGTGACCGACCGCGAGTTCTACGGTGCCTTGATCCCCTGCACGTAATCGGCGACGGCCGCGATCTGTGCCGGCGCGAGCTCGTGCGCGACCACCTTCATCACCGCGCCTTCGGGGCGCTCATCGGTCCGCTGAAAGACCACAAGCTGCTTGCGCACGTAATCGGCGTGCTGGCCGGCGAGGCGCGGAAACTGTTCGTGCCCTTGACCGTTCTCCCCGTGGCAACTCGCGCACGCGGGCACGTGCTGATCGGGCAATCCGCCCACGAAGATCGCCTTCCCCGCCTCCGCGTCAGGGCCGCTCCCCGCCGGGTTCGGCATGGGCGTCGCATCGTGGAAATACGCGGCGATGCCGTCGATCTGCGCGTCCGTCAGCTTCCGGCTCAGGCCCCACATGTATTCGAAACCCGCGGGATCGCTTCGATGGTGCTCACGAAACGACTTCAGTTGCGTGACCAGATAGGGCTGCGGCTGGGCGACGAGCCTCGGAAAATTGGGTGACGTCGAGTTGCCGTCGACGCCGTGGCAATTCGAGCAGACCTGCAGCGCCAGCGTGCTGCCGGCGACGTTCGGATTTCCGAGATCGCGCGACCGCTCGATGTTTGCGCAAGCGGTGAGTACGAGCGACGCGAGCGCGAGGGCGCCCACGTCCCTGCCGAACCGCACGGCGATCCTCGTGCTGCGCACAAAGCGCTTTTCCTGAATCGCAATCATCGTGCCCTCGCCGGCGCTAGAACGCGCCCCAGACGTAGACGAACAGCGTGTTATTGTCGCGCGCGTTACGGCCGAAGCCGTCGTAGTTCGACGACGCGCCGTTGAAGCGGTTGTAGATCCAATACTGGGCGCCGACGCGGACCCATTGCACCGGCAGCCAGAAGACTTCCGCGATGAAGCCGTCGGTGCGAGGATTGCCCGCGAGGTTGCCTGTCACCGGCGCACCGATAGGAGCACCGGTTTCGTCGACGCCACCCCCGTAGAGCGCCTGGTCGGTCGACCCCGACGTGCGGAACCATGCGAGGCTGGCGCCGTAGTGTGCGTCGTAGACGTAGCTGCCCTTGATCCTGACTTGATCGAGCGTGTCGCTGTCGTTGGACACGGAACCTGCGTCGACGAGAGGCTGCGCCCACGACGTCTTTTCGTGGATGTAACTGGCGGTGACCGTCACGGCGTGCGGATCGAGGATGTACTGGTATTGGGCATCGACGCCGACGTCGCGATAGCGACTGGTCGGTCCGGTCGGATTCTGATTGTCGGGATAGACGTCGGCGTCGAGGCCGAATACGCCGCCCATGATGCTGTGCGCGCCGAATTCGTGCGACAGCGCGACGCGCCAGTAGGGGTTGGCGCCCTTGAGCTTCGTCTGGTCGCCGTTCGCGATGCCGTGGCTCATGAAGGACCAGACGCCGTTCGCCGTGCGATACAGGGACATTTCCGCGTACAGCGTGCGGTTCCAGAACAGGTAGGCGCCCGCACCCGCCACCTGCTGCGCGAGGCCGCCGGTGAGCAGCGGCCCGCTCGTCGACGGCGAAACCTGGAACGAACTCTGCACGTAGGGGTACGCCCACGCCTGCGCCGAGTTCCAGACGTCCTGCACGCTTGGATTGTTATTGACCGTGACGCCGTAGATCAAGTCGCGATGCAGATCGATCAGCCGATCCGCATAGCGAAAATCCATGTTGTCGGCACTCGTGTGGCCCACCCACTCGCCCTGATCGTTCTGCTGCGCGTAGTTGTCGTACGTGACCTGCGCGAACATGCCGATGTTGTCGGTGACCTTGCCCGCCACGAAAACGCTCGCGCTTTGGAACGCCGGTGCGCCGTTCTTCGGGAAGTTCGAAGGGTCCTCGCCGGCCGTGTGCTGCGTGCGCGTGTATCCCTCGACGGCCATGACGGACACCGGAATCGCGCGCGAGCCGAGCGTGTAGCCGGTGAGCTTGAACAATCGGCCGTACGCCGTGAGTTCGGGAAACTGGCCGCCCGCATGGCAGGCGACGCAGTTCTGGCCGGTTTGCCGGTTGAACGCGGGCACGGCCCACGCGGCCTGCGAGGCCGCGAAGAGCGCGAGCGCGCCGATCGTCGCGAGGCGCATGAATGCGCGAAGCATGGACGGACCGATGCCTGCAGGTTGAATGCGCAGCGCGTCTGGTCTTGACATCGCGCCTCCGTTCAGTTGAGCCGCTGGTGTGATCGATGAATCTTCGATGTCATGCAACACCTTATGGTGCAACATCGCGAGACCACGCTACGCGCGAGTATGCATGGAATTCGTGACGAACATCAAAGTCGCAAAACGGAAAGCGCGCGATCGCGCAACTCGTGACGCAATTCAGCCAATCGTCAGAATATCGTCAGCAAACGTTCAGGATTGGCGAACTTCGCCACGGGCGGGACGATCTACATCAGCGTCACCCTCGTTGTCCAGGATGCAGCCATGTCGTCCAAGGTCACGACTTCGACTTCTGCGGGAACGTCGATGTGTCGGCCGTGCGCCGCCATAGGCGTGGCCGCCGTGCTGCTCTTCGCGTCTGCGAGCTACGCCCAAGGTGGACGAGCACCAGCCGACGGTCCGGTCACCGGCACTGCGCCGAACATCGCGGTGCCCGTCAATCCGAAAACGCAGTCCTGCACGGCGCTGAAGGCGCAACTCAACGCTGCGGGAGAAATGAGCATCCTGTCGGGACCGAAGGGCGCATGGGGCGATACCTTCTACGGTCCGGCCGTGCCTCGTTGCCAGTTCTGGCAAATGCCCGTCTTCACCTATGTGAAGGCCAGTGACGGTCTTTGCGGCGTCGGCTATATCTGCGTCGAAAAGCTCACGTTCGATTGAGCCCGATCAATGGAACAGTCGGAGTTGGACTTCGGACCTACTTCGTGGACGGCCCGATCGTCGGGCTTTCCATTCGGCGGTAGGCAGGGTCCGCGGGCAAACGTGGAAGGCACCGGCCGCCCGTGTCGTCCTACGCGCTGAAGATCGCGATCACGGCGATCGTCGTCGTGGCCGTGTCCGAAATCGCGAAGCGCAGCACCGTCTGGGGCGCGCTTCTCGCGTCGCTGCCCTTGACCTCGATCCTGGCGTTCGTGTGGCTCTATATCGACACGCGGGAGACTGCACCGGTGGCAGCGCTCGCGTCCAACATCCTGTGGCTGGTTCTGCCGTCACTCGTGCTGTTCATCGCATTGCCGATGATGCTGCGAGCCGGGTGGAACTTCTGGATCAGCCTTGCTTTGGCGTGCCTGCTGACCGCAGGGGTTTACCTAGGCATGGTTCGCACGCTCACGCGTCTCGGCATCGTCGCTTGAGCGCTGTCCGGTTCGGTGCGCGCCGGTGCCAGATGCCGCCTGTGTCTCAGGTACGGACCGTCACCTATGTGTCCGGTGCGTACACGCGGGAACTGGCGGAGAGACAGGGATTCGAACCCTGGATACCTTGCGGTATACGTGATTTCGAGTCACGCGCCTTCGACCACTCGGCCATCTCTCCGCGAGCGCGAATTATAACTGTGAGCGCAGCGTGTCCGGCCGCGCTCACGGTCACGCGGGCACGTTACGCGAGAGAACGGCCGACGTCGCGAGCAGCACGGCGAAGGCGAGCTCGAGCTTAAACGTCCGGAACAGGATCGCGTTGAACGCAGTACCGGGCGCGCAGTGCGAGAAATCGCGAAACACGCTCCACGCGACCGGCGTGAGCAGCATCGGCAGCAGAAAGATCGTCGAAAACGGCGGCGCTGCTCGGCTCATCGTGGTCGACGAAGGCGCAACGATCGCCAGCGCCGGCAGCAACAGGAAAGGCGTCGCGAGCAGGACCGCGTACAACCGTCGGGAAACGACGGGCCCGAACACCACCGCGAATGTTCGCCGGCCGACGGCGCGATCGTGGCCGACGTCGCGGTGATTGTTGACGCATAGCGCCGCCGCCGCAAGGCATCCCATCGCAACGGCCGCGATCACCGTGATCGCACCGATCGATCCGGTGACGACCCAATCGGTCCCGAGGACGGCGACGAGACCAAAGAACACGAACACGGTCGCCTCGCCGAAGGGCGTATAGGCGATCGGGCGTGGGCCCGCCATGTAGGCGAGCGCAGCGAGGAGCGACAGCGTGCCGATCAGCAGCACCCAAGGGCCGTGCTGCACGACGAGCAGCACGCCGACGGCCGTCGCGGCGATCGATGCGACGACGATCGCTGCGCGAACGTCTTCGACGCGCAACCAGCCGTGCGCCGTCGCGCGCGGAAGACCGCGTCGGCCGCCACGCCGCTCGGCCCCGCGCAGCGTATAGCCGACATCGTTCTGCATGTTCGATATCGCCTGGACGAGGACCGCCGCGACGAGGACGAGCAGCGTCGCGGCCGCATCCACGTCGCTCGTGCGCGCATAGCCCATGGCCGCTCCGACGAGCACGGGACTGATCGCCACCAGCAGGCTCCGCGGCCGCACGACCACGAGCCACGCGCGAAGCGAGCCGGCGCGAACGTCGGGCACGCTTCCCGCGACAACATCGGGCACCTGCGATGGCTGCGGATCCACGAAGAGGCGGGTCAGGTCGAGACCAGCGGGCATTCTACGGAGAATGTCCGTAACGCGCGTAGGACCGCGCCTACGCGATCATCAGTTCGCCGCGGGCGTAGGAATCGGCGCGAGCCCGACGGTTGCCGGGCACGAAATCGCGGATCGTTCGAAGGTCGCCACTTGTCACGCATGCAAATGCAAATCGCCTTCCGGGTTGCGCTGCGCACCGGCATCGCGGGGCTCCTCGCCCTGCTCGCAGCCGCGTGCGCCACCGTCCCTCCGGGCGAAGACTTCCCGAGAGTCGAGTCCACGGCGCTCGCGCAACCCGAGCAGACCGCGCTCGGCAAGATCATCGAGCCGCGCGCGAAGGCACACGGCGGCCTCTCGGGATTCCGGCTTTTCGCCAGCGGCAGCGACGCATTCACGCTGCGCGTCCAGCTCGCCGAGCGCGCGCAGCGCACGCTCGACGTCCAGTACTTCATCTTCAAGGACGACGACACCGGCCAGCTATTGATGAGCGCGATTCTCAATGCGGCGAGTCGGGGCGTGCGCGTGCGCATCCTGATGGACGACACGCAGGCGCGCGGCAAGGACGACCGCGTCGGTTTGCTTGCCGCCAATCCGAACGTCGAGGTTCGGCTCTACAACCCGTTCTACTACCGGGGCCCGGTCCCGCTCATCCGCTACGCCGAGTTCATGCTGACGATGAGCCGGCTCGACTACCGAATGCACAACAAGCTCTTCGTCGTCGACAACGAGCTCGCGATCGTCGGCGGCCGCAACGTCGGCGACGAGTACTTCGATACCGGCGACGCCCCGCAATTCGGCGATTACGACGTCCTCGCGATGGGCCCGATCGTTCGCGAGATGTCGAAGAGCTTCGACAGGTACTGGAACGACCGGCTGTCGATTCCCGTGCGCGCGCTGCTCGACGGCGACGTCGCGACCGCGCACAAGTACGCGTCGCTCAGCAAGGACTTGTCCGAGCACAAGGAGGAAATGCGCACGAGCGACGAGGAGCGCGCGGTGCGAAGCGGCGAGCCGCTCGCGTCGATCCTCGCCAAGGGGACCGGCGTGGTTTGGGCAAGCGCCGAAGTGCTGGTCGACAGCCCCGACAAGGCAAGCGTCGAAGGCGGCGACGAAATCGGCGCACTCTTCCGCCGGCGGCTCCTGGAAGCGGCGCGCGACGTCAAGAGCGAGCTCCTGATCGTGTCGCCCTACTTCGTGCCTGGCGAGCAGGGCGCGCGCTTGCTCCTCGACCTCGCGGCGCGCGGGGTCAGCGTGCGCGTGCTGACCAATTCGCTGCTGTCGACCGACGTGGTGGCGGTGCATGCGGGCTACCGGCGCTATCGCGAGCCGCTGCTCGCAGGCGGCGTGAAGCTCTACGAGGTGAAGCCGTTACCAGGCAAGCCGCAGCCACGCAACGGCGCGCTGAAGGAGCCGAGCTCGGGACAGTTCTCACTGCACGCGAAAGCGTGGGTGTTCGACGAGAAGCGCACGTTCATCGGCTCGGCGAACTTCGATCGCCGCTCGTTGCACCTCAACACCGAGATCGGCTTGATGATCGACAGCCCGGAGATCGCCAAGCAGGTGGTGACGCGCTTCAACACGATCGCCAGTCCGGCGAACAGCTTCGTGCTCGGGCTCGAAGGGAGCGGCGACGCGCGCCGGCTCGTGTGGAACAGCGTGAAGGACGGCAAGCCGATCGTCTACCGGGACGAGCCAGGCGACGATCCGAAGCGGGAATTCCTCGTCGACCTGTTCGGCGCGCTGCCGATCGAGGATCAGCTATAGGGTTTTGGAGGAAAAGGCGCCATCGCGATCGCGACCGATACCCATCGATTGGTTCGCGCGCGTTTTCCTCCGGCCCGATCTGCGCGTGTTCCTCCCACCCCGAAATTACTTCTTCGGCGGCGAATAGGCGTTCGACGCCTTCTCGGGCTGCGCGGGCAGGCTCTTTTCCTGACCCGATCGCGGGCCCGCGGCGCCGGCATTCGGATTGGTGTCCGTCGAGGCGCCCTTCGCTTTCATGTTGGCCTTGTAATTCGCCACGGCCTTGTCCTCGGCCTTCTCGAGCAGCGCTTTCTCTTGGTCGGCCGCCGCCTTGTCCTTCGCCGCCTTCTCCGCCTTCTGTTGATCGGTCATCGGCGGCGGCGCCGGCAGCTTGGCGACGGCCAGGCTGAACGCGCCCACCACGAGGCCTGCGGCAACCAATGCGCGAATCGTCGTGTTCATCGTCTCCTCCGTTCTACGCAGGTCGCGCCGCGGGCACCGGCGGCGGCTGGTCGTCGGGCGCCGTCGGGATCTTGCCGGCCTTGACGTCGTTGTACCAGTAGAGGTGATGCTCCTTCGCCCACGTCTCGTCGACGTATCCGTCGGTCATCGCGCGATACGCGCCGATCTGGCCGATCGTGCCCATATAGATGTGCCCGAGCGCGAAGAGCATGAAGCCCGACGCCACGACCAGGTGCACGATGTTCGCGATCTGCATCGTGCTGCGCGTCTGGTTGAAGTTCGGAAAGTCGAGGATCAGCCCGGACGCGGACACGATGATGCCCGCCAGGAACACGCCAGACCAGAACCACGCCTTTTCACCGGCGTTGAACTTGCCCGACGGCACGTCGCGCTTCGAGATGAGCCCGCCCGCATGGCGCAGCCAGTTCCAGTCGTACTTGCGCCAGATGTTGTCGCGCACGAACGTGAAGAAGATCAGCACGACGCAGACGACGAACAGCGGGCCGATGAAGTTGTGCAGGTTCTTCCCGAAGGTCGTGAGCCACGAGAACAGCGTATAGCCGAAGACGGGCAGGAGGATGTTCTTGCCGAACGTCAGGATGAGGCCGGTGATCGCGAGCGCGACGAACGTCCACGCGGTGGTCCAGTGGATCGCCATCTGCCAGTTGGTGAAACGCCGGATCTTGCGGCCGGTCGGCGGCTCGTGCAGCCGCATCGGCCCCTTCCAGAGATAGAAGGCCGCGATCCCGAGGACGACGATCACGAGCGCCCAGCCGGCGTAGACCGACACCATCGAGTTGCGCAGCGTCCGCCACGTCTGCCCTTCCGGCTGGATCAGCACGTTCGTCTCGCGGCCGCGCACCTGCGTCGTTTGCGGCGTGCCCGAACGCACCTCGCTCCACACGGGCTGGTTGTTGAGCGGCTGCACCTGCATCTGTTGCTGCTGCTTCGTCGCGTAGCCGGCGTCGACCTTGCTCGTCGCCGGCGAGCCTTGCGCGAAGGCCGGGGCGCCGGTCAACAGGAACGCGAAGAATGCGAGGAGCGACGTCCTCCCCGCCGCTGCGATGAATGCACGCATCGTGGTCACTCCGTCAATCGCGCAGGCGGACGTACTCGTTCTGGTTCTGCGCGCGCGTATCGACGGCCGATTCCCACTGCTGTCTGTTGCCGTTGAACGGCGCGGCGGCGTAGGGCGGCGTGTCGGGCTTGCCTTGATACTTGCCCTGCTTGTAGTTGACGACCTGCGGGCGCTCGCCGCAACCGGCGAGCGCAAGCGCGGCGGCCGAGGCCGCGAACACGACGAGAAGCCGAACGGTCATGACTTGGTTCCTCCCGTCACCGCCGAAGGCGGCGTGCTGGTCGGCGCTGGCGGTGCGGGCACGGCAGCGCCTCCACCGCCGGCTTCGGGCACCTTGTACGCGGTCGCCCAGCCCCACACCTCGCCCCCTTTGCCGCGATGCGTGACGCGATCGCGGTAGATGTTCGCGATGACTTCGCCGTCGCCGCCGAGCAGCGCCTTGGTCGAGCACATTTCGGCGCACACCGGCAGCTTGCCTTCCGCGAGACGGTTGCGGCCGTACTTCTCGAACTCCGCCTTGGAGCCGTCGGCCTCGGGACCGCCCGCGCAGAACGTGCACTTGTCCATTTTGCCGCGCACGCCGAAGGCGCCGGCCTGCGGAAACTGCGGTGCGCCGAACGGGCACGCGTAGAAGCAGTAGCCGCAGCCGATGCAGAGGTCCTTGTCGTGCAGGACGACGCCTTCGTCGTTCTTGTAGAAGCAGTCGACCGGGCACACCGCCATGCACGGCGCGTCGGAGCAGTGCATGCACGCGACCGAGATCGAGCGCTCGCCGGGGACGCCGTCGTTCAGCGTCACGACGCGACGCCGGTTGACGCCCCACGGAATGTCGTGCTCCTGCTTGCACGCGGTGACGCAGCTGTTGCACTCGATGCAACGCTCGGCATCGCACAGGAATTTCATTCGGGCCATGGTCGTATTCCTCCGCTATCGGTGGCGCGGGGCCGCCCCAAGCCGCTGATTGGCCCCCCCGGGGGGCAGCGAGCGCAGCGAGCGTGGGGGGACCTTCATCAAGCCGTGAACTTCTCGACTTGACAGATCGTGGTCTTCGTTTCCTGCATCATCGTCACCGAGTCGTAGCCGTAGGTGGTGGCGGTGTTCACCGCCTCGCCGCGGATGATCGGATGCGCGTCCTCGGGATAGAACTGCAGCATGTCGCGTCCCATCCACCAGCCCGAGAAGTGGAACGGAATGAACGTCGTGCCCTTACCGACGCGATCGGTCACCTGCGCGCGAACCTTGAGCGCGGCGCCCGACGGTGTCTTCACCCAGACGTACTCGCCGTTGCGAACGCCACGGTCGTTCGCGTCGGCCGGGTTGATCTCGACGAAGTTGTCCTGCTGAAGCTCGGCGAGCCACGGATTGCTGCGCGTCTCCTCGCCGCCGCCTTCGTACTCGACGAGCCGGCCGGACGTCAGGATCAGCGGGAACTTCTCGGCGACCTTGTCCTTCAGGTTCGCTTCCTGCACCGACTTGAAGAGCGTCGGCAGCCGCCAGAACACCTTCTTGTCGTCGTGCGTCGGGTATTTGGCGACGAGGTCGGGGCGGGGCGAGTACAGCGGCTCACGGTGCTGCGGGATGCCGTCGGGGAAGTTCCACACGACCGCGCGCGCCTTCGCGTTGCCCCAGAAGTGCACGCCGTGCTTCATCGTCACGCGCTGGATGCCGCCCGACAGATCGGTCTTCCAGTTCTTGCCCTCGGCGGCCTTCTTCTCCGCGTCCGTGAGCTCGTCCCACCAGCCGAGCTTCTTCATCAGCACGTGATCGAACTCGGGGTAGCCGGTCGTGATCTCCGACCCCTTCGGATACGAACCGTCTTCGGCGAGCAGCGACACGCCGTCGCGCTCGACGCCGAAGTTCGCACGGAAGCAGCCGCCGCCGTTCATCATCTCCTTCGACTCGTCGTACAGGTTCGGCGAGCCCGGGTGCTTGATTTCCGCGGTGCCGTAGCACGGCCACGGCAGGCCGTAGTAGTCGCCGTCGCACGGACCGCCGCGCGCGCGAAGCGTCTTCACGTCGAACGTGTTCTGGTTGTGCATGTGGAGCTTCAGCCGCTCCGGCGACTGGCCGGTGTAGCCGATCGTCCACGTCGCCTTGTTGATTTCCTTCAACACCGATTCGGGCGTCGGCTCCTCGAACTTGGCGTCGCCGTCGGGCTTCCACATCTCGTAGTTCTTGACGAATTCCGGGCCGAAACCGAACTTCTTGGCGAACGCGTACATGATCGCCTGGTCGGTCTGCGATTCGAACAGCGGACGGATCACACGCTCGCGCCATTGCAGCGAGCGGTTCGACGCGGTCACGCTGCCCGACGTCTCGAGCTGCGTGCAGGCCGGCAGCAGGTACACGCCGTCCTTGCGCACCATCGCCGCCATCGCCGCGGTCGCCGACGGATACGGATCGATGACCGCGATGACGTCGAGCTTCTTCATCGCCTCGACCATCTCCTTGCCGCGCGACTGGCTGTTCGGCGCGTGGCCCCAGAAGAGGATCGCGCGCAGGTTGCTGTCCTGGTCGATCAGGTCGTTCTTCTCGAGCACGCCGTCGATCCAGCGCGACACGGTCATGCCGGGCTTCTCCATCATCGCCTGCGAGGCGAAGCGGCCCTTGATCCACTCGTAGTCGACGCCCCAGACCGTCGCGAAGTGCTTCCACGCGCCGGTGGACACGCCGTAGTAGCCCGGCAGCGAGTCCGGATTCGGTCCGATGTCGGTCGCGCCCTGCACGTTGTCGTGGCCGCGGAAGATGTTGGCGCCGCCGCCCGAGATGCCCACGTTGCCGAGCGCGAGCTGCACGATGCACGACGCCCGCACGAACGCGTTGCCGATCGAGTGCTGCGTCTGGCCCATGCACCAGACGAGCGTCGACGGCCGGTTCTTCGCCATCATCTCGGCGACCTTGTAGACCTGCGCTTCCGGCACGCCCGTCACTTCCTCGACCTTGTCGGGCGTCCACTTGGCCATGACGTCTTCCTTGACCTTGTCCATGCCGTAGACGCGGTCGTGGATGTACTTGTCGTCCTGCCAGTTGTTCTTGAAGATGTGATAGAGCACGCCGAACAGGAACGCGACGTCGGTGCCCGAGCGGAAGCGCACGTAGTAGTCGGCCTTCGCCGCGGTACGCGTGAAGCGCGGGTCGGCGACGATCATCTTCGCGCCCGTCTCCTTGGCGTGCAGCATGTGCAGCAGCGACACCGGGTGCGCCTCGGCCGCGTTCGAGCCGATGTAGAGCGCGCACTTGGTGTTCTGCATGTCGTTGTACGAGTTCGTCATCGCGCCGTAGCCCCACGTGTTGGCTACGCCCGAGACGGTCGTCGAGTGGCAGATACGCGCCTGGTGATCCGTGTTGTTCGTGCCGAAGTACGACACGAACTTGCGCAGCAGGTACGACTGCTCGTTGCTGTGCTTGAAGCTGCCGACCCAGAACACCGCGTCGGGCCCCGATTCCTTGCGGATCGCGAGCAGCTTGTCGCCGAGCTCGTTGATCGCCTGGTCCCAGCTGATCTTCTGCCACTTGCCGTCGACGAGCTTCATCGGCGTCTTGAGGCGATGATCGCCGCGGCCGTGCTCGCGGATCGCCGCGCCCTTCGCACAGTGCGCGCCGAGGTTGATC
>DASTGT010000084.1:0-11552 GCA_035718935.1 Casimicrobiaceae bacterium
GTCGGCCGGTTCCTGACGATTGACGACACGTTAAGGGGCGCTTGCGTGACAACCAGCTCCTGCCGCATCTTTCGGCGGATTCTCGCGAATGTTTTCTTCACGTCGGTATCGAAGCTTGGCGAATATCGGAACGACGGGTCCAGGATCGATTTCATGCGTTTCGCTTCTCGTTGCGTGCTTGGAAAGTATCCACGGCCAGCCGCGCCTACAAGGAGCGTACGCCATCCGGCTGGGAAACATCGCCCGGCTCGAAGAACTGAATCGGCCGGCCACCCACCTTCGCCCGGTACATCGCGAAGTCCGCGCATTCGATCAGCGTTTCCGCATCCTGCCCGTCGCGGGGAAACAGGCTGATGCCGATGCTCACTTGCGTGCACACCTGGCGTTTCCCGATGAAATGCGGCACCGATAGCCTTGCGTGCACCTTTTCGGCGTGCAGCGCCGCATCCGCAGCATGTTGGAGTTCCGAAAGAACAATGACGAACTCGTCTCCGCCGTAGCGACTCACGGTGTCGGAGTCACGTACCGCTGCAGTCAGCCGTTTGCCCGTTTCGCACAACAACTTGTCGCCGATCGCATGTCCATACGAATCGTTGACACGCTTGAAGCGATCGAGGTCGAGAAAGAGCACCGCCACCAAGCGTCGATGACGCCTGGCCCGCGATAGGGCCTGGCTCAGGCGGTCGTTCAATAGCGTTCGGCCGGGTAACAGCGTGAGAGGATCATGATGGGCAAGACGAGTCAGCTCGAGCTCCCTCGCTCGCGCCTTGCTGACGTCGCGAAAAACCATTACAGCGCCGGTCACGAGTCCATCCGAATCGCGAATCGGCGCCGTGGAATCTTCGATCGGCAACTCGCTTCCATCGCGCCGAATCACAACGACATTCTTGGCCAGGAAAACGGTTTCCGCATCGCGAACAGCGCGCTCCAGGGGATGGATTGGGTGTTCGCGCGTCCTGCCGTCAACGATGGGCAATACCTCCGCAAAGGGGCGTCCATGAGCCTCGTCGCGCGACCAGCCGGTCATATTGGCCGCGGCGACATTGAGATACGTCACGTCGCCGCGGACGTCCGTGCAGATGACCCCATCCGCGATGGAATCGAGCGTCACTCTGGCGCGCTCCACCTCGGCAAGCCAACCCGCGCCATTGATCGCGTTCTCTACGAGGTCGCGCCTGGCGAGAAGTGCGTTCGTCACCGTTGTCGTCGACCCGTCAGCATGTTAGGCATTCACCCTTCCATTTATCCTCCCGGGGTCTGACGGGTCTGTACGTTACCGCACGTTATGTCGACCGGAATGGTGCGGCGAGTGCGCACTTGCGACCGGCCGCGCCATGTACAGTGCTTCCGTGACTTGAGTGCGGTCGGAAATTCCGGCGGTACAAAAAAGGGACCCGGAAAACAGGAAGGGCGTGCATCACTGCAAGCCCGTCTTTCAACTGCGGGGCGCCATCGTCAAGACCACGGGTGAAGGGCTGCTCTTCGAGTTTCCGAGCGTCGTTGAAGCGGTGCGCCGTGCGGTCGACCAAGCTCGTAGCGTGACTGAGGGCCGCAACCGCGGGCATCAGCCATTGACGGACGTGCCCCGTATATTCACGGCCCGAATGCGAAACACCCCATACCACCGTCTTTACTCGCTAAATGCAGCGCGGCGTTCGAGAGGAATATCGAGCACCGCCTCCGTGAATGTCGAATCCGATCCCGCCAGCCTCAACGTACCCCGGTCACCGTACAACGCGGTCAGTCGCTCACGAATGGCGTCCAGACCTTCGCCGCCCGGCCCGGGCACGAACCCGGCGCCGCTGTCGGCGATCGTCAAATGCAACCTCCCGGCTTGCACGGCGCTGCGAATGCTGATTGCGCCTTCGGCGCTTTGCGACGCGAAGCCTCGCACGATCGCGTGATCGATGAGCGGCAGCAGCATCATCGGCGGCATCCTGATGTCCTCCCCTCCCACCGGAGTCTCGATGTTCACCGCGAGTCGTTCGCCAAGCCGCAGACGCACGATGTCGAGATAAGCCCGCGCCAGTTCGAATTCCTGGGCGACGGTCGACGACGTATCGCGCATGAGCGGCATCGCCGCGCGCAGGTAGGCGATGAGATCGTCCAGCATGTGAGCGGCCAGTTCTGGGTCGAACTGGTACAAACGCTCGATCTGGAGCAGCGTGTTGAACAGGAACTGAGGTTCCACCCGCGCCTGCATCGCCTGCAAGCGCGACTCGAGCGCCAGCTTGGAACGACGTATCCGGTCCAGTTCCGCTGCTCGCAAGCGCGCCTTCGCACGCAGCGCGGCGCGGCGGCCGGCGTAAACAAACACTGCCGCCGATCCGATGAGGAGCCAGTTCGTGAGATCGAAGACGGGCATGAACCATCGTTTGGCGTTTCCCTGAAGCCAGGGACGGGTCGCGGGCGCGGGCCCGGTCAGAAAGAGTGCGCTCCACACGTGGTCGAATATCTGAAACGCGGCCACACCCATCGCGCAACCGACTACGGCGGCTAGAACAAACGCATTGCGAGGCGGGTACCCTTCGTCGGCCGCTCGCGTGGCGACGACGATGGCGATCAGGAGAATGAATGCCTTGATTTGATCGCCGACGGCGATTTCGGTGAGGACCGCCCACCACGAATTGTTCCGGGCGATCTGCATGAGGGGGAGCCAGAACACGGTGAGCGTAATCGCGCTCAGGCAGAGTCCGAGAATGATCGTGACTCTGATCTGCGCGGGGCGAATGCCGCGCACGGCGTCGATCGCCATCGCGAGGCCATGCCGTGGCGAATCTGCGGCGACCGTGGCGTCGTTCATCGCGCGCATCGATCCTCGGAAATGCGCTCGTAGGGAAGCACGAGCGTTGCGACGACGCCTTGCGGCGTGTTGATCGCAAGCGACAGGTTCGCGCGTTCTCCGTAATAGGACGCCAACCGCGCGCGCGTGTTCGCGAGGCCCGTGCCGCCGCCTCCCGATTTCGTGAAACCCTGCCCGGTGTCCGCGACCTGGATTCGCATTTGCCCCTCGACGAGCCGTGCTCGCACATCGATCCGACCACCTTCGGGTCGCGGCGTCAGTCCATGCTTGACGGCATTCTCCACGAGCGTCAGGAGCATCAGCGGAGGCAGGCGCGCGTCACGCAACTCCAATGGAACGTCGAAATGGAAGGCGAGCCTGGGTCCCATCCGGATCTGTTGGATGCTGAGGTAAGCGATGGCATGGTCACTCTCCCCTCCCAGCGTGCAAGCGACCGCCCGCATCTGGGGCAGCGCGACCGCGAGGTAGTCCTTGAGGTTTCGCATCATCGTCGCGCCTGCGGTGCGGTCGGTCTCGTAGAGGCGCTTGACGTTGGCGAGCGTGTTGAAAAGGAAATGCGGCTCGATCTGGGCTTCGAGCACCTGCAGGCGCGCTTCGGCCGTCTGGCGATCCATCCGCTCGGAGTCGATCGAGCACGCCACGGTCGCCGCCGTGTGGTCTGCTTCGGCGCGAACGTACAGCCATGCGCTGGCGATGATGAGCCCGACGAAGGAAGGCCGCACGATCGCGCTCCCGACAGCCATGAGATCGAGCCAAACTTCGTCGGGCTTGACAAGCGGACCATCGGAAATCCATACCTCCAGGGCAACGGTCACCACGGCCGCCGCGAGGACGACGGCGAGTGCAACTGCCGCGTACTGCTTGAATCCATACGAGGGCACGGCGTGGCGCGCCCGTACGGCGGCTATCAGCACGGCACTTCCGATGCAAAGATAGTAGGTGAAATCGGACGCAAACTCCCGAAGCCATTCACCGAGCGGTGCGGTGACGAGGAATTTGATCGTTGTATTGAGCGCAGTGACGAACGCGGCCGCGAGCACGATCGCGATTCCTTCGCGACCGAGCCCGCGCAGCCAGGCGTGCGGCCTCGTCCCGGGCATGATCGTCGCTGGCGTTGCTATCGAGTCGCTCATGCCTTCACTTGAAGGAGAACGCGAGCTTCGCGTAGTACGTGACACCGAGCGGACTGGCGTAGATGGGATCGTATCCGCCACTGAATCCGCCTCCGGACTGCGTGAACGGCGGAGCGCGATCGAAGAGATTCTTGATCCCGACCACGATGGTCGTGTTCTTGAAGCCGGTGTATTGCCCCTGGATGTCGAAGATGCTGTAGTTGCCGACGCGGCGAGTCCCGTTGCAAACGCCCGTGTCGGGGTCGACGGTCAGCTGGTCGCACTCGCTATAGCCCAGCTGGAAGGTCTGGGCCAGCGTCGCCGACCATGGTCCGTTGGTCCACGTGACCGATGCATCGTGGCGCCAGCGAGGCACCGGGCCGTTGACGTCGTTGTTGCCGAGCCCCGAGCTGAATTGACCGGTTCCGAAGTCGAGCTTGTAGGTCGTGACGTACGTGCCGTTGAGGCCCAATGAGAATCGGCCGAACCGGGTCGCGGGTCCCCGCCATTGCAGATCGACGTCGAATCCGGACGTGCGCAGGTCGCCGAGATTTTCGTTGCCCAGGAAGACCGAGGCGATGGGCCCGGGCAAACCAGGATGTGCCGGATCGACGGGACCTCGCACGACGTTCGTGCCGGCCCATTGGTTGAAATTGCCGAACAGCTGTTCCTGGCTGAGCGTCTGGATGACGTTGCTCTTGTTGATCTTCCAGTAATCGATCGTCACGGAAGTTCCGGCGAATGGCTGCCAAACCGCGCCCGCATTGAACTGCTCGGACGTCTCGGCGGCCAAGTGCACGTTGCCACCGCCGAGCGCCAAGAAGCCCTCCTCGCAATCGCTCGAAGCGTGCGTCATTGGGCAGCGCACCGGGTCCGGGAATTGGCCGGCTGTCGTTCCCATCTGCTGCACGGGTACATGGAGATCGTAGAGCGTGGGCGCGCGAAACCCGGTTCCCCACGACGAGCGCAGGACCAGCTGCGATACGGGCTGCCAGCGGATCGCGACCTTGGGATTGACCGTCCCGCCGAAATCGCTGTAGTGGTCGTAGCGGACCGCGACTTGCGATTCCCAACCCTTCGCGAATGGAACGCTCGCTTCGGTATACAGTGCCTGGGCCCTGCGATCGCCTGCTACGGAGGCCACGTCGCCGATGGTGACGATATCGCCGCTTTGCGCCAGCGGCGAGAAGTCGTTGGTGAGACGTTCATTGCGCGCCTCGGCTCCGAGGGCAATCGCGAGCGGACCCCCAGGAAGACGCACGATGTCGCGGGACGCGTGGGCATCGACGAGCCAGGTAGTTCCCGTAGCCGTGTGGTAGTTGCCGCCGCCGAGGAGGCTGGATTGCAGAAGAGCGTCCCCCTCGGGACCTGAGGGGCCGAACGGATTGATGAGGCCGGTCGCAAGGCCCTGCAGCAGCCTCTGCTGGGACACATATCCGTGCGCGAGGTCGTCGGACTGCGTGTTGCTGCTATAGACGACGGCGCTGCTGAAGTCCCATCCTCCGGCAGAGCCGTCCGCACCGGCGACAGCGCGGACGGCACGCGAATCGATGGCGTCCAGCCGCTCGCCGAGCGCTTCGGTGCGGAAACGCAGCTGGAGATCCCCGATGATTCCGTTCGCAGCGGCAAAGCCGCTTGGATAGTACGGACCAGAGGCCGGGTAGAGCACCTGCGCACCACCGGTGACGAACTGCGACGAAATCGGCGTTGGGGGAAGCGTCAGCTCGAGCCGATGGCGCGAGTAGGCGAAATCGGCGTAGACGCTGAGATCGGGAGCGACCTGAAATGTCGCTCTACCGAGTGCGTTGAACCGCTCGGCGGGTGGAACGATGTCGGCAAGCGATTGAGGGTCGTAGCCGCACGCCAGCGTGTTGTTCGGGGTCAGGACGGACGGGAAGGACCGCGGTGGCGCGCAGCCGGTGGCGGCGGTGGGGTTCACGAGACCAGCGGGTCCTACGACATTGGCGGGAAAGCTGAAGAAATTGAAAGCGAACAATCCCACTTCGGGCCGATAGCCGGTGCGCGTGAAGTCGCGGCTGGCGGCCGATAGGGCATCGTCCTTCTGATAGCTCAAGGTGGCGAAGACATTGAATCGATCCTTGCCGAGATCGCCATAGCCGACGCTCGTCGTTGCCTGGTATTGATTCCCTCCGCCACGACCCGTGGCGGAGCCGTAGGTCGACACCTCCGTACCGGAGAAATCCTTGCGCAGGATGAAATTGATCACGCCTGCGATCGCATCGGTTCCGTAGATCGCCGACGCGCCATCCTTCAGGACCTCCACGCGGTCGATCGCCGCGATGGGAATCGAGTTCACGTCGACCGCGCCGCCATCGAAAGCGTAGTTCGCCACGCGCCGTCCATCGATGAGAACGAGCGTCGATCCGTCGCCGATACCGCGCAGGTTGACCGTGGACTGGCCTGGCCGCGCCAATGGCTGGAGCTGGCTGCCGATGGACAGTTGATCGTTGAAGGACAGGAGATTCGCGGAGAGCTTGCTCATCAACTCGGCGACCGTCGTCGATCCGCCTCGTTCGATGTCTTCCCGCGTGATGACCTGCACCGGCAGCGCCGTCTCGGCATCGGCGCGACGAATGTTGGAACCCGTTACCTCGATTCGAATCCCGTCGCGTGGCGGTTCGCTCTCCTGTCCTAGTGCAGTCCCATGCGAACACGCCACAGCAGCCGCGCAAGCATGAAGAAGCGCGGTCGTACGCTTGAGCCGCAATCGTTTGGGTCGCAAGCTCGCCCTCCCGGCCGGTCTCGAAGACTCGCTACATCTGGAGAAAAAAACCGCTCGTGATCTTTTCCTTGAGACGCGCAGTCGTCGTCGCAAGGCACGCCACCGAAAACGGCTTCAGCATATAGCCAATGGCGCCCTGCTCGAACGCCGCCACGCCATAGCGTAAATGCGCCATACGCGCTCGACGAACCACCTCCGAGGCGACGCGTCGACTCGCCGACGCACGGAGGGAATTAGCGCCTGCGCGAAGCGCTCAAGTGAGCGTCGGCTTCGGTTAAGGGTCATTCGGGTATTCCGATCCATGCCCTTTGCCGCGTCGTCGCCATCTTCTATTGCGCGAATCGAGTGTCGCGATGCCGCACCGGACTTCCGGCACGACCTCTGCGGTTCTCTGCGTGCACGCAATCCGCACTTCTCGTCGGCCGTGTGCTCCCGCCGCCGCGATCACGGACGACGGGAGCAGGATTGGCCAAAGACGACCGACTCAGGGCGTGATGCGGGTCGCTTCCGCCGTGCCGGGCACCTCCATGAATGGCACGTCGCTTCCGAGAGCGTAGAACTTCGTATCGTTGGTGCCGGTGTACGAGTTGCCATCGGGCGCAACTTCATCGGTTTCGGTCTCGATGAAGTGTCCGGACAGGTTTCCGTCCGTATAAAGCCAGCCCACGTGGTATCGAGAGACGTGCGTTCGATCGACCACCGTCCACGAGCCCATGCAGATGTTGCCGCCCAGGATCGGAAAATTGATGTTCTCCCATTCGGTGCCATCGCTGTGCCATTGAATGAACGCTTCTGCGTAAGCGGTTCCCCCGGTCGCGTAGGTCACGTGCCAGGTGCCGACGATGTTCTTGCCGGCCCTCGCATTGTTGGAAATGCCCGCAGCCGCTGCCTTCTCCAGCGTCATGGCGGCCATCGCGTCGAACGAGCTCGGCTGGGCGGAAACTCGCGGATCCATGCAGGCTGCATGGACGGACCATCCGGTCAGAGCCAAGGCTGCAGTAATGGCGGCTTTCGTAAATGTGCGCTTCATGAATCGCTCCCGTTGTTTGCGCGGCTCCGAGCGTCGGCGCCGCGTGGCGTGTCAGTCGATCCTCGCCGCGCACGACCGCGGACGATGGACCGTTCTTCATCACTGATGCTGCTGAATGGTCGGCATTGGTTTCGTTCTCCATGGTTGGCGCTGGAGTCGCGCGCTGTTCCCGCGCGGCGTCACTAAAGCATCGCTGGCCCACCGCGGGAAATCGTTTTGCGACGGATTCGGCGGATCGAAGCGCGAGTGCCGGTGTGATGCGACGAGTCCCGGCTGTCACGCGCGGTTCGATGCATGCGCGCTTCGTTTCCCGATGATGCAAAGGTCTCGTTGCCGAAACTCGGCCAGGCCCGACGCAGCGGGGGGAAACCACGCCAGTCAGAAGCGAATCCACACCCCGTAAAGGGCCAACCGTCGCATCGGGAAGCCGAAACGCCGGCGTTTCGACAATATGAACGCCGTGCAGTCGATTATCCCGGCGCACGGGGTTATGCTGACCGGCACGTCCATCCACTGTCGGCAGCGTGCGCCTGGCCCTGGGAGCAGCCGATGCGGATCTTCAAGGCCGTGATCGCGGAAGACGAGCCGGTGCTTCGCGCCGAGCTGAAGGACACGCTTTTGCGGTTGTGGCCCGAGCTGGTCGTCAGCGCCGAAGCCGAAGACGGCTTTCAGACGCTGCACGCGTTGGACCAGTACGCGCCGGACATTCTCTTTCTCGATATCCAGATGCCGGGCCTGTCCGGCTTGGAGGTCGCGCGCCAGGCAGGCACGCGCTGCCACGTCGTGTTCGTGACCGCGTACGACGAATACGCGGTGGCGGCGTTCGAGCAGGGCGCGGTCGATTACGTGATGAAGCCGTTTTCGCCGTCGCGGCTGGCGGAGACGGTCTCTCGGCTGAAGGCGAAAGCGAACACGTCGCCGGCGAATCTCGAAGCGTTACTGGAATCGCTCGTCAAGAACAGCGCCCCGCGGGAATACCTCCGCTGGATCACCGCGTCGCAGGGGCAGGAGCTGCGCCTCATCACCGTCGAGGAAATCTGCTACTTCCAGGCGGACAACAAATACACGCTCGTCGTCACGCCGCACCAGGAGTCGGTGATTCGCCGCCCGATCAAGGAGCTCGTACAGGAACTCGATCCGGCCGTGTTCTGGCAGATCCACCGCGGCACGGTGATCAACGCGAACGCAATCGCCGGCGTGCAGCGCGATGTCGGCGGCCATCTGCGCGTGAAGCTCAAGGAACGCAAGGAGACATTGCTCGTGAGCGATCCGTACGTACACCTCTTCAAGTCGATGTAGTACCAACGCGATGTCCATCGCGACCACCCGCCCAGCGATGAACGCAGGCATGTCGCCGGACGGCGGCGCTACGCATATCGCTCGGCCGCGACGCTTCGAGGGGTTGGCCCGAGTTGGCCTGCCGATCGTGATTGCCATGGCCGCGATCCTGGCGATAAACGCGACCCACAACGTAGTCACCGCGCCGGTCGCCGAATGGTTCCCCATCTTCCTCTGGAATTTCAAGGCAAATGTCTTGATCGGCGTCGCGATGCTGCTCGCCGCCGTCTGGGCGCGCCATCGCTGTCCCGCGCCCGGCCCGTCGCAGTACGCCGTTGCCTTCGTCGCCGTGACCGTCGCGGCTGCGCTCGCCATTCTCGCGATCTGGCTTTGGAATTCCGGAGGCACCCTTGGGAGTGATCTCCCGGACTGGACGCTGGGCGGGTTCCTCGTGGGTTTCGGCACCGGGCTGCTGCAAAACGCCGTATTCGGCCTGATCATCACGGCCGCGTGGCTCTACACGCGCACCGAGGCCGAGCACGCCGCCGCAATCGACCAATGCGCGATCGACTCGGCACGCATGGACGAGCAGACCGCGCAGGCGCGGCTGCAGATGCTCGAAGCGCAAATCGAGCCGCATTTCCTTTTCAACACGCTCGCGCACGTCACGCGTCTCTACGAGACGGACCATGTGGCGGGCGCGCGGATGCTCGCGAACCTGAAGTCGTACCTCGCGGTGGCGCTGCCGCAAATGCGCGCGACCGATTCGTCGCTCGGCCGCGAGCTCGACCACGCCAAGGCGTACCTCGAGATCCAGCGGATCCGCATGGGCCGGCGGCTGGCGTTCGCCATCGACGTCGACGAGCCGTTGCGTGCAGCGCGTCTGCCGCCGCTCATGCTGCTGACGCTGGTCGAGAATGCGATCAAGCACGGACTGACGCCGCAGCCGGGCGGCGGCCGGGTCGATATTCGCGCGTCGGTCGAGGCGGGGCATCTGCACGTCGCGGTTGGCGACACCGGGCAGGGCTTCACCAAGTCGGCCGGCGGGGGCACCGGCCTCGCGAACATCCGCGCCCGGCTTGCCGCGCAATTCGGGCCGAACGCGAAGCTGGCCCTTGCGCTGAACTCGCCGAGCGGCGTGATCGCGACGATCACGTTGCCCTACCTTTTGGCACAGCAATCCGGGCCATGACCACAGTGTCGGTCGAAGCTTCGAATGCCGGCCGCTTCGCCGCGCTGGCCCTGCCCGCGATTCGGGGCATCGGCTGGCCTCACGTTCGCGCCGCGCTGCTGCTCGGGTTCGCGATCACTGCATGGAACTGGACCGTGTGGCTGCAGCCGATCATGGAGGTCTCGCAGACGATGCCGTTCGGCCGGTCGTTGCTCGGGTCATTGATTACGAATCAGATCCAGGCGCTGTGTCTGGTCGTGGCGATTGTGATCGCCGATCGTGCCGTCGATGAAGGCGCGCGTCGCCGACGGGCGTACCTGGTCGCCGCGGTGTTCGGTTGTCTCGCCGGTTTCCTGATCGCCGAACCGATGGACTGGGCGTGGCGCACGTACGTCCTGCCCGATCGCTGGCCAGCGGACTGGCCATGGCTGCACGGCACGCCGGCACTCTTCCACTGGCCGCTGTTCCATTTGACGCAATGGCTGCCGGCGGCCGGCGCAGTGGTCTTCCTTTACGCCGACCGCCGCGCGGCACGCAAGACGGCGCAAATGCTTCACGCGGCCGAGCTCGATCGCATTCGCCGCTCGAAAATGGCCTTCGAGTCGCGGCTTTCGGCCATGCAGGCGCGCGTCGAGCCGCAATTCCTGTTCAACACGCTCTTGCAGGTCGAACGACTCTACGAACTCGACGCGCGCCTCGCCGCGCAAATGATGGACGAGTTGATCGCGTACCTGCGGGCCGCCATGCCTCGCATGCGCGATACGTCGTCGACCGTGGCGCAGGAAATCGAGCTCGTGCGCGCTTACCTGGCGATCGTGCGTCTGCGCCTCGGTGAGCGGCTGGCGGTGCGCGTCGAGGTGCCGCCGGAGGCCGCACCGATGCGCATGCCGCCGATGATGCTGTTGCCGCTCATCGATCACGCGGTGGTGCGCGGCCTCGAGCCGGCGACGGCGGCCGGGACGATCAGCGTGCGTGCGGTAGTCGACGGGGGACGCCTGCACCTGACGATCACCGACAGCGGAGCGGGATTCGTCCCCGCGTCGGACGGCGATGGCATCGCGGCGATCCGCGAACGCCTCGAGGCTCTGTACCGCGGCGAAGCGACTCTGGATCTGCGCCGTCGCAGCGGCGATCCGACGCTGGCGGTGCTCGACCTGCCGCTCGAGCAAAGCGGGACTGCCACGTGAAAGGGCAAAGGCGGTGACCTCCACGTTGAAGGCGGTGCTGGCCGAAGACGAGGGTGTGCTGCGCGCCGAGCTCAGGGAACTGCTGGCCAGGCTCTGGCCCGAGCTCGTGATCTGCGCGGAGGCGGAAGATGGCATCGAAGCGATTCGCGCTTTCGAGCACCACGCGCCGGACATCCTCTTCCTCGACATCGAGATGCCCGGCATGACGGGCATCGAAGTGGCGCAGCA
>DASTGT010000085.1:0-24787 GCA_035718935.1 Casimicrobiaceae bacterium
ATCGTCGTGAAGTACGGCGGCAATGCGATGACCGAGCCTGCGCTCAAGTCCGGGTTCGCGCGGGACGTCGTCATGCTGAAGCTCGTCGGCATGAACCCGGTGATCGTGCACGGCGGCGGGCCGCAGATCGGCGAGCTCCTCACTCGAATGGGCATCCAAAGCGAGTTCCGTCAGGGGATGCGCGTCACCGACGAGAAGGTGATGAACGTCGTCGAGATGGTGCTGGGCGAGCTCAATCAGGAGATCGTCGGGCTCATCAACCAGCAGGGCGGGAAGGCGGTGGGCCTCACCGGGCAGGACGGCGCGTTCATCCGCGCGCGCAAGATGATGCTCGAAAGCGAGACGGCGAAAGGCGAGCTGATCGACATCGGCCTGGTCGGCGAGATCGAGCGCATCGATCCCGAGCTCATCAGCCTGCTCGATTCGCGCGATTTCATTCCGGTCATTGCGCCGATCGGCGTCGGCGCTCAGGGCGAGGCGTACAACATCAACGCCGACCTCGTGGCCGGCGAGCTCGCGCAGACGCTACGCGCCGAGAAGCTGGTGCTGATGACGAACACCACGGGCGTGCTCGACCGCAGCGGCAAGTTGCTGACCGGACTCACCGCGAGCGAAATCGACGCGCTGTTCGCCGACGGCACGATCCACGGCGGCATGCTCCCGAAAATCGGTTCCGCGCTCGACGCGGTGAAGAACGGCGTCAAGAGCACGCACATCATCGACGGCCGGGTGGCGCACGCGCTGCTGCTCGAGGTGCTGACCAGCCAGGGCGTGGGCACGATGATCCGCGCCGACGACGCGCCGGCGCACGCCAGGTGATGGACGCGCCGCGACGTCCCGCGATGAAGCCGGGTGAGCGCCGGCTGCAGATCCTGCAGACGCTCGCGTCGATGCTGGAGACGCCGCGCGGCGAGAAGATCACGACGGCGGCGCTCGCGGCGAAGCTCGACGTGTCCGAGGCGGCGTTGTATCGGCACTTCGCGAGCAAGGCGCAGATGTTCGAGGGCCTGATCGAGTTCATCGAGTCGACGGTCTTCTCGCTCGTCAACAAGATCCAGTCGGAATCGGAGGACGGCGTCGCGCAGGCCGAGCAGACGGTGATCATGCTGCTTCGCTTCGCCGAGAAGAACCAGGGCATGACGCGCGTGCTCATCGGCGAGGCGCTCGTCAACGAGGACGAGCGGTTGCAGGCGCGGATCAACCAGCTGGTGGACAAGCTCGAGGCGACGCTGCGCCAGTCGTTGCGCGTCGCGCAGGCCGCGAACGGGTGGCACGGCGACGCGAACGCGGACGCCGCGGTCTTGATGGCCTACGTCGTCGGCCGCTGGCAACTGTTCGCGAAATCCGGTTTCAAACGCTCACCGCAGGAAGGTTGGCCGCTGCAACGCAAGTTCCTTTTCGGATGAACGTGATTCGTCGCTCTCCGCTTCTCGCGCTGTGCGCGCTCGCGTGGACCGTTGCGCTCGCGCAGCCGGCCGTGGCACCGCCGGCGCTGCCGAAGGAAACGTCCCCTCTCGGACCGCCCGTCGCGCAACCGCCGCTGCCCGCGCCTGCCCGCGGGACGCTCACGCAAACACCGCGAGCGATCGAGGCGACCGCCGGCGAGCCTGCGCCCTCGCGCTGGCAGGGCGCGCTCGATCAACTCGACGCCGACCTGCGCTTGCGGTTGATGACGGCGACGGCGCCTCCGGCCGCGTGGCTCGCCGGCGAGCTCGACGAGACCGATATTCCGAACCAGGTTCGCCATTACGCGCAGGCGCGCACGGCGGCGCCCGACGTTGCGCTCTACCAGGCTTCGCTTGCGACGGCGTGCCTCGTGCGTACGCAACCGCCGCTTGCGGAATGCGATGCGATGGACCGGCTCGCCGACTGGGCGCGGCGCGATCGCGACAACGCGGTGCCTTCGATCCTGCTCGCCGACCGTGCGCGCCAGCGAGGCGAGATCGATATTGCCGCGGCGGATCTCGATCAGGCCGCGCTCGCTTCGCGGGTCGACGATTACTGGTCGCAGGGCGCGCTGCATTGGTGGAACTACCTGCGGCCGCTTCCGCTCGATTTCGATCCGGCGGTGAAAGCGAAGGCGGCGGCGACCTACGCGACGTCGCGCGACCTCACGTGGGCGCCGGCGTTGCGCGCGCTTTGCATCGAATCGGCGGCCAAGACGCCGGCCGTGCACGATGCATGCGCGAAGCTCGGCGACACGATGATGAAGCGCGGTGCGACGTTCGCGCTGCAACGCGCGGGTGCGCGCATCGCCGAGGCGAACGCGCGCGACGACGCGGCGCGCAAGGCCGCCCAGACGGCGCACGCGCGCATCATCGCCGCGACGGCACGCTGTGCGCAGGCGCAACCCGACTTCGCCAGCGGGTTCGAGTCGGCGGCGGCCGAAACGCGCGCCCGCGCCGTCGAGCAGTTCGGCGCGTGGGCAAGTGCGCAGGCACGCGACGGCGAAGTCGCTGCATGCGCGAAGCTCGCGGCAGCGAAGTAGGGGAAAAGTCGGACTCCAGTCCTCGGCAGACGCCGGGCAAGTCGGCGCGCCGCGTCCGCAAATTGGAGTCCGGCGCTATTTTCCCCCGCAAACGGGGCAGGCCGGATCGCGCGGCACGCGCAGTTCGCGCCACTGCATCGCGAGCGCGTCGACGACGAGCAACCGGCCGGCGAGCGATTCGCCGGCGCCGGCCAGCAGCTTCAATGCCTCGGCCGCCTGCGTCGAGCCGACGATGCCGACGAGCGGGGCGAAGACGCCCATCGTCGCGCATCGCGTCTCCTCGAGCTCGTCGCCTTCGCCGAACAGGCAGTGATAGCAGGGGCTCGCACGGTCGCGTGAATCGAATACCGCGACTTGGCCGTCGAAGCGAAGCGCCGCGCCCGACACGAGGGGCTTTCGCCCGAGCACGCAGGCGCGATTGACGGCGTGGCGCGTCTCGAAGTTGTCGCAGCAGTCGACGACGACGTCGGCCTCGGTGACGAGCGTTCCCAATTCGCGGGGCCCGACGCGCGTGGCGACGGGCTGAAACGTCACCTCCGGGTTGATCGCGCGCAGCCTTGCGATCGCGGCGTCCACTTTCGGCGCACCGACGTCGCCGGTGGCATAGAGGATTTGTCGCTGCAGATTGGTGAGGTCGACCCGATCCGCGTCGCATAACGTCAGCGTTCCCACGCCCGCGGCAGCGAGGAACTGCGCGACCGGTGCCCCGAGCCCGCCGACGCCGATCACCAGTGCGTGCGAACGCACGAACTTCTCCTGCGCATCCGGCCCGAGCTCGTCGAGGAGGATGTGCCGGCTGTAGCGGAGGAGTTGGGAATCGTCCATGACTGGTATCAGGTATCGGGTATCAGTATGGCGGAGCCATGCCGCAGATGGACGGATGCCTGATACCGGTCTGCCAAAACGAACAGCCCGGCGGTCGCCGGGCTGTTCGTGGGCTCCTGATCCCTGTTACTGCGTCTTCGCCTGCGCCGACAGCGACTTCACCGATTCGATCACCGGCTGTCCCTTCAGCTTGTTGACCGCCTGCTTCAGCTGGAAGTCATCGGCAGAGCCGAAGTCGAGGCGCGGCGCCAGCGCGTCGATCTTCGCGCCCGGCTTGAGCTCGGGGGCGATGGGCGCATCCTTCGCCGCGACCTGCGGCTTGGCCGATACGTCGCCCGGCACGTCGAGGTGGTGCTCGAGGTTCGCCTCGCGAATGCGGTTCGGCGAATCGCGGCCGTCGTCGACGACCATGTCGGGCTCGATGCCCTTCGCCTGGATCGAGCGGCCCGACGGTGTGTAGTAGCGCGCGGTCGTGAGCTTCAGGCCGGTGTTGTTGCCGAGCGGCAGGATCGTCTGCACCGAGCCCTTGCCGAACGTCTGTACACCGAGCACGGTCGCGCGCTTGTGGTCCTGAAGCGCGCCCGCGACGATTTCCGACGCCGACGCCGTCCCGCCATCGACGAGCACCACCATGGGCACGGTCTTGATGCCGGCGGGCAGGTCGCGCAGGTAGTCGTCGCCGCGGCGTACGTAATTCTCGCGACTCGCGGTGAGCCGCATGTGCGCGTCGGGTGTACGGCCGTCGGTGTAGACGACGAGCGAGTCCTTCGGGAGGAACGCCGCCGACACGGCGACGGCCTGGTTCAAAAGGCCGCCCGGGTCGCTGCGCAGGTCGAGCACGAGTCCTTTCAGCGGACCGTTCGCATAGAGTTCGCGGATCGACTTCGCGAGGTCGCTGCCCGTGTCCTCCTGGAACTTGCGTACGCGAATGAAGCCGTAGCCGGGCTCGATCATCTTCGCGCGCACGCTCTTGACGTTGATTTCCTGGCGCTCGATCGTGAAGGTGAGCGGCGCGTCGACGTCCTTGCGCACGACGGTGAGCGCGACGGTGGTGCCCGGCTTGCCGCGCATCTTCTCGACGGCCTTCGACAGCGGGATGCCGCGCGTTGCCAGGTCGTCGATCTTCACGATCAGGTCGCCGGCCTTGATGCCCGCCTTGAACGCCGGCGTGTCCTCGATGGGCGACACGACCCGTACGACGCCGTCTTCGATGCCGACTTCGATGCCGAGGCCGCCGAACTTGCCCTGCGTGTCGACTTGAAGCTCGTGGAAGGCTTCCGCGTCGAGAAAGTCCGAGTGCGGGTCGAGCCCGTGGACCATCCCGTTGATCGCTTCCTTGATGAGCTTGTCGTCCGGGACCGGATCGACGTAGTCGCTCTTGATCTTGCCGAATACTGCCGAGAGCAACTGCAGATCCTCGTACGGGATGGGCAGCCGCGTTTCGCGTTGGGCGAACACCGAGAGGTTCAGGCTCAGGAGCAACCCGAGCACCGCACCCATGCCAATCCAACTTGCCTTCTTCATGCCTTCGCGCATTGCGACCTCTGTTTCCGTTTCTCGAATGTTGCGACGTTGGCGCCGCCCGTCCCCCTCGTACGTGCGGCGCAATCTCGTCGGAGTATACCCCTACGATCGTCCGGAATCGCAAGGGTGTCGCCGATCGGCAACGCCCCGCCGAACGGCCGGAAAACGGGGATGAAAATGGGGCCGGACGTTACGGTTGGAAGTGGATCAGCGCATGTCCGGTCATCTCGGCCGGCTTGGGCAGGTCCATGATCGCGAGCAGGGTCGGCGCGACGTCCTGCAGCGCCCCACCTGGTGTGAGCGTCGCCGTTCGGCGGCCGACGTAGACGAACGGCACGAGGTTTCGCGTGTGCGCGGTATGCGGCTGCCCGGTGGTCTCGTCGTGCATTCGCTCGGCGTTGCCATGGTCGGACGTGATGACGACGTCCGTGCCGTGCGCGCGCGCGGCGTCGACGACGCGGCCGATGCACGCGTCGAGCGCCTCGATCGCACGCTTCGCCGCGTCGAAATCGCCGGTGTGACCGACCATATCGCCGTTCGCGTAGTTGCAGACGATCGCGGCGTAATGCTCGCCCGCGATCGCCTCGACGAGCCGATCGGTCACTTCGAACGCGCTCATTTCGGGCTTCAGATCGTAGGTCGCGACCTTCGGCGAGGGCACGAGCACGCGATCCTCGCCGGGGTAGACGGACTCGGTGCCGCCGTTGAAGAAGTACGTGACGTGCGCGTACTTCTCGGTCTCGGCAATGCGCAATTGCGACAGACCGAGCTTGGCCAGGTATTCGCCGAATCCGTTGGACACCGTCTGCGGCGCGAACGCCACGGGAAGGCCGCTGAAGCGGTCGCCGTAGCTCGTGAGCGTCACGAAGCGCGCGAGCTTCGGCACGCGGGGGCGGGCAAACGCGTCGAAACCCGGATCGGTCAGCGCCTGCGTCATCTCGCGTGCCCGGTCGGCGCGAAAGTTCATGAAGACGACGACGTCGCCGTCCTCCATTCGCGTCCTGGAACCCTGCGCGTCGACCACCGCGGTCGGCTTCACGAACTCGTCGGTCTCGCCGCGGGCGTACGCCGCGTCGAGTGCGGCCCGCGCCGTCGGCGCGACGAACTGCGCCTGGCCGTCGACGAGAAGCTCGTACGCCGGAGCGATGCGCTCCCATCGCTTGTCGCGGTCCATCGCGTAGTAACGTCCACAGATCGACGCGATGCGCGCGTCCGCGTGGCGGGCGCAGACGTCGGCCAGGCGGTCGAGCGACGGTGCCGCGCTGCGCGGAGGCGTATCGCGGCCGTCTAAGAACGCGTGCGCCGCGATGCGAGCGCCGGCATTCGCGGCGAGGTCGACCATCGCCGCGATCTGCCGCTCGTGGCTGTGCACGCCCCCCGGGGAGAGCAGCCCGAGCACGTGCAGCGTGCTGTCGTTGGCGCGCGTCACCGCGATCGCATCGTGCAGCGCCGCGTTGCGCGCGAACTCGCCGTCGCGGATCGCCACGTCGATGCGCGTGTAGTCCTGGTAGACGATCCTGCCCGCCCCGATGTTGAGGTGCCCCACTTCGGAATTGCCCATCTGGCCTTCCGGCAGGCCGACGCGCAATTCCGAGGCGTCGATCTCGGTGTGCGGGCACTTCGCGAGCAGCGCGCGCCAATGCGGCGCGTTCGCGCGCGTGATCGCATTGTCGGGGGCGTCCTCGCGGCAGCCGAAGCCGTCGAGGATGAGCAGGACGACCCTCTGCACGCGGCGCTGCGGCGAGACGGCGGTCTGCGGCGAGGGGTCCGGGGTGACGCGTGCGTCCATGCGGTTCGCGTGAAAGGCGCGTGCGAGCGCACGAGGCGCATCGCAGCGTTACGTTATGATTTTAATCTTTGTCCATCGAAGGATCGTTTCGTTGCCCGATCTCATCGCTTTCGTCACGCGCAACTGGCTGCTCGTGCTGGTGTTCGTGTTGTCGGGCGTGCTGCTCCTCTATCCGCTCGTGACGCAGCGCCTGTCGCCGGCGCGCGAAGTCACCACGCTGGAGGCGACGCGGCTCCTCAACAAGGGCAATCCACTGGTGCTCGACGTGCGTGAGGCGAACGAGGTCGACGGAGGCCGCCTGCCGAACGCCGTTCACATCCCGCTGTCCCAACTGAAGGAGCGGGCCGGCGAGATCGGAAAATACGTGTCGCGCCCGGTGATCGTGTACTGCGCCCGCGGCGTGCGCGCGGGGGCGGCGATTGCGGCGCTTTCACGCCTCGGCTTCAAGGAGGTGCAATCGCTGCGCGGCGGGTTTCGCGCGTGGAAGGACGCCGGACTGCCCGTGACGAAATCATGAACGAATCGACGCCGATGCCCGCCGCGACGAACGATGCTTCGCGGGCGAAGGCACGCGTGACGATGTACACGGCCGCGTATTGCGGCTATTGCCGGCGCGCCGAGCGCTTGCTCGAAGCGAAGGGTGTCGACGACATCGACAGGATCAAGGTCGACGAGCGGCCCGATGCGCGCGCGACGATGATCGAGCGCACGGGCCGGCGCACGGTGCCGCAGATCTACATCGGCGATTTTCATGTCGGCGGTTACGACGAACTGGCCGCGCTCGAGCGCGCCGGACGTCTCGACGCGCTGCTCGCCGACGAAGCGGACGAGGCCGCAGAGTAGAATCGCGCTCCCCGATCAGGAGAGAAACGATGGCCGAAACGTCCGCCACGCCCGCGGATTCGCAACCCGCAACCGCGCCGGAAGGCGGCATCACCGCGCAATTCGCGATCGAGAAGGTTTATGTCAAGGACCTGTCGCTCGAGAATCCGGGCGCGCCGCAATCGTTTCAGATGAGCGAAGCGCCGCAGGTCGAGATCGGGCTGCGAACGAAGGCCGAGGCGATCGCGCCCGACACCTACGAATGCGTTCTCACGCTGACCGTCACCGCGAAGTCCGCGGACAAGACGGTGTTCCTGGTCGAGGCAGCGCAAGCCGGCGTGTTCTCGATTCGCGGCGTGCCGCAGTCGCACTTGCAGCCGGTGCTTGCGGTCCATTGCCCTGCCGTGCTGTTTCCCTACGCGCGCGAGACGGTCGCCGACGCGACGATGCGCGCGGGCTTTCCGCCCGTGCACCTCGCGCCGATCAATTTCGAGGCGCTCTACCAGCAACAGCTCGCGCAGGGCGTCGCGACGCCGTCGACCGCCGCCAACTGATTCCGGATCCGTGAGGGGCGCACGCCTTCGCGCGCTCGTCGCTGCGCTCGCGCTGCCGGCGTTCGCGCATGCCGCCGACTTTCGCTCGACGCACGATCCGGCGACGATCCTCTACGATGCGCCGTCGGCGCGCGCGAAGCCGCTCTTCGTCTACGGGCGCGACGTGCCGGTCGAGACGCTCGTCACGGTCGAAGGGTGGACCAAGGTGCGCGATGCGTCGGGGACGATCGGCTGGATGCCGACGAAGTCGCTCGCCGACAAGCGCACGCTCGTGGTCCGCACGGCGACGGCCGAGGTTCGCAGCGCACCCGACGAAAGCGCGCCGGTCGTCGTTCGGGCCGAGCGCAACGTGCTGCTCGACCTCGCCGAACCCGCGACGTCGCCGTCGACGACGGCGTCGCCCGGCTGGGTGAAGGTGCGCCATCGCGACGGCGCCTCGGGCTACGTCCGCATCTCGCAGGTGTTCGGCCTCTGACGAACGTCGTGAGCGCTCGCGTCGTCGTGCTCGGGGGAGGCGCGTGGGGGACCGCGCTCGCGGTCCACCTCGCGACCCGAAGCACGGTCCGCGTGGACGTGACGCTTTACATGCGCGATCCGGCCGCGGTTGCCGCGACGCTCGCCACGCGCGAGAACCGCCGTTATCTGCCCGAGGTCGCCGTGCCCGCAAACGTCGCGGTGACGTCGACGCTCGACGACCTCGGTGCCGACGTGCTGTTCGTCGCGACGCCGGTCGCAGCCCTTCGCGAGGTGCGCGCGATGCTCGCAAGCACCCGGCTGCGCGCGCCGATCTTCACCTTGTCGAAGGGCTTGGTGGGAGCTCCCGATGATCCGCAACGATTCGTGCTTCCGCATCAGGCGCTCGCACCCGGCTGGCCGCACGCGGTCGGCAGCGTCTCGGGCCCGACGTTCGCCGTCGAGGTCGCGCAGGGTCTTCCCACGGCGCTCGTCGTCGCGTCGCTCGACCCGACCGCCACGCGCGACGTCGCGTCGCTTTTGCGCAGCGACAATCTGCGCGCGTACACGAGCGTCGATCTCGTCGGCGTCGAGCTCGGCGGCGCCGTCAAGAACGTGTTCGCGATCGCCGCGGGAGCGAGCGACGGCCTGGGTTTCGGCGACAACGCGCGCGCCGCGCTCGTCACGCGCGCGCTCGCCGAGAGCGCACGGCTTTCGCACGCGCTGGGCGGTGCTCCCGAGACGCTGATGGGGCTCGCGGGTCTCGGGGACCTCGTGCTCACGTGCACAGGCAACCTGTCGCGCAACCGACGCGTCGGCCTCGCGCTGTCGCGGGGACAACCTCTCGACGGCATCGTCGCCGAGCTCGGCCACGTCGCGGAAGGCATCCCCGGGGCCCGTGCCGTTCGCGCGGTGGCGCTGCATCACCGCGTGGACATGCCGATCGTCGATGCCGTGTATCGCGTCCTCTACGAGCGCATGCCGCTTCGGGATGCGGTGCTGTCGCTGCTTTCACGCGAGGCGGGGGCGGAATGACGCGCATGGACGCAGCGGCCCGATGGAATCGCCGAGTCGCGCTCGGCATCGCGCTGCTCGCGCTGTCGTGCGCCGCTTCCGCGACCGAGGGCGAGACGTTCTTTCCGCCGCGGACACCCCCGCGGCCGGTGATCGACGTCGTTCACGGCACGACGCTCACCGATCGCTATCGCTGGCTCGAGAACGGCAAGGATCCCGAAGTCGCGGCATGGACGCGCGCGCAGCACGCGGCGACGGTCGAATTCCTCGATCGCGCCGCGCCGGCGATACCGGGCATGAGGGACGAGCTCGCGCGTTACTTCGACCGCGACCGCACCGAGCCGCCGATCTTCAAGCACGGACGGGAATTCTTCCAGCGCGCCACGCGCGGGCGGCCGCAGGCTGCGCTCTACACCCGCGTCGACGGCCGCGACGTGCTGCTCTTCGACCCCGTCGTCCTCGATCCGTCCGGCAAGACGCGCATCGGCGCGGTGATCCCCAATCGCGACGCGTCGCGCGTCGCCGTCGGCGTCTACGCGCAGGGGACCGAGCGCAAGGATTTCCGCATTCTCGACAGCACCACCGGCGCGGTCCTCGGGCCCGTCATCACCGGCCTCGACGCTTTCGCGTGGGCGCGCGACGAGCGCTTCGCGTTCATCACGCCGCGCACCGCGGAATCGGACGCGAAGCAGGTGCCGATGCGCTGCCTGCGGCATCGCCTCGGCGGCGATCGCAAGGACGACGAATTGCTGTTCGCGGTGCGCGACGCGAAGGACTATTGCGCGGTCTACGAGCCCGAGGACACCGACGTCACCGTGTTCGAGACCGGCGACTTCCAGTCGAACACGATTCGCATCCGCAGGACGGGGTCGGCCGATGCCCCGCGGACGATCTACGAAGGCAAGAAATTCCGCACCGACGCGATCTTTCGTCGTGACCGGATCTACTTTCGCACCAACGACCACGCGCCCAACTGGAAGCTGATGACGGCGGGGTACGACAAGCCGGCGTTCGCAGACTGGACGACGCTGATCGCCGAGCAGCCGAACGTGCTCGACGACGTGACGGTCACGTCCACGTCGCTGATCGCGATGCTGCGCGAGGACGTGCTGACGAAGCTCGCCGCGTACGACCTGCGAGGCGTGCGTGTCCGCGACCTGCCGCTCCCCGAATTCGGCAGCGTGACGAAAATGGCGTACGACCTCGATGCCGATCGCGCGTATGCGACCGTCGCGTCGTTCACCGTGCCGTACCGCGAATACGGGCTCGACGGCAAGTTGCTGACCTTCGCGCTCGTGTGGCAGGACGAGCCGCCGCTCGACCTTTCGCAGATCGTCGCCGAGCGCGTCTACGTACCGGCGGTAGACGGCGCGCGCATCCCCGTGTTCATCGCGCATCGCCGCGACATGACGAGGGACGGCGCCAACCCGACGCTGTTGAACGTCTACGGCGGATTCGACGTGAGCGTCGAGCCGTTCTATCTCGGAAGCTACTCGGCGTTCGTCAACCGCGGCGGCATCTTCGTCGACGCCGGTGTGCGCGGCGGCGGGGAATACGGCGAGCAATGGCACGAAGCCGCGATGGGCGCCGGGAAGCAGAAGACGTTCGACGACGCGATCGCGGTCGCCGAATGGCTCGTGCGCGAGGGGTACACGAATCCCGCGAAGCTCGCGATCGAGGGCGGCAGCAACGGCGGCTTGACGGTGGGCGCGGTGATCACGCAGCGGCCGGATCTCTTCCGCGCCGCGATCTGCCAGGTGCCGCTGCTCGACATGGTCCGCTTCCACCGCTTCCTGATCGCCCGCTACTGGATTCCCGAGTACGGCGACCCGGACAGGGATGCGGACTTCCGATGGATTCTGCGGTACTCGCCGTACCAGAACGTGCGAAGCGGCGTGAACCTGCCCGAAACGCTCGTCGTCGCCGGCGAATACGATTCGCGCGTCGATCCGATGCACGCGAAGAAGTTCGTCGCCGAAGTGCAGAACCACGTCGGCCAGGTGTCGCCGTTCCTGCTGTACATGGATTTCGACAGCGGCCACGGTACCGGCAAGACGCAGCAGCAGCGCGTGATCGATCGCGACTACGAGCTGACGTTTCTGATGAGGGCGCTGGGGATGTAGATGCGAGGGACCCGTGACGGGGGCTCAGCCCCTGGCCCCGGCTCCCTGGCCCCTGAAATGGCACTGCCTCCAGGCTTCGTACACCGCGACTGCGACGGCGTTCGAGAGGTTGAGGCTGCGCACGTGCGGCCGCATCGGAATGCGAAGGCGTGCGTCGTCGCCGAACCGGGCAACGATGTCGTCGGGCAATCCGGTCGACTCGCAACCGAACACGAGCACGTCGCCCGGGGCGTACGCCACGTCGTACGACGAGCGCGCCGCCTGCGTCGTGAACGCAAACCACCTGCGAGCCGCCGGTCCATCGATCGCGCGCCGGCACGCGGCGAAATCCGGGTGAACGCGTACGCGCGCGTACTCGTGGTAATCGAGCCCCGCGCGCCGCAGGTCGCGATCGTCCATCCGGAACCCGAGCGGCTCGACGAGGTGCAAATCGGCGCCGGTGTTCGCCGTGAGCCGGATCACGTTGCCGGTGTTCGGCGGGATTTCGGGATGGACGACGACGACGGAAAACATTCAGGGATCGGGAATCAGGCATCAGGTATCAAATCGTTCGTCCGTAAGGATGCCACCGTGGGCATCGGGGCCGTTACTGATCTCGGATGACCTGATCCCCGATACCCGATGCCTGATGTCCGAGCGTCCTCGCCACCACCCATGCATCGACGCGGCGCGCGCCCGCCGCCAACATCGCTCTCGCCGCCGCGTCGAGCGTCGCGCCGGTCGTCATCACGTCGTCGACGATCGCCACGGTGCGTCCTTCGCATCCCGACGCGGCGAACGCGCCGCGCACGTTGCGCTTGCGCTCGCGCAAGGCGAGTCCCGCCTGCGGCGGCGCATCGCGTGTACGCGCGAGACAGCCGGCAAGCGGAACGTCGAGCACGCGCGCGACGCGGCGCGCGATCTCCTGTGCATGATTGAAGCCGCGATGGCGCTGGCGCGCACGCGACGATGGCATCGCGACGATCGCGTCGGGACGCTCGCCGCGGAGGACGACGGCGCGTGCGAGGGCGTCGCCGAGCGGTTCGGCGAGCGCGAGGTCGCCGCCGTACTTGAGGCGCTGCAGCAGCCGATCCGCCGGAAACGCGTAGCGCCACGCGGCGATGGTGCATGCGTACGGCGGCGGGGCGGAGAGGCAGCGTCCGCAAATCGACGCGTCGGGCGTGGCGAGCGCGCAGCGCGGGCACGCGTGCGCGACGACCGGCATATCCACCATGCACGCTGCGCACATGAGGCTCGACACGCAGGGTGCTGCGCAAAGCGCGCAGCGCGGCGGAAGCAACGCGCGACAGACGTCGCCGACACGCACGATCGCCTGTTCGAAGATCGCGTGCGCGTTGTCAAATTTCGACTTTTCACGATTTGACAGCATGCGATAGTGTCGTCGGCTGTTTTCGCGCGATCGTCGGCTACGCCGCTCGCTCGCGCCATCGTCCATACGCATGACTTCGCCCACCGCCGACGCCACGCTCCTTCGCCCGGCCGTCGACACCCGCACCGTCGACGCGGCACTCGAACTCTTCGCCCTGCCGTTCGCCGATCTGCTGCTGCGTGCGCAGCACGTCCATCGCGAGCATCACGCCCCGAATACCGTCCAGCTGTCGACGCTGCTGTCGATCAAGACCGGCGGGTGCCCCGAGGACTGCGGCTACTGCCCGCAAGCTGCGCGCTATCACACCGGCATCGCGAACGAGTCGTTGCTCGACGTCGACGACGTCGTCGACTCGGCGCGCGCAGCGAAGGCGAGCGGCGCGTCGCGCTTTTGCATGGGCGCTGCGTGGCGCTCCCCGAAGGCACGCGACCTGGTGCCGGTGCTCGCGATGGTGCGCGCCGTCAAGGCGCTCGGCCTCGAGACGTGCTGCACGCTCGGAATGCTGAAGGAGGGCCAGGCCGAAGCGCTTCGCGACGCGGGACTCGACTATTACAACCACAATCTCGACACGTCGCCCGAGTTCTACGGCGACATCGTTTCGACGCGCGATTACGCGGATCGTCTGGAAACGCTCGAACGGGTGCGCGAGGCAGGGCTGCGCGTCTGCTGCGGCGGCATCGTCGGGATGGGCGAATCACGGCGCGACCGCGCGGCGCTCATCTCGCAACTGGCGACGCTGTCGCCGCAGCCTGAGTCGGTGCCGATCAATCACCTCGTGCAAGTCGAGGGCACGCCGCTGCACGCGAAACTGCGGGGCGACGCGGCGCTCGATCCGCTCGAGTTCGTGCGCACGATCGCCGTGGCGCGGATCATGATGCCGCGCGCGACGATCCGCCTCTCGGCCGGACGGCGCGAACTCGGCGACGCGGTGCAGGCGCTTTGCTACCTCGCCGGGGCGAACTCGATCTTCTACGGGGAGCGCCTGCTGACTACGGGCAATCCCGACGTCGACGCCGATCGCGCGCTCTTCGACAAGCTCGGGCTCGTCGCGGCGTAGCGCGCGCGACGCCACGCGCTGCCGCGACATGCTCGCGGATCTCGAAGCCTCGCTTCGCAAGCGGCGCGAACAGGCGCTGTGGCGCGAGCGCCGCGTTCTGGCGAGCGCGCAGGGAGCGCGCATTCGCATCGACGGTCGCGAGTACGTCTCGTTCGCGAGCAACGATTACCTCGGCCTCGCGAATCGTGGCGAGCTGGTCGAAGCGGCGTGCGCCGGCGCGCGCGCCTTTGGCATCGGTACGGGCGCGTCGCATCTGGTCGTCGGGCACCAGGAACCGCACGAGGCGCTCGAGCAGGAGCTCGCGCAATTCGCCGCGCCATGCGACGGAGCGCGAGCCGTCACGTTCTCGAGCGGCTATCTCGCCAACCTCGCGATCCTCACGACGCTCGCCGGCCGCCACGACACGATCGTCGCCGACCGGCTCGATCACGCGTGCCTGATCGACGGCGCGCTGCTCGCGCGCGCGAAGCTCGTCCGCTATCCGCATCTCGATCTGCGCGCCGCGGAACGCGCGCTCGCCGCGGCGCCGGGGCGGCGCGTGATCGCGACCGACGCAGTGTTCAGCATGGACGGCGACCTCGCGCCGTTGCCCGATCTGCTCGCACTCGCCGACGCGCACGATGCGTGGCTCGTCGTCGACGATGCTCACGGCTTCGGGGTGCTGGGCGAGGGCCGCGGCAGCCTGGCGCATTTTGGCGTCGCTTCGGAGCGCATCGTCTACATGGGCACGCTCGGCAAGGCGGCGGGCGCCGCGGGCGCGTTCGTCGCGGCCCACCCGGCGGTCATCGAGTCGATCGTGCAGACCGCGCGGCCCTACATCTATACGACCGCAGCACCCGCGCTGCTCGCGCACGCGCTCCGTCGCGCGCTGGCGCTCGTGCGCGATGGCGCGCGCGAGCGCGACCACCTCGCGTCGCTGATCGCGGCGTTTCGCGCGGGCGCACACGGACTGCCGTGGAGGTTGCTGCCGTCGGCGACGCCGATCCAGCCGCTCGTCGTGGGCGACGCGGCCACGACCGTGCGGATCGCGCGCGCGCTCGAGGCGCAGGGTCTCCTCGTGCCCGCGATCCGTCCTCCGACCGTGCCGGCCGGCACGTCGCGGTTGCGCGTCTCGTTGTCCTCCGCGCACACGCACGACGACGTGCGCACACTGACGCGCGCTCTCGCGCGCCTCGTCGGCGATGCATGAAGCCGACGGCGCCGACGTCACCGTCGCGGAGCGTGCGAGAACCGGCGCGCTGCATGTGGACACCACCGGTGCCGGCGCACCGCTCGTGCTGCTCCACGGCTTCGGGATGCATGGCGGATTGTTCGCGTCGCTGGTCGACGCGCTCGCCGCGGATCGTCGCGCCCTCGTCGTCGACCTCCCCGGTCACGGCCGTTCCCCGCCGGCACCGGCGTTCACGCTCGAAATGCTCGTCGACGCGGTCGACGCGGCGATCGCAACGCACGCGCGGCTCGACGTGGTGGGCTGGTCGCTCGGCGGGCAGGTCGCGCTCGAATGGGCGCGCGTTCGTCCTTCTCGCATTCGGAAGCTCGTGCTCGTCGCGACGACGCCGTCCTTCATCGCCCGCGCCGGCTGGCCGCACGCGATGAGCGCGCTCACGCTGGCGCGGTTCGGCGACGAGCTTCGCGCCGACTATCGGCTGACGCTCGCGCGCTTCCTCGCGCTGCAGGTGCACGGCAGTGAGGCCGGACGCGCGACGCTCGGAAAGCTCCGCACGCTGCTCTTCGAGCGCGGAGAGCCTGCGCCGACGGCACTCGCGGCAGCGCTCGGGCTGCTGCGCGAAACGGACCTGCGCGAAACGCTACCGTCGATCGCGACGCCGGCGCTCGTCATCGGCGGGGAGCGCGACGTGATCGTGCCGATCGAAGCCACGCGGCGTCTTGCGGCTGCGCTTCCGAATGCCCGGCACGCGACGATCGCGGGCGCCGCGCACGCGCCGTTTCTTTCCCACGCCGGCGCGTTCGTCGACGCCGTGCGCGCCTACCTCGATGACCGAGCCGCGCTATCCCGCCCCTGATCCCCGCGACGTGGACCCGCGCGCGGTTCGGCGCGGCTTCGCGCGCGCGGCGGCGACGTACGACGATGCGGCGGCGCTGCAGCACGAGATCGGCGCGCGCATGAACGAGCGCCTCGAGTACGTGAAGCTCGCGCCGACCGCCGTGCTCGACGCCGGCTGCGGCACCGGCGACGCCGTCGGCGAGCTCGCCGCGCGCTACCCCGCGGCACGCGTCGTCGCGTTCGATGTCGCGCTGCCGATGGTCGAGCGCGCCCGCGCGCGTTCGCAGGTGCGCCGTACCGCACTCTCGCGCTTGTTGCGGCCGTTCGCGGCGCGCGGCGTCGCCGACGCGGCTTTCGTTTGCGCGGACATCGTCGCGCTTCCGTTCGCCGGCGTCGCTTTCGACCTCGTGTGGAGCAATCTCGCGCTGCAGTGGGTGAACGATCTGCCGCGTGCCTTCGCCGAGTTCCGCCGCGTGCTGAAAGTCGGCGGACTGCTGTCGTTCACGACGTTCGGGCCCGATACGCTGCGCGAGTTGCGGTCGGCCTTCGCCGGCGTCGACGCGCGCACGCACACCAGCCGCTTCGTCGACATGCACGACATCGGCGACATGCTCGTCAACGCGGGATTCGCCGATCCGGTGATGGACATGGAATACGTGACGCTCACCTACGAGACGCCGCGCGCGCTCCTCGCCGAATTGAAGGCGATCGGCGCGACGAACCGCACGCGCGGCCGTCCGCCGGGCCTGATGGGGCGCGCGCGCTTCGGGCGCGTCCTCGAGCGGCTCGAGCGGCTGCGGAAGGAGGGCCGCATCCCGGCGACGTTCGAGGTGGTGTACGGCCACGCGTGGAAAGGCGAGCCGCGCACGACGCCCGAGGGCCACGCGATCGTGCGGGTGCATCCGAGACGGCACGAATAAGGTGCCGGCGCGCGGCATCTTCGTCACCGGCACGGACACGGGCGTGGGCAAGACCTTCGTCGCGTGCGCGCTGCTGCGCGCGCTCGTCGCCGCGGGGGCGAACGCGATCGGCATGAAGCCCGTGGCCGCCGGCTTCGACGCGGCGATCGGCGTCAACGAGGACGTGTGCGCGCTGGACGCGGCGGGGAACGTGGACGCGCCGCTCGCCGATCGCAACCCTTACGCGTTTGCCGAACCGGTGGCGCCGCATCTCGCGGCCGCGGCTTCGCATGTGGCGATCGACCTCGGCAACATCGCCTCGGCGTACGCGCGGCTCGCGCTTCGTGGCGATGCCATCGTCGTCGAGGGCGCCGGCGGGGCACTCGTGCCGCTCGACGCGCGGCGCGACATGCTCGACGTCGCGGACGCATTGCGGCTTCCCGTGCTGCTCGTCGTCGGCATGCGCCTCGGCTGCCTCAACCACGCACTGTTGTCGGCGCTCGCGATCCGTGCGCGCGGGCTCGTCCTCGCCGGCTGGGTCGCGAACGAATTGCCGCCCGGGATGGCGCATCGTGAGGGCAATGTCGACGCGATCGCGCGCCGGCTCGGGGCGCGCCCGATCGCGGCTTTCACGCAACACGAGCCCGCGCATTTCGATGCGCTTGCTCTCGCGCTGCTGGGTTTCGCCTGAGACTGCAAGACGTTCGTGCTAACATTTGCGTCCTCTTGATCGAAACGCGCGTCGCTCGACGCGCGTTTTTTCCGCGTATCCACCGCAGGCGGCATGACGTGGCCGCGCCACGTCCGCAACGAGGAACAGCATGATCGGAAAACCAACGGACATCGTGCGCTTCGCGGCGGCCGCCGCGCTGACGCTCGGCGCAACCGGCAGCGCCGGCGCGGAGTTCCCGCCCTGGTACTTCCAGACGCCGGTTACGCCGATCGCCCGCGAGATCGTCACGCTGCACGACCTGATCTTCTGGATCTGCGTCGCGATCTTCATCGGCGTGTTCGGGACGATGTTCTATGCGCTCTTCAAGCACCGCAAGTCGGTCGGGCACAAGGCCGAGCAGTTCCACGAGAACACGACCGTCGAGGTGATCTGGACGGTCATTCCGTTCCTGATCCTCGTCTTCATGGCGTGGCCCGCGACCAAGACGATCATCGCCGCGCACGACACCGCGGCGCCTGATTTGACGGTCAAGGTCACCGGCTATCAATGGAAGTGGAACTACGACTACGTGCAGGAGGGCTTCGGCTACTACTCCACGCTGAAGACCTCGCTCGATCAGATCGAGGGGCGTGCGCCGAAGGACGAGCACTACCTGCTCGAGGTCGACAACCCTCTCGTCGTTCCGGTCGGCGCCAAGGTGCGCGTGCTCGTGACCGCCAACGACGTCATTCACTCCTGGTGGGTGCCGGCGTTCGGCGTGAAGCAGGACGCGATCCCCGGCTTCGTGCGCGACACGTGGTTTCGTGCGGAGAAGGAGGGCGTTTATCGCGGGCAGTGCGCCGAACTCTGCGGCAAGGAGCACGGGTTCATGCCGGTCGTCGTCGAGGTGAAGTCAAAGGACGACTACGCGAAGTGGCTCTCCGATCAGAAGCAGAAGCTCGCCGGCGGTGCCGACGCGAACAAGACCTGGGACCTCGCGGCGCTCGTCGCGCACGGGCAAAAGGTCTTCGACTCGAATTGCGCGGCGTGCCACGGCGCGAACGGCACCGGCAACACGGCGATCGGCGCGCCGCCGCTCGTCGGTGACAAGGTGGTGCTCGGGCCCGAGACGCACCAGATCGACGTCGTGCTGAACGGCCAGACCGCCGGCGTCGTCCAGAAGCCGCCGGCGGGTGGCAAGATGCCCTCGTGGGCCCAGCTCTCCGACGTCGACATCGCGTCGGTGATCACCTATACGCGGAACACGTGGGGCAACAAGGCCGAGCAGAACATGGTCCAGCCCGCGGCCGTCAAGGCCGAACGCAAGTAGCCGGAGGAGTTCGCATGTCAAGCATTCCACACGATCTCGTCGTCGGTGGCGTTCCGCACGGCGAGCACGCGCATCATCCCAAGGGGATCATGCGCTGGATCACGACGACCAATCACAAGGACATCGGCACGATGTACCTGTGGTTCTCGTTCACGATGTTCCTCGTCGGCGGCGTGATGGCGCTCACCATCCGAAGCGAGCTCTTTCAGCCGGGCCTGCAGATCGTCAATCCCGAGTTCTTCAACTCGATGACGACGCTGCACGGGCTGATCATGATCTTCGGCGCGCTGATGCCGGGCGCCGTCGGCTTCGCGAACTGGCTGATCCCGATGCAGATCGGCGCGCCCGACATGGCGTTCGCGCGGATGAACAACTGGAGCTTCTGGTTGCTCCCGCCGGCGGCCATCATGCTGCTGATGTCGCTGTTCGTGCCGGGGGGCGCCGCGTCGGGCGGCTGGACGATGTACCCGCCCCTCACCGTGCAGATGGGCGTCGGCATGGACCTCACGATCTTCGCGATCCACATCATGGGCGCGTCGTCGATCATGGGGTCGATCAATATCATCACGACGATCCTCAACCTGCGCGCGCCGGGCATGACGCTGATGAAGATGCCGCTCTTCTGCTGGTCGTGGCTCATCACCGCGTACCTGCTGATCGCGGTGATGCCGGTGCTCGCGGGCGCGGTGACGATGCTCCTCACCGACCGTCACTTCGGCACCTCGTTCTTCAACGCGGCCGGCGGCGGCGACCCGGTGCTCTTCCAGCACGTGTTCTGGTTCTTCGGCCACCCCGAGGTCTACATCATCATCCTGCCGGCGTTCGGACTCATCTCGGAAATCGTTCCCACCTTCTCGCGCAAGCCGCTCTTCGGCTACGCGTCGATGGTGTACGCGCTGGCGGCGATTGCCGTGCTGTCGTTCCTCGTCTGGGCGCACCACATGTTCACGACGGGGCTGCCGGTCGCGAGCCTGCTCTTCTACATGTACGCGACGATGCTGATCGCGGTGCCCACCGGCGTGAAGGTGTTCAACTGGACCGCGACGATGTGGAAGGGCTCGATCAGCCTCGAAGCCCCGATGCTCTTCGCGCTGGGCTTCCTCTTCCTGTTCGTGATCGGCGGGTTCACCGGGCTGATCGTCGCGATCCAGCCGGTCGACATCCAGTTCCAGGACACCTACTACGTGGTCGCGCATTTCCACTACGTGATGGTCGCGGGAACGCTCTTCGCGTTCTTCGGCGCCACGTATTACTGGTTGCCGAAATGGACCGGGCACATGTACGACGAGACGCTGGCGAAGTGGCACTTCTGGGGCTCGTTCGTCTTCTTCAACGTGGCGTTCTTCCCGATGCACTTCCTCGGCCTCGCGGGGATGCCGCGGCGCATTCCCGACTACGCGCAGCAGTTCACCGACTGGAACATGGTGTCGACGATCGGCGCGTTCGGGTTCGGGCTTTCGCAGCTGATCTTCCTGACCGCGGTCGTCAAATGCATCCGCGGCGGCGAACCCGCGCCCGCGAAGCCGTGGGAGGGCGCGACGACGCTCGAATGGACGTTGCCGTCGCCCGCGCCGTACCACTCGTTCGTGACGCCGCCCGTGGTGAAGTAGGGTGCGCATGACGACGAACGCAGCGGCGATGACCGACGATCGCACGCCTGAAGAGCGGCTGAAAGCGGCGAACCGCCGCACCGGCCTGTTGCTCGCCGGGATCGCGCTGCTGTTCTTCGTCGGCATTTTCCTTACGCGGCTGTTCGACGATCCGCTGCTGTCGCCGGCGATCATCGGCGGTGCCGCCGTGCTTTTCCTGGCCATCGCGATCGGGCGGCACCTGAGGAAATGACGGCGTGACGGCCGACCCGCGTCATCGGAAGCTCGCGCGCAGCAACCGCGTCCTGCTGACGAAGCTCGGCGTGGTCGCCGTCGCGATGTTCGGCTTCGGGTACCTGCTCGTGCCGTTCTACGAGAAGATCTGCCAGGTGACGGGCCTGCGCGACATCGATCGCGCCGATGCGGTCGTGAACACGCAGGTCGACAAGTCGCGCACGATCAAGATCGAGTTCGACACGAACCTGCGCAACCTGCCGTGGGACTTTCGCGCGCTGCAACTTGCCGAGAACGTGCATCCGGGCGAGGTGACGCAGGCGATGTTCCAGGTCGTCAACCTGACCGACCGGCCGATCACCGGGCAGGCGATTCCGAGCTACGGGCCGCAGCAGGCCGCGATCTATTTCAAGAAGCTCGACTGCTTCTGCTTCGCGAAGCAGACGCTGCAGCCCGGCGAGAGGCGCGTGATGCCGGTCGTCTTCGTCGTCGATCCGAGCCTGCCGAAGGACGTGGGCACGATCACGCTTTCGTACACGTTCTTCGAGGTCGAGGGCAATGGGAGGTCGTAAATGACAGGGAGTCAACGATGAGCGCTGCGGCCGCACCTGCCGGCAAGCCGTATTACTTCGTGCCGCAGCCGTCGCACTGGCCGATCCTGGGCTCGTGCGCGCTGCTGCTGATGGGGACGGGCGCCGCTTTCTGGTTCAACCAATATCCGGCCGGCCCGTGGATCGTCCTCACCGGCTTCTGCGTGCTGCTCGTGATGCTGTTCGGCTGGTTCGGCACCGTGATCGGCGAGTCCGAGCGACACCTCTACAACCGGAAGGTCGACGTCTCGTTCCGCTGGAGCATGAGTTTTTTCATCTTCAGCGAGGTGATGTTCTTCGCGGCGTTCTTCGGCGCGCTCTTCTACGTGCGCAACATCTCGGTGCCCGACCTCGCGAGCCCGCTGACCGGGCGCCTGCTGTGGCCCGACTTTGCGTCGCAGTGGCCGACGAATGGACCGTACCTGCAGCAGGCGTTCTCGCCGATGGGCGCGGTCGGCATTCCGCTCATCAACACGATCATTCTCGTGAGCTCGGGCGGGACGCTGACGATCGCGCACCACGCACTGAAGGCGGGGCATCGCGGTGCGCTCAAGTTCTGGCTCGCCGTGACGATCCTGCTCGGCTTCACGTTCCTCGGCCTTCAGGCTTACGAGTACACGCACGCGTACAGCGAGCTCAACCTGAAGCTATCGACCGGCGTCTACGGCTCGACGTTCTTCATGCTCACCGGCTTTCACGGATTCCACGTGACGATCGGCGCGATCATGCTGACGGTGATGCTGATCCGGGCGTTCCGCGGGCATTTCGACGCGGAGCACCACTTCGCGTTCGAGGCCGCCGCGTGGTACTGGCACTTCGTCGACGTCGTCTGGCTGCTCCTCTTCATCCTCGTCTATTGGCTGTAGCGCTACAACTGGCCGGGAACGATCCATCCCATCCACCAGGAGAAGACGAGGAACGCGATCAGCGCCATCGAGAGCCCGACGCGGACCGCGAGCGCGACGACCACGCGGTTGCCGCGGCCGCGGTCGCGATAGAGGAACACGAGCGCGGTGAAGAGCGCGGTGACGATCGCGACCAGCACGACGATGACGACGATTCTCATGGCGCTCGCGGGTCCCGGCCCAGTGTAGCACCGGGCGTCACGTGACGACGGCGATCGGCCACGACGAAAGCGGCGAGCGCCGCCGGCCCGCATGGTTGCCGACGCTCGCCGCGTTCGTCGCGGTTGCGCTTTGCGTCATCGCGGGCAATTGGCAGCACCGCAGAATGCTGGAGAAGGACGCGCAACAGGCGCGTATCGAGCGTGCGGCCGCCATCGCCTCCGTCGCGCTGCCCGCCGCCGTCGACGATTGGCGCGACTGGCGCTTCCGTCGCGTGCATGTGTCGGGCGTCTACAACGCGAAGCGGCAAATCCTGATCGACAACCGCGTGCACGAAGGACGCGTCGGCTTCGGTGTCGTCACGCCGCTCGCCCTCGCCGACGGCCGCGTCGTGCTCGTCGATCGCGGCTTCGTGCCGGCGGGCGCGTCGCGCCGCGAGTTGCCGGCGGCGCCGCCGCCTCCAGGCAACGTGACGGTCGAAGGCCGCATCGACGTTCCGCCGACCAACTACTTCGAGCTCGGCAACGGGAATGCTCATCCGGGCAGCGTTTGGCAGCACCTCGATCCTGCGCGCTTCGCCGCGTCCACCGGCGTCGACGTGCTGCCGATCGTCATCGACGCGACCGGACCCGGCGACGACGGACTTCTGCGCGATCGGAACCTTCCGCAGCTCGATAGCCAGCGCAACCTGAGCTACATGCTGCAGTGGTACGCCTTCGCTGCGTTGGCCGCGGGACTCTGGGTATGGTTCACGGTGTTGCCGCGCCTTCGCGTGCATGGTGAACGGCGTGGCCGATGACGCGGTGAACGCCGCAACCGAAGGCACGACCGCGCGCACGAAGCGGCTGATCGCGCTGATCGTCGCGACCGCGCTCGCGCCTGTCGTACTCTCATACGTTGCGTATTATCTGTGGCCGCGCGACGCGCGCATCAACTACGGCGAGCTGCTGACGCACACGCAGCTCGGCGCGCTGTACGGCACGACGGCCGACGGCACGCCGCTCGATCGCGAAGCGTTGAGCAATCGATGGCTGGTGATCCAGGAGGCGACCGGCGCATGCGAACGCGCGTGTCGTGAGGCGCTCTACGCGACGCGCCAGGCGCGGACGATCCAGAACGCCGAGCGCGAGCGCGTCGTGCGCGTGCTCGTGCTGCCGGCGGACGCGCCGCTCCCCGACCTTCGCGCCGAGCACCCGGATCTCGTCGTGGTGCGTGCCGATCCCCTGCCGACGCTGCCGCGAGGCGCGGATCGTCTGTATCTCGTCGATCCGCTACGCAACTACGTGCTGACGTGGCCGTTGCAGCCCGACATCAAGGCGCTCGCGAAGGACCTGACCCGGCTCCTGCGCGCGTCGAGCATCGGGTAGGCCCTGAACGAGCCCTTGGCTAATGGCGTGAATTCCGCGCGCGGTAAAATCTCGTTCTTTCCGGTGTAACGTCCCTTGACCGCCCTCGCCCTCGCCGAATCCCGGGCGCGCCAGTTCTTCGCCCTCACGAAGCCGCGCGTCGTGTCGCTCATCGTCTTCACCGCGGTGATCGGCATGTTCATGGCCGTGCCGGGCGTGCCGCCCGCGGGCCCGGTGCTGTTCGGCACGCTCGGCATTGCGCTGGTCGCAGGCGCCGCCGCCGCCATCAACTGCCTCGTCGAGCAGAACATCGATCGGCTGATGCGCCGCACCAGCTGGCGGCCGCTGCCGCGCGGCGAGCTGACGTCGCGGCAAACGCTCGTCTTCGCGCTCGCAGTCGGCTCGCTCGGGCTGTGGGTCCTCTACCGCTTCGTGAATCCGCTGACCGCGTACCTGACGCTCGTGACGTTCGTCGGTTACGCGATCGTCTACACCGTGCTGCTCAAGCCCGCGACGCCGCAGAACATCGTGATCGGCGGCGCATCGGGCGCGATGCCGCCGGTGCTCGGCTGGGCGGCGGTGACGAACAGCGTGCCGCCCGAAGCGCTGCTTCTCTTCCTGATCATCTTCATCTGGACGCCGCCGCATTTCTGGTCGCTCGCGCTCTATCGCCGCGACGACTACGCGCAGGCCCAGCTGCCGATGCTGCCCGTCACGCACGGCGTTCGCTACACGCTGGTGATGATCGTCCTCTACACGCTCGCGCTGACCGGCGTCACGCTGATGCCGTACGCGGTGCGGATGAGCGGGCTTCTCTATCTCGCGTGCGCGATCGTGCTCGGCGGCATTTTCATCGGCTATGCAGTACGGCTCATGCGCGGTTACAGCGACCGGCTCGCGCGCGCGATGTTTCGCTTCTCGATCGTCTACCTCGCCGCACTCTTTTCGGCGCTGCTCGTCGACCACTACTGGCAGCGCATCGGGTGACGTTGCCGTCGTGAGCTCCGGCAAGGCCCTGCCTCGCGGCGGCGCGCTTCGACGCCGATGCCTCGTGGCGCTT
>DASTGT010000086.1:0-4460 GCA_035718935.1 Casimicrobiaceae bacterium
ACCGGCGCACGTCGAAAGTCCGTTTCACTTCGAGTTCCCGCGCGTGGAAGCGTGCGGGCGGCAGCTCGTGCATCTCGAGCAGGTCACGCTCGGTTACGACGGCGAACCGGTGCTGCGCCATGTCGACTGGAGCATCGCGGCCGATGCGCGCATCGGCTTGCTCGGCGCCAACGGCGCCGGCAAGTCGACGCTGTTGAAGGCCCTGGCCGGCCGCGTCGTGCCGTCGTCGGGGACGCGGGCGATCTCGCAGCACCTTCGGCTCGGCTACTTCGCGCAGCATCAGGTCGACGAACTCCGTGCCGACGAGACGCCGCTGTGGCATCTCGCGCGCCTCGATCCCGACGCCCGCGAACAGGATCTTCGCGATTTTCTCGGCGGCTTCGACTTTCGCGGCGACATGGCGACGTCGCCGGTCGGGCCTTTCTCGGGCGGCGAGAAGGCGCGGCTCACGCTCGCGCTGATCGTGCGCGCACGGCCGAACCTGCTGTTGCTCGACGAGCCGACGAACCACCTCGACATCGAGATGCGCGAGGCGCTGACCGAGGCGTTGCAGGATTACGGCGGCGCGCTGATCGTCGTCGCGCACGATCGCCATCTGCTGCGCGCGACCGTCGACGAACTCTGGCTCGTTGCGGACGGCGCGCTGCGTGCGTTCGACGGCGATCTCGACGACTATCGCGCGTTCGTGCTCGCCCGGTCGCGTGATCGCGGCGCGCGCGAGGCGTCATCCGATGCGACGCGCACGGCGAGCGTACGGCGCACCCAGAAGCGCGAGGAGGCGCAAGCGCGGCAGAAGCGCGCAGACGCGCGCAAGCCGCTGCTCGCGCGGCACGCGGCGATCGAGCAGGACCTCGCGCGTCTCGGCGACGAAAAGACGGCGCTCGACGCGTGGCTCGCGACCAGCGACGCGTACGCCGACGACGCGAAGGAGCGCCTCGTCGCCTCGCTCGCGCGCCAGGGGGAGCTCACGTGGGTGCTCGCCCGCCTCGAGGCCGAATGGCTCGAGATCGCCGAGAAGCTCGAGCGCATCGAGCGCCGATGAGGAAGGCTTCGGGTCAGGCGATGTACTGCCCGGGGCGGTAGAAGAGGTAGATCGCGAAACCCAGCGTGTCGCGCCCGAAGCGCAGATACGCATCGCGCCACCGGCGGATGCGGTCGAGCATCTGCGGCACGTCGGCATCCTCGGGGCGCTCGCGTGCGTAGCGCTCGACCGAGCGGCAATACTTCCACTCGTACTCGTCCCATTCGTCGACCGACGCCGTCACCGCGTGCATCGGAATCAACCCGGCCTCGACGCCCGCCTGCACGTTCCCCGCGTGGTTCAGATACTGGCCGGCCTCCGCACCGAGGAGCTGCAGGTACTGCGGATGCGGGCGCTTGTTCCAGTAGCCCTCGCCGATCATCACGTAACCGCCCGACTTGGTCCACGACTTGAGATGCCGGCAGATCCCCGCCATCCCGCCGGGGATTCCGCTCGCGCCGAGCATCACCGTCAGGTGGAACGTCTCCGGGTCAGCCTGGAATTCGGCGATGTCGACGTTGTCGAGGTGCAGCCGGCCCAGCGCACCGGTCCATTCGGCGCGCTCGCGCGCGGCATCGAGCATCAGCGACGAGTTGTCGATCGCCATCACGCGCGCGCCGAAGCGCTCGATGATGCGGAGCGCGAGCTCGGCGCGGCCGCAGCCGAGGTCGAGCACGCGCGAGGCGTCGTCGAGCGGCAGCAGGTCGAGAATGCGCTCGATCTTCGCCGCCGAGATCGGGTTGCAGTAGTCGTGGTCCCGATGCGCGATCGCGCTGAATTTCTGCCGGTTCAAGGGGACGTCAGATGCGGTGTCCGGACGCGATCGTGCCCGGCTTCGTGCTCGGCGACGGAAGATCGAGTCGGGCCCGATTCTCGGCCACGCTGTGGGCGTTCTCATTCCACGGGGCCACACGCAAGAGCAGTGCCATGCCGGGAAGCGCAAGTGCGGTGCACAACAGGTAGAAGTCGAACCATCCCATCTGCTCCACGATCCACCCGGTCGACGCGTTGATCACCGTCCGCGGCACCGCCGCGAGGCTGGTGAAGAGCGCGTACTGAGTCGCTGTGTACCGCGGATCGGTCGCGCGTGCAATGTAGGCGGTGAACGCCGCCGTCCCGAGGCCGACGCCGAGCGCTTCGACGGCGATCACCACCGCGAGCAGCACACGGTCGGGGCGATCCACGTACGCGAGCCACGCGAAGCCGAGGATCGACACCACCTGCACGACACCGAAGAGCCAAAGTGCGCGATTGATGCCGATCTTCACCATCCACAGGCCGCCGAGCAGACCGCCGACGACACTCGCCCACAAGCCGGCGTTTTTCGCGATCACGCCGATGTCGGTCTTGGAGAAGCCCATGTCGAGGTAGAACGGTGTTGCCAGCGCGGTCGCCATGCTGTCGCCGAGCTTGTAGAGGAAGATGAAGAGCAGCACGATCAGCGCGTCGCGCCAGCCGCTTCGCGCGATGAACTCGTGGAACGGCTCGACGACCGCTTCGCGCAGCGTCCGCGGGCGGCCCTTGACGAGCGCCGGCTCGCGCACGACGAGCGTCATCGCGATGCCCGGCAGCATGAAGAGCGCGGTGATCAAATAAACGCTGGACCACGGCATGCGGTCGGCGAGGATCAGCGCGAGCGCGCCGGGCACGAGGCTCGAGATCCGATACGCGTTGACGTGGATCGACGTTCCGAGGCCGAGCTCGGGATCGGGGAGGAGTTCGCGCCGATACGCGTCGAGCACGATGTCCTGGCTCGCCGAGAAGAATGCGACCAGCGTCGACAGCGCGACGACCGCCCAGATGTCGACCTTCGGATGGAAGACGCCGAACAGCGGGATCGACGCGAGCAGCACGAGCTGCGTGACGAGCATGAAGCCGCGCCGCCTGCCCAACAGCGGCAGGGCGTAACGGTCGAGGAGCGGCGACCACAGGAATTTCCACGTGTAAGGAAGCTGGATCAGCGCGAAGAAGCCGATGGTCTTGAGGTCGACGCCTTCGGTGCGCAGCCACGCGGGCAGCAGGTTGAGGAGCAGGTAGAGCGGCAGCCCGGACGAGAAGCCGGTGAAGACGCAGATCAGCATCCGCCGGTTGAAGAGCGCCTGCCACCACGTTTCCTGCGTCGTCGTCATTGCTTTCGAAACCGGTAGATCGCCAGTTCGCCCGTCAGATTCGGCGCGAAGCTCACGCGCTGGCCCTTCGCAAGCACGACTCGGTCCAGCACGCGATACCGGCGCTCGGCAAGGAACGCGTCGAAATCCGCCACGGTGCAAAGGTGGATGTTCGGCGTGTCGTACCACTGATACGGAAGCGACGTGGAGACCGGCATGCGTCCGCGAACGATCTGCAGCCGGTGCGACCAGTGGCCGAAATTGGGGAACGTGACGATCGCCTCGCGTCCGACGCGCAGCATCTCGGCGACGATCGCCTCGACGCGCCGCATCGCCTGCAGCGTCTGCGACAGGATCACGACGTCGAACGCCGCGTCGTCGAAGCCGGCGAGCCCGCGTTCGAGGTCGCTCTGGATCACGTCGACCCCGTTGCGCACGCTCGCCAGCACGCCCGCGTCGTCGATCTCGATGCCGTAGCCACTCGCACGACGCTCTGAGGCGAGGAAGCGCAGGAGGCTGCCGTCGCCACAGCCGAGGTCGAGCACGCGCCCGCCGTCGGAGACCCAGCCGGCGATCGTCGCGTAATCGGTTCGCGTCCCCCGCGAATCGGTTCTCGCAGTTGCGATGGCGGAATCGGGTGCCGGAAGTGGGGGCGAGGGGGGAGGAACGCTTCCCGGCAACGTGGCTGCCGAGGTCGACGCATCGCGAGCGAGACTTTCCTCCGAGCCCGTCGCGATGCGCTCGAACCACGCCCGCACGACGGCGTGATACTGCGCGTCATCGAGCAAGAACGCGTCGTGACCGTGCGGCGCGGCGATCTCCGCGTACGACACGTGGCGACCGGTGCGTACGAGCGCCTTCACGATCTCGCGCGAGCGCGACGCGGGGAAGCGCCAATCGGTCGTGAACGACACGACGAGGAAGCGACACGTCGCATCCGCGAGCGCCCGGGCGAGGTCGCCGCCCGTACGCAGTGCCGGGTCGAAATAGTCGAGAGCCTTGGTGATGCGCAGGTACGAGTTCGCATCGTAGTACTCGGCGAACTTGTCGCCCTGGTAGCGCAGGTACGACTCGATCTGGAATTCGGGGGCGAACGAGAACTGCAGTCCGTCGCGCAGCTGCCGCCCGAACTTGGCTTCCATCTGCTCGTCGGACAGGTAGGTGATGTGACCGATCATGCGGGCCACGCGCAAGCCGCGCCGCGGCTTCACGTCGTAGGCGTGGAAGTTGCCGTCGTGGAACTCGGGGTCGGACAGGATCGCCTGGCGCGCGACTTCGTTGAACGCGATGTTCTCGGCGGAAAGGTTCGGCGCCGCCGCAATGGCGAGCGC
>DASTGT010000087.1:0-26814 GCA_035718935.1 Casimicrobiaceae bacterium
CGACGTCGTTTCGCCATGGGCTCGTCCACGACACGATCGTCGCGATGGACGTCCTCACCGGGGATGGGCGAATCGTGACGTGCACCGACGACAACGACCATCGCGATCTCTTCTTCGGCTTTCCGAATTCGTACGGCACGCTGGGCTACGCGTTGAAGCTCACGGCACGCACGTTGCCGGTCAAGGCATTCGTGCGCGTCGACCACGCGCGGCACGCGGATGCGGAGCGATTTTTCACGGCGCTGACGCACGCTTGCGCGAGCGATGACGTCGATTTCGTCGACGGCGTGGCGTTCGGTCGCGGCGATCTCGTGCTGTCGTGCGCGCGCTTCGTCGACGAGGCGCCGTACACGAGCGATTACACGTACGAGCGGATCTATTACCGGTCGCTGCGCGAGCGTTCGACCGATTACCTGACGACGCGCGATTACCTGTGGCGCTGGGATACCGACTGGTTCTGGTGCTCGAAAAACGTCGGCGCGCAACATCCGCTACTGCGCAGGCTCTATGGGCGCGAGCGCCTGAACTCGATCACCTACCAGAAGATCATGCGCTGGAACGCGCGCGCGGGCGCGACGCGCGTGCTCGACCGAATGCGCGGCATCGAAAGCGAAACGGTCATCCAGGACGTCGACATCCCGCTCGCGCACGCACCGGCGTTCCTCGACTTTCTCTTTCGCGAGGTCGGCGTACTGCCGGTCTGGATCTGCCCGATCCGGGCGCCCGATCCGATGGCGACCGCGACGCTCTATCCGCTGCCGCGCGGGACGCTGTCGATCAACTTCGGGTTCTGGGACACCGTGGCGTCACGCGAAGGGCGTCCGCAGGGCTTCGTCAACCGCAAGATCGAGCGCGAGGTGCAGGCGATGGGCGGCGTGAAATCGCTTTACGCCGATTCCTACTTCGCGCGCGACGAGTTCTGGTCGATCTACGACCTCGCGGCCTATCGCGCGCTCAAGGCGCGCTACGACCCGCAAGGTGTGCTGGGCGACCTTTACGACAAGGTCGTCGGGAGAAAATAGGGTCGGGTCGACTGTCGCGGAACCGAAATCGAGTCCGGCCCTATTTTCAGATCACGCGCGAGTACGCCGCTCGCTCGCGCGCCTCGCGCAAATGCCGGTCGAACACCATCGCGACGACGCGCACGAGCATTCGCCCGCGCGGCGTCACGTCGATCGACGCAGGCGACAGCGTCACGAGGCCGTCGGCAGCGAGCGGCGCCAACGCCGTGAGCTCGGGCGCAAAGCGCTCGGCGAAGCGCAATCCGTGCGAAGCTTCGAGTGCGCCGACGTCCAGCCGGAACTCGCACATCAGCCTGCGGATGATCTCGCGACGCAGCACATCGTCGTCGGTCAGCGCGTAGCCGCGATAGGCCGGCAGCCGTCCCTCGTCGAGCGCGCCGTAGTACGCGTCGAGGGTCTTCACGTTCTGCACGTACGTCGGCCCGACCTTGCCGATCGCCGACATGCCGAACGCGATGAGGTCGCAATCGGGCCGCGTCGAATAACCCTGGAAGTTCCGGTGCAGCTTGCCCTCGGCCAGCGCAACCGCGAGTTCGTCGTTCGGCTTCGCGAAGTGGTCCATGCCGATGTACACGTAACCCGCCTGCGTCAGCTTCTCGATCGCCGTCGCGAGGATCGCGAGCTTCGTCTCGGCGGCCGGCAGTTCTTCGGCCACGATCTGGCGCTGCGCCTTGAAGAGATGCGGCACGTGCGCGTAGCCGTAGAGCGCGATGCGGTCGGGTGACAGATCGATGACCTTGTCGAGCGTGGCCGCGAAGCCCGGGACGGTTTGCAGCGGCAGTCCATAGATCAGGTCGGTGTTGATCGACACGAAGCCGTTCTCGCGCGCAGCGACGACGACGCTTCGCGTCTCCTCTTCGGTCTGGATCCGGTTCACGGCGCGCTGCACGGCCGGGTCGAAGTCCTGGATCCCGAACGACACGCGGTTGAAACCGAGCTCGCGCAGGAATCCGATCGTCGACGTGTCGACCTTGCGCGGATCGATCTCGATCGACGCTTCGGTGTCGGCGGCGAACGGAAAGGCGTCTCGCAGCATGCGGATCAGGTCGGCCATCTCCTCGCGCGCGAGGAACGTCGGCGTCCCGCCGCCCCAGTGCAGTTGGGACACGCGGCGCTCGCCTTCGAGCAGCGACGACACGAGCTCGATCTCGCGGCCCAGGTAGCGCACGTACTTGGCCGAGCGTCCGCGGTTCGCCGTGATGATCTTCGTGCAGGCGCAGTAGTAGCAGACGGTGTTGCAGAACGGCAGGTGCACGTACAGCGACAGCGGCCGCGCCTCGTCGCGGCGCGCGGTTAGCGCGTCGACGTAGTGCGCGGCAGTGAAGCCCGCGTGGAAGCGGTCGGCCGTGGGGTACGACGTGTAGCGCGGCCCGAAGCTGTCGTATTTGCGGATGAGCTCGGGGTCGAAACAGAAGCCGGCTGCGCCTGGGATCGTGTTCATGGCAGGAGTTTCGCCCAAGCGGGTCTTGCCGTTCTTGAGCGCGATCAAGACGAGGCGCTCGTCGCTGCGGCCGGTCGTCAGTGGCTCGTCCCGGCCGAGCGCGTCGTCTTGTTGTAGACGTTGTACTTGCCGGACGGCTTCACCATCGGGACGCGCTTCACTTCCTGGAACGTCGCCGCATCGTAGACGATGAGCGCCCCGTCGTTCTCCCACAGGCTCGCGAGTGCGTACCGCCCGTCCCGCGTGAACTCGACGTGCGCGACGGTCTTTCCCGGCGCAGGCTTCAGCGTCGCGACCACTTCGAGCGTGCGCTTGTCGATCACCTGCAGCACGTCCTTGCTCGCGCTGTTGAACGCGTCGACCCACGCGTACGGCGTCGCTTCGTGACTGCGCATGAAGAAACCGGGACCGGCGGTGGGGATCTGCGCCACGGTCTTCCACGTCTTCATGTCGATCACGGTCACCTGCGCGTCCTTCAGGTTGGGCGTAGCGAGGACCGGGTGCCCGTGCCATTGCCAGGTGATTCCCGACCCAAGATGCGGCAGTCCGGGCAGCGGCACCTCGGCGATCTTGCGCCGCACGTTCAGGTTCACGACCTGCCCGGTGTGGCCGTCGCGCGACGCGCCGATCAGGTGGTCGTACGGTGGGTCGAAGAAGAAGTCGTCGAGGATGTCGTCGAGCGGGATGCGGCGAATGCCGAACGGCTTCGGCGTCGCGAGCCCCTCCGCCATCCGATAGTCGTGCACGAGGCCTTCGTATACCGGACCCGTCTTGTCGCCGTACGGCAGCTCCCACACCTCGGGGATGTCCTTCAGCGCGACGACGAAGCTCTCGCGCGGCGCGGCGTCATACACCGCCGATACCCGCGACGTGCGGCCGTGGACGTCCTGCGCGGGGATGATTTTGAGGAGCGACAGGTCACGCGCGTCGAGCATGACTAGCGTATGCGGCAGGTAGTTGCCGACCAGCACGTACCGGCCATCGGAGGAGACGGCCAGGTTGCGCGTGTTGATGCCGGCGCGCACCTCGGCGACGAGCGTCAGGTTCCAGATGTCGTAGAGACTCACCCAGCCGTCGCGCGACGCGAAGTACACGTAGCGGCCGTCGGGCGAGAACTTCGGTCCGCCGTGCAGCGCGAAGCGCGTCGCGAACCTGCGGATCGGGGTGAACGTGTCGCCGTCGAGGATCGTCGCGTGATGGTCGCCGGTCTCGACGACGACGAAGAGATTCCTCGGGTCCGCGCCGAAGACGGGCCTCGGCGGCAACGTGTCGCGGCGCACGTGCTCGATGCGGCTCGCGGCGATGTCCTGCACGTCCCACTTCGGCGTCTGCGCCGGCGCCGCATAGACGTACACGACGAGGGCATCGATCTGGGCTTGTGACAGCTTGTCGCCGAACGCGGGCATCTGTGTCGCGATTCGGCCGTTCGCGATAGTCTCGGCTGCGGCGCTCTTTCGCAGCCGCTCGAGATTCTCGGGAAGCAGCGCGGGCCCCGTTCCGCCGAGTCGCGCCGGCCCGTGACAGGACGCGCAGTGCGTGGCGTAATTTTCCGCCGCAGATCCTTCGGGGACCGGCCGGTCGACGACGGCGGGTGCCGAGCGCGCGGTTTCGCCGGCGAACGCGGAGCACGCGAGCGCGAGGGCGAGCGCAGCGGCGCACGCAAGCCGCTTCATGGGAACGCCGCCGCTGCGCGTCGCGCGCGCCGATACGGCGTGAGCGTCACGCGTTCGCGTCCGGGCTCGATCCCGAGCTCGTTGTCGTCGAGATAGCACCCCGGATCCTCTCCCCACGGATCGCCGGCGAGTTGCCACGCGCGCACACGCGTGTTGCCGCCGCAGATGTCGAAGAACCGGCACTCGCTGCAGCGGCCGCCGATCTTCCGCGGTCGTGCCTTGAGGCCCGCGAGCAGTGGATCGGACGTGTCGCGCCAGATCTCGGAGAACTTGCGCTTGCGCACGTTGCCGAGCGTGTAGTCCCACCAGAACGTGTCGGGATGCACGTTGCCGAGGTTGTCGATGTTCGCGACGTTGACGCCCGATGCGTTGCCGCCCCACTGGCGAAGCTTCGCCTCGACGTGCGCGGCGCGCTCGGGGAAACGCTCGCGCACCCATTGCAGCAGGTAGACGCCGTCGGCATCGTTGTTGCCGGTGACGAATTCCTTGGGCCGGCCGCGAACGATATGACCCCAGCACGTCTGGAAGAGGCGATCCATCGCCGCGCGCGTGGTGAGATGGTGCGCGTCGGTCTTGCGGTTGACGTTGCCGCGGCCGGCGTAGTTGAGATGCGACAGGTAGAACTTGTCGACGTCCTCGGCGTCGAGGAGGTCGAGCAGCGCCGGCAGGTCGTGCGCGTTGTTCTGCGTGAGCGTGAAGCGAAGGCCCACCTTGATGCCGGCCGCGCGCAGCAGGCGCACGGCGCCAAGCGACGCGTCGTACGCGCCGGCCTTGCGGCGGAAGCGGTCGTGCGTCGCCGCGATGCCGTCGAGGCTGATGCCGACGTAGTCGTAGCCGACTTCGGCGATTTTCGGGAGCAGCGACTCGTCGATCAGCGTGCCGTTCGTCGACAGGCCGACGTAGAAGCCCATTGCCTTCGCGCGCCGGGAGATCGCGAAGATGTCGGGATGCAGCAGCGGCTCGCCGCCCGAGAGGATCAGCACCGGCACGCCGAAGGTGCGCAGGTCGTCCATCGTCGCCTCGATCTCGGGTGTCGTCAGCTCGCCGGGAAAATCGACGTCCGCCGAAATCGAATAGCAGTGCTGGCACGCGAGATTGCAGCGGCGGATCAGGTTCCAGATCACCACGGGACCCGGCGGGTCGCGGCGCGGCGTCACCGGCGTCGGATAGAGCACTTCCTGGAGATACTGCGTGATTCGGAACATGGCAATCCCGGGGAGCCCTCGGTCGAGGCGCTTTCGCATTCTGGCGAGCCGCGCGCTGCCGCGCTTTGACGTGGCGCAGACGTCGTCGCGCTTCTTACGCGAGGCGCAAGCCCGACTTCTTGAGGATGCGCGTGCTGAAGAGAACGTTGCGTTGCCGCGCGGCGGGACCCAGGATCGCGGCGACCGCCTCGACTTTCGTGGCGACTTCGCCGCGGTCACGGCCGTGCACCATGGCGAACAGGTTGTACGGCCAGTCCGGGAGGTGGCGCGGGCGCCGATAGCAGTGCGTCACATCGGTAAGCGCGCCCACCCGCGGGCCCATCACGTCGACGACTCGATCGTCGACATCCCACACGCTCATGCCGTTCGCGCGCCAGCCGAGCGCGAAATGATTCGGGACCGCGCCGATGCGCCGAATGCGGCCGTCGGCGAGCATCACCCGCACACGCTGGCGTACCGCTGAAGGAGGCGCGTCGACCATGCGCGCGACGTCGTCGTACGGTTTCGCCACGAGCGGCAAGCCCGCCTGCAGCTTCGTCACGATGGTGCGGTCGAGCGGTTGCGCGTCGACGTCCCTCCGCCGCGTCCTCGCGGCCGCCGAGCGCTCGTTCGCGACGCGCGCGCCATCGACGCCCAGGTTCATCCCGACGAAATACTCGCGCTCCTTGGGAAAGGCGCGAACGGGCAATCGCGTCGCCGCCTCGATGCGCGCGATCGCCTCCTCGGTCGCCGCCGCGGATGGCGTCGCCAGCACGAACCACATGTTGAGCGCGTGCTCGCGCGCGTAGTTGTGCGCCACCTCGGGAAACGCGTTCACGATGTCCGCGATCCGGTCGAAGTCGTCGACGGGCACGGCGAGCGCCGCGAGCGTGAAGCGTCCGCCCATGCGCTCGACGTCGAAGAGTGGCCCGAAGCGCGTGAGCACGCGCCCGGCGAGAAGCCGCTCGATCCGCTCGAGGAGAACACGCTCGGTCGTGGCGAACGCGGGTGCGGCATCGCGAAACGGCCTCGACGAGACGGGAAAGCCACCCTGTCCGCGATCGACGATTGCGCGGTCGAGATCATCCATGCGCCGCAATCCCGTGGCGCGCGCCGGTCTGCTTGTAGGCGGTGATCGACCAAAGACGCGCGTGCGGATAACCGCCGAGCCCATGGCGCACGGCGAGCGCACCGACCTCCGCGCCGACCTGCGCCCGATCCTTCCCATGCAGCATGCAGAACAGGTTGTAGCGCCAACGTGGCGGGTCCGGGGCGCGACGATAGCAAAGCGTCACGGCGGGCTCGGTCGCGAGGCGCTCGCCCACCCGATCGACGTCATGCTCGGGAACTTCCCAGACGCCCATGAGGTTCGCGGCGAAGCCGAGCGGCCGGTGCCGGACGACGACGCCGATTCGCTTGATCACGCCGGCGGCGAGCCAGTCACGCACGTGCCGACGCACGCGTGCTTCGCCGTCCGCGTCGTGCAGACCGGCACGGCGCGCGATCTCGGCGTACGGCCTTGAAACGAGCGGAAGCCCGGGCTCGAGCGCGCAGGCCACGCGCCACGGCTCACCCGCCTCGACACGCGGCGCGGTCGCCACGACGGCAGCGTGCGATCGGCTGCACGACGTCCTACGAGGAGCGTCGAGCGGAAACCCGAGATCGATGTGATATTCGCGAACGAGCGGCAGCGAGATCGCCGGCAATCGCGTTTGCGTCTCGATCTCCCGCAGCAGTGCGGCGAGCGCGTCGGCGTCCCGCGCGTGCGCGACGAACCAGAGGTTGAAACGATGCTCGCGCGCGTAGTTGTGATTGACCCCGTCGTGCGCGCCGACGATGCTCGCGACGTCGGCAAGTTGCGGCAGCGGCACCGCCATCGCCGCGAGGGTGCTCGCGCCTACGCTACCGGCGCGAAAGATCGGCCCGACGCGCGCGACGATCCCCGCGGCGACGAGCGCCTGCAACGCGGCGAGAACGTCGCTCTCGCGCATACCAAGCGTGCACGCGGCGTCCGCGTAGGGCGTGGCGCTCGTCGGAAAATCGCGCTGGAAGCGATCGAGCAGCGCGCGTTGCGCCGGCGAGACCTCCATCGATACGTCAGCCGCGAAGGGCAGCCCCGCGCGAATGATCCGCCGCCCGGGGGGCAGCGCGCGACAAGGCCGAAGGCCGCAGGACAGCCGAAGGCTGGTCCCGCGAAGCGGGATGCGGCGAAGCCGCACAAGCGAGCGTGGGGGAATGTTTCATCTAGAAACCGATGCGTGCCGCGCGGCTGGTGAAGAAGATCCCGCTCGGCTTCGCGGCGTCGAGCGCCGCGACCTTCGCGAGCGTCGCCGTGTCGTAGACGAGCACGCGATCGTCGTCGCGCGCCGATATCCAGACGGCCTCGCCGCGCGGCGTGAACTCGAGATGCAGTACGGCCTTGCCCGGCTCGAGCGTGCGCACGACCTCGCGCGCCTCGGTGTCGATGACCTGCACGCGTCCGTTGTCGGGAAACGCGAAGTTGACCCACACCTGGCGACCGTCGGGCCGCGCGATCACGAAGACCGGTTGGCCGGCGACGGGAATCTTGGCGAGCATGCGCCAGTCGCGCATGTCGACGACGAGCACCTCGTGGCGACCGATCGCGGGAAGATACGCGACGTCGCCAGCGATGGCCCAGCCGCGCAGGTGCGGCATCTTGTAAACGGGAAGCTTTTCGCTCCCCTGTCCGTAACCCTCGAGAATGCGTCGCACGCCACGCTCGGGATGCCACAAATCGAGGAGCGCGAGCCCATCCTCGCCGAAGAGCCCCGCGACGTAATAGCGCCCGTCGGGCGTGACGAGCGCATCGTAGGGTTGGCGTCCGACGTCGCGAAAGCGGGTAATCGCCGGATGCGCGGGATCCGCGAGGTCGGCGATCCAGATCTCGCCGGCATCGTAGAGACTGAAGACGAGACGATTGCCCGGCGCATCGGCGAGGCCGACGATCTTGGAGCGCTCGCCGCGCTCGCCGAACACGGCCGGGATGTCGGCGACGGCCTCGAGCGTGTCGGCGCGAAACACCTTGACGCCGCCGGGTTCGTAGTTCTGCGCGGCGACGTAACGGCCATCCTGCGTGATCGCGCCGCCGATCGAGTTGCCGGCCTGCAGCGTGCGTGCGATGACCACGCGCCGGAGCAGATCGACCTTCGTCAGCCCGCCATCGCGGCCGAACACGAACGCGTATCGACCGTCTCGCGCGTACACGACCGACGCATGCGAAAGATCGCCGAGGCCCGCGATCGTCCCGAGCACGCTGCGCGCCGTCGTGTCGACGATGCGCAGGCTCCCCTGCTCCCGCTCGACGACCACACCCAGGTCGCCCGTGCCGCGAACGTCGACCTGCGCGCAAGCGCCGACGACGAGGCTCGCCGCGAAACACGCGAGCGCGCGCTGATGTCCCGGCGCGGCGAGCGCGCGCCATGCAGCACAAGCGCGACGCCATGCGGTACGAACGCTACTTGCCATCGGTGTTGCCTTCCTTGAGACGCGCGACGAGCCAGCGTGCCTCCGCTTCCGAGATGAACGGCTCCCACGGCGGCATCGGCGTGCCGCGCCGGCCGGAGACGATCGTCGCAACGAGGCTCGCGTCGGGTTTGTCCTTCAGCGCGCTCGGCGTCAGCGCCGGGCCGAGGCCGCCGGTGAGTCGCAAGCCGTGGCACGAGCCGCAGTCCTGGTGCAACAGACGCAGCAATTCGTGCTGGCGCGGGGGTGCCGGTCGGGCGGCATCATCGGCGCCGCCCGCGACGAGCGGCGAGGCGACGGCCAGTGCGATTGACGCGATGACGAATCGACGCATCGAAGGCACGACCACGGTTGGACACGACATTCGTGGCGCGATCATCGCGAACCGCAGCATCACGCTCGAATATCGTATCCGACCCTGGTTGGCATCAATACACGTCGTGCTGCGTGTTGTGCACGTTGAACTTGCCGGTCGGCGTGATCAGGTTCGCATCCTTGATCACCGCCTTGAGCTTGCGCGTCTTGTCGTCGACGACGACGATCGCCGACTGCTGGTCCTTGCCGCTCCACACCGAGAACCACACCTCGTCGCCGGCCTTGTTGTACTCGGGTTGCACCACGCGTTTCGCCCCTTCTCCGAGTCCCGCCCATTCGGCGATGGGCAGCACCTCGAATCCCTTGTCGAGATCGTTGATGTCGTAGACCGCGATCGACTGGCTGATCTTCGGATCCGGATTGAGCGCGGTGTCGACCCAGAGGTTCTTCGACTTCGGATGCGTCTTGATGAAAAGCGAGCCGCCGCCTTGGCCCTTCAGCGTGCGCACGACCTTCCAGGCGTTCGCCTTGTGCCGCTTGGGATCCGTGGCGATCACCGAGATCGATTCGTCGCCGAGGTGGCCGGTGGCCCAGACCGGACCGAACTTGGGATCGATGAAGTTCGCCCCCCGTCCCGGGTGCGGAGTGTGGCCGACGTCGATCAGCGCCTCGAGCTTGTTCTCCTTGGTGTCGACGACGGCGACCTTGTTCGAAGCGTTGGCTGCGACGAGGAAATAGCGGCCGGTGGAATCGAAGCCGCCATCGTGCAGGAAGCGCGCCGAGTCGATGGACGTGACCTTGAGGTTGTCGAGGTCCTGGTAATTGACGATGTTGATCTTCCCCGTTTCCTTCGCGTTGACGATGAACTCGGGGTGGTAGTGCGACGCGACGATCGATGCGACGCGTGGCTCGGGATGGTATTCCTGCGGATCGACCGTCATGCCGCGCGTCGATACGATCTTGAGCGGCTTCAGCGTGTCGCCTTCCATGATCACGTACTGCGGCGGCCAGTACGACCCGGCGATCGCGTACTTGTCCTCGTAGCCCTTGTACTTCGACGTCTCGACCGATCGCGCCTCGAGGCCGATCTTGATCTCGGCGACGTTGTCGGGCTTCGGCAGCCACAGGTCGATCAGGTTGACTTTTGCATCGCGCCCGATGACGTACACATAGCGTCCCGACGCCGACAACCGCGAGATGTGCACCGCGTAGCCCGTCTTGACGATGTTGATGATCTTCTTCGACGAGCCGTCGATCAGTGCCACCTCGCCCGAGTCACGCAGCGTGACCGAGAAGAGGTTGTCGATGTCGTAGGCATTCATTTTCTTCTTCGGGCGCTGCGCCACCGGCACGATCTCGCGGTACGTCGCTTCCATGTCCTTCATGCCGAACTCCGGCGGAGTGGGAGGCGTCTGCTGGACGTAGCGAGCCATCAGGTCGACCTCGGCTTCCGTGAGCTGCCCGGAGCTGCCCCAGTTCGGCATGCCCGCCGGCGAGCCGTACCCGATGAACACCTTCAGGTATTCGGTGCCTTTGCCGAGCGTGATGTCGGGCGTGAGCGGCTTGCCCGTCGCGCCCTTGCGCAACACGCCGTGGCATCCCGCGCAGCGCTCGAAATAGATCTGCTTGCCCTTGTCGAACTCGGCGGCCGTCATCGCCGGCGCCTTCGGGTTGATGTCCTGGTGCATCTCCTCGCCTGCGAGCGGCGAGCTCCCGGCGCCCTTGTAGTTCAGCAGCGGCTGTTGCGAATGGCCCTGCTCGGCCTTGGCAGCGTCGTTGTCGGGCGGCGAAGGCGTCGCCGCTGCGGGCTGCTGCTCCGCCTTGCCGGCGTCCTGGGCGAAGAGCGGCGCACTCACCAGCGACAGCACGGCGAACGCGACGAGGCCCTGACGCAATCCCATCCTTGCATGCTTCACGATTTCCCCTTCGATCGATGGAGTGAACGAATGTGTGCGATGTCGTCGACATGCAGTATCGGCACGCACTCCGGATCGAACATTGACGGGGATTAATGTTTGGCCCGCGCTCGCCGACTATCGTTGCACCGACGCCATGGACATCGACGCGAACGTGTTCGACGAACCCCGGGAGGCGCGTGCGCCGCGCTCGCCGGACCTGCATCGTCCAGGAGCGGCGCTGCGACGCGGCGGCGCGCACGGCAAGGGACGCGTCCCGGGGATCGTTTCGCTCGTCGGGGCAGGCCCCGGAGACCCGGAACTCCTGACGCTGAAGGCGATCCGGCGCATCGAAGCGGCCGACGCGGTCGTCTACGACCGGCTCGTCGCGACGTCGCTGCTCGAGTTCGCGCCGACGGCGCGAACGTTCTACGTCGGCAAGGCGCGCGATCGCCACGCGTTGCCACAGGACGAGATCAACGCGCTTCTCGTCCGCCTCGCCCGCGAAGGCGAGCGCGTCGTCCGGCTCAAGGGCGGCGATCCGTTCGTGTTCGGCCGCGGCGGCGAGGAAATGGAGTACCTCGCCGCGCACGGGATTCCGTTCGAAGTCGTGCCGGGAATCAGCGCAGCGAACGGCATCGCCGCGTCGACGTGCATTCCACTGACCCATCGCGAGCACGCACAGCGATGCGTGTTCGTCACCGGTCATCTCAAGGACGGTTCGATGGACCTCGACTGGCGAAGCCTCGCCGCGCCCGGGCAGACGGTCGTCGTCTACATGGGGCTCGCGGCGTTGCCGATGCTATGCGAGGGTCTCGTCGGCCACGGGCTGCCGGGCAGCACGCCGGCGGCGATCGTGCAGCAGGGAACGCTGCCTGCGCAGCGCGTCGTCACGGCGACGCTCGACACGCTCGCTGCGCGGGCGATCGCCGAACGGCTGGCGTCGCCGGCGCTGGTCATCGTCGGCGACGTCGTGCGGGTGCGCGAGCGCGTGCAGGCGTACGCAGCCAATCGCGAGGCCCTGACCTCCTCGCTTGCGTCTTGAACGCGGCGCGCGCGACGCTGGCTCTCGCCGCCTTCCTGATCGGCGCGCTGGCGCATGCCGAGGATCAGGTGCCGCCCGATGCGCGCGTCTACCTGACGCAGTACAAGTGCTATTTCTGCCATGCCGATCGCGAGGCGAAAGCCGGGCCGGCGCTTGCCGACGTCGCCCGGCGCCATCGCAACGATCGCGATGCCGTAGCCCGGATCGCGGCCGAGATTCGGCGCGGCATCCGGGGTGGCGGCCCGTGGCACATGCCGCCGCATCCGGAGGTGTCCGTGCGGGAAGCGCGCGCGATCGCGCGCTACGTGATGTCGCTCGCCCCGCCGAAAGGTGGCGAGTAGCGCGCGGTGCGCGGCATCACGCGGTGCGCGGCATCAGTTCGTCGCGACGAGCTGCGACAGCGCGAGCCGGTCGAGCAGTCGGATCACGCGCCCGCTCACGTCGATCAGGCGTTCGTCGGCAAAGCGCGAGAGCAGCCGGCTCACGGTCTCGAGCTTGAGCCCGAGGTGGCTGCCGATCTCCTCGCGCGTCATGCGCAGCACGAATTCGCTCGCCGAATAGCCGCGTGCCTGGTAGCGGTTCGAGAGATCGAGCAGGAACGACGCGAGGCGCTGCTCGGCGCGCATCGTGCTCACCATCAGCGTCACCGTGCGCTCGCGGACGATCGCGCCCGAAAGCAGCTTGTACATGCGGCGCTGAAACGCCGGGTCCTCGTGCGCGAGCTTCTCGATCCGGGCGACCGGCAGCACGCACACCTCGCTGTCCTCGAGCGCGATCGCGTTGCACGTGTGCGCGTCGTTGCCGAATCCTTCGACCCCGAGGATTTCGCCTTGCAGGTGATACCCCGACACCTGCTCGCTGCCGTCGTCGGTCGTCGAGACCGTCTTGCACGAGCCGAAGCGGATCGCGTAAAGGCCCGCGAAGCGGTCACCCGCACGGAAAAGCACGTCGCCCTTTCGCAGGCGCACGTGATGTGCGACCAGCGAGTCGAACAGCGCCTTCGCGTCGGAATCCTGGATCTCGACCGGCATGCAGATCCGGCGCAGGTTGCAGGTTCCGCACGACGCGTTGACGTCGTGCAGCGCCGGGCGAATCGGCCGGACGTTGGTCGTGCCGGGTTGCGGGGAAACGCGAACGGCGGTGGCGACTTGCATGGGATCCTCGGGGGTTGGAGGGATGTTCGCTCTTCAATGCGTCCGCGCCTCGATCTCGGCGATCGCGTGGCGGATTTGCACGAATTCCGTGCTCTTGTCGAAGAAGTAGCGCGCGCCGGCGTCGAGGCACGCTCGCCGGTGCTGCGGCGTCGCGTGATTGCTCAGCACGATGAACGCGGTGCCCGGTGAGCGCGGATGGACGGCGCGCAGCACGTCGACGCCGGTGCCGCCGATCAGCTGGTAGTCGAGCAGCACGCAGTCGGGACGGGTGCGCAGGATGCCGTCGATGGCCTCGCTCGGCGTGCCGGCGTTCCCCACGATCTCGACGCCCTCGATGTCGCTCACGAGCTCGCCGAGCCGCTCGCGCATCGTGGGGACGTCATCGACGATGAAGACGGTGCGAAGTTGCGTTTCCATGGACCGGATTATTCGCAGCGCGGCGTCCCGCCTCCATCGGGAACCGCTGATTGCGCCCATCGGGAAAATCCGGTTCGCGGGGTCGGGAGGACCCCACCGGGGGTAGGGAAATCCCTACGTCGCGTCGAGGAGCTTGTGACGCACCGCGTAGTGCACGAGGTCCGCGGTGCTGTCGACGCCGAGCTTTTCCATGAGTCGCGCCTTGTGCGTGCTGATCGTCTTCGCCGAAAGGTGCAGGCGCGCCGCGATCTCGTTCACCGACATGCCGTCGACGAGCATGTGGAACACCTCGAACTCGCGATCCGACAAGGACGCGTGCAGCGGTCCCTGCGCGTGCGGCATCGCATCCTGGGCGAGCCGCTCGGCGACTTCCGGCGTGATGTAGGCACCGCCGCCGCCGACCTTGCGTATCGCCGCGACGAGCTGCGACGCGGCGCTCTCCTTGGTCAGGTAGCCGGACGCGCCGGCGCGAATCGCGCGCACCGCGTACTGATGCTCCTCGTGCATGCTGAGTACGAGGATTCGCAGCTTCGGCTTCTCGGACTTGACCTGCTTGATGAGCTCGACGCCGCTCTTGCCCGGCATCGACATGTCGAGGAGCAGCACGTCGAACTCGTCGCGGCGGACGCGATCGAGCACCTCGAAGCCGTCGCCTGCCTCGCCGACCACCTCGAGGTCGCCCGCGGCCTGCAGGAGCTGCTTCAATCCCTCGCGGAGGATCTGGTGGTCGTCGGCGATCACGACGCGGATCATGTCGCTCTCGCCGAACGGCCCTTCATGCGGTTGCCGCCTCGCGCGGGATGTGCACTTCGACCGTCGTCCCCGCGCCCGGCGCACTCGTGATCGTTGCTCCGCCGCCCATCAGCGACGCGCGCTCGCGCAGGCCGAAGAGTCCGAACGAATTGGGCTTGCGCGGCGCCGACGGCGAGAATCCGACGCCGTCGTCGGATACCCGCACCACGAGGTCCTCGACGTTGCGCGATATCGCGATCTCGGCGTGCGATGCCCGCGCGTGCTTCGCGATGTTGGTCAGGGACTCCTGCACGATGCGGAAGATCGCGCTCGCCTGCGCCTTCGGCACGTCGAGGTCGCGTTCGGCGAGCGTGAGCTGGCAGGCGATCCCGGTGCGCTGCGAGAAGTTCTCGACGAGCCACTCGAGCGACGGCACGAGGCCGAGGTCGTCGAGCATCAGTGGACGCAGGTCGGACGCGATGCGCCGCGTGGCCGCGATGGTGCTCTTGAGCAACCCTTCCATCCGCGCGAGGCGCGCCTCGAGCGCGTCGTTGCCGTAAGGCAGCTTTTCCTTGCACCAGACGACGTCCATCTGCAGCATCGTCAGCAGCTGGCCGAGCTCGTCGTGCAACTCGCGCGCGATGCGGCTCTTTTCCTGCTCGCGCGTCATGTGCGCCGCCGCGCCGAGCGCCTGCAACTCGTCCTTCGAGCGCCGCAGCGCATCCTCCGCCGCCAGCCGCGCCGTGATGTCGCGCAGGATCACGGTGTAGAAGCGCCGTCCGGACTCCTCGGTCTTCGAGATCGACGCGTCGATCGGGAATTCCTCGCCGTTGCGGCGCAGACCGGTCACGATGCGAAGCGAGCCGCCCATGCGACGGGACGACGCGTCGGCGCTCTCGCCGAAGCGGCGCACGTGTCCCCCATGCGCCGCGCGAAATCGATCCGGAATGAACGAGGACAGCGGCAAACCGATCGCCTCTGCGCGCGGCCATCCGAACATCGCCTCGGCCGCATTGTTGAAGAGCACGACCCGCTGGCCGTCGTCGACGGTGATGATCGCGTCCATCGCCGAATCGAGGATCCCGCGCAGTCGCCCTTCGCGGTGGGCGACCTCGCGGTCGGCGAGCGCGCGCTCGCGCGCCTCGCCCAAGAGACGCCACAGCGCGATCGCGCCGGCGCATGCGCCGGCGGCCCAGCCGGCGATCAGCCACACTCGCGGTCGCGGGACGCCCGCCAATCCAGCCGCGAGGCAAAGGAGCGACAGCGCGAGCAGCGAAACGACGGCGACGATGGATCCGCGGTGCGCAGTCGGCATGTCGGCGGATTATAGAACCCGCGCGGCCGGGTCTAGCGGAACGTCGCCTCGTCGATCGTGGCGTGGAAGAATTCCCCCCGCTCCTCGAAGCGCGCGCTGCCGAAATGCCAGCCCACGCGAACGCGTGCCGGGATGGTGTAGCCGTCGAAGACGGCTTCCTGCTCGACGAGCGCGCCGAATTCGGTCTCGGTGAACGCGCCGCCCTCGGGATTGCCCCATCGCTTCATTTCGACCGCGAGGAGCGAACCGAGGCTCGTCGTGAGCGCCAGCTCCTCGTCGTGTCCGTTGACGGGGAAGCGCGCGTGCAGGACGTCGGCGCCGTTCGCCTTCCACGCGACGCGTTCGCTGCAAAAGGTCGAGGGCAGCCAGATCGACTCGGCGGCGAAGCGATCCGCCGCCGAGCGGGTGACGTCGGGTCCTTCCCCCCGCACGATGGGCAGCATGCCGAAGAGCTTCCACTGCATCGTGCCCTCGCCGTCGACGTAACGATCGAAGCCGCGCACCACGAGGCGACCCATCTTCACGTGCGCGCGCCAGATCATGCCGCGGCCGCGCACGATCACCTGTTCGGCATGGAACGGTCGCCAGCGCTTGAGCTTGATCGAGCCGTGCATGCGCAGCCGAACCGCCGACGCAAGCGGCGTCCCCGGTGCGATCGCGCGCGCGAGATAGCGCTGCACGGCATCCGGCAGATGCGTGTAATTCGCCGGATCGAAGCGCTCGGTGGCGGGGGGTGCGCTGGCGAAGAGGGTGTCGAGATCGGACCGGTCGATCATGCGCGGGTGGCCGGGCGACGCGACGGCGTTCCCGACGAACCGGTGTGTCAGCGGCGCAGCCGCAGAGTTCGCGCGCCGCCTGGCTGCGGCATGACCGCGCCGCCGGACGGCGCGGAAGACTTCATCCTACGGCACGAGGCAGAGCGCCAGGTCCGTCAACGTTACGTGAGCCCCGAAGGCGTGGCCGAGCCCGAGCAATCCGAACCCGGCGATCAAGGCCGCCCCCACATAGCGCAAGGCGACTGTCGGGACGAAGCGACGCGCCGCTGCGAGGAGCATCCCGCCGGCGAAGAGGTGGGGCAGCGTGCCGAGACCGAACGACAGCATCACGAGCGCGCCTTCGACCGGCCCACCGGCGAGGAGCGCGAGCGGCAGCACGGTGTAGACGAGCGCGCACGGCATCAGGCCCCACGCAAGGCCCATCGTCACGCGCCCGGTCACGCCCGGTGCCCGAAGAAGCGGTTGGGCGCGGCGCAGCAGCGGCGCCACCAGCGCGACGCCGGCGCGCTGCAGTGCGAGGATCGCAGGCACGCGCACGACGAGGCTGGTCGCGAGCAGCAACAGGAATGCGCTGGCACCCACGTGCATCGCACGTTGCATGATCGCGATGTCGCCGGCCCATCGCACGCTCGCGCCCGCGACACCGAAGATCGCGCCGAGCGACGCGTAGGTGCCGAGCCTTCCGGCATGATAGAGCGCTTGCGCGGTCGCGGCGCGGCGCGCGCCGCGCGCGCCGCATGCCGCATCGCGTGCCGCGATCGCGCTCACGAGGCCCCCGCACATCGCCACGCAGTGCGCGCCACCCAGCGCGCCCACGAGCCACGCGCTGACGAGGAAGCCCGGCGTCATCGTCGTCGATCAGTCGAGGAACGCGTTTTCCTGCGGCGCGACCTGCTGCAGGAAGAGCGTCAGTGCTGAAGACAGCATGCCGAGCAACCAGAACGCGACGAAGCCGAGCGTGTAGACGGCCTCGCGCGTGAGCGCGAGGCGCGCGTTGAAATCGAGCGGGTCGAACAGCGCGAAGAAGCCGATCTCGGCGACGAGCGCGCTGAGAAAACCCGGCCAGATGACCCACATGACGCGGCGCGCATTCGCCGTCGCAAACGCCTTGACCATCGTCGGCCTCGCGTTAGGAAGCCGCCGCTTCGGCGCGCAATCGAAGCGTGGCGGGAACGTGCTCGACGAGCGTGATCGGAAGCTGCCAGCCGTTCGCGACGAGGGTGACGATGTTGCGGCCCGGTGCGACGCCGGCAAGCGCGCCGCGCCACTCGCCGGGGCGCGCTGCTTGCAGCGCGACCGGCGCGCCGTCGCGCTGCGCCGGTTTGCGAACGGAGATCGCCAGCGACGAAGGCGTCATGCCGTCCAGATGCACGCTCACCTCGCCGCTCGCCGCGATCGTCACCGTCGCTTCACCGTGGCGCGACGCGATCGGGGCCGCCGCCAGCGTCCGATTGATCGTCAAGCCGAGCTTGTAGTAGTTGCGCGCGACGAGTGCGTCGTCGTGCGTCGCCGCGATCGCGAACGTGGCGAGCGACGCGACCACCACGAGCGCAGGGCCCGCGGCGAGCAGCCACGGGAAGCGGTCAGCGCGGGACGATGAAGGTCGACTGTTCATGGCGTTCGACATGGTCATGCTCGTGCTCCTTTCCTTTCGCGCGCTCCGCCACCGACTGCACCTCGATCTCGATCTTGTGTGACCCGGGCGCGAGCGGCGGCTTGCCCTCGCCGGGCTCGAGCGGCGCCTGCAGGCGCAGCGCGAACAGCCGTGTCGAAGCGGCCTTGAGCTCGATCGGCTGGTCGAGGCCGACGACGCGCAATCCGGGAACGCCCGACGCCTCGAGCGTGTAGTGCCGGGGGCGCTCGTCGGTGTTCATGACCTGGATGCGATAGACGTTCTCGATGACGCCGGGTCCCGCCTCGCGGGCAAGCGTGCCCCGGTCGCGGATCACGTCGACGCGCAGCGGCACGCGGGTGGCGAGCGACCACGCGGTCGCACCGACCATCACCAGCAGCACGAGCGAGTACACGAACGTGCGCGGGCGCAGCACGCGACGCCAGCGCGCGCGATCGGGCAGTGGCCGCTCGAGCGCGTTCTCGGTCGTGTAACGGATGAGTCCGCGCGGATAGCCCATCCGATCCATCACCTGGTCGCACGCGTCGATGCACGCGGCGCAGCCGATGCATTCGTACTGCAGGCCGTTGCGGATGTCGATGCCGGTCGGGCATACCTGCACGCAGATGCCGCAGTCGACGCAGTCGCCGAGGCCGCTGGCGCGCGGATCGAGCGTTTTCGCGCGTCCGCCGCGCGGCTCGCCGCGCGCGCGGTCGTAGGTGATGACGAGCGTGTCCTTGTCGAACATCACGCTCTGGAAGCGCGCGTACGGGCACATGTACTTGCAGACCTGCTCGCGCAGCCAGCCGGCGTTGCCGTACGTCGCGGCCGAATAGAACAGAATCCAGAACGCCTCCCACGGCCCGAGCGCGAGCGTCGCGACCGCATGGCCGAGTTCGCGAATCGGCGTGAAGTAGCCGACGAACGTGTAGCCGGTCCACATCGCGACGGCGAGCCACGCCGCGTGCTTCGCGCTTCGCAGCGCGAACTTGCGCGGCGACATCGACGCGCCGTCGAGACGCAGGCGCGCGACGCGGTCGCCTTCGATCTTCCGCTCGATCCACATGAAGATCTCGGTGTAGACCGTCTGTGGACACGCGTAGCCGCACCACAGCCTTCCGGCGACGGCGGTGAACAGGAAGAGCGACAGCGCGCTGATGATCAGCAGCACCGCGAGGTAGATCACATCCTGCGGCCAGAAGACGCCGCCGAACAGGTAGAACTTGCGCGCGGCGAGATCGAAGAGCACCGCCTGGCGGCCGTTCCAGGAAAGCCACGGCAATCCGTAGTAGACGATCTGCGTCGCCAACACGAGCGCGACGCGCCAGCGCGCGAACCAGCCGTGCACGGCGCGCGGCTGAATCTTCTTGCGGATCTCGTAGAGCGCGACCTCGTCGGTGGTCGGCTGGATCGGAATCACTCGATGCGGTGCGCCGCGCGGCGTGCTCGCTGCCTTGCGGTCGCGCTCGATGATGCCGCTCATCCTCGCGACCTACTTGACGTTCGACAGGCCCCAGACATACGCGGCGAGCAACTGGATCTTGCCGGCGTCCAGTCGATCCTTGTGCGCCGGCATCCGCGTCACGGCCGACGCCTCGCCGCGCCCGTTGCGGATCGTCTCCATGATCGTCGCCTCGGTGCTGCCGTAGAGCCACGTCGCGTCGGTGAGATTCGGCGCCCCGACGTCCTGGTTGCCCTTGGCGTCCACGCCGTGGCACGCGGCGCACGTCTGCCCGAAGAGGCGCTTGCCGACCTGCGCGCGCACGCCGTCGGCCGGCAGGCCGGAGAGGCTGCGCACGTAGGCAGCGACGTCGCGCACGCCTTCGTCGCCGAGTGCGGCGCCGAACGCAGGCATGATGCCGTTGCGGCCGTTGACGATGCTTTCGCGGATCCGCTCCGGTGTTCCGCCATAGAGCCAGTCGTTGTCGCGCAGGTTCGGGAAGCCCTTGCTGCCGCCGGCGTCGGATCCGTGGCACTGCGCGCAATCGTTGAGGAACAGCCGCTCGCCCATCGCGCGCGCTTCGGGATCGCGCGCGACGTCCTTCAGGTCCATCGCGAGATAGCGCGCATAGAGCGGCGCGAGCTTCGCGTCGAAGCTGCGGACCTCGCCGACGTAGGCATTTTGCGACGTCCATCGTAGGATGCCCGGCAGGTTGCCGAGCCCCGGATACAGCACGAGGTACGCGAACGCGAACACGATCGTGCCGTAGAAGAGCCACATCCACCAACGCGGCAGCGGATGGTTGAGCTCGGCGAGATCCTCGTCCCAGACGTGACCGGTCGTCTCGACGCGCTCGCCAGCCTTGCGCGCGACACGCATGCGGCCCATTCCGTACAGCAATGCCGCGCACGCGGCGATCGACACGAGCGTGACGATGGCGACGTACAGCGCCCAGCCGTTGGAGACGAAATCGCTCATCGTTCTTCTTGGGCGTGGTCACGCTCGCCGAGATCGTCGGGCAGTACGAATGGCGCGTTCGCCGCGCGCGCGAACGCGTCGCGCCGGCGTGCGCTGCACGCCCACGCCACGATGCCGACGAAGAGTGCGAACGAGAGCACGGTGATGGCGGAAGACAACAGGGGGTAGAGTTCCATCGCTCATTTCACGTTGCGAAGCGCGAGCCCGAGGTGCTGCAGGTACGCGATCACCGCGTCCTCCTCGGTCTTGCCTTTCAGTTGCTCGGGCGCCTTGGCGATATCTTCGTCGGTGTAGGGAACGCCGACGCGCCGCAGCGCGCGCATGTTCGACTGGATGGCGTTGGGCGCGAGCGCCGACTTCGCGAGCCACGGATAGCCGGGCATGTTCGACTCGGGCACGACGTCGCGGGGATTGGCGAGGTGCACGCGGTGCCAATCGTCCGAATAGCGCGCGCCGACGCGCGCGAGGTCCGGCCCGGTGCGCTTGCTGCCCCACAGGAACGGATGGTCGTAGACCGATTCGCCGGCGACCGAATAGTGCCCGTAGCGCTCTGTCTCCGCACGGAACGGCCGGATCATCTGCGAATGACAGTTGCTGCAGCCTTCGCGGACGTACACGTCGCGGCCGGCGAGCTCGAGCGCCGGATAGGGCTTGATTCCGGCGACGGGCTCGGTCGTCGATTTCTGGAAATAGAGCGGGACGATCTCGACCAGGCCGCCGACGGCGACGACCAGGATCGTCAGCACGACGAGCCAGCCGACGTTCTTCTCGATCAGTTCGTGATTGAATTTCATGGAGCGGCTTTTATCAAGCGGCGGGCAGCGCGGTCGCGAGCGCCGGGATGCGGGCTTCGGCCGGCTTGCCGATGGCGATCGTGCGGAAGACGTTCCACGCCATCAGCAGCATGCCGGCAAGGAAGAGCAGCCCGCCCACCAGCCGAATCGCGTAGAACGGATACGTCGCCTTGACGCCTTCGACGAACGCGTAGGTCAACGTGCCGTCGGCGTTGGTCGCGCGCCACATGAGCCCCTGCATCACGCCGGCGATCCACATCGACGCGATGTAGAGCACGACGCCCACCGTCGCGATCCAGAAGTGGACCGTGATGAGGCGCACGGACCACATCTCGGCGCGACCGAACAGGCGCGGAATCAGGTAGTAGAGGCTGCCGATCGTGATGAACGCGACCCAGCCGAGCGCGCCCGAGTGCACGTGCCCGATCGTCCAGTCGGTGTAGTGCGACAGCGCGTTGACCGTCTTGATCGACATCATCGGTCCCTCGAACGTCGACATGCCGTAGAACGACAGCGAGACGATGAGGAACTTGAGAATCGGGTCGTCGCGCAATTTGTGCCATGCGCCCGACAAGGTCATCATGCCGTTGATCATGCCGCCCCACGACGGCGCGAGCAGGATCAGCGAGAAGAGCATGCCGATCGACTGGGTCCAGTCGGGCAGCGCCGTGTAATGGAGGTGGTGCGGGCCCGCCCACATGTAGGTGAAGATCAGCGCCCAGAAATGGACGACCGAAAGGCGGTACGAGTAGACCGGCCGGCCCGCCTGCTTGGGCACGAAGTAGTACATCATCCCGAGGAAGCCCGCGGTCAGGAAGAAGCCGACCGCGTTGTGGCCGTACCACCACTGCACCATCGCGTCCTGCACGCCGGCGTACGCCGAGTAGGACTTCATCGGCCAGAACGAGACCGGCATCTCCGCGCTGTTGACGACGTGCAGCAGCGCGATCGTCAGGATGAACGCGCCGTAGAACCAGTTCGCGACGTAGATGTGCGGCGTGCGCCGCTTGGCGATGGTGCCGAAGAACACGATCGCGTAGGCGACCCACACGAGCGTGATCAGGACGTCGATCGGCCATTCGAGCTCCGCGTATTCCTTGCTCGTCGTGTAGCCGAGCGGCAGCGTGATCGCGGCGAGCACGATGACCGCCGTCCATCCCCAGAACGTGAAGCCGACGAGGGGCCCGCCGAACAGGCGCGCCTGGCACGTGCGCTGGACGACGTAGTACGACGTGCCGATCAGCCCGGAGCCGCCGAACGCGAAGATCACCGCGTTCGTATGCAGCGGGCGCAGCCGCCCGTACGACAGCCATGGAATGCCATAGGTGAGATCCGGCCATATCAACTGCGCGGCGATGACGACGCCGACGAGCATGCCGACGATGCCCCAGACGACCGTCATGATCGCGAACTGGCGCACGACCTGGTAGTTGAACGTCGCGTCGTCGGCGTCGCGCATCGAAAGCGTCGTCTGCATTGCGGGAAGAGCTGCGGATCGGAGGTGCGTCGATGTTATCGGCCCGGGCCTCGCAACGGGTTGACGCACGTCAATGCACGCGGTCGTCGTCGTCGAGGATGCGGTGCGCGGGTCCCTCGAGATCGTCGAACTGGCCACTCGCGCTCGCCCACCAGAAGCACGCGCCGATCGCGATCGCGAGCGCGACCGACAGCGGAATCAGCATGTAGAGAATGTCCATCGGTGTAGCCGTCAGGCCCGGGCGCTGCGCAGGCGCCACGCGTTCAAAACGACCGCGAGCGACGACGCCGACATGCCGGCCGCTGCGGCGAGCGGCGTCAGCCAGCCGATGGCCGCGAGCGGGATGGCAACGGCGTTGTAGACGAGCGCCCACGCCAGGTTCTCGCGCACGATGCGAAATGCGCGGCGCGCGGTGGCGAGCGCGCGCGCGATGCGCTGCGCGTCAGCGCCCGGCACGACCACGTCGGCGGTCCATTGCGCGAGCGTGGCCGCGTTTCCGAACGCGATCGACACGTCCGCGCGCGCAAGCCCGGGGGCGTCGTTGACGCCATCGCCGACCATCGCGACGACTTCCCCGCGCGCCTGCAGCGCAGCGATGTACGCCTGCTTGTCCGCCGGCGACGCGGCACCGCGATGCTCGCCGATGCCGACCTTGCCCGCCACGTCGGCGACGGTGGCGGGGTCGTCGCCCGAAACGATCGACGCGCCGATCCCGGCGTTGCGCAGCGACGCGATCAGCGCCGGCATGTCGGTGCGGAGCTCGTCTCGGAAGCGAAGCGTCGCGAGCACGCGCGTCGCATCGGCGAGCGCGACGACGATCTCCCCGGCACCGGGCGCGCAGCGTTTCGGCGCGAGCGCGACCGGCGACGCCCACGCGGGACGCCCGAGGCGATAGCGTGCGCCGCCGATGGTGCCCTCGACGCCGCAGCCCGGAATCGCCACGACGTCGTGCGCGACGACGCGCTCGGCCGGCACCTGCGCTGCGAGCGCACGCGCGATCGGATGCGTCGATCCGTGCTCGAGGGCGATCGCGCGTGCCAGCTGGCGTGCGTCGTCGCCGGCGAAAGCGTCGATGCGAACGAGCTTCAACTCGCCGGTCGTGAGGGTGCCCGTCTTGTCGAAGACGACGTGCGTCACCCGCGCCAACGTCTCGAGCGCGTTCGGCCGCACGCACAGGACGCGAAGCCTGGCGAGCGCGCCTGCTGCCGCGGCGAGCGCGGCCGGCGTCGCGAGCGACAGCGCGCACGGGCACGACACGACGAGCACCGCGATCGCGACGGGCAGTGCGCGCGCCGGTTCGATGAACGTCCACGCGCAAGCCGCGGCAGCCGCGACGACGAGCAACCCGGCGACGAACGCGCGCGCGACGCGGTCGGCGAGCCGCGCCGCGGCGGGACGCTCGGCGGCCGCACGCTCGGCAAGCCGCGCGATGCCGCGCAGGGCCGTCGCTTCACCGACGGCGTCGACGCGCAGCACGAGCGGGCTTTCGCGATTGATCGAACCGGCGAGCACGCGATCGCCCGCGCCCTTCGCGCACGGCCGGCTCTCCCCGGTCAGGATCGCCTCTTCGACACTCGATCGTCCGTCGACGACGGTGCCGTCGGCGGGAACCGTCGCACCGGTCGCAACCCGGACCACGTCACCGGGTTCGAGTGCGCGCGCGGAGACGGTCTCGATGCCGTTCTCGTCGGGAAATCGCCTCAATCGCTGCGCCGTGAGCGGGGCGTCGCGGGCCATCGTTTCGAGCACGTCGCCCGCACGCTCGCGAACGCGCAGTTCGAGCCAGCGCGCGCAGAGCACCAGGGCGACGAACATCGTGACCGAGTCGAAGTAGACGTGGCCCTCGCCGCGCAGCGTCGACCACGCGCTCGCGATGAACGCCGCCGCGACGCCGAGCGCGATCGGGACGTCCATGCCGAGCGCGCGATTCGTCACGCTTCGCCACGCGCCGGCGAAGAACGGCGCGGCTGCATAGAGGACGACGGGAAGCGTCAGGACGAGGCTCGCGAAATTCATCAGGGCCGCGTACTCGGCATCGACGCCGTCGCTCGTGACGTACGCCGGCACCGCGAACATCATCACCTGCATCATCGCGAGGAGCGCGACCGCGGCGCGCGTCAGCAGCGCGCGGCTTTCCTTGCGAACCATCGCCTCGCGCCGCGCCGGATCGTACGGATGCGCGCGGTAGCCGATGACCGCAATCGACCGGAGGATCGCCGCGACACCGATGCGCTCCTGAACGAAGCGCACGCGCGCGCGGCGTGTGGCGAGGTTGACGTGCGCGTCGCAGACGCCGGGCTGGCGCGCGAGCCACGTCTCGATCAGCCAGACGCACGCGCCGCACCGCAGCCCTTCGATCAGAAGCGCGGTTTCGCTGCGGCCGGCATCGCTCGCCGTAACGACGGCTTCCGCCGCCTCGGCGTCGAACGCTTCGTCGGCGCGATCGCGGGGAAGCGAAGCGGCGAATGCGTCGCGCCGTTCATAGAATGCGGACAGGCCGGCTGCACGGATCGTCTGCGCGACAGCCAGGCAGCCCGCGCAGCAGAACGCGCGTTCCTCGCCGTCGACGACGGCACGCCACGTCGCGGCGGGCGGATTGGCCTCGCCACAGTGAAAGCAATGCACGGTCGAAGCGAGAGCGAGCGTTTCGGCAGACACGTCGGATCGGGCAGGCGAACGGCGCGCTCGCTGCGCGAGGCGACGACGCATTGTGGCGGCGAACGGCGCGTGCAGTCTTGATCTGCGACAATGCCCGATCGGCGACGACATGCAACCTCGCCTGCGAGGACGACGATGCTGAAGATCCTGCTTCCGGTCGATGGCTCCGAATGCGCGGTGCGCGCGACGCGCAAGCTCGTCGACACGCTCGGCTGGTACCGGGAGATGCCGGCGGTCGAGCTATGCACGGTCCACCTGCCGCTCCCGCGCGTGCCGAACATGGGCGCGTTCGTCAGTCACGAGATGGTGCAGAAGTATTACGACGACGAGAGCAACGCGATGCTCGCGCCGTCGCGTGCCGTGCTCGACGAGGCGAGCGTCCGCTATACGGTGGCGCGCCTCGTCGGCCCCATCGCCGAGACGATCGTCGACCACGCCAAACAATCCGGCGCGGATATGATCTTCATGGGCACGCGCGGCATGTCGGCGATCGCCAACATGGCGCTCGGCTCGGTGACGACGCGCGTGCTGCATCTCGCGCACATCCCCGTCCTCATCGTCCACTAAAATCAAGGGGCCGGATTCCTCGTGGTTCCGAGGAATCGGACCCCCGATCGCACGCGAAGCGCGGCGCCGTTACGGCTTGAGTTGCGCGCAGACCTCGCCGCCCGGATGCGCGGCGCTGTGGATATTGACGTAGAGGTCGCCCTCCTTGAACGACTTCATCTGGTCGGGCGTCAGCTTGGCGCCCGCCGGCGCGCTGAAGGTATCGCCATTCTTCGTGAACGGCACGATGACCTTGCTCTTACACCCGGACTTGCCTTCGTGAATGTGTGCAGCCGTCGGCGTGAAGCCCGTCGCGGTAACGCTGCCGGTCACGCTGCCGTCGTCGTTGATCGTGATCGAGCCGTTGCCTGCGGCGCCGGAGGTCTGCACCGGCGGTGACTCCTGCGCACCGGTCAATTCGACCTTCATCGTCTCGGCCGCAACGAGCGTGGAGCCGGTCGCGAGCGTCGCGGCGAACGACCACGCGCAAACCCTGGCAAACCCCTTGGACTTCCAGACAGTATTCATCGTCGATCCTTCGTGGATGGGATGTTGGCCCGGCCTTCTGAACAGCACGGAGGCGCGGGAAAGGGGACCGCAAACCCGAACGGGAGAAACACCATGCGGATTATGTTTATTCCTTCGTCCGCGCGGGGAATTCGAGTCTAGCACCGCCGGGCGCGGCGCGCAGCGGCCGGTGCGTCTACAATCGACGCGCGCCCGGGTGGTGAAACAGGTAGACACAGGGGACTTAAAATCCCCCGGCCGCGAGGCCATACCGGTTCGAGTCCGGTCCCGGGCACTCGTCGTCGCCCATCCCGCGACGGCCGCTTGTCCTACACGATCTTCGGTTCTT
>DASTGT010000088.1:0-3753 GCA_035718935.1 Casimicrobiaceae bacterium
TTCTTGTCGGCCGCTTTCTTGTCAGCCATTGATCTGCTCCCCGTTCGACTTGAAGAACCGCAGCTTGCGGCCGTCGGGCATCAGGCGAAAGCCGATGCGGTCGGCCTGCTGCGTGACGGGATTCCAGATCGCGACGTTCGAGATGTGAATCGGCGCTTCCTTGCTGATGATGCCGCCCGGCTGGTTCTTCATCGGGTTGGGCTTCGTATGGCGGCGCACCGTGTTGACGCCGTTGACGATGACGTGCGTGTCGTCGACGTACTTGGCCACGTCGCCGCGCTTGCCCTTGTCCTTGCCGGCGATGACGACGACGTTGTCGCCCCTCTTGATCTTGCGCATGGTCGTTCTTCCGTCAGAGCACTTCCGGCGCGAGCGAGACGATCTTCATGAACCGCTCGGTGCGCAGCTCGCGCGTGACCGGCCCGAAGATGCGGGTGCCGATCGGCTCGAGCTTGTTGTTGAGCAGCACGGCCGCGTTCGTGTCGAACTTGACGAGCGCGCCGTCGTCGCGGCGGACGCCCTGGCGCGTGCGTACGACGACCGCGTTGTAGATCTCGCCCTTCTTGACGCGGCCGCGCGGCGCGGCCTCCTTCACCGAGACCTTGATCACGTCGCCGATGTGCGCATAACGGCGCTTGCTGCCGCCGAGCACCTTGATGCACATGACTTCGCGCGCGCCCGTGTTGTCGGCGACGTCGAGCACCGTCTGCATTTGAATCATGACTTCGTCTCCAACTTGATCCGCCTCCGGACGCGGATCTGTCGATTCCGCGAGCCGGCTCCGTCACGAGAGGGCGACCAGTTTTGGACCCCGTCGCGGATGCGCGTGCGCATCCGGCTTGGGAGGGACCGCGGCGCCTGCTGCCGCGGCAGGAAAAACAGCGATTATTGCAGGTTTTGCGCGCCTCTGCAATCCCCGCGCCAAGTTCGACGCGCCCTCGCGATCGCTCGGCTCCCTCTCCCCGAAACCCGGGGGAGCGTAGGGTGAGCGGCAATCACACTTCGCGCGCTTTCTCCACGACGCGCAGAACGCGCCACGCCTTCGTCTTCGACAGCTTGCGCGCCGCCTGGATCTCGACCAGGTCGCCGGTCTTGCACTCGTTGTTCTCGTCGTGCGCGTGGTACTTGTTCGACTTGATGACGACCTTGCCGTAGATCGGGTGCTTCACGCGCCGCTCGACCATCACGGTGATGGTCTTGTTCATCTTGTCGCTGACCACGCGGCCGGTGACCGTCTGGATCAGCGGCTTGCGCGCGCCGGCGGCGTCCTGCCCGGCCGTCACTTCGCTCGTTGCCTGCTCATTCATGCGCGGACCCCTTCATCGCCTTTGGCGCCGTGCGCCGGTTGCCCGGCGCGCGCCTTCTGTCCCAGCAGCGTCTTGACGCGCGCGATCGAGCGCCGCACGTCGCGCAGCTTCGCGGTGTTCGCGAGCTGCTGCGTCGCGCTCTGCATGCGCAAGCCGAACTGCTCCTTGAGCAGCGCCTCGAGCTCGGTCGCGAGTGCGGCTTCGTCCTTGCCCGCGAGCGCGCGCTTCGCTTCGGTTCGTTTCATCTCGACTGCTCCTTATGCGCCGACCAGGCGATGCACGAAGATCGTCCGCAGCGGCAGCTTCGCCGCCGCGAGGGCAAACGCCTCGCGCGCGAGCGCCTCGTCGACGCCGTCCATTTCGTAGAGCACCTTCCCCGGCTGGATCTCCGCGACGTAATACTCCGGATTGCCCTTGCCGTTTCCCATCCGCACCTCGGCGGGCTTCTTCGAGACAGGCTTGTCCGGGAAGATGCGGATCCAGATTCGCCCGCCGCGCTTGATGTGGCGCGTCATGGCGCGCCGCGCGGCCTCGATCTGGCGCGCGGTGAGCCGTCCGCGGCCCGTCGCCTTGAGCCCGTACTCGCCGAAGCTCACGGTATTGCCGACGGTCGCAACGCCCTTGTTGCGGCCTTTCTGCTCCTTGCGATATTTCCTTCTAGCTGGCTGCAGCATTCTTCGCTCCCGCTCCCGCTCCCGCTCCTGCCGGTGCGCCCGTGCGACGCGGACGCCGCGGCGCTTCCGGCACCGGAGCCGGCGCCTGCGCCGGCTCCTGGTTGTGCGCCATCACTTCGCCCTTGAACACCCACACCTTGATGCCGATCACGCCGTACGTCGTGCGCGCCTCGGCGAAGCCGTAGTCGATGTCGGCGCGCAGCGTGTGCAGCGGCACGCGGCCTTCGCGATACCACTCGCGCCGCGCGATCTCGACGCCGTTCAGGCGACCGGAGCTCATGATCTTGATGCCCTGCGCGCCGAGCCGCATCGCGTTCTGCATCGCGCGCTTCATCGCGCGGCGGAACATGATCCGCTTCTCGAGCTGTTGCGCGATCGAGTCGGCGATGAGCTGCGCGTCGATCTCGGGCTTGCGGATCTCCTCGATGTTCAACCCCACGTCGCTGCCCATCATCCGCCGCAGGTCGGCGCGCAAGGTCTCGATGTCCTCGCCCTTCTTGCCGATGACGACGCCGGGGCGCGCGCTGTGGATCGTGATCCGCGCGTTCTTCGCCGGACGCTCGATCGTCACTTTCGCGACCGACGCGTGCGAGAGCTTCTTCTTCAGGTACTCGCGCACCTTGATGTCCTCGGCGAGCGTCGGCGCGTAGTGCTTGTTGTTGGCGAACCAGCGCGAGCCCCAGTTGCGGTTGACCGCGAGCCGGAAGCCGGTCGGATGGATTTTCTGTCCCATAGCTGTCCTATCTCCCGTCGCCGACGACGATGCGGATGTGGCAGGTCTGCTTGCCGATCACGTTGCCGCGGCCCTTCGCGCGCGCGGTGAACCGGCGCAGCGTATCGGCCTTGTCGACGTAGATCGTCTTGACCTTGAGCTCGTCGATGTCGGCGCCTTCGTTGTGCTCGGCGTTGGCGATCGCCGACTCGAGCACCTTCTTCACGATGCGCGCGCCCTTCTTCGGGCAGAACGCCAGGACGTTCAGCGCGCGGTCGACGGGCATGCCGCGGATCAGATCGGCGACGAGCCGGCCCTTTTGCGCCGACAGTCGCACGCCGCGAAGCGTTGCAGTCGTTTCCATCATGTCCTCATCTGCGCTTGGTCGCGGTCGGGGCGGCGACCTTCTTGTCGGACGAGTGCCCCTTGAACGTGCGCGTGAGCGCGAATTCGCCGAGCTTGTGACCGACCATGTTCTCCGACACGTAGACCGGGATGTGCTGCTTGCCGTTGTGGACGGCGATCGTGAGCCCCACGAACTCGGGGGTGATCGTCGAGCGCCGCGACCAGGTCTTGATCGGCTTCTTGTCGTTGACGGCGCGCGCGGCGTCGACCTTCTTCATCAGGTGGTCGTCGACGAACGGGCCCTTCTTGATCGAGCGGGACATACGTTAACCCTTCTTCGCGGTGCGCCGGCGGACGATCATCGCGTCGGTCCGCTTGTTCTTCCGCGTCTTGTAGCCCTTCGCGGGCGTGCCCCACGGCGAGACCGGGTGATGCCATCCGCCGCCGCCGTTGGTGCGACCTCCCATCGGGTGGTCGACCGGATTCATCGCGATCGCTCGCACGGTCGGGCGGATGCCGCGCCAGCGCGTCGCGCCCGCCTTCCCGATCGAGCGCAGGCTGTGCTCCTCGTTGCCCACTTCGCCGATCGTCGCGCGGCAGTCGACGTGCACCTTGCGGATCTCGCCCGAGCGCAGGCGGACCTGCGCGTACGAGCCTTCGCGCGCGAGCAACTGCACGCCCGCGCCGGCCGAACGCGCCATCTGAGCGCCCTTGC
>DASTGT010000089.1:0-12117 GCA_035718935.1 Casimicrobiaceae bacterium
GCGGCGTTCACGGTCCTCGCGACGGTCGCGCTCGCGCTGTACGTCCGGCACGTGCCGAGACTGAAGCCAGACGCGTAAAGCGCAACGCGGCTCGTTCGGCGGAAGGATCAAGCGCCGCAGGCCGTTGACCGAAGGATCGGCGTAAGCTTGATGGTCGCCATGAACGATTCCGCGCACCCTGCGATCCCGTCGGTCGCGCGCGCGCACGACGCGCGTCGAGCGCCGGCGCTCGTGCGCCGCCATGCGGCCGCGGTGCGCGTCATGCACTGGATCAACGTCGTCGCGATCGTCGCGCTCTTCATGAGCGGCCTCGGCATCTTCAACGCGCACCCCGCACTCTACTGGGGCGAATCGTCGTACAGCGGCCGCCCGGCATGGCTCGAAATCGGGGCGCGCGACAGTGCAAACGGCGAGCCGATCGGCTACACGCGCATCGGCGCGCGCGAATTCGACACCTCGGGCGTGCTCGGCCTCTCCCGCGACGAGGGCCGCCTGTTCGCTCAGGCTTTTCCCGCGTGGCTCGCGGTGCCGAGCCACCTCTGGCTCGCGCTTTCGCGCTCGTGGCACTTCTTCTTCGCGTGGATCTTCCTGATCAACGGCCTGTGCTTCGTGCTGTACACGCTGGGGAGCGGTCATCTGACGCGCGACCTTCTGCCGACGCGCCTGGACCTGCGCGGCATCGGCCGCTCGATCGTCGATCACCTGCGCCTGCGCCATCCGACGGGTGCGGCCGCGACGCGCTACAACGTGCTACAGAAGATCGCCTATCTCGTCGTCGTGTTCGTGCTGCTGCCGCTCGTGGTGCTGATGGGCCTCGGCATGTCGCCGCGCCTCGACACGCTGTTCGGCGGCTGGGTGGGCTGGTTCGGCGGGCGCCAGAGCGTGCGGTCGATCCATTTCATCGTCGCGTGGCTGCTCGTCGCGTTCGTGCTCGTGCACGTCTTCGAGGTGCTCGTGAACGGCCCGCTCAACCAGTTGCGGTCGATGATCACCGGGTGGTATCGCGTCCCGCGGGAGAAGGAACATGGCTGATCGCGAGCGCGCGGCGCGGCGACGTTTTCTCGGGCGGGCGGGCGCAGCGCTCGCGACGCTCGGTGTCGCCGGCTGCGATCGCCTCTCGCAAACCGAGTGGTTCCCGCGCGTGCTCGGTGCGGCCGAGTCGCTCAATCATCGCGTGGCGAAGACGATCACCGGGCGCAAGGCGATGGCGCAGGAATTCACGACGGCGGATTTGTCGCCGACCTTTCGCAGCAACGGCACCGCCATGCCGAACAATCCGCGATACGCGGCACTCGCGGCCGACGGCTTTCGTGATTACGCGCTCGACGTGGGCGGCCTCGTCGCGAAGCCGCGACGTTTCACGCTCGCCGAACTGCAGGCGCTGCCGAGCCGCACGCAAATCACGCGGCACGACTGCGTCGAGGGTTGGAGCGCGATCGGCCAATGGCAGGGCGCGAAGCTTTCGGCGCTGCTCGACGTCGTCCAGCCCGCCCCCAACGCGCGCTTCGTCGTCTTCCACTGCGCGGACCCGATGGAAGAGGACGGCACGGCGCCCTATTACGAGAGCGTCGACATGGACGACGCGTATCACCCGCAGACGATCCTCGCGTACGGGCTGAACGGCGCGTCGCTGCCGATCAAGAACGGTGCGCCGATCCGCTTGCGCGTCGAGCGGCAGCTCGGCTACAAGCACGCGAAGTACGTGATGCGCCTCGAGCTCGTCGAGACCTTCGCGAGCATCGCGGGCGGGCAGGGCGGCTACTGGGAGGACCAGGGTTACCAGTGGTACGCCGGGATCTGAATCGGCGTCGGACACGGGGTTCGACCGTGACGGCCGCCGCCGGTCTACGCGGGCCGGTCTTCGTCGGTGTGACGCGCGGCGTCGAGCAGTGCGCGCACCTCGGCGTCCGTCGTCTGCGTGAAGTCGTCGTACCAGAGTCCGACCGCGTGGAACGGCTCGGGCGTGTAGCCGCAGACGACCTCGTCGACGACCGCGCGTAAACCTTGGCACGTCGGCGCGGCGGCCACGGGCACCGCGACGATCACTTTTTTCGGTTGCTGCTGCTTCACGGCGGTCGCAGCCGCGAGCATCGTCGACCCGGTGGCGAGCCCGTCGTCGACGAGGATCACGATGCGGCCGGCAAGCGACATCGGCGAGCGTTCGCCTCGATAGAGGTGCTCGCGCCGCTCGAGCTCGCCGCGTTCACGCACGGCCACCGAGTCGACGACGTGCCGCGGCAGGTCGACGCCGGCGAGATCGGGATTGATGACCATGACGCCGCCCGACGCGATCGCGCCGATCGCGAATTCCTCGTGTCCCGGCATCCCGAGCTTGCGCACGACGAAGACGTCGAGCGGCGCGTGGAGCGCCCGCGCAACCTCGTAGCCGACCGGCACCCCGCCGCGGGGCAAGGCGAGGACGACGACGTCCGGATCGTCGCGGTAACGCGCCAGCGCCTCGCCCAGCATCTCGCCCGCCTGCCTGCGATCGGCGAAACGCATCGTCGTTTTCAGTTCGCGGTTTCCACGACGAGGAACTCGACGAACCAACCGGCCGCGAGCGCCGCGACGCGCTCGAGCGCGCCGGGCTCCTCGAAGAGGTGCGTCGCACCGGGCACGATCTCCAGCCGCTTTTCGCAGGCCATCAGCGCGAGTGCACGACGATTGAGATCGAGCACGACGTCGTCGCGACCGCCGACGATCAACAGCGTCGCCGCGCGAACGCGCGGCAGCACGTCGGCGCCCGCGAGGTCGGGGCGCCCGCCACGCGACACCACCGCGCGTATGCGGTCCGGCCGTTGCGCGGCTGCGACGAGCGCGGCGGCGCTGCCGGTACTGGCGCCGAAGAGTCCGAGCGGCATCGCAGTCAGGTCCGGTTGGGTGGCGCACCAGTCGATCGCCTGCACGAGCCGCCGCCCGAGCAGCGCGATGTCGAAGCGGTGCTCGGCGGTCACTGCGTCGCGCCGATCCTCGCTCGGCGTGAGAAGGTCGAAGAGCAGCGTCGCGATCGCGTCGTGGTGGAGCTGCTCGGCCACCCACACGTTGCGCGGGCTGTGGCGGCTGCTGCCGCTGCCGTGCGCGAAGACGGCGAGGGCTTTCGCGCCGGCAGGCACGACGAGATCGCCGACGACGGCTTCGTCGCCGGTGGGAATGCGCACCTCGCGCTCGACCTGGCTCGCCAGCGACTGATTCATCGCACGCCTCGTTTCGTTCGCTCGCAACGCTCGCGAAGCCGCAATTCCCGTACCGCCCGTCGCGCGGACGATGCCGCGTGCGAGCGTGCGCGTAACGGACCTTTCGTGCACGCTGCGCTGTAATTCCTACAATCACTTTACACCGCGGCGTTCGCGATTCACGATCGTGGTCACACCCTAGGAGGAGCAGACCGATGATCGTCACCGCGCTCACGCAGGCATTCGCGCTGGACCATCCGATCGTGTTGGCGCCCATGGGAGGCGCGTCCGGGGGACGGCTCGCCGCCGCGGTGTCCAATGCGGGCGGCCTCGGACTCGTCGGCGGCGGCTACGGCGATCGCGAGTGGCTCGCGCGCGAACTCGCGCTCGTCGCGGAAGCCACCGCGCGCGCATGGGGCGTCGGCCTCATCACGTGGTCGATCCGTCCCGGCATCCTCGAGCTCGCGCTGTCGCATCGTCCACGCGCGTTCATGCTGTCGTTTGGCGATCCGCGGCCGCACGCAGCGGCGATCAAGGCCGCCGGTTGCGCACTCGTCTGCCAGGTGCAGGGCGTCGCCGAGGCGCGGCTCGCGCTGGAAGCGGGCGCCGATTTCATCGTCGCGCAGGGGACCGAAGCAGGCGGGCATGGCGGAAGCCGCTCGACGTTGCCGCTCGTGCCGACGATCGTCGACCTGGTTGCGCCCACGCCGGTGCTTGCCGCAGGCGGCATCATGGACGGCCGCGGCGTCGCCGCGGCGCTGATGCTCGGCGCGCAGGGCGCGCTGATGGGCACGCGCTTCCTCGCGACCGACGAGGCGCTCGGACGTGAGGCGACGAAGCGGCGGCTGGTCGAAGCGAGCGGCGGCGATACGGCGCGGACACGCGTGTTCGACATCGTGCGCGGCTATGCGTGGCCGGAAGGCTACACGGGACGGGCGCTTTCGAACGGCTTCATGGCACGCTTCGACGGACGCGAGGACGTGCTCGTCGCGACGCTGGAGCGCGAGCGCGAAACCTACTTCGCGGCGGTCGAGCGCGACGACTTCGACACGGCGCTGGTCTGGGCGGGTGAAGGCGTCGATCTCGTGAAGAGCGTCGAGCCGGCGGCAAAGCTTATGCGCGATATCGGTGCCGAGGCGGAGGCGCGGCTGCGCGGTGCGGCGTCGCTGCTCGAAAATTAGGGTCGGACTCGAGTTTTCAAAAAAAAGTCGAGTCCGCCCCGGATTCCCTGCTGATTCCGTGACGCCCGATCACGCGAAGAGGCCGTGCATGAACCATTCGCCGTCGTCGGTGCCGTAGCGATGGTCGCGGTAGATCCAGACGCTCTCGCCCTCGGGATTCTCGGCGACGAAGTAATCGCGGCGGCAATCGGCTCCGTCCCACCAGCCTGATTCGATCCGCTCGGGACCGTCACGCAGCACCCACGGCTTCGCTTCGAGTGCATCGCGCAGTGCGCGCGGCGCGTCGAGCAGCCACAGCGGACGCGGCGGACGAGGCGGCGCCGACGGCGGCGCAGCCTGCTTCATCGTCGTCATCGCGGTTTCGCATCCGGCGCGTTCGGGCCGATGATCGTCGTGCGCGACCAGCGTGCCGACCGCGTCGTCGCCGAGGCGCGCGCGCAACCGCTCGAGCAGCGGCACGCGGGCACGCTCGGCGTCGCTGCCCGGCAGCAGGCCGAGATTGCGCGCGGCGAGGGGTGCCGTCTCCTCGGTCGCGAGCAGGATCGACTCGACGGGCGCGGGAAGCGCGACGCGCGCGAGGCGCTCGCGCAAAAGCGTGACGAGATGCACGGGCTCACGGCTCGGTGCGGCGAGCGCGAGTGTCGCTCGCGTCGGCGCGACGCCGCGCTCACGCAGGTAGCGCTCGTGTACGAGTGAAAGCGACAGGCGCAATGCGCCGAGTCCACGCACCAGCAGCCAGCGCGCGAGGTCGTCGACGAGCCGTTGCACGGCGAAGCCGAGCGCCTCGCTACTCTCGGCAGGCGCGGGCAATGCGAGCTTGCGCGAAAAGCACGGTGGCGGACGATACGGCGCACGGGGATCGGGAATGCGACCGAGCGCGCGATCGAGCGTGTCGACGACGTATGCGCCGAAGCGGCGCGCGACGCCGTCGCGCGGCAGCGCCTGCACGTCGCCGAACGTCGCAATGCCGGCGGCGTGCAGCGTCGCGAGCGTATCGGCATCGAGATCGAGCGCCGCGAGCGGCAGCGGCGCGAGCGCGTGCGCGAGATGCGCGACATCGACCGCCTGCGATGCAGCGCCGCCGCGCGCGAGAAGCAGCGCTGCGGTGGAGGTGGGTGCGAGCGTCACGGCGACACCGTAGCCGACGTCGCGCACGGCGTGCATGAGCTGCGCAAGCAACCTCGGCAGGCCGCCGAAGAGGCGTGCGCTGCGCTCGACCTCCGCGAGCACCGCGCAGGGCGGCGCGAGGCTCACGTTCGGCGTGAACGCGAGGAGGAGCGTCGCGATGTCGGCGAGCGCTGCGTTCTCCGCCTCGACGTCGCGCTCGCGCACCGCGACGTCGGGCGCGAGCGCGAGTGCCGCGGAGATCAGCTGATCGCGGCGAATGCCGGCTTCACGCGCGGCGTCGTTTGCCGCGACGACGCGCGGATGATGGCCGCCACTCGACACGACGAATGGTCGCGCATCGTCGGCCTGCGCGCGAGCGAACACGTCGAGCGCCAGCGACGGCAGAAGCAGGCACGCGAAGCGCATTCACGAAGCCTTGCGATGCCAAAGCCGCGCGCGGCGCGACAACGACGCTGCGGGCGCGTGCTGCGGCAGCGATCGCGCATCGGGCAGCGGGTACAGCGGCGCGCCGGGCGCGCGCGCGAGATCGAGAAGGATCGGCCGCGCGAGCTCGGCACCGCGGCGTTTGACGACGCGCACCGCGAGCTTGCCTTCCTCGGGGGCGAGACCAAGCCGCAGCGGTGCGCCGGCCGCGCTCGCGCGCTGGCCCGGCCGCCGCCACAAAACGCCCCACGTGCCGCCTTCGCGCGCGGCGACCTGCAGCCTGCGCAGCACGCGCTCGTCGTGCGTAGGCGTCCACGCGAACGCCGCGCCGCATTCCGGCGCACGCAGCGCCTGCTCGAACGCCCACAACGCGTCGTCGCGCGCGATGCCGCGCACGACGACGAGACGGCGCAGATCGACGCCTGCCGCGGCGAGCGCCGGTGCGTAAGGACGATAAGGCGGCGCGACGAACACGATGGGCCGGCCTTCGGCCTGCAGCCGAGCGAGCGCAGGCAGCGTCAGCCGCAACTCGCCGATGCCCTCGCGCGCGAGCGCGAGTTCGGTCAGCGCACCGCGTGGCCAGCCGCCGCCGGGAAGCGCGTCGTCGAGCTCGTCGAATCCGGTCGGAACGCTCGCCGGCTCGCACGCGCAATCGCCGCCGCGCCAGATCGCGGGATGCGACAGCAATTGCGCGAGCGCGGGGTTCACGGGCGTGCGCTACTCGGCGTCGCGGATCGGCGGGATCAGCGCCGGCAGCCGCGCGATCGTGTGCCGCGTCACCTGCGCCGCCCATTGCGAATCGACGGTGGGCGCATCGAAGAGCCGCAGGTCGAGCGACAGGTTCGTCACGTAGACGAAGCCACCGGAAAACACGAGGCTCGCAGGAAACAGCAGGCCGACGGGCGAGCCGCGACGGTCGATGCCGTCGAAATCGCCGAGCTTCGCGATGGCGCGGCCGGTGGGATCGACGACGACGATCTCGTCGGCCTGGTTCGCGGCGACCCACAGGTTGTCCGATGCATCGATGATCAGGCCGTCGGCGCCGTTGATCGAGTTGACGAACACGGCCGGCGTGCCCGCCGAGCCATCGGCGTTGACGGGAACGCGGACGATCGTATCGTTGCCCGTGTTGGCGACGAAGAGCGACGTCGCGCTTTGGTTGAACGCCATGCCGTTCGCGCCGAACGGCGGCACGCCCGACGTGCCGAGCAGCGGATCGGAGACCCACGACGCAGGCGCACCGCCGGTGGGCGGCGTACGCCAGATCGTCGCGCCGAACGAATCGGAAATGTAGACGTTGCCGGCGGCGTCGAAGGCGAGCGCGTTCGGGCCCGCGCCGGCGGGCAATGCCGCGAAGACGCTCGACGCGCCGGTTTTCGGATCCACCTTGACGATCTGCGGCTTGCCGGAAGACAGCCCGAGATCGCAGACGAGAAGGTCGCCGGTGACCGGGTTGATCGCGATGCCCAGAAGAAGGTTGGTGGCCGGTGCCACCTGCAGCGTGCGCAGCCACCGCCCGTTGCGGTCGAACACGACGACGTCGCCGGGACCGCTCGCCTTGCTCACGTCGAAATCGGCGACGTAGAACGTGCCGGTGCGAGGATCGACGGTGATGCCTTCCGGATGCGCGGTGCCGGCCGGCAGCGTCGCGAAGCGCGTGGCATGCAGGCGGTTCCAGGCGGAAGCGGGGAGGGCGAACGAGGCAAACAGCGCCAGCAGAAGCATGGCAGCGAAGCGCATGGGCATGATCGACTCCTGGGGTGATCGACGGGAGGACGGCCGGCCACGGTCGGCCGAGTCGCGGGAAGCCTCCAATCGACAACCGATCATCGACGAGATTCCAAAGCGGGGCCCGGCCCGGTGATCCGCGGGCGTGACCTCATTTCGACGCGCTACCGCTCGGCTTTCTTCGGCCAATGGCGCGCGAACACGTCGGCAACACCGGGATGCGCTTCGATGCGCAGCAGCGCGTCGTGCAGCGCAGGCCGCGCTTGCGCGAGATGCTGCCGTGCACCGGACCATTTCGACACGACGGCGGCCAGCAGATCGAGCGCGCCGAGGTTCGCGCCGGAAAGCCACGGCCGCACGGGGAACACGTCGGCGAACATCTCCCAATGCCGATGCAGCCGCGCGCGCGCCCCGGCGCGAATGCGCTGCTGCACCGCCTCGTCGCCGTCGGCGTTCTCGCACCAGCGCTCCGGAAAGTCGATGATGCTGATCGCCGAATAGCAATTCGCGGCGATGAAGACGAGGCCGCGCAGCACCTGCGCCCGCTGCGCGGCATCGTCGGGGAAGAGCTTCGCGTCGGGATGCGCGCTGCCGAGATGCATGAGGATCGCCGCGCTTTCGGACAGCGCGCTGCCGTCGTCGAGCACGAGCGTGGGCACCTGTCCGAGCGGATTCACCGCGAGCAGATCGGCGAACGCGTCGTTCCGCGCCCACGAAGCGGTTTCGACGATGCGAAACGGCGCACGTGCGAGCGTGAGCGCGGCTTCGACCGACGCCGATCCCGAGCCTGTCTTGCCGTAGAGCGTGTACATGGCGCCTCCTTGCGCATTGACTGCGACGACTCGACGACTACGACGATCCCAGCGCCGCCATGCGGCGCTGGGCTTCCTCGGCCGACACGTCCTCGACGTGCGTGGCGATCGTCCACACGTGGCCGAACGGATCGGCGAGCGTGCCGTTGCGATCGCCGTAGAACTGGTCGGCCACAGCACGCCGTTCGGTGGCGCCGGCGGCGATCGCGCGCGCGAACGTCGCGTCGACGTCGTCGACGTAGAGCATGAGGCTGACCCCGACGCCGTTCAGCGTCTGCGGTCCGGGAAACTCGCGCGATTCGTCGGCGAGCATCACGTGCGAGTCGCCGATCATGATTTCGGCGTGCGCGACCTTGCCGTCGGGCGTCGGGAAGCGCATCACCTCGCGTGCGCCAAACGCCTGCGCGTAGAACGCGAGCGCGCGGTTTGCGTCGCGCACCATCAGGTAGGGGGTGACGCTGTGATAGCCGGCGGGAACGGGTTGCACCATGAGAACCTCCGAGCGAAAAGGAAGGCGCCCGAGACCGCGAGCGCCGAACAGGCGCGACGCCTACCAGCCGCCGCTGCGAATGATGCCGACGGCGACGCCTTCGATCGCGAACGGTGTGACGCGCGGATCGACGACGATGGGCTCGAACGCCTCGTTTTCGGGCTGCAGCACGACGCTCTGGCCACGCCGGCGCAACCGCTTCACGGTGACTTCGTCGCCCCCCGCGTTGCCGAGGCGCGCGACGACGATCGCCCCGCTGCGCGCTTCGCTCGTGCGATGGACCGCGAGCAGGTCACGGTCGCGGATTCCTGCGTCGCGCATGCTTTCCCCCCGCACGCGAAGCAGGTAGTCGGCGCGCGGCGAGAAGAGCGCCGGATCGACGCGGTAGCGCGCTTCGACGTTCTCGACGGCGAGGAGCGGCTGGCCGGCTGCGACGCGGCCCACGAGCGGCAGCGTGCCTTGCTGCGGCACGCCCGGAAGGTCACGCAGTCGCAATCCACGCGACGTGCCGGGCATGAGCTCGATCACGCCTTTGCGCGCGAGCGCCTGCAGGTGGTCCTCGGCGGAGCTCGGCGTCGAGAAGCCGAGGCCGGCCGCGATCTCGGCCCGCGTCGGCGGCAGGCCGGTCGCTTCGAGATGGCTGCGGATCCAGTCGAGGATCTGCTGCTGGCGCGCGGTGAGCACGCGAGGCGGCACCGCAGGGACGGCGCGCTCGAGCGAGGCATGGCGGGTAGGACGCGTCATGATACCGTACGAATGAACGGTACCGATGTTACAGACGGCATGGGCGTGCGTCAACCGGCGCGAGCGGCCGGCCCCACTCCGATCGGCGGTGGCGCGAGCGTCACGATGCGTCGGAACAGCGCGTCGTAGTCACCGGCGCGGGTGCCTGCGAGCGGATCGGTCGCCTCGCGCAGGCCCGCCTCGATCGCCTTCCAGTCTTCGGCATCGAGCTCGGCCCGCGCGACCGGCAGCAGTTCCTCCTCCTCGGCGCGCATGTGCTTCCACTGGAAGCTCGCGTACGCGTCGAGCGCATCGCGGAACGCCGCGAACTCGCGCTCGCCGCCATCGCGATAGCGCTCGAGCGCCTGTACGAGATCGCGCATCTTCTCGCGGCTCGCGACGTGCTCCGCTTCGAGCTTCGCGACGAGCGGCTTGGCGGCCGGCGCACGCGCGAGCAGCCGCGCGAACAAATGCGCGTCCTCGCGCGGGTGATGGAAGCGCTCGGGGAACGTGTCGATGTAGTAGACCATCGCGCCGAGCAGGTTGAAATCCGGACGCATGCGCCCGGTCTCGATCTCGCGCACGAGGTAACGCATGCCGTGCAGCACGGCGGCGAGCGAGCGATGTTCGTCGAGGAGCGTCGAGATCGCGTTCATGGTCGGCTGGGCGTTGGCTACCGATCGATCGGGGAAGTGTCCGTTGACACCACCCACAAGGTCATCGATCTCGCGCCGGCCGTCAAGCTCGCGGCGTGCAAATTCGGTCACCCACGCGGCGTTGGGCGCTTGACGCGGCGAGCCTATCGGCGTCAGATGCCGACGGTGTGGATGTGATCGAGGAGAGCGCGATGGCCAGGAAATCGCAACGAACGGGCCGGAAATCCGGCGACGTGCCGCAGAAGGCGCACGACGACGCGGGCGCCAGCGAGAGTCGCAATGCCGATGCGAATGACGATTCGCGCGAAGCCCGCGAGGCGAGCGGCAGGTCGCCCGGGCAGGACGCCGCGGCGTTCGCGAAGATGATGACGCCCGAGCGCGCGATGGAGCTTTACAAGACCAACGCGGAGCTCGCGCTCGACGTGATCAACGCGGCGCTCGAGGGAACGTCGAAACTTCGCCGCAAGCAGTTCGAGGGCGAGGAGGCGGCACGCGATTTTCAGCGCCGGCAGGTGCGCACCGCCGCACAGGCGCGCGATCCGCAAGCGCTGGTTGCTGCGCAGCAGGGCGCGACGCAGGAAGCGGTGGAACGGTCGCTACGCTACTGGAACGAGATGTTCGAGCTGATCGTCGAGATCCAGAAGCGCCTCTTCACGCTGATGCAGGAGCAATTCGCGGGCATGCCGGGCATGCGCGAGACGCGCAACGCGATGGCGATGTATCCGGACCTCGGCGAGATGCAGAAGGTGATCGCCGCGATGCAAGGCGTGCTGGCATCGGGCGCATCGACGTTCGAATCGATGCAGCGTGCAGTGCTCGGCCCCTACGCATCACGCGCACGCGGCGACGAGTCGGATCGCTGACGATGACGACGAAACGACGCCGTACCTTGCGCGGGGTCAAGCGCGCGTACGAGGCGCTGCTGTATCTTGGGCTTGCGGTGGCGTTGAGCGGTTGCGTGCCGATCGGCGTTCGCGTGCAGAACATGTTCGCGTAGCGCACGCCGCGTCGTCGCAGCTCGTTACAACCGGCGGGAGGCGATGCACCGCCGACAGGAGTACGATCACGGGTCGAGCGTCCTGGTGGGGGACGCGGGGTTCGAGGGAGATATGTGGATGGATCGTACGGTCGATTGGATCGTGCGCAAGGGTGTGCTCGCGATCGCGTTGTACTTCGCGATCGTCGGTGGCCTCGATTGGCTGCAGTACGCGATCGCTGCCTACGTCTGGTGGCCCCTGGCGGCGAACTTCTGGTCGGTACCGGCGGGCGCGCAGTGGCGCGAACACGCCTATCCGCCGCCGGGCATTCCGCCGACCGCTGCGGCGACGTTCGATCTCGCGGCCCTCGGGGCGATGTTCCTCGCCCACTGGTACTGGACGGCGTTCGCTTACGCTGCGGCCTGCGGATTCGCCGCGCTATTTCGCGGTCGCGCCGCGAGCTGAAGCGATTTTTTTAGGCGGCCAGCCGTAGTGGCCGGCGTGTGCCGCGGCGCCGCTCGTCGACCCGCCGTCGGGTCGGCGCCGTTTCCTGGTTCGCGGCGCGGGCCGCCGGCGCTCCCAGCGTGCGACGCGCGATCTCCCGTAACATCCGTCCCAGATCTCGGTCCATGGCTTCTCCCGTTGCGCGCATCGTCGCTCTGTGGGGACGCCGGCAATAGCGGCGAAGAACCGAAGATCGTGTAGGACAAGCGGCCGTCGCGGGATGGGCGACGACGAGTGCCCGGGACCGGACTCGAACCGGTATGGCCTCGCGGCCGGGGGATTTTAAGTCCCCTGTGTCTACCTGTTTCACCACCCGGGCGCG
>DASTGT010000090.1:0-25658 GCA_035718935.1 Casimicrobiaceae bacterium
CGTCGTGTCGAGATGGTCGACGGCAAGCCCTGGAGCATCGAGTTCGCGAAATTTGAGAACGTCAAGGATCCGGGCGTTTAGTGGTCTTCGATCCCCGCCGGCATACGGTCGCGCGCGCGACGCGACGATCATGCCGCGCACGGAGATGAGCCACGCGACGTCACCGGCGGCGGCGCCTGTCGTCGCTTCCAGCGGTGCGTCCAAGGCCGTGCGCCTGCCGAGCGACCGATGGCGACCCCTCGAGATTGCGTTCTGGGTCGCCGTCGTTGCCGTGTACTTCGTGTTTCCGAGCTATCTCGTGCTCGGCAGCCAGATTCTGATCATCGGGATGTTCGCGGTCACGCTCGATCTCATCCTCGGTTACGCCGGCATCGTTTCGCTCGGGCACGCGGCGTTCTTCGGCTTGGGCGCCTACACCGCGGGACTGCTCGCCGTGCACGGCTGGGGCGAGCCCATCACCGGTCTTTTCGCCGCGGCCGTCGTCGCCGCGATCGGCGGCTACCTCGCGAGCTTCCTCGTCGTGCGCGGCAGCGATCTGACCCGGCTCATGGTGACGCTCGGTATCGGACTGATGCTGTTCGAGGCGGCGAACAAGGCCGCGTTCATCACGGGCGGCGTCGACGGATTGTCGGGCGTCACGATGTGGAAGATCCTCGGCTTCTTCGGGTTCGATCTCTACGGACGAACCGCTTACGTCTATTCGCTGGTCGTCGTGTTCGTGTTGTTCCTGATCGCGCGCCGGCTCGTGCATTCGCCGTTCGGGTTGAGCCTGCGCGGGATTCGCGAGAACACGCGGCGGATGTCGGCGATCGGTACGCAGGTCGGTGCGCGCTTGCGGCAGATTTTCACGGTGTCGGCCGCGATGGCCGGCGTGTGCGGCGCGCTGCTCGCGCAATGCACGCAGTTCGTCGGCATCGACACGCTGTCGTTCGGCCGTTCCGCCGACCTGCTGATCATGCTCGTGCTCGGCGGCACCGGCCGTCTATACGGCGGACTGATCGGCGCGGCGGCGTTCATGATCGCGCAGGACTACTTGTCCGGCATCAACCCGGTCTATTGGCAGTTCTGGATCGGCGCGCTGCTCGTCGCGATCGTGCTGTTCGCACAGGGCGGAATCCTCGGCGCGCTCGGCAAGCTTTACGCGGCCGCCAGGCGCGCGCGATGACGTCGCTCGCGATCGACGTGCACCTCCTCCATCCAACACCATGACGAATCTCGACGCGAGCAGCATCGAAAGCTGGCACGCGCACGTCTATTTCGACGCGGCCAGCCGCGACGCCGCGATGGCGTTGCGGGAGCGCATCATCGCGCAATTCGGCGATCGCGTATCGATGGGTCGCTTTCACGAGCGACCCGTCGGCCCGCATCCGCAGTGGAGTTACCAGATCGGCATTGCACCGGCGGAATTCGCCGCCGTCGTCGGCTGGCTCGCGCTCAATCACGCGGCGCTCGACGTGTTCATCCATCCGAACACCGGCGATCAACTGCGCGACCACCGCGACAGCGCGATTTTCATCGGACGAAGCTACGACCTCGATCTGCGCGCCGTGGGCGGATGACCCGGCGTGATACGTCGGGAACGTCGCTCGACGCCGGGCCTTCGCCCTATCGCTCCGCCCAGCGCGTGATGATCGAGTGCAGCGCGTCCAGCCCGTCGGTCAATGCGGCGGGCCCCGGTTGCAGGATCAGCGGCGAGTTGATCTCGTGCAACTCGCCATCGCGCACGGCGGGGATCGCGCCCCAACCGGCGCGCGCCCTCACCTTTTCGGGCCGAAACTTCTTGCCGCACCACGACCCGATGATTATGTCCGGTGCGCGCGCGATCACGTCGCGCGCGTCGGCGACGATGCGATCGCGACCGAGGCTCGCGGCCGCGCGTTCGGGGAAGACGTCGTCGCCGCCCGCGATCCGGATCAGTTCGCTGACCCAGCGAATGCCGCTGATCATCGGCTCGTCCCACTCCTCGAAGTAGACGCGCGGCCTCTTTGGAAGGCTGCGCGCTCGCGAGCGTATTCGGGCGATCCCCGCCTCCAGCGCTCGCGCATACGCTTCCGAGCTTGCGGCGACGCCGACGAGCGCGCCGAGGCGCCGGACGTAACCCAGGATGCCGTCCACCGATCGGTGATTGGAGATCCAGACTTCGATCCCACGCTTGACGAGCGCCTGCGCGATGTCGGCCTGCATGTCGGAAAAACCGATCGCGAAGTCGGGCGCGAGCGCGACGATCTCGTCGATTTTCGCGCTGGTGAAGGCGGAAACCCGCGGCTTCTCCCGGCGGGCGCGCGGCGGGCGGACGGTGAAACCGGAAATGCCGACGATCCGACGCTCTTCACCGAGCGCGTAGAGGACCTCGGTCGGTTCTTCGGTGAGGCAGACGATGCGTTCGGGGTACGAAGCGCTCATGATTGAAGGATAGACCGGCCGCTCGGAGGGACGCGTGCACCCATTTCTCGATGCCTCGATGCGCGGCGATCGTAGGCGTTGTCGCACGGCTGTTCACGCGTTTCGCCGATACCGCCTCCCCGGTCCCGCCTATATCGTGGGGAACGTCATTCCCTCGATAGGAGAAACCGTGGCTGACAATCCGAGCATTCGCGGCGGCGGGGATCGGCAGCGCATCAACGTCGACCAGGACTACGAACTGCGGCACTGGAGCCAGAAGTTCGGGGTGTCGGAGGACGAACTGCGCCGCGCGGTCCGCGATGTGGGACCGATGGCGGACGCCGTGGAGCAGCACCTTCGCGGACGCAACATGAAGGGTCAAGCGGCCTAAAGGCGGTCGCGGCATCGCCGTGCTGGGCGTCGGTGGCCAGGCGTCCGGTGTCGATCACCGGACGCTGGCACCAAGAACTTCCCCTTTTAGTCGCGCCTAAAGCTGTGAACGAGTCGTCGGCTACTTCGTCACTGCTGTGAATTTCGATCGTTAGGCTTGTTCGTGCCGCCCCACGGGTCGTCGGGGCGAGACGGCCACGGCGCTGCCGAGCGACTGTCGTTGCCTCGCCCGCGGTGTCCGTCGTAATACGGCCTGTCGTACGAATACGGGCCGTCGTCATCGCCGTAGTACCCGCTGTACGGCTGACCGTCGTAGTAGCCGGAACGGTCGTCGTAGCTCGCACAACCGGCGAGCGTCAATCCGACCGCGGCGATGGCGATCGCAGATCCCACGAGCTTTTTCATCCGCTTCTCCTTGACCTCGCTCACCGGCCGCGTAGCAGGTGCGGGCGAGGCGCTTCTTGCGGGTGAGCTATCCTCGGCTCATCCGGCATCCCATCGCTTAAGTCTGTACAAGTCCGTATATTGGCGGGCAAAAGCCCGTCGCCACCACCTTTACCATGCTGATACTCCTGTCGGTCGACTGCCGACACAAGCGGTTAAGACCCCTATCCTTGACCCAACCCCCTCGGAACCGTCATGCCTGATATCGGATCGATGCTTCGGCAGGAAATCGCTCGTTTGTCCCGACGCGAGCTTCGCGGCGAGGTTCGCGCGGCGCGCAAAGCGTCCACGCAGTATCGTCATCACATCGCAGCGTTGCGCAGGCAGCTGAGCGCGCTCGAGCGTCAGGTGGCGACATTGCACCGTCGCGTCGCCGACGGTCATGGTACGCCGGCGAGCGCTTCGCCCGAGGAAGGCGGCCCGAAGCTGCGCTTCTCCGCCGGCCGACTACGCACGCAACGCACCAAACACGGTTTGACTGCGGGCGAATACGCGAAGCTTCTCGACGTAAGCGAGCAGACGATCTACAACTGGGAACGAGGCACGCATCGCCCGGGTCAGGATCGACTCGCCGTGATCGCACAATTGCGCGCGCTCGGCAAGCGCGCGTTGCAGGCGCGTCTCGACGCGATGGATGGGAAGGCGTCATCGACGAAGTCGGCTTCGATGAAGAAACGATCCGCCAGGAAACCGGTGTCGAAGAAGCGGGCAACAACGAAATCGGCAGCGAAGAAGTCATCCGCCAAGAAGTCAGCTGCCAAGAAGTCAGCCGCCAAGAAGTCAGCGCGGGGGAGTTCCGCTCACCCGTAGCGCTTCGACGGGCCAGGCGAAATCGCCGTCATCGCGGGCATTCCTTGACCCTCGAAAGGCAACGGCGTAGCGTCGCGTGTCCATTCGACGAACGCTCGGTGGAAGGCAGATGTTGCGAAGAGCCGCACTCGGGCTAGGCGTTCTCCTGGGTTTCTGCGCAATGGCGACGGCGCAAGACACCGTCACGAAAGCCGAGGCCGCGCCAGCTCCGGTGCCCGCTGCCCTGAGCCCGTCCTCCGCGCCCGGGTCCGCTCGGCCCATGCTCGACAGCGTGCAGGTCGACGTCGGTTACACGTACGACGACAACGTCACCCGCGCCCGTGCCGACGACGAGATCCTGGGGGATCAGCTGCTCGCGCTCAACTTGACTGCAAGCCGCGCATTGCGCATCGACGACCACGCGCGGTTCGTCCTGACCGGTCTCCTGAGCGGCGAGAAGTTCATCCGCTACAACGGCCTCTCGAACGTGTCGGGCGGCCTCGAGGCGGAGCTTCAGTACCGACAGTCGGGCGCGTTCGACGCGATAACATTCGCGGCGTTTGCGCGTGGCTGGCTGGCCAGCTACGCGTCGCACCTGCGCGACGGCAGTCATTATTCCGTGGGCGTGAGCGCACGTGGCGACCTGACCGATCGCATCGGCGTCTTGGCAGAACTCGCACGCAATCAGCGCCGCGCCCGAAGCGAAGCGTGGGACCTGGCCGACTATTCCGCGCGCCTCGACCTCGATTATTCGTTGGGCGAGCGAGGGACGCTGTATGTCAGCGGCGAGTACCGACGCGGCGATACCGTATCGGACGGTCACGCGACGCTGGTGAACGTAAGCCTCGCACAGGTCTTCGTGCTCGACGACGCGTTCCCCGACAAGCAGCTGTTCGCCTACCGCTCCGATGCTCGTACGTGGATCAGTACCCTCGGATACAACCTGCCGGTGGGTCAACGCGCATCGATCGACATCTCGTGGCGACGCGCACAGTCGACACCGACCGGCCGGCTGGGCTTCGATGCGCAAAGCTCGCTGCGCTACGTCGACAACCAGTACTCCATCGCTTTCCTGAAGCGCTTCTAGGCGATTGAATCATGGCATTCGCGCGCAACTTCGGCTGGGTCTTCGCAGCGGCTGCGGCACTCCTGTTGGCGGCTTGCGGCGGCGGGGGAAGCCCGAACGACGTTCATCCCGGAACCGACCCGGTCATCGCGCAGGGTGAGCCGAACGCTTTCCTGCTGTTTCCCAACGCCCACGTGCAACCGGACGGTTCGCTGGAAACCAACACGCCTGCGTATGCGCAGGCCTACTACGAAGCGATCGATCCGAACAACACGAAGGACACGCTCGCCAAATGGCGGGCAGCGAACGGCTTCGATACCGGGACCGGCGCGCAAATCACCGTCGTCTTCGGCGACTCGCGCGATCTGGGCTTCGGGCGGCGGATCACGGCGCGCCAGAACATCGACGGCACGCTGGCCTTCTATGTCGAGAACTATCTCATCAAGACGGGCGCGGCCTACGGCTTTTCGCCGGTCAACCTGGAGGCCGCGATCGTCCGCGACCCGAACGCGCTCGTCTACGTCGCCGGCATCGAGTTCAGCCCGGGCCCCGCGGGTGGAGCGAGCTTCGCGAAGTTCTACAACTTCAACGTCACGACCGGCGTGCGCGACAACATGGCGGACGTCGACGGCCGTGGCGACAAGGCGATGCCCGGACCCTGCATTGCCTGCCATGGCGGGAGGGCCGATGCGCTGACGCCACCCGACGCCTCGGGCAAGCGCCACTTCGCCCTGCTCCTGAACGCGGTCTCGGGCGCGCGCGGCGATACCCTGGCGCAGTTGCCGCCCATGGAGGTCGACACTTTCCAGTTCTCCACGAAACCGGGTTTCACGCGCACGGACCAGGAGGCTGCGCTCAAGACGATCAACAGGATGATCCTGTGCTCGTACCCGCTGCCCGCACCGTCGGCGTTCCCGGAGGATGCCTGCCGGCGCGCCGCGAGCATCGGCGAATGGCAAGGCACGGCCGCGGCGCTGATCAAGGAAGGCTACGGCGGCGATGGGCTGCCCAACCCGGTCTATGCCGCGTCGGCGCCACCGCCTTCGTGGGTCGCCGCTGGACAGAGTTCGCTCTACGAGACGGTCGTGGCGCCCGCGTGCCGCGTCTGCCACCTGATGCGCGGAACGGGAAGGCAATCGGACATCGGCTTCGCCACCTTCGAGAAATTCCAGTCCTATGCGCAGCGAACCTTTGCGACGGTCATCGATCGCGGCAACATGCCGCTGGCGGAGCTCGTGTACAACACGTTCCACGCTTCCCCCGGAGAAGCGGTACTGGCTAAATTTCTCGTCGGCCAGGGCTTGCCAGCGCTCGACCCCGGCGGCGCCGTTCTACGCCCGGGGCGTCCGATCGCCGATCCAGGACCGGATCGTGTGGTCCGCCAAGGCGATACGCGCCTATCGGCCAGCAACAGCCTCTTTGCCGATACCTACGCATGGTCGATCGTCTCGGGCCCGGACGGCGCGACTCCGGTGAAAGGCGCCACGCTCACGGATGCGAACACGGCGCAGCCCATCTTCAACGCGACGAACGATGGGACGTACCTGGTGAGCCTCGTCGCGAGCAAAGGCGCGGCGCGGAGCGCGCCGAAAGTGGTGTCACTGGTGGTCAAGAACACGTTGACTCCGGCGCCAGAGGCCATTCGTTTCTCGGACATCAAAGCGGCGCTGCAGGACGGGAAGGAATGCCAGGGCTGCCACAATCGAGCCACGCCGCTGAAGGCGCCGATCGATTTCACCAGTTACGACCGGGATGGCGACGGCGGGATCACGCCAACGGACGATGCCTGGTTCTACGCCGAAGTCAGAAGCCGCATCAATTTCCAGGAGATCGTCGCGAGCCCGCTGCTGGAGAAGCCTTCGGGCCACCATCACTTCGGTGGACTCGGTCAAGGCTTCGACACGACTTTGGCGCCCGGCGACCCGGCGCGCGCCAAATACGATCTCTTCCTCAACTGGGCGCTCAACGGCGCGCCGCCATAAGCGACTGTCGACGGATCAGTACGTGCGCCGGCGCGGCTGTTGATAGTCGTCCCGCGGAAAGACGAATGGCGGCGTGCGGCCTACCAACGCCTCGATCAGCATCAGTTCCTGGTCGGTGTGATCGATGAACGGCGCCGCACGTATGTTTCGCCCCGGCTGCTCGCCCGTCAGTATGTAGAGCGGCCGGTCATGATGCCGCGATACGACCGTCTCGCGGCTCGTCGCATCGTCCGCGGAGGCGATGTCGGCGGTGCCGTAACACGTGCAGAAGTACGTTTGGTCCGGGTCCGACTCCATGTAGGTCCCCGTTCCGCGGATGCCGATGGAGGCGTTCCTCGTCGTCATGCGCACGGGTCTGCCGCTCGGGAATACCGAGAGGATCTTTCCGGTCAAAACCCGAAGGCCGGATACGACCACCGAATTCGCTTCCTTCGTTTCCAGCGTCACTTCGCTTTCGCTACGTTGCAGGTGGGCGGTTTCGCCCACGGCGTAGACAATCTCGCTGCCCTTGCCGGTCTGGATGGTCGAGTTTGCGGCGACCATCGTGTCGAGCGTCGCCGGTCGACCGTCGACCAGCACCTCTCCTTCGATCCGATAGATCGACTTCCCGGGCGGTAATGGCGCCGGGCGGCGCCCCAGAACCTGCGCGCTCGCGTCGTGACTTACTACGACGCTGGAGAAAGACCCGGCGGCGAGCGCCTTGATCAGAAGGCGACGGCGCGGATCCTCGTTATTTCCATACCTGGTCATCGGCACGCTTTCGTGAGGCTCGAGTTCGATTTTGGCCGTTTGGCGCGTGACGGTCAAAGGAGCATCGCCTATGCTTCGCGCACCGAAAGCATAGCGCCATCGTGACAATCGCTCGAAGGATCCCCAAGTTTTCGGTCAGTGCCGTCGTTCGCCTTGCGATCGGACTGGCGCTCGTCGCCTGCCTGCTGGTCGACGCTGCGGGCTGGGTCGAGATCCGGGCGCTGGCCCAACTCGAACTCTGGGCATACGACGCGAGAGTCCGCCTGTTCCTGCCGCGAACGCGCGATCCGCGCATCGTCATCGTCGACATCGACGAGAAAAGCCTCAGCGCCGAGGGACACTGGCCGTGGCAACGCGACAAGCTCGCGCTGATGCTGCACCAGCTCTTCGCGCGCTATGGCGTCCGCGTCGTTGGCTTCGACCTTGCATTTCCGGAGCCCGACACGAACGCCAGCCTGCCGGTCCTCGAGGCGGCCGCGAGCGGGGATTTGCGCGACGACGCGGCGTTCCAGGCTTTCCTCCAGCGCGTTCGCCCTTCGCTCGACTACGACCGAGCCTTCGCCGAAGAAATCCAGAAGCATCCCGTGGTCCTCGGATTCCTGGTGAGCGCCCAGACACAACGATCCGGTGTCCTGCCGCGCCCGGCATTTCCCATGCGCGCTCTCGAGAACGCGGAGTACCGCTATTTCACCGGCCCCGGCTACAGCGGCAACATTGCGCCGCTGCAGGCGGCCGCCACCGCCGCGGGACATTTGTATCAGGCGCTCGACCCGGACGGTGTCACGCGCAGCGTGCCGATGTTCATGCAGGTGGGAAACGACTTCTTCGAAGCGCTGTCGCTCGCCGTTCTTCGCGTCTATCTCGGCAACGCGCCGATCAAGCTCGAGACGACCATCGTCGACTCGGGCGGCCGCAAGCTGGGTTGGATGCGTTTCGTGCGCCTCGGCGACATGGTGCGCATTCCGCTCGACGAGAGGATGGCGGCGCTCGTTCCGTTCCGAGCCCAGCACAGCTACCGCTACGTCTCGGCGACCGATGTGATCCGTGGCACGGTCGGCGCCGACGAGCTGAAGGACCGCATCGTCCTCGTCGGCACCTCGGCGCGAGGACTCGTCGACGTCCGTGCCACGCCCACGCAGGAAGACCTCCCCGGTGTGGAGATCCACGCGAGCCTCATTTCCGGCGCACTCGACAACGCGATGAAATCCCGGCCGGCGGAGACGCTCGCCATTGCAGTGCTCACCATCCTGCTCGTCGGACTTCCGCTCGTGGTGCTCCTGCCGCGACTCTCCGCCTTGGGCGCGACACTCGCCACCGCCGTCGTGCTCGCGCTGCTGTTGGGCGTGAACGCGTGGGCGTGGCAGGCGCGCAATCTGGTGCTCCCGCTGGCCGGGCCGCTCGTCATGCTGGTTGGTCTCTACTTCCTCGACGTCGTATGGGGTTTCTTCGCCGAAACCCGTCATCTGCAGTTGATGACGAACCTGTTCGGCACGTACGTGCCGAAGGAAATCGTCGCCGAGATGGCGGAACATCCCGATGAGTATTCGATGCACGGCCAGAGCCTCGACATGACCGTGCTTTTCGCGGACATCCGCAATTTCACCTCGATTGCGGAGACGCGCACTCCGCAAGACCTCAAGGACCTGATCAACGCCTACTTCACGCGGATGACCATCTGCATCCAGGACAAGCGCGGCACCGTCGACAAATACGTGGGCGACGCGATCATGGCTTTCTGGGGAGCCCCGGTGCGCGACGCCGAACATGCGCGGCGCGCGCTCGAATGCAGCCTCGAGATGCAGAAGGCACTGCGCGAACTGGACCCGCTGTTCGCGAAGAAAGGCTGGCCCTCGCTGCGTATCGGCGTCGGGGTCAATTGCGGCACGATGAGCGTCGGCGACATGGGCTCGCAATTCCGCCGTTCATACACGGTGATGGGCGACGCGGTGAACCTGGCCTCGCGCCTCGAGGGTCTCACCAAGGAATACGGCGTGGGCGTCCTCGTCTCGGAGAACATCGTGCGAGCGGTGCAGCACTTCGTCTACCGCGAAGTGGACAAGGTTCGGGTAAAGGGCAAGCAGCAGGCGGTGGCGATTTACCAGCCGATCGGCGTGCAAGGCGAGATCGGCGGCGACACGCTTGCGGAGATCGATCGCTTTCACCAGGCGCTGGCGCACTTCCGCGCGCAACGCTGGGACGAGGCCGACGCACTGCTCGAGGCGCTCGCCGCCGCCGCGCCGGAAGTGAAGCTCTACCGGCTCTATCGCGAGCGCATCGTCCACTTCCGCGCGAGCCCGCCTGGCGCGGATTGGGACGGCATTTTCGGTTTCGCCACCGGTTGATCGGAGCACTGTCAGCCCCGCCGCGCCGCCTCGATGGCTGCGATGTCGATCTTTCTCATCGTCATCATCGCGTCGAATGCTCGCTTGGCGGCGGCCCGATCGGCGTCGGTTATCGCTTCGATCAGCGCGGTCGGCGTGATTTGCCACGACAGTCCCCACTTGTCTTTGCACCAGCCGCATGCGCTTTCCTCGCCGCCGTTGCCAACGATCGCGTTCCAATAGCGATCGGTCTCCGCCTGATCGACGGTTGCGACCTGAAACGAGAATGACTCGTTGTGCCTGAATGCGGGTCCACCATTGAGGCCGAGGCAGGGTATGCCCATGACGGTGAATTCGACCGTCAGTACATCCCCTTCCTTGCCCGATGGGAAATCCCCCGGTGCGCGATGAACCGGCCCGACGGATGAATCGGGAAACGTCTTCGCGTAGAACCTCGCCGCCTCTTCAGCGTCGCGGTCGTACCAAAGACAGATCGTGTTCTTGGCTGGATTCGTCATGTCATGGGGAACGTTGCGGGCAATCGGATCATCGTACACACGTGCATAGCATACAAACATGTCGGCACCATGTCAGCGGTGCATCCGCCTCAACCTCAACGAAGACATTCACGCCGAGCTCGCCGACGAGGCTCCGCTAGACTAGGGCGTAATGAATAAGGAAATCCTGTCCCCCGGCGCGATTGAAAAGTTCGCGCCGATCTTGGAAATCATCCGCGAGAGCAGAAAGGCAGCGCATGACAGATCCGCGTGACGGTGAACGGTCCTCGGAAGCCTGGCCCGATGTCGCCAGTGCGGCACTCCGAATCGCATTCGGGATCATCTGGGCGATCGGCGCCGCGTTCACGTGGACGTCGCAGTTCGCCTCCAACTACGTCGGCTATCTCCACAACGCGTCGCAGGGGCAGCCTGCATGGTCGGCGTGGTGGTTCGACATGTGGATCGCGATCGTCACGCCGCACGCCATGTTGTTCGTGTGGCTCACGCGGATTGCCGAAACGCTGCTCGCGATCGCGCTGCTGCTCGGATTCGCACGCAAGACCACGTATGTGCTCGGCGCGTTGTTCAGCCTACTGATCTGGGCCACGGCCGAAGGCTTCGGCGGACCCTACACGGTCGGCGCGACGAACATGGGCACCGCGATCACGTACGTGCTCGTGTTCCTGCTGCTCATCGGGATCAACTATCGCAGCGGCACCAGCCCGTACAGCGTCGATTACCTCATCGAGCGGCGATGGCCGGCCTGGAGCCGGGTCGCCGAATGGAGCCATGGCGTCCCGCTGCACGCACCAAACCGGTCGTCGGTCGCCGCGCAGGTCACGGCGATCGTCGGGATCGCGCTGCTGGTGTTCTTCCTGATCGGTGGCTTGCAAAGCACCACGCACGTCGCGGCACCCACGCCCACCGCCGCGGCCGCCGCAGTATCGCCGCTCGCGCTCGCCTCGAAGGAGCCTGTCGCGAGCGCCCGGGATGCGCGACTGCCTCCGCTCACCCCAGGCGACAGCGTGGACATCAATATCGAGTCGACCGACAAAACCGTCTCGATCGCCAGCGGCGTCGAGTACCAGGCGTGGACGTTCGGCAACGAGGTACCGGGACCGGTGATCCATGTGCGCCAGGGCCAGACGGTCAACGTCACCTACACCAACCGCGGCAACATGGAGCATTCGCTGGACTTCCACTCCGCGATCACGCCTCCCAATCTGCATTACGCGGAGCTGAAGCCGGGCGAGAAGATCACGTATTCCTTCGTGGCGAAGGTGCCGGGGGCATTCGTCTACCACTGCGGCACCCCGCCGGTGCTGCTGCACATGGGCAACGGCATGTACGGCGCGATCATCGTCTCGCCCACGACGCCGCTGCCTCCCGCGGCGGAGAGCTACGTGATCGTGCAGAGCGAGTGGTACACGCAGCAGATCTCCGGTCGACTGATGGGACCGAGCTACGAGAAGATGCTCGCCGAGCGTCCCGACGAAGTGGTGTTCAACGGCGTCGCGTTCCAGTACCGGGATCGTCCGCTGACCGTCAAGGCGGGCGAGCGCGCGCGCATCTACTTCGTGAACGCCGGCCCGAGCCTGTGGTCGTCCTTCCACGTGATCGGTGGGATCTTCGACGCGGTCTACCCCGATGGCAACGCGGCACACGCGCAAACGGGCGTTTCCACCTACAGCGTCGGCCCCGGCGCGGGCGCGGTCTTCGACCTCGTGATCCCGGAGGCCGGCCACTACCCGTTCGTGGACCACTCCTTCGCGCATCTCATGATCGGCGCCGTCGGCGTCCTCGACGTGCAGGGACCGGCCGGCGCGACGGCCGCCGCCAAGCCACCGATCTCGCAGGCGGCACCCGTGGCAACGCCTGCCACGTCGGCCGCAGCGACGCCGGCCGGCCCAGCCGCGGCACCCGCCGGTCCGTACAAGTTCGATCCCGCGCGCGGCGCTTCCTTGTACGGCGCGAACTGTGCGGCTTGCCACCAGCCGACGGGTACGGGGCTGCCCGGTGCCTTTCCGCCGCTCAAGGGCGATGCGGTGGTGCTCAACGCCGACCCCACGACGCAGGTCGATACGATCCTGCATGGGGCTCAAGGTGTGACGATCGGCGGCGTGACATATCCAACCCCGATGCCTGCGTTCGCCGCGACGCTTAGCGATGCCGACATCGCCGACATTGCCAATCACGAGCGCGCCTCGTGGGGCAATCAAGGCAAGCCGGTGACGGCCGAGCAAGTGAAGGCGTTGCGCGCGAAAGGCCCGATTAAGTAGCGGGAATAGGCACTGTGCGCGATTGATATCGGGGCGCCTGCCGACGGAAACTCAAAGCGCGGAACGAGTGTGACCTCGCTGCGCACTTCTTGACGTCGGAGTAGTACCGACCGTGATCACGCTCCGCCGGGCGCACTCAGCGCCACGCGTTTGACACGCGCAGGACTCAACCTGGTCATCTTTTCACAAGCGCGCCAACACCAGAACTTCATTCAGTCGTCTTGCCGTCAAAGTGCTCATTGTCGGCCTCCGCATCCGCGCGGGTACGGTGGACAACGCCGTCTCGGTGATTGGGCGGTGCGTAGATTGTGTAGAGCTTGAGTGGCACACTGCCAGTATTGATGATGTTGTGATTCGCCCCAGCCGGGACGATGACCGCAAAACCGGGTTGGATCGCCGTGCGCACACCGTCAAGAATCGCTTCCCCAGTCCCATCCTCCACGCGAAAGAACTGATCCAGCGTGTGAACTTCGGCTCCGATCTCTTCCTTGGGCTTTAACGCCATGACGACGAGCTGGCAATTCTTCGCCGTGTACAGCACCCGGCGGAACTGCTCGTTCTTAACGGCAATGCTCTCGATGTTCCGTACGAAACCTTTCATGATGTTTCTCCTTTGCATTGAACCAACCAATTCCGATGACAGGGAACGCGGCGTCAATCGGAGAAGAAAGACCGCACGAACGTAAGGTCACCGGCGACCACCAAGGCGCGCCGTCGGCGGGCGTCCCTGTTGACGGGGTGGTTAGGCACGCTCATGGGCTAGGTAACTCAGTAGTGCAACGTCATGGTCAGATCTATGCTCCGACCGTCGTACGTGAAGCTTGCGTCAGCGAATGAAGGGGCGCTAAAGACGGCTTTTGCATCGTTTGAAAACCCGTACCCTTCCATCGGGAGCCCGAGCCAATTGGTATCGAGCTTGCCATTCATGTTTTCATCGTGAACGACAGCCATGGCATAGGTTCCCGGCGGGACATCCTGAAAGTCACAACGCGCCTTCGCCTTGCGAATCTTTATCACCATGACGTTCGTCGCAGAGCGGAGGTATTCATAAGGGAAGCCTTCCGGCGATTCGAACAGGGCGCAAGCCACCGTTCCAGTACTGTTTCTGATGTTCAGGATATCCACGTGAATTCCTGGACAAGGTGATTGCGCAAAGGCGATTGCGGCAACATTCAAGAGCATGAGCGTCGCGGACCACGTTAGGCATCGAGCTCGCGTCGAGACGGGTATCGGACGATTCTTACCCATGGGCATCCGTGTTTCCCGCGTGGTTAGGCATCCGTATCGCGCAAGGTGCGGAGCCCGCGCAACTCGATTGAACCCGATTTCGGCGAGTTGCTCCTCGGCCAATCCGGGGGAGCTTAGCTGGTCGACTCTCATCGACCGATTGCCGACGTTGCGCTCTCCCGCAACAGATGTTCACGAGACTGACCTAGGGACCGACCGGCGCGGTGGGCAGCGCGAACGCGAACGTGCTGCCAACTCCAAGTTCACTCTGCGCCCAAATGCGACCGCCGTGGCCTTCGATGATCAGACGACTGTTGTACAGCCCAAGGCCGAGCCCCTTTATCGCGGGGTTGGTCGTGACGCGGGAGAACCGTTGGAACAGCTTGGGCAGCGCGTCCGCGGGAATGCCGACGCCGCGATCCATGACCGTCACCACCGTTTCAATTTCATTGGCGTCGACCCGGACCGTCACCGGCGCGTCGGCAGAGGAATACCGGAAGGCGTTGCCAATCAGGTTATCGAGGACGCGCTCCATCCGGCTCGCGTCCGCGAAGACGGGCGCCAGGTCGTTGGCTTCAAAGCGAATGTGACGCGAAGCCTCCGCGCCCAGATGCCTAAGCACCGCGCTCGTGAACTCGCTCAGATCGAACCGTGACTTATGCAGCTGCAGCTGAACCGATTCCAAGCGGGTGGTCTCGAGGAGGTCATCGATCATGCCGGCCATGCGGCGGCTGCTGCGGAGGATCACATCGACGGGCTTCGCGCCCTCGGAGACGCCGTGTTTTTCCAGCAATAGGCGCAGAAGTGATGCCGAATTGATGATCGAAGAAAGCGGACTGCGCAGATCGTGAGAAATCAGGCCGACGTATTGCTCGTGGAATTGCTCGCGCGCTTTTCGCTCTGTTACATCTATTGCCAGTTCCATCCGGACTAGACGTCCATCTACCCACGGGATGGCCTTATCTATGCAGAGAAACCAGCGGTTATTCACCGTGTTCTTGAACTCCCACTCCACTGGCGAGCATTCGTGCCCGCTTTCGGCCAGGCGGGGATTGGTACAGAAGGGGCACGGCCCTTTTTGGCCGCTCTGCAGGACCTTGTAGCAGAGTTGACCGACGGCATTCGGTCCCCATAGCTGCTGCCCGTAGGCATTCAAGAACAGCAGTTCGTAGGTCTCCATGTCGGCGACATAGAGCAGGACGTCGACTGCATCGAAGATCCTCGAGAGGGCGGCAAACTCAGCGAGGTTCGGGAATGACGTTGCAGCGGTCTGGATAGCTCGAAGTCTCGTAGTGCTTTCCACTGTTCACGGTCCTCGTTGTGGTGTCCGACCTCGTGGCTCGCGAGCGCCATTTCGAGCAAGCGACGCGCAAGTGAGGCGTCGCCTCACACGCCGAAGGGATACGTGTCGGGCATCCCGTGCAGCTCGCGCGTGGCGAGCGGGGTGACGGCGCTGGTGTCGTCGAACCAGGCGTACTCGTCGAACTGCCCGGGCAGCGTGGCCTGGAAGTAATGGCTTTCGCGCTCGGTGCGCGGCCGATACACGACGCCGATCGCACGCTCGAGCAACGGCGGCGCGAGGCTGCGTGCGACATCCGGCGCGTGCGCCTTGCGCAGCGGCAGCAGCCATTGCCCCTCGCCGGCGTCGTGGCAGAGCGCCTCGTAGCTTCCCGCGAGCGCGGGCCGTACGCGCTTCACTTCGAACTCGCCGTCCCAGTCGGTCGCCGCGGCGACGGTTCCCGTGTTCGTGCCGAAGCCGATCGCGTAGACCGATTCACCGAACGCCTTGCGGCACAGTTCGCCGATGTTGTATTCGCCGCGCGCCGACATCTCGGTCGCCGCCGCGTTGCCGACATGCGAGTTGTGCGCCCAGACGATCGCCTTGCTGGCCGGCCCGTGGAAGTCGAGCAGCGCCGAGAGCGTCTCGAACATGTGCGAGTCGCGGAGGTTCCACGACGCGCGCGAGCCGTAGTACATGATTCGATAGTAGCGCTCGGCGTTCGCAACGAGGCGCGCATTCTGCGTGGCGTCGAGGAAACGCTCGCCGTCGTGCTCGGCGTACGCGCGCTCGCGCTCGAGCAGGTCGGCGAGCATCGAGACGACCTCGCGCTCGCAGGTCCGGTAATGACCGGTCAGTGCCGCGTGGCCGTAGGTGGCGGGATCGCTCTGCCACGGCGTAAGGCAGGCGTAGCGGTGGCGCGCGACCTGTGCCGTCGCCGGGTCCACGTCGTCGAGATAACGCACGACCGACCGCATCGAGTTGTAGAGGCTGTAGAGGTCGAGGCCGTGGAAGGCGACGCGACGTGAAGGCTCCGTGCGGCCGTTGTAGGCGCGGAGCCACTCGACGAACTGCGCGACCTCGCGGTTTCGCCACATCCACGTCGGAAATCGCGCGAACGCCACCCAATCGGACGGCGCATATTCCGCGTGGCGCACGTAATGGTCGATCCGAGCCGCGTCGGGCCAATCGCCTTCGATCGCGACGAAGGAAAATGCCTTCTTCTCGATCAGCTCGCGCGAGATGCGCTCGCGCATCCGGTAGAACTCGGATGTGCCGTGCGTCGCCTCGCCGATCAGCACGATCCGCGCGTCGCCGATGCGCCGAAGCAGCGGCTCGAGGTCGGCCGATTCGATCGCGGAAAACGGTTCGCGGGCGCGCGCGAGGTCGCGCAGCTGCGCGGCGCGCGATGCGCTCCGCCGGCGCTCGCGCAGCGGCTTGTCGCGCCAGCCTTCGTCGCCGATCAGCGGCACGAAGCGCACATCGGCCAGCTCTTCGGTGACGTACTCGTCGTGGGACACGCGCGTCACGCGCACGAGTTCCTGAACGTGCACGTCGCCGCCGACCGGGATGACGAGGTGACCTCCGATGCGCAACTGGCGCTTCAGCGATTCGGGCACGATCGGTCCGCCGGCGGCGACGACGATCGCGTCGAAGGGTGCGTGCTCGGGCCAGCCGTGCGTGCCGTCTGCGTGCAACACGTGCACGTTGACGATGCCGAGGTCGGCGAGCGTCGCGGCAGCCTTTTCGGCGAGTTGTCCGATGCGCTCGACCGTGTACACCTGCCCTGCGAGGTGCGAGAGGATCGCCGCCGCATAGCCGCTGCCGGTCCCCACTTCGAGCACCTTCTCGCCGCCCGACAGATCGAGCGCCTCCGACATGAGCGCGACGATGTAAGGCTGCGAAATCGTCTGTCCCTCCGCGATCGGCAGCGGGCTGTCCTCGTATGCGAACTCCTCGAGCGACGACGGCAGGAAAGCTTCGCGCGGCACGCTGCGCAGCGCCGCGAGCACGCGCTCGGAGCGAATGCCGCGACCGACGATCGCATGCTCGATCATCGCCTCGCGGCGCGCGGCGAGGCGATCGTGCGTGAGGACGGTTGCCATGCCCCCTACCGCCTGACCGGCTCGACGCCACCCAGCGCCTCGTCGATGGTGCCGGACATCGGCTCGACGCAAAAGACGCGATCGTCCATGGCGCGCACGCCGTCGATGCGTTCGAGCAGCACGTGCAGCGCGCGCCGCTCGCGTCGCCGGCGGCGCGAGTCGATGCCGATTTCGATCCGGCGCACCAGGTCGCCCTCGGTCAGCATGCCGACGTGCCCGCGTCGACGTGCTGGCGCTACTTGACGGCCAACGCGGTGGCGCTGCCCGGCTTCTTCGGCAGCGTCAGCGACAGGATGCCGTTCTCGCACGCCGCGTCGATGTCCTTTTTGCGCACGCCCGGAAAGTCAGCCTTGACGTAGTAGCCCTTGTCGTCCTCGGTCACGTCCATTCGGATCTGCGGTTCCTCCGGCATGGGGCGCAGGACGCTGCGCGGCACACGAAAGATCTCGTCGAACTCGCGGAAAGGATCGAAGCGGGTGAGCTCCGTGAGCGGGTTGAAGCGCGTCACGTTTGCCATATCGACCTCCCGAATTTGTCGGTGCATCGGCCGGGCGCCCCGCGCTCGCGCGCCCCATGTCGTACAGGCGCCCACGTTGCAGCATAGGAGCCTTGGTGCCGCCGATATTGACGCGCGTCAAGCCGGGCCTGCGCAAAATCCACACTATCCAGGGGCTCGCGTTGATTCTGTGGCTCGCCCTCGTCGTCGTCGACGCCCTGTACGAGGCGCTTAGGCGCCCGGCTTCGCCGTGCGGGCACGGCGTCGGCTTGAGCGCGATCAACACACGCCTCGTTCCCGCGATGTGCAATGAGAGAGGCGCTCCGGAGCAGGAGCCCGTTCGTCATTATCGAAAACGGAGGCTTGCGATGTTCAAATGCATCCTGGTCGCGCTCGACGGAAGCACCGCATCGAACGCGGGATTCAAATCGGCCCTCCAGCTCGCCAGCGATCAGCAGGCGAGCCTCGTGGCGTTGCACGTCATCGACGACGGCGCGATCACGGTCAACTTCGAGGGCGGCTACGTGCCGGCGGCCTACGTCGACAGGATGTACGAGTCGCTCCGCGAAAGCGGTCGGGCGATCCTCGCGAAAGCCGAGACGGTCGCGAAAGCGGCCGGCGCCGAGATGAAGACCGTGCTCGTCGAGACGCGCGGGCACACGATCGCGCATGCGATCCTTGCGCAGGCGCGCAAGGCGAAGGCCGACCTGATCGTGATCGGCACGCACGGCCGGCGCGGGCTTTCGCGCTTGCTGATGGGCAGCGATGCCGAAGCGGTGGTGCGCGAAGCGCGCGTTCCGGTGATGCTCGTGCGAATGCCGGAGCGTGCCGCGCACAAGCGCGCGCCGGTGAAGAAGCAACCGACGGCATCGGGATCGAAGCGCGTGGTATTCCCCGCGACGGTGCTGTAAGCGGATGCGGCGCGCAAGACACGGGCGCTCACGCCGGCGTGACCCGCAATCGACCGCCGGCCCGAAGCGGGCACGCGTCGCTGACCCGTTTTCTCAATGCGACATGAGAACGGGCACCGTCATGCTGTTGAGCAGCGTGCGCGTGACGCCGCCCAGCACGATCTCGCGCACGCGGGCATGGCCGTAGGCGCCCATGACGAGCAGGTCGGCGCCAAGGTCCGCGAGCTGCGAAAGCAACAGCTCGCCTGCCTCCGATGGCGTGCACACCATCTCGCGCAGGTCCGGCCTGATCTCGTGCGTCGCGAGATACGCCGCGACGCGCGCCTGCGACCGCCCGGCATCTTGCCCTAGTTTGGCGCGAGCGCCGAACGAAAGCACGGTCACGCGATTCGCCTGCGCGAGCAACGGAAGCGCGTCGCGCACTGCACGCGCCGCCTCGCGGCCGCCGTCCCACGCGATGGCGACGTGATCGGCGAGGACGTCGGTCGCCGGGGCGTGGGGCACGAACACGATCGGGCTCCCGGCCGCGAGCAGCGCCTGCTCGGCAAGCTGCCGCTCGAACCCTCCGCCGGGACCGCTGCGGCCGCCGTGCGCGAGTACCGACAGGTCGGCACAGCGCATCGCGGCGATGGCTTCCTCGATCGGCGACCGCTCGACGACGCAGACGTCGACGTTGCGCACGCCGGCGTTTGCGGCACCCGAGCGGAACGAAGCTTCGACCCGATCCTGGATCGCGCGCTGAGAAAGGCGCGTCGCGATCTCGGGAGGCGGGAGCTCTGACGGATCGACATCGAGCGGCGCAGGCGCGAAATACATGCCGTCGAGCCTGGCGTCGAAGCGGCGCGCGATCGCAGCGGCGAGCCGAACGCGCCGTTCGCCCGCCGCATCGTCGCCGATGTGAACCAGCATGCACTTGTACGTCATCGCGATCTCCCGGGGCGGTATTACTCCGACCATGGTGCCCACCGCGCGCCGGTGGGCGGTTGATGCAAGTCAGACGCGCGCCAGATCTTTCGATTCGACCCGGCATTGACCTCGGTCAAGACCGGCTCGTCTTGCGAGCGCTACGCTCGCGACGGAAGGCCCTCGAAAGCCAATGCAGCCCATTCGCGTGATCGTGGACGAGCATCGCTCGCTCGCCGTCGTCATGCACGGCATGCTCTACCTGATCCGCGACATTCGGCTCTGCGGCGCCAGCGCGAATTTCGCCGTGTTCGACGCGATGGTGCGCTACATGGACACGTTCGTCGAACCGTTTCATCATCCGAAGGAGGACGCATACCTCTTCCGGCTGCTGCGCCTTCGCTACGCGGGCTGCGGCCAGCTGATCGATCGGCTCGCAGCCGAGCACCGCGAGGGCACCGAGAGGTTGCGCGACCTCGAAGACACGCTCGCGCGTTACAAGCAAGGCGAATCGGGCGGATTCGCGGCGTTCGCGCAATCCGCGCAGGCGTACGCTGCCTTCCATTGGAGTCACATGCGCGCGGAGGAAGACGAGCTGCTTCCCCTTGCGCGCACGCACCTGCGCAAGGCCGATTGGGAGGAGATCGACGCCGCGTTCACCGAGCACGCCGATCCGCTGCTTGGCCTCGCCAAACGGGAGTGCGATGCGTTGTTTCGTCGGATCGTGGCGCTCTCGCCCCCGCCGCTCGGCAAGCCGCGTGCCGCCGCCGTGCGCCGCCACTCATGAGGCGCCGCCTGCAGGACGGCGTCGCGCCTCGGCCGCCGGTCGAGACGTGCAGCGGCGAGGACGATCCGTCGCTTCTGCGCGATTCGTACGCGGCTACCGCATTCGCCGAGGCGATCGATCGCTCGACGCATGCGGCGCTCGCGCGTCTCACCGGCGGCATCTCGCCGATCGCCTGTGCCGAGGCGTATCGCGATTGGGCGGCGCACCTCGCGTTCCTTCCCGGCAAGCAGTCGCGCCTCGTCGAGAAGGCGGCGCGCAAGGCGTTGCGCTTCATTTCGTATACGGCGCGCCGTACGTGGTCGTCATCCTGTGCGCCGTGCATCGCTCCGTTGCCGCAGGACCATCGCTTCGACGACCCGGCCTGGCAGGCGCCGCCGTTCGATCTCGTCTACCAGTCGTTCCTGCTCCTGCAGCAGTGGTGGCACAACGCCACGACCGACGTGCGCGGCGTCACGCAACAGCACGAGCGTCTCGTGGCGTTCGCGGCACGGCAATGGCTCGACGTGTTCTCGCCGTCGAACTTCATTGCGACGAACCCGGTGGCGTTGCGCACGACATACGCGCAGCTCGGCGTCAACCTCGTGCGCGGCGGCTACAACCTGCTCGACGACGTCGAGCGCGCGATCGCGGGTCGCAGGCCGGCCGGCGCCGATGCGTTCCTGCCGGGCCGCGACGTCGCGGTCACGCCGGGCAAAATCGTGTATCGCAACCGGCTGATCGAGCTCATCCAATACGAGCCGGCGACCGCAACCGTTCGCCCCGAGCCGATCCTCGTCGTTCCCGCGTGGATCATGAAGTACTACATCCTCGACCTGTCGCCGCACAACTCGCTCGTCCGCCACCTCGTCGGCCAGGGATTCACCGTATTCATGATCTCGTGGAAGAACCCGGGGCCCGAGGATCGCGAGCTCGCATTCGACGATTATCGAACGCTCGGTGTCATGGCGGCGCTCGAGGCAGCAGCGCGGATCGCCAAGGCGCCAAAGGTGCACGCGGTCGGGTATTGCCTCGGCGGATCGCTTCTCGCGATCGCGGCCGCGGCGATGGCCCGGGATGACGACGATCGCCTCGCGTCGCTCACGTTCTTCGCCGCGCAGTTCGACTTCACCGAGGCCGGCGAGCTCACGCTCTTCGTCAACGAAAGCGAGATCGCGTTCCTCGAGGACACGATGTGGGAGCAGGGATTCCTCGATTCGCGCCAGATGGCCGGCGCGTTCCAGCTGCTGCGCTCGAACGATCTCATCTGGTCTCGCATGGTGCGCGAATATCTCATGGGCGAGCGCACGCCGATGACCGACCTGATGGCGTGGAATGCCGACGCGACGCGAATGCCGTATCGAATGCACTCGGAATATCTGCGGCGCCTGTTCCTCGACAACGACCTCGCGGAAGGCCGGCTGCATGCGGGTGACGCTCCGGTGGCGCTTTCCGACATACGCGTTCCCACGTTCGCCGTGTCGACGGAAACCGATCACGTCGCACCGTGGCGTTCGGTCTACAAGCTGCACCTCCTCATGAACAACGAGATCACGTTCGTGCTGACCACCGGCGGCCATAACGCCGGCGTCGTCTCCGAGCCGGGCCACCCGGGGCGCAGCTATCGCATCGCCCGTCGGGAAGCGGACGGACGCTACCTCGATCCGGATGTGTGGACGAGCAAGGCGACGCGCCACGAAGGCTCGTGGTGGCCCGCCTGGGAAGCGTGGTTGTCGGCGCACTCCGCGTCGCCCGTCGCGCCGCCTTCGATCGGCGGCGGCGACGTACGTTACGCCCCGCTCGCCGATGCGCCGGGCACGTTCGTGCTCGTGCAATAGGGGAGAGAACGCCAACCGGCGGCGACGCCGCGGGCACGAACGTCAGGCCATCGCCGCGACGAGAGGCTGGAAGGTCCGAAGGAGCCTATGGAGGGAGCCCATGTCCACACCCGCCGTCACGCGTGAACTCGGAACGATTGCGCTGCCCGCACCAGATCTGGAAGCCGCCCGGCCGCTGCTCGCGCTGCTGCGTGCACGCCATAGCACGCGCGAATTTTCCTCGCGCAGCCTCGACAGCACGGTGCTGAGCACGCTGCTGTGGGCCGCATTCGGCGTCAACCGCGAAGACAGCGGCGCGCGGACCGCGCCGTCGGCGCGCGACTGGCGCGAGATCGAGGTGCTCGTCGTCCTCGAAAGCGATACCTACCGCTACGATGCTTCGACACACTCGCTGCACCTCGTCAAGGCCGGCGACCTTCGCCCGCTCACCGGCGTGCAGGATTTCCCCGCCGGTGCGCCCGTGAACCTCGTCTACGTCGCCGATTTCGCGAAGATGGTCGACGCGACGGACGAGCAACGCGCGTTCTTCGCCGCGGCCGACGCCGCGTTCATCGCGCAGAACGTCTATCTGTTCTGCGCCTGCAGCGGCCTGGCAACCGTCGTGCGCGGCCTCGTCGACCGGCGTACGCTGGCGGCCGCGCTGGGTTTGTCGCATCACGAGCGGATCGTGCTCGCGCAAAGTGTCGGCTATCCGCGCTGAGGCGCACCGATCCGCCTGCCCGCTGCACGACGCGAATGCCCGTCGCCAACCTCGCCGTCGCCGCCGCATTGCAGGAGATCGCCGATCGCGTCGAGATCCACAGCGCGAACGCCTTTCGCGTGCGCGCCTATCGTGCAGGAACTGCCCGACGACCTCGCGGTGAAGATCGGCGCCGGTCGCTGGGCGGACTGCGGCCGCTCATTCGCCGATCGCGCAGTCCGTCGCGCAACTCGGTCGCCAACGCCGCCTAGTCACTCCGCCGCCCAGCGAAACACGAGCTGCCGCGTGCCGCGGTCCGGCACGCTGAACGCCTTCGTGAGCTGCCGCCCGTCGAACGACGCCGTCATTTCATAGCTGCCCGCAGGGAGGTTCACGAACAGCCATGGACCATCGGCGACGGTCGCGAGGTAGGTGCTGCCCGTACGGTCGCGGATGACGACGTGGACGCCGGCAATGTACGCACCGGCCGGACTCGCGAACAGGACGTGCACGTCGTACGCGCCGGCCACGCGCAGCAGCTCGTCGCGAGCGTCCTCGCCAACGCCGCCGGCGACGAAGGGGACAGCGCCTGTCGCCTGCTCGGCGCGTGCGCGGTCCGTCGCGAACGTCGTTGCAACGAGAACGCACGCCGCGACCGCAAAGCGCTTGTTGCCAATCATCGAATCAGTGCGCAGCCCGCAGACACGTTCCGGCACCCTACCCTTGATTGCGCGGAGCGTGTTGACGCGCGTCAAGTAATCGAACGTCGCCGTGCGTCTCGCGGCCGTCGCTGCCCGCACGACGGCGTCTATGCGCACGACTCGATCGGGCATTGACGGCGATCAAGAACGGCGTGCCCGGCGTGCCGTTCAATGGTCGCGAGTGATCGACGTGGAGGAGATTCGTGATGTTTCGGCGCATCCTGGTCGCGCTCGACGGCAGCTCCACGTCGAACGTCGGAATGAAGACCGCCGTGGAGCTCGCGAGTGACCAGCACGCGGTACTCGTCGGCGTACACGTGATCGACGATGCGTCGATCACGATGAATCTCGAGGACAGCTACATGCCTGCCGGCTACGTCGACAAAGTGTACGGCGCACGGCGCAAAATCGGCCGCACTATCCTCGACAGGTCCGAGACGGCCGCGCGCACGGCCGGCGTCGAGATGAAGAGCGTTCTCGTCGAATCGCGGGGACAGCCGATCGCGCAGGCGATCCTGGCCGAGGCGCGAAAGGCAAAGGCAGACCTGATCGTCATCGGAACGCATGGCCGCCGGGGCGTCTCGCGCCTGCTCATGGGAAGCGCCGCCGAAGCGGTCTTGCGCGCGGCCCCGGTTCCCGTCCTGATGGTACGAAGCCCGGAAGGCGAAACTGGCAGGCCGGTAGCGCTCGAGGAAGCCCCGACGTCAGCCGTCACCGTGCCTTGACGGCGCCGTCGCTAAGACGAGTGCCCTGCCGCAAAGGAGGTTTGCTTGACACGTAGAACCAGCTTGCCGTCGTCCGCAACGCCCCCCGGCCAGTCGCCCCGCCATGGCGCTCGCGTGTTCGACGACCCGCGCCACGATCCATATCACCCTCGTGAAAAGCACGCCGGGCCGTTGCGCTGCATCAAGTGCGGCGTGCTCTATCGCGACGGCCGTTGGCAGTGGGGGTCGGATTCGAAGGACGAGGCGACGACGACGTGCCCCGCGTGCAAACGCATCGAGGATCGCCTCCCGGCGGGGGAGCTGACGCTGACGGGGTCCTATGTGGCCGAACACCGCGACGAGCTCCTGCGCCTCATGCAGAACCAGGCGGAGCAGGAGCAGTTGCGCCATCCCATGAACCGCATCATGAGCGTCGATGCGGACGGAGATCGGGTCGTCGTGAGGACGACCGACGTGCACCTGCCGCGCCGCATCGGCGAAGCGCTGCGCTACGCCCACGATGGCACGCTTACCATGGCTTTCGGAAAGGACGAGTGCAGCGTCCGCGTTCATTGGCGACGTTGAGCGAACGCCGGGAGAAGCGTTGAAGCCGGCGATTGACGCCCGTCAAGGTCCGAGCGGAATGCGGATCTGACACGACGACCAGAGGAGAGGACCTATGGACGATGCACTGAGAAGCACGATCCTGTCGCTCCTGGATCGGCACCGCATCATGACGGTCGCCACGCTGCGACCGGACGGCTGGCCCCAGGCAACGACCGTCGGCTATGTCAACGAAGGCCTGACGCTCTATTTTCTGTGCGGCATCGACAGCCAGAAAGCGAGGAATCTCGCGCGCGACGACCGGATCTCGCTGACCATCGATCATGACACTGCCGATGTGATGGCGATCACCGGGTTGTCGATGGCAGCGCGCGCGCATGCGGTCACCGATCGCGCCGAAGCGGAGAAAGTTCTGCGGATGCTTCCGCTCAAGTATGCCGATGCACCCCCGTTGCCGATGAAGATGCCCACACCGGACGAAGTTCGCCTCTTCCGCGTGACGCCGACGGTCATTTCCGTCCTCGACTACTCCAAAGGTTTCGGGCACACCGATCTCGTCACATGCTGAGTGCCGCGTGCCGCTGCTGG
>DASTGT010000091.1:0-71971 GCA_035718935.1 Casimicrobiaceae bacterium
GTCGGAGGCACCTCCGACACTCCTCCGACACCCCCTATCCTACGGCGTCAGGACGACCTTCACGCAGTCGTCCTGCTTGTTCTTGAAGAGGTCGTACGCCTCGGGGGCTTCGTCGAGGCTCATCCGGTGCGTGACGATGAAGCTCGGGTCGATGTCGCCGTTCTCGATGCGCTCGAGCAACGGCTTCATGTAGCGCTGAACGTGGCACTGGCCGGTGCGCATCGTGAGCGAGCGGTTCATGAACGACCCGATGGGGAACTTGTCGATGAAGCCGCCGTAGACGCCAATCACCGACACCGTGCCACCGTTGCGGCACGCCATGATCGCCTGGCGCAGCGCGATGGGCCGGTCGGTCTCGAGCATCAGCGCCTGCTTGAAGCGATCGTACGCGTACATGATGCCTGGCGCGTGCGCCTCCATGCCGACCGCGTCGATGCACGCGTCGGGGCCGATACCCCCGGTCAGCGCCTTCAGCGTGTCGAGCACGTCCTGCGCTTCGTAGTTGACCGTGTCGGTCGCGCCGGCACGATTCGCCGCCATCGCGAGGCGCTCCGGCACGCGGTCGATCGCGATGATTCGCTCAGCGCCCAGCATCTTCGCGCTCGCCATCGCGAACTGCCCGACCGGACCGCAGCCCCAAACGGCGATCGTGTCGCCCGGCGTGATGTCGCACATCTCGGCCGCCATGTAGCCGGTCGGAAACACGTCGGACAGGAAGAGCGCCTGCTCGTCGCTCATCCCCGGCGGCACCTTCAGCGGACCGACGTCGGCGAACGGCACGCGCGCGTACTCGGCCTGCCCGCCCGCGAAGCCCCCGAGCATGTGCGAATAGCCGTAAATGCCCGCCGGCGAATGGCCGAGCAGCTTCTCCGCCATCCATGCGTTGGGGTTCGAGTTCTCGCACAGCGAATACGCCTCGGCCTGGCACGCGCTGCAGTTGCCGCAGGCGATGGGAAACGGCACGACGACGCGGTCGCCGACGCGGAGGTTCGTGACGCCGGGCCCGACCTCGACGACCTCGCCCATGAACTCGTGGCCGAGGATGTCGCCCTTCTTCATCGTCGGAATGAAGCCGTCGTACAAGTGCAGATCCGAGCCGCAGATTGCCGTCGAGGTCACGCGCACGATGGCGTCGCGCCGGTTCATGATCGCGGGATCGGGCACGTCGTCGACGCGCATGTCGTGCTTGCCGTGCCAGCAGGTCGCTCTCATGGTCGTCCTTCCTGATCCGCGGGCGTCGCCGTCGCGCGCTCGTCGCGCACGCGCCGCGTCGGCTGGGCGGGCTGCTGCAGCACGTCGCCCATGCCGTCGGGGCTCCCGTCGGAGCGCACGACCTCGCCGGTCTCGACGACTTGCTTGAAGCGATGCAGGTCGTCGTAGATCTGCTGCTCGGGTGATTCGTTGAAGAGCGTCGCGACGAGCTTGCCGGCGGTCCCCGCCGGCGGCCGGTACATCAGATCGACGCGCACGATCGTGCCGCGATTGCCCGGGCGCGGCTCGAAGCGCACGACCCCCTGGTGCTCGACGTCCGCGCCTTCCAGCGACTGCCACGCGATCCGCTCGTTCGGCACGTCTTCGGTGATGCGCGCATCCCATTCGACGGTGCTGCTCGCGGGGCCATTGACGACCCAGTGCGCGATGCCCGGGCCGATCGCGCGAACCGACTTCACGTGATGCATGAAGCGCGGGAAATTCTCGAACTCGTGCCAGAACGCGTAGAGATCGTGCGGCGGCCGGTTGACGACGACGCTGCGCGTCATCCGGATGCCGTCCTCGCCATCCTGCGCGCGCGAGAGCTGACGCGCGCAGTACACGTCGAGCGCGGTGACGCCGAGCACGCTCGCGGCGGCGAACGCGACGCCGCTGCGGCTCGTGCGTGGCGACGCGCCGGCGGCGGCGAGCGTTGCGAGATCGACCGCGTCACCGGCGACACGCGACCACATCGCGGTCGTCGGCCGCGCGCCGTCGCCGAAGATCGCGACCCCGCTCAGCAGCTCGCGCACGCCGTAGAGTCGGATCAAATTCGTGTAGCGGCCATGACCCCCGACGAGACGCGACACGAGCTGCGGCGCGAGGACCTCGACGAGGCCGAGCGAGATGCTGAACCAACCGAGACCTTGCGCGAGACGCTCGGCACTTTGCGCGTGCGATGAATGCGATTGCCGGTGGCTCCCGAGCGACCGGTGGCGCGGGCGGCGCATCACCTCGGGTCCCGGATTTCCGCCATCGAAGCGGTCACTTTCGTAGGCTCCCTGCATGTCGTCCTCCTGACACGAAGCGCATCCGCCGGCGCGACGGCGCGCGCCGGCACAAACGATCCCGGAATGTGTCAGATTGCCGCAGGCGGCTTCGGTTCTACCGGAGCTCCATCAGCACCGGCGCGTGATCGCTCGTGCCGATGTCGGCAAGCACCTTGCACGACACGACACGATCGGCGATCGCGTTCGACGCGAGGATGTAGTCGATGCGCCAGCCGATGTTGCGCTGGCGCATGTTGCGCCATGGCGGCCACCACGAGAACATGGTGTCGTCGTCCGGATTCATCGCGCGGCCGACATCGACGAAGTGCCCGCCGAGCAGGCGGTCGAAGAGCTCGCGCTCCTCGGGCCGCTGTCCGATCACGCCGGCCTTGCGCTCGCGCGGATGCACGTCGATGTCGGCGCGCGCGACGTTCAAATCGCCGCACACGATCGCCTGCCGGCCCTCGGCGTGCAGCCGTGCCGCCCAATCGGCGAGCGACGCGAGGAACGAAAGCTTCGCCGGGTAGTCCTTGCCGCCGTTCGGCACATAGACGGACGCGACGACGAGGTCGCCAAGCGAAACCTCGACGATGCGCGTCTCCATGTCGAACGACGGATGCGAGAAGCGCGGCTCCGCAGCGTGCAATCCCTTGTCGACGTGCAGCGACACGCCCGAATACGCACGCATGCCGTGCCAGTACACGTGGTAGTCGGCGTGCCTGCACGAGTCCGGGATCTGCTCGGGTTGCGCCTTCAGCTCCTGCAGGCATACGACGTCCGGTCGGTCGCGCGCGACCCATTCGCAGAACTGCGCCTCACGCGCGCGGATGCCGTTGACGTTCCACGTGGCGATCTTCATGCCCGCATTGTAATTAAGCGCCGATTGCATTTTCCGGACACGGCGTCACGCCATGTCGCAGCGCGTCGGGAAAACGGAGTCCGCCCTAACTTCGCTTGCGCGCCAGCGTCAGCCCGTCGCCGATCGCAAGCAGCGTGACGTCGATGCGCGGATCGTCGTGCAGCTTGTCGTTCAACGCCTGCAGCGCCGCGGTGTCCTCGCTTTGCGCGGGCCGCGCGACGTCGCCGCTCCAAAGCACGTTGTCGAACGCGATCACGCCGCCTTCGCGCATCAGCACGAGGCAACGCTCGTAGTAGTCGTCGTACGCCGGCTTGTCCGCATCGACGAACGCGAAGTCGTAGGTGGCGGCCTCGCCGGCTTCGATGCGTGCGTCGAGCGTCTCGCGCGCCGGCGCGAGCACGAGGTCGATCTTGTGCGCGACGCCCGCGGCGTCCCAGTACTCGCGCGCGGTGCGCGTGTATTCGTCGCTGACGTCGCACGCCAGCAGGTAGCCGTCGTCGGGCAGCGCGAGCGCGACCGAAAGCGCGCTGTAGCCGCGAAACACGCCGATCTCCAACGTGCGGCGCGCGCCGATCAGGCGCACGAGGAACGCCATGAACTGCGCCTGGTCGGGACCGATCTGCATCCCGGCGTGCGCCATCTTCTGCGCCGCTTCGCGCAGCGCGCGCTGCACCGGATGCTCGCGCAGCGAGTGCGCGAGCACGTAGTCGTAGAGCGCCTCGTCGAGGCCGAGCGAGCGAGGCGCGATCAGCTCCGCATGCGTCCCGCGATCTTCGACAGCGCGACGCCGAGCACGGAAACGCCGAGTGCTTTGACGAGCGCGGGATTCTGCGCGTAGAACTGGCCGAGCCTGTCGAAGATCGACGGGTCGTGCGTCTCGGCGTGATTCGCGAGATCCTGCACGGCCGACGGCGGCACCTGAGACGCCTGTTGCGGCGTGACCTGCGGCGTGCCGCCGCGGGTGAGCTGGCCGAGAATGCCACCGAGCGCGCCGCCGCCCGCGGCACCGCCGAGCGACGACAGCACGTTCGGCCCGAGCGACGACAGGATTTCGTTCAGCATGCCGGCGCGCTGCTGCGGGTCGGCCTGCGAGAACGCCTGGCTCACCATGTCGCCGAGCGACGGCGTCTGGTCGGAGCGCAACGCATCGGAGATGCCCTGGCTCACGGTCTGCGTCGGCGCGTGCTGCGCGACCTGGTCGAAGTGATCCTCGGTATCCGGATGCGCTTCGCCGGGCACGTTCAAGTACTTCGAGAGCAATCCTCCGAGATCCATGACGGCTCCTTCACGAGTGAATCTACGGCCGATACCACGCGGGATACTGCTTCTTCAACTCGGCGAGCTTCGGCAGGTCGTTGTAGACGATGTACGGCTGATCGGGATGCAGCGCGAGGTAGTTCTGGTGATACGACTCGGCCGGATAGAACTTGTCGAGTGGCGTCACCTGCGTGACGATCGGCTTGCCGAACGCCTTCGCGGCATCGAGTTGCGCGATGTAATGCTCGGCAATCGTCTTCTGTTCCGGGTTCGCGAAGAAGATCGCCGAGCGGTATTGCGTGCCGACGTCGGGGCCCTGCCGGTCGAGCTGCGTCGGGTCGTGCGCGACCGAGAAAAAGACCTTGAGCAGTTCCGGGTACGTGATCCTGGACGGGTCGTACGTCACCTCGACGGACTCGGCGTGGCCGGTCGCCCCGGTGCCGACGATCATGTACTTCGCGGTCGCCGCGCTGCCACCTGCGTAGCCCGATACGACGTTCTTCACGCCCTTGACGTGCTTGAAAACCGCGTCGACGCCCCAGAAGCACCCGCCGGCGAATACCGCCGTCGCGTCGCCGGTCTTCTGCGACGCCGGCATCGGACCGGCGTAATCGGGAAGGGCGGCGTTGGCCACGCCGAACGCCAGGGCCAGGAACGCCGCGAGCCATGCACGCATGTTGATCTCCAGTTCGATGGCCGGCCGCCTCGGTGCCGGCGCGAATGTGGATCTTACGACGCTTGCGAAGCGTGCAAGTTCAAGACGGCGCCGAAAGCGTCGCAGCGAAAGCCGGCCGCCACCCGGTCAGGGTGCCGCTGCGCTCACTTGGTGCCGAAGATGCGGTCGCCGGCGTCGCCGAGGCCCGGCACGATGTAGCCGTGCGCATCGAGCTGGCGGTCGATCGCGGCGGTGTAGATCGGAACGTCGGGATGCGCGCCCTGGAACGTCGCGATGCCTTCCGGCGCGGCGACGAGGCAGACCATGCGAATCGAGCGGGGCTGCGCTTCCTTCAGGCGCTCGACGGCGGCGACCGCCGAGTGGCCGGTCGCGAGCATCGGATCGAGCACGACCGCGTCGCGCTCCTGCATCCCGCCCGGCAGCTTCAGGTAGTACTCGATCGCGACGAGCGTCGCGGGATCGCGATAAAGGCCGATGTGTCCGATGCGCGCGCCGGGCACGACGTCGAGGAAGCCGTCGAGGAGACCGGTACCTGCGCGCAGGATCGGCACGAACACGAGCTTCTTTCCGTCGATCAGCTTCGAGCGCATCGTCGCGAGCGGCGTGTCGATCTCGACTTCGTGCATCGGCATGTCGCGCGTGACCTCGTAGGCCATCAGCGCGCCGATCTCGTTCAGCAGCCGCCGGAAGCTCGTCGTGCTCGTCTCGCGCCGGCGCAGAAGCGTGAGCTTGTGCTGGATGAGCGGATGGTCGAGGACGTGAACGGGCGCAGGCATGCTAGAAGACGGTGCCGTCCGTCACCACGCGCAATGGCGGCTCGCCCTTGCGCAACCGCATCGCCATCTCGCGCCCCGCCGCCCACGTGCCGCCCTCGAGGATCGACGCGAGCGGCAATGCCGGCGCGTTGAGCTCGGCGCGCACGAGGCGCGCGAGATCGTCGAGCAGCGATACCGTCAGCGCGCGCCATTCGACGATGATCTCGCTGCCGACGTCCCACGCGACGTTGCGGTCGTCTTCGCGCAACAGCCGCAGCACGCCGGTATCGATCAACAGCCCGCCGTTGCGGTACTCGGCGAGCCCGGTCAACGCATCGCGATCGACGACGCGGATGCCCATCCATTCGAACGGCTCGAACAGCGAATAGGCGAGCCATTGCGACAGCTTGTGAAACGGAACGTAGCCGGCGTTCGCGCCGCTGCCGCCGGCATGCGGATGTGTCCATACGTCGCCGGAAAAGATCTGTCCGTCGCGGCGCCAGATGTCGCCGAAGGCTTCGAGCAGCGCGCGCAGGATCGTCGCCGCTGAAATCTCGGATCCTCCGTGCATGCGCTCGAAAAGTGCCGCCGGCCGCGCTGTGAGGCCGAAGCAGTCGGGGCGCGTTTCGAGCACGTGACCGAGCCGGCGCAGGAGCGCGGCGCGGCCCTCGAGTCCGGGCAGCGGATTCGCGGAGGTCACCTGGAACCATTGCGCGAGCGTCGGGGCGTCCATTTGCGACAACGCCGCACCGTCGACACGCAACGGCTCCCCGGGCGACGCCGACCACGCGCCGCTGGTGAACGCCGCGATCGTCGCCACGGCGAGACCTTCCGACCGCGAATAGTCGTCGATCATGCCCGGCTCGCGGTAACGCCATGCGCCGCCGGCGCCCGCGTCGAGCAGCACGCTCACTACCGCGAGATCGATGTGCGCGCGCAGGCGGTCTTCCGGGCCGTAGCACGCGAGATGGCGGTTGAGCTCGCTCACCCGGCTGCGGCCGCCCGCATCGAAGTGGCGCCAGCGGCTGTGATACGGAATCGCGAGGTCGCGATAGCGCACGCGCGTGAAATCCGCGACCATCCGCGCGGCGACGGGCAGCCGGCTGCGATCGATGCGGAAATGGTTCGAGCGACCTTCCTCGACGGCGCGCGTCACGTTCGCGCAGCGTTCGCGAACGGCGCCGCTCGATTGCAGCTCCTGCACGGCAGCGGCGGGGGCGACGAGCATCAGAACGTCCTCCCCTGCGTGTCGACCGACGCTTCGACCCCGGCCTCGGCGAAATAGCCGGCCTGTATCTTCGCGTCGATCTCGACGCGCGCGTCCGCCGGCACGAGTTCGGGCGGAATCGGCACGCGCGCGCCGACCTCGATGCCCGACTTCACGATCGCGTCGTATTTCATGTTGCTCATCGACACGAGGCGATGGATGCGCGTCACGCCGAGCCAGTGCAGCACGTCGGGCATCAGCTCCTGGAAGCGCATGTCCTGCACGCCGGCCACGCATTCGGTGCGCAAAAAATAATTGGTCGCGCGATCGCCGCCGGCCTGGCGCTTGCGCGCGTTGTAGACGAGGAATTTCGTCACCTCGCCGAGCGCGCGTCCCTCCTTGCGGCAATACACGACGAGACCGACGCCGCCCGCCTGCGCGCCACGGATGCATTCTTCGATCGCGTGCGTGAGGTACGGCCGGCACGTGCAGATGTCGGAGCCGAATACGTCGGAGCCGTTGCATTCGTCGTGCACGCGCGCGGTGAGCGTGACGTCGGGATTGGCGAGATCGCGCGCGTCGCCGAACACGTAAACCGTTTGCCCGCCGACGGGTGGCAGCAGGACCTCGAGGTCGCTCCGCGTGACGAGCTCGGGATACATGCCCCCGGTCTCCTCGAACAGCGCGCGCCGCAGCTCGCTTTGGGCCACGCCGAAGCGTTGCGCAACGCCGGGGAGCCACCACACGGGCTCGATCGCCGCCTTCGTCACGACCGCGGCGCCGTGCGCGAGCAGCAACCGGCCATCGGGGACGAGGCGACCGGCGGCGATCGCGTCGTGGATTTCGGGCAGCTCGATGTGCGCTCGTGTGACGGCGATCGTCGGCCGGACGTCGTAACCCGCCGCGATAAACGTGCTGTACACGTCAGCCACGCGCGCGCCCCAGGGATCGAGCGAGACGATGCGCGACGGGTCAGACCATTGCGGGTACGGCCCGATGTCGACCGTCGGCGACGTGTTGCTGAGATCGGCGCGATGGCCGCGCACGAGCGAGCGCGTCGCGACGGCGAGCGCGCGATACACGCCGTAGCTCCCGCTGTGCGTGCCGATGACGTTGCGGTGATTGCGTGTGGTCGTGGTGCCGACGACCGGGCCGCGGCTCGCGGGATCGGCTGCGCCCCAGTGAATTTTCGGTGCGCCGCCCGCACCGCCGAACGGATGGTGCGACGTGAGGCGGATGTGGCCGGCGGGCGCGGTGATTTCGGGTGCGCTCATGAGCGTACGTCTGCTACAAACGTCTGAATATACGCGAACGCCGCAAGCGCTGTGCCAAGGCGATCAGGGGGTTTGAACGTGCGTGCAAACCCCCGCGATGGGCGGTGGAACCGCCGAGCGTGCGCCACTGACGCGAAACGCGACAAGCCGTTTTCAAATGCGAAGATCGTGCAGCCAGCAAACGCGTTGCTGCGAAGCGCGCATGACGGTGGAGGCATGACGGTGGAGGCTTCGGAAACGGAACGGGCGGACTGCTTCGCCCGCCCGCTTCCTCGAGACAATGACGGGAAGGTCAGCTCTTCGCGTCGCGCGCCTTGTCGCTCGAGCCAGCGTGACTTGCGCCGATGCCGGCTGCCCCGACGGACGGGTTGCCGCTGCCGCTGTACATCGTTCCGCTGCCCGACGATTGCTGCGACCCGCCGCCGCTGCCCGATTGCGACTGCTGACCGCTCGCGCCGCCGGACGCGGAATGCTGCGTCCCCGTGCCGCCGCTCATCCCTGCGCCGTACGATCCGCCGGTGCCCGACTGCGCGTGCTGGCTTTGGGTCGTCGCGGAGCCGGTGCCGCTCGTGCTGCCGCCGTGCATCGGGCCGCTGCTCGGATTGGCACCGGTGTGCATCGTCCCGCCACTGCCGTACGTGCCGGTGCCCCCGCTCGACGCGCCTTCGAGCGAGCCGGTCGTGCCGCTGCCGTACGTCGCGCCGCTGCCCGTACCGCTCGAACCGCCGCTTTGCGATCCCTCGCGAATCTGCAGCGTGCGTCCGCGCTGCTGCCCGCGCGGCATGTCGAACTCGACCTCGAGCACGCCGTCGCGGAACGTCGCGTTCGCGGTGTCGGCGTTCGTGCCCTCCGGCAGCGGGATGGTGCGGTAGAAGCTCCCGTAGGTGCGCTCGCTGCGATAGTAGCCGCCCTGGTTGCCCGACGATTCCTGGCGCCGCTCGCCCTGGAGGATCACTTCGTCGTCCTCGACGCGGACGCTGATGTCGTCGCGCTTCATGCCCGGAAGATCGGCCTCGATCACGAGCTTGCCGTTGCGTTCGCGCACTTCGACGTGCGGCGTCCACATCGACGGCATGCCTTGGTTGTAATCGCCGACGTTCCATTCGCCCTGCGAAGGCTGGCTCGGGAACAGGCTGCGCCCCATGCCGAAGTTCTCGAAGAGTCGATCCATCTCGTCGCTGATGCGGCGCATGATGGAGAACGGCCCGCTGCCGAAGCCGCCGCCGTAGTACGGCGACATCGACGAGCCGCGCGCAAGGTCGCGGCCCTGACGGCCGCCCTGCCACGTCGACACGCCGGTCGCGCGCGACGTGGGCTGCCCGCCGTAACGGCCGCCGCCCTGCGTCGATTGCCCGGACTGTCCGTAGCCACCCTGCCCGGTGCCGCCCGAGCCTTGTCCGTAGTTCGTCTGCTGCGCGCCGGTTCCCTGCTGCGCGGAGCCGGTTTGCGAGCGCTCTGCGCTTTGCTGGCGTGACGGGTTGTCACGCGACTGGTTGTCGTTGGCCATACGAATCTCCTGCGAAGGTGCGACGTCCGAAGAACATCCGCCCGAAGGGCTCGGGCATCCCTTGGCAATGCGACCGTGATCGACGTGCGGCGCTCGCGCGAGAGTCGGGACGCACGGTCGCGAATCCCGTCGGTTGGAAAGCGTCGCCGCGCGAGAGTTCGTGCGCGCGCCGGGCGCGCGGTCAAGCGCCGGCGGGCAGATGCAACCGGCTCGTTCGCGGCACGCCGGCGAGCAGGTATTCCATCTGGTCGGCGAGAATGCGGCGGTTGCGCAGGATGAAGTGCTCGTGCCGGTTCGGCACGTAAGGCACGTAGAGGAGCGGCATGTTCGCCTGCTCGGGCGCGCGGTTGCCCTTGCGCGTGTTGCAGCCGCGGCACGCGGTCACCGCGTTCATCCACGTGTCGCGACCGCCGCGCGACATCGGAACGATGTGATCGCGCGAGAGCTCGCGATAGAGGAAGCGGCGGCCGCAGTACGCGCAGACTTGGCGGTCGCGCGCGAACAGCATGACGTTCGTGAGGCTCGGCGTGTGCGAGTGCGGCCGGCCCGCGCTCCCCTTGATCGCCAGGATCGACTTCGTCGAAAGGCGCGAGCGCATCCCGTCGCGCTGCCAGCCGCCCCGGAACTCGCGCACGACCGCGCCGAGCGACCACGCGACCATCTGCTTCGCGTGGTAAGTGATCGCTTCCTCCAGCACGACCCAGGCCTGCGGCAGGCCGGCCATGTCGACGGTGAGGACGAGCGGGTCCATGCCAGCGATTGTAATGAAAGTCGGGGAAACCCTTATGGGCGCCGTTCCGCGGCGCATTCGAGCAAGGGGAAAGCGCGGCCTCGCGTTACTCGCGGCGCCGGCCGGTGTCCGGGTCGAACAGATGCAGCGCGTCCGGCGCGAACGAGACGCGCACCTGGTCTCCCTCGCGCACGTTCGGCGGCTGATCGGTGCGAAGCTTGACGACCAGGCCCGCGACGTCGAGGTCGACGATCGTCGTATCGCCGAGGTTCTCGACGAGATACACGCGCGCCGGGAGACCCTCGGGGCCGATGCGCAGCGCGGCCGGACGAACGCCGACGCTGACCGCGCCGTTACCGGCCGGCACGCGGTGGCCGGGAAGGTCGACGCCGGCGACGCGCAGCATGGCGCCGCGGATTTCGCCGGGCAACAGGTTCATCGGGGGGCTGCCGATGAACGCGGCGACCACCGACGTCGCCGGGCGCAAAAAGATGTCCTGCGGCCGTCCGACCTGCACGATGCGCCCTTCCATGAACACCGCGACGCGGTCGGCGATCGTCATCGCCTCCTCCTGATCGTGCGTGACGTACATCGTCGTCACGCCGAGCGCGCGCTGAAGCTTGCGCAACTCGACGCGCGTCTCCAGGCGAAGCTTCGCGTCGAGGTTGGAAAGCGGCTCGTCGAGGAGGAAGAGCCGCGGCTTGCGCACGATCGCCCGGGCGAGCGCGCAGCGTTGCTGCTGTCCGCCCGACAATTCACCGGGGCGTCGCGCGAGAAGGTGGTCGATGTGGACCTTCGCCGCGGCGTCGCGAACCGCGCGCTCGGTCTCGTCCCTGGACGTGCCGACCATCCGCAAGGGGAACGCGATGTTCTCGTGCACCGTCATGTGCGGGTAGAGCGCGTAGCTCTGGAACACCATCGCGACGTCGCGCTCGCCGGGCTCGCGATCGGTGACGTCGATGCCGTCCTGCAGTACGCGTCCCGCGTCGACCGATTCGAGTCCGGCCAGGATGCGCAGTGTCGTCGTCTTGCCGGAGCCCGACGGCCCGAGCAGCGCGAAGAACTCGCCGGGCGCGATGTCGAGGTCGATGCCGTGCAGCGCCGTGAAGTTGCCGTGGCGCTTGACGATGCCGCGCATGCTGACGCTGCCCGCCGCGCTCATCGTCGGCCGCCCCCCTTCACCGCACCCACCGTCAGCCCCTTCACGATGTGGCGCTGCGCGAGCAGCCCGAGCAGGATCACCGGCGCCATCGCGAGCATCGCGCCGGCAGCAAGCTTCGCCCATAACGTCTGCTCGACCGAGATGTAGTTGAACATCGCGACCGTCACCGGTCGCACGCGGTTGCCGCCGAGCACCACCGCGAACAGGAATTCGTTCCACGCGTTCAGGAAGACGAAGATCGTCGTCACGGCGATGCCGCCGCGCACCTGCGGCAGGATCACGTACCACAGCGCGCGTAGTCGCCCGGCACGATCGAGCAGCGCCGCCTCCTCCATCTCGCGCGGGATGTCCTCGAAGTACGACACCATCAGCCAGATCGCGAACGGCAGCGAGAACGTGAGGTAGATGACGATGAGCCCGCTGTAGGTGTCGAGCATCCCGACCTTCTGCAACACGAGGTAGTACGGGATGATGAGGCCCACCGGCGGGAGCATCTGCGTGGCGAGTACGTAGAAGCCCGATGCGCGCTTCGCCGGGAGCTCGAGCCGCGCGAGCGCGTACGCGGCGGGGATCGCGAGCAGCAGCGTGACGATCGTCGACACGCCCGCGACGATCGTGCTCGACAGCAGGTTCGGCAGCAGGCTTGCTGAGCCGAACAGCACGTCGGCGTAATTGCGAAGCGTCGGCTCGAAGATGATCGTCGGCGGATACGCGAGCACGTCGCGCTCGGTCTTGAACGACGTCAGCAGCGCCCACAGCACGGGAAACGCCCAGATCGCGAGCAGCACCGTCGCGAGCGCGACGAGGACGAGCGTGCGCAACCGCTTTGCGGTCATCGCGCGCGGCGCACGCGGAACATCATGAACGACACGCCGAGCGTGATTGCGAGCAGCACCATCGCGAGCGCCGCGCCGTAGCCCAGGTTCAACTCGGAGAACGACGTGCGGTACGCATAGAGGTTGAGGATCTCGGTCGCCGTGCCCGGACCCCCGCCCGTCGCCGCGAAGATCGCGGCGAATGCGGAGAGCGCGATCATCGTGCGCATGATGACGACGATGACGATCGCCGGGCGGATCAGCGGCAGCGTGATGTAGCGAAAGCGCTGCCACGCGCTCGCGCGGTCGATGCGCGCCGCTTCGAATACGTCGGGCGGCAGCGACGACAGGCTCGCCAGCATCACGAGGAAGGCGAACGGCGTCCACTGCCACGTGTGGATCGCGATCACGGAGACGAGCGCGAGTTCGGGATCGCCGAGCCAGTTGTAGCTCGGCAGGCCGAACGTGCGCATGACGACGTCGACGAGGCCGACGTCGGGCGCGAGCACGAGCGTGCGCCAGAAGAGGCCCACGACGACCGGCGCGAGCACGATCGGCAGGATCGCCGCGACGCGCAGCGCGCCCTGTCCCTTCGGGATGCGCAGCACGAGAAGCGCGAGCGAGAGCCCGAGCGTCACCTGCAACACGACGGTGCTCGCCGTGTAGATCAGCGTCAGCCACAGCGAATGCCAGAACCGCGGGTCGGCCAGCATCTGCGCGTAATTGCCTGCGCCCGCGAAGCCGGAAAGCCACGGCATCGACAGATCGATTCGCATCAGGCTCGTCCACGCGAGGTAGACGAGCGGCGCGCTCGTCGTGACGATCAGCACGACGAGCGCGGGGAGGAAGAGCGCGAGCGCGAAGGGGTCCGACGCCCCCTTGCGGACCGTCACCCCTTCAAGACCTGGTCGATCCGTGCCTGCGCCTCGCCGAGCGCATCCTTCGGCTTCTTCTGGCCGACGAGCGCCGCCTGGATCGCGGTCGCCATCGTGTCGCCGATCGCAGGCCATTGCGGCACACGCGGGCGCCATTCGACGTCGGTGTCCTGCGTAAGCGACGTCAGCGCGGCGTCGACGAAGTTGGGGCCGAAGTCCTTCGTCATCGCGACGAAGTCCGGCGACTTCCACAGCGACGCGCGATTGAGCCCCGTACGCTTGGCCGGTCCGTTGAACTTCCACGACGTGCGCGCCTGCGTCTCCGCCGACGCCGCCCAGGTGATGAAGAGCCACGTCGCCTTCTTCTGCTTGTCGGAAAGCGCGGCGTTGATCGGGAAGCCCCAGTTCCAGATCGACGTGCAGCGCTTGCCCGTCGGTCCCTTTGGCCATCGCGCGTACGCGATCTTGCCGATGACCTTCGATTTCTCCGGATTCATGAGCACCGACGCCGACGAGTGCGCGTCGATGTAGCAGCCGAGCGTGCCCTGGGAGAACGCGTCGGCGATGTCCGGCCAGTTCCAGTTGCGCACCGCCGGCGGCGCGTACTTCGATTCGGCGTCGACGTACCACTCGAGCGCCTTCACCGCCTCGGGCGAATCGACGACGATCTTCTTGCCCTTGAACCACTCGCCGCCGAACTCGCGGAAGAGCGACGGGTAGATGTACATGTTCTGGCCCGCGCCCGCGAACCCGCGCAGGGCCATGCCGTAGACGCGATTCGCGGGATCATTGATCGCGGCGGCATTCTTCAGGAGTTCGTCGAGCGTGTCGGCGGCCTTGAGCCCCTTCGCGTCGTACAGGTCCTTGCGATACACCTGCACGGTGACTTCGCCGTCGTACGGCACTGCGTACGGCTTGCCCTCGTACGAGTTGGCGTCGCGCCACGCCCTGAAGATGTCGTCGTTGTTGAACCACGCCTGATCGGTGAGCGACGCGTCGTTCAGATAGTGGTCGATCGGGTCGATCCACTTGTTCGAAACGTAGAGCGGGTAATACATCGGGTCGGTCGCCGACGTCGCGTACGTCGCCGTCTTCGACGACAGGTCGAGCATCGCCTTCTGGCGGATCTGACCCGGAGGAACCTTCTCGAAGCGCACCTTCACGCCGGTCAGCGCCTCGAACGTGGGCGCGATCGCGATCAGGTTGTCGAAGTAGCTCGCGGGAATGACGGCGACGGCGATCTCCGCACCCTCCGCCTGCCGCCAGTTGACCTTCGCCTGCGTGTACGGCGCGACGTCGGCGTTCGACTGCGCGTGCGCGGTTTTGAGCACGTACGGCGCGGCCACCGCGGCAACGCCGAGCGCGGCCGTCTGCTTCAGCATCCGGCGCCGGCCCGGCGCCATGTTCGTCGTGCGTTCCTTCATCTGTCCTCCTCGTGGTCACCTCTGACACGTCTCTGACACGTCTCCGACACTCCTCCGACACGTGTCGGAGGTGCGAGTCAGCGAATCGCGGCAAACGGGCTGCAGCCCGGCGCATCCTCCGCGCTCTCGGCCTGCTGCAGCAGGTACTGGGGAAATCCGCCGGCGGCATCGGCCTTGCCGAGCGCGAACAGTCGCTCGACCTCGCCAGGATGCATGTCGGCGAGATTTTCCGCGTCGGGCGCCGGCCGCGGCGAATCGTAGAGAAACGGACCGCGGCCGTTGACCTTGCAGTTCATCCACCAGTCGTCGTCGATCACCGTCATCGCGCCACCCCAACCTACCGTGACGTGATCGCGGACCGGCTTGCCGCTTCCGAACGCCGCATCGAGAAAGGACTTGCCGTCGATCGGCGCGGGTGGTGCGACGCCGGCCGCGTCGAGCGCGGTCGCCGCGATGTCGTGATGCTGCACGAACGCGTCGCACGTCGTGCCCGCGCGCAGCATCTTCGGATGGCGCACGAAGAGCGGCACTTCGTAGCTCTCGGGATCGGACGGATAGCCGCGCTTGCCGATGTAGCCTCGACGCTCCCACAGGCTGTGCCCATGGTCGGACGTGACGATGACGAGCGCCTGGTCGAGCACGCCGGTCACGCGCAGCGTCTCGATCAGATGACCGAACCAGCGGTCGCACATCTCCACCAGCCCCGCGTAGTTCGCGCGCGTGCGCTTGACGAGTTCCGGCGGCAGCCAGGGCATCTCGGCATACGGCGAGATCACCTGCTCGCGACCGCTCCCGTCGTCGTAGCGCCGCCGATAATGCTCGGGCACGAACCACGGCTCGTGCGGATCGAACGACTCGACGGTGAGGAACAGGCGCGCAGCGTCCAGGTTCTGCTCGACCCAGCGCGCCGCCTCCTGCATCACCTGCGCGTTGAACCACTGCTCCTCGCGCACGCGGTCGCGCATGTTGAGCAGGATGCGGCTCGAGAACCAGTGCGCGCCGTAACCCGGCTGCTCCAGGCCGGTCGCCTTGCCGCGCAACTCCTGCAGCTCGCGCGGCACCCAGTAGTCGATCTCCTCCTGCGACGGGAACGGGCCGCTGCGCGCGGCATCGGCTTCCTGACCGCGGATGAACGTCCACTGGTGGAAGCCGCGCCAGAAGTTCTTCGACGGCTTGAACTGATGATAGAGGTCGGAAATGAGGCCGGTGCGAAAGCGCGACTGCTCGTACATCTCGGCGAGCGTCGTCTGCGATTCGGGAATCGGGCCCCAGCCGGGCGCGATGCCCACGAAGTCGCCCTTGATGTGACGAAAGTCCCCGTTGTGGAACGGGTACGTGCGCAGTCCCGTGTAGATCGTGCGGCGCGCGCAGAGCGTCGGCAGCGCCTCGGGATAGGCACGCGTGAAGCGCACCGACTGGCGCGCGAATGCGTCGAGGTGCGGCGTCGCGATCGGCTGCGCGAGCGCAGTCGGGTCGGCCAACTCGCCGCTTGCCCACGGCGGCGGCGTGCCATAGCTGCCGACGGCGTCCCGGCGCAGCGTATCGAAGACGACGAGAACGACGTGGCGCACGTCACCGGTGAGGCTCATGCCGACGAACTCCCAACGCGATGTATTCGATTACATATGATCGGCAATCCAGACGCGGCAGTCAATCGCGCCGAGGTCGGCATGAAATCGATACCGCGCTATGCTAGGCGCGAAAGTCGTGCGGCAGGCACGGAGGAGACGTGGCGAAAGCGCCGGGCGGCGGCAGCGTGGCAGCGATGGGCGAGCGGTCGAGCGCGCGCGACGTCGCGCGGCTCGCCGGCGTGTCGACGGCGACGGTGTCGCGCGCGCTGAACGTGCCGGCGAGCGTCGATCCTTCGACCCTGGCACGCGTGCATGCCGCCATCGAGAAGCTCCGCTACGTGCCGCACGGCGCCGCGCGCGCGCTGCGCAGCCGCAAGAGCGAGATGATCGGCGCCGTCGTGCCGTCGTTCGACTACGCGCTCTACGCGCGCACGACGAGCGCCCTGCAGCGCGAGGCGGACGCGCGCGGCTACGCGCTCGTGCTCGCCGCACACCACTACGACCTCGCGACCGAAGTGCGCGTGACGCAGCAGATGGTGCAGCACGGTGTCGACGCGTTCGTCTTCGTCGGGCTCGATCACGACCCCGCACTGTTCTCGCTGCTCGACCGCTACGGCCGCCCTTACGTGCTCACGTGGGGCGTCGACGCGTCGGGCATGCACCCGAGCATCGGCTTCGACAACCGCGCGGCCACGTACGCGATGACGCGCCACCTGATCGAACTCGGGCATCGCCACTTCGGGCTGATCAGCGCGCCGACCACCGGCAACGACCGCTCGCGCGAGCGCGGCGCGGGGATCCGCGCGGCGCTCGCCGCCGCAGGGCTGTCGCTCGCCGACGAGGACGTGCGCTACGGCGCCATCGCGCTCGCGTCGGGCACGCATGCGATGCACGAACTGCTCGCGAAGCCGCGACGGCCGACCGCGGTGCTCGCGACCAACGACGTGTTCGCCGTCGGCGCGATGATCGCGTGCCGCGAAGCGGGGGTGCGGATCCCCGACGAAGTGTCGATCACCGGCGTCGACGACACCGATCTCGGCGCGACGCAGACGCCGGGACTCACGAGCATCCACACGCCGATCCTCGAGATCGGCCGCGCGGCCGCTCTGCAGCTTGCCGCGCGCCTCGAAGGCGAGCCGATCGCGTTGCAGCAGGCGCTGCCGTTTACGCTCGTGCATCGCGGCAGTACCGGCCCGCCGCCTTAGCCATGCCACGAGGCGACGCCGGTAAACTGGCGCGGGTCGCCTCGTCCATCTCCCTGCCCATGCGCCAAGCCCGCCTCGCCGTCCTCGTTCTCCTCGCCGTGTGTGGTGCGTCGCGCGCCGAAACGGTCGTCGAGTACTACAACGCGTCGCTCGACCACTACTTCATGACGCCGCTGCAAAACGAGATCGACCGGCTCGATTCGGGCAGCATCGCGGGCTGGAACCGCACCGGCCTCGTGTTCGACGCGTCGGCGACCCAAAACGGCGCCACGAGTCCCGTGTGCCGCTTCTACATTCCGCCGGTGCACGGCGATTCGCATTTCTTCTCGGCGTCGCCCGGCGAGTGCGCGGCCGTGCGCGCCAAGATCGGCAGCGACCCCAATTTCAGCGGCTACCTCGAGGAAACGTCGGCGGAGTTCTACATCGCGCTGCCCGACCTCGCGACCGGTGCGTGCCCCGCAGGCACGTCGCCGGTGTATCGATTGTGGAACGGACGGGCAGATTCGAATCATCGCTACACGGCGGATCGCGTCACGCGCGACGCGATGGTGGCGCACGGCTTCATTCCCGAGGGTTACGGACCGGACGGCGTCGCGATGTGCACGCCGCGCGCCGGGCTCGGCGACTCGCAGGTCAAGCTCACCGCGGGAACGCCGTACGCGCCGAACTGCGACGGCGTTCTTCCTACCGGCGTCGTCTACCCGGGCGCGGAGGTCGAGCCGCAGATCGCCGCGAATCCGAGCAACCCGTCGCACCTGATCGGCGTATGGCAGCAGGATCGCTGGTCGGACGGCGGCGCCCGCGGCCTTCGCACCGCCGCGTCGTTCGACGGCGGTCTCACGTGGTCGACGTCGCAGCCGACGTTCACGCATTGCAGCGGCGGCAACGCGGGCAACGGTGGCGACTATCCGCGCGCCAGCGACCCCTGGGTGACGATCGGTCCCGACGGCGTCGCCTATCAGATCGCGATCGGATTCATCGGCGACACGCTGGCGCCGGGCTCGGCGAGCGCCGTGCTCGCGAGCCGCTCGCTGGATGGCGGGCGCACGTGGAGCAATCCTGTCCCGTTGATCCAGGACGGCAGCACGGCGTTCAACGACAAGGAATCGATCACCGCGGACCGCGTGGCGCCCGGCGTCGCGTACGCGTCGTGGGACCGCCTCGAGCCGAGCGGACACGGGCCCTCCTGGTTCTCGCGCACGACCGACGGTGGCACGACGTGGGAACCGGCGCGTCCGATCTACGACCCCGGTGCGCACAACCAGACGCTCAACAATCAGGTCGTCCCGCTTCGCGCCGCGAACGGCTCGGTCTCGCTCGCCAATTTCTTCACCGAGTTCGATATCGGGCAGAACAACGTCGTCACGCACCGCCTCGCGTTCGTGCGCTCCGACGATCACGGCGCGACGTGGAGCGGCGCGACGCGCGTCGCCGACGTGCTGTCGGTCGGCGTCGTCGACCCTCAGAACGTCGATCGGCACGTTCGCGACGCCTCCAACCTCGCGTCGTTCGCGGCCGGCTCGGACGGGCGCGTCGTCGCCGTGTGGCAGGACGCGCGCTTTGCGGGCGGCGCGCGCGACGGCGTCGTGTTCGCGCAATCGCTCGACGCGGGGGCGACGTGGAGCACACCGGTTCAGGTCAACGCGGTGCCGGGCACGCAGGCGTTCCTGCCCACGGTGACGATCCGTGACGACGGCACGATCGCGGTGACCTACTACGACATGCGACACGACACGGCGGATCCTGCCACGTTGCTCGTCGACGTGTGGCTCACGACATCGCGCGACGGCGCGACGTGGACCGAGCGTCACGTGACCGGTCCGTTCGATTTCAATGCCGCGCCCGTCGTGGAAGGCGGCCTGTTCGTCGGCGACTACCAGGGGATCGCGAGCGCAGGGAACGCGATCGGCGCGCTTTTCGTGAAGACGAATGGGGACCTCGCCAATCGCACCGACGTCTACGCTTCGATCTTCCGCGGCGTTCCCGCTGCGACGGCGAAGACGACGTATCGTGCGCGAAGCGGGCCGGTCCCGCCGATGACGAGCGCGTGGCGCGCGCGCATCGACGCCAGCATTCGCAAGACGCTGCGCCAGCGCCTGAACGGCGTCGCGTCACCGCCCTTGTCGCCCGTTCGATGACGAGACGCGCCGGCAAGGGCCGCGACGACGCCGGCGCCGCGAACGCGCCGACGAAGGAGCACCTCGACGCGTGCCGTCGCTGCGACCTGTGGGAGCACGCGACGCAGGGCGTGCCCGGCGAAGGACCCCCCGGTGCACCGCTGATGCTCGTCGGCGAGCAGCCGGGCGACGAGGAGGATCTCGAAGGCGTTCCGTTCGTGGGTCCCGCGGGCCGCCTGCTTCGAACGTTGCTCGACGAAGCCGGCATCCCACTCGCGCGCGTGTACATGACCAACGCCGTCAAGCATTTCTCGTTCGTGCTGCGCGGGAAGCGGCGCATTCACAAGACGCCGCTGCAGCGGCAAGTCGCCGCGTGCCACGTGTGGCTCGAAGGCGAACTCGTCCGCGAGCGGCCGGCGGTGATCGTGACGCTCGGCGCCACTGCGCTTGCCGCGGTGACTGGACGGCGCATCAGCATCACCGACGCGCGCGCCGCGCCCGTCGCCGATGCGCAGGGAACGCCGATCGTCGCGACGTATCACCCGTCGGCGGTCCTGCGCGCCCCCGATCACGATGCGCGTTCCGCGCTGCGCGCGGCGCTGCTCGCCGACCTCGTGCGCGCGGCGAAGATCGCCGGGAAGCGCTAAAGGGCGAGCGCGACGCGCGTTCCCTGCTCGATCGCGCGCTTCGCGTCGAGCTCGACCGCGACGTCGGCACCGCCGATGACGGTGTGCGGCACGCGAGCGCGCGATAGCGCGTCCGCGAGCTCGCGCCGCGGGTCCTGCCCGGCGCACACGACGATCGTGTCGACGCCAAGTGTCCGTGGCGCGCCGCCGACCTGCACGTGCAATCCCTCGTCGTCGATGCGCTCGTAGGTCACGCCGGCGAGCATCTCGACGCCGCGGCGCCGCAACAGCGTGCGGCGAATCCAGCCGGTGGTCTTCGCGAGGTCCTCGCCGACCTTCGTCGTCTTCCTCTGCAGCAGGAACACCTCGCGCGGCGATTCTCGCTCCTGCGCCGACTTGAGGCCGCCGCGCGCCGCGTAGCGCGTATCGACGCCCCACGCATCGAGAAATGTCTTCGCGTCCTCGTGTGCAGGACCGGGATGCGTGAGGAATTCGGCGACGTCGAAGCCGATGCCGCCGGCGCCGATGATCGCGACGCGCTTCCCCGCCGCGCGCGTACCGCGCACGATGTCGGCGTAGCTCGCGACGCACGGATGGTCGAGCCCGGGGATGGCCGGAACGCGCGGGGCGACGCCGGTCGCGACGATCACGTGATCGAAGGCACGCACGTCGTCGAGCAATGCGACGCGGCCGAGCACGCGCTCGACACCGAGGGCGGACAGCCGCCGATCGAAGTAGCGCAGCGTCTCTCCGAACTCTTCCTTCCCGGGAATGCGGCGCGCGAGATTGAATTGACCGCCGATCTCCCCGGTCGCCTCGAACAGCACCACGCGATGTCCGCGCTCCGCTGCGGTGGCGGCGCACGCGAGACCGGCCGGGCCGGCGCCGACGACCGCGATACGCTTTGGCGTCACGGCGGGGGTTGCGACGAGCTCCGTTTCGCGACATGCGAACGGGTTCACGAGGCACGTCGCGACTTCGCGCTCGAAGATGTGATCGAGGCACGCCTGGTTGCAGGCGATGCACGTGTTGATCTCCTCTGCGAGTCCGGCTGCCGCCTTGGCGACGAAGTCCGCGTCGGCGAGGAACGGGCGCGCCATCGACACCACGTCTGCGTCGCCGCGCGCGAGAATCGCCTCGGCGACGGCGGGATCGTTGATGCGGTTCGTCGTGACCAGCGGGAGCTTCACGGCGCCTCGCAGCTTCGCGGTGACCCAGGTGAACGCCGCGCGCGGCACCATCGTCGCGATCGTCGGGATCCGCGCCTCGTGCCAGCCGATGCCGGTGTTGATCATCGTTGCGCCGGCCGTCTCGATCGCCTTGGCGAGGTGCACGACTTCGTCCCACGTGCTGCCGCCCTCGACGAGGTCGAGCATCGACAGCCGATAGATGATGATGAAGTCGCTGCCGATCGCCTCGCGCGTGCGGCGCACGGCTTCGACCGCGAAGCGGATGCGTCGCTCGAAGGGCCCGCCCCATGCGTCGTCGCGGCGATTCGTCTTCTGCACGACGAACTGGTTGATCAGGTAACCCTCGGAGCCCATGATCTCGACGCCGTCGTAGCCGGCGCGCCGTGCGAGACGCGCGCAGCGCACGTACGCGGCGAGCGTGCGCTCGATCCCCCACGCGGTGAGCGCGCGCGGCGTGAACGGCGTGATCGGCGAGCGAATCGGCGAGGGTGCGACGGCCAGCGGGTGGTACGCGTAGCGCCCCGCGTGCAGGACCTGCAGCGCGATCTTTCCGCCGGCGTCGTGCACGGCATCGGTCACCTGGCGATGCTTCGTCGCCTGCCACGAGAACGAAAGCTGCGACGCGTTCGGCTCGAGGCGTCCGACGAAGTTGGGCGCGATGCCGCCGGTGACGATGAGGCCGGCGCCGCCCCGGGCGCGTTTCGCGTAGAACGCGGCGAGCTTCGCGAAGCCGTCGCGCGACTCCTCGAGGCCCGTGTGCATCGACCCCATGAGCACGCGGTTGCGTAGCGTGGCGAAGCCGAGGTCGAGCGGGGCGAGGAGGTGCGGATAGGCGGTCATGCGCGCCGCGAATTCTACGGCGCCGGCATTTCCTTGCCCCTGGATCCTGGCTCGTGGCTCCCGGCTCCTGGCTCCTGCATCCTGGTCCCTACGCCCTCGTCCTGAACGTCACCGAGTACCGCAGTGCCTTCGTCGGCGGAATGCTGTGCTGCCACAGCCAGCGGATGTCGTCCTGCATGACGTACAACGAACGCGGCGCGAGCTCGAGTGCGACGACGGCGCTGCGATCGTGGCGATTGCCGTCGGGCCGAAAGCGCATCCGGCATGCGCCGGCGAGCGAAACTCCGGCCACGCTGCCGTATTGCGGCCGGTCGCGATGCCAGCCGATCGGCGTGCCGGGACGATATTCGGTGACGAGCGCGTGCACGAAGTCGTGCTCGTCGAATCCGCGGAACGCCGCGACCTTGCACCGTAGCGCGCCAAGCAGCGCAGGCAGCGGCGCGAGGTCGTTCCACGCGCGCTTGACCGGATCGTAGTCGCAGCCGAACCGCACGACGCGTCGCCGCGCCGTGTACTCGCGAAAGAGCGCCTCGCGAAACGGGAGGCCCGCGAAGAGCTCGAGAAGCGTCGATTCCTCGCGCGGCGTCAGAAACGCCGGGTGGTATTCGAGGCCGCCGGGCAACGGCGGCGCGGCGAAGAGATCGGCGGTCGTGAGGGCGTCGGGCACGAAGCGCAGATGGTGCCGGCGCGCCTCGCTTCAATCACGCCCGGCGACGCGCGAGCGCCGGTCGAAAGTGCTCGTGGCCTGTAACGGGGGAATCGGAAGTGAACGATAGTGGTATGGCGACGCTATCCGGCGCAAGCGCAAGGCGGCGTCGCGCAGCAAGGGTCTCCCCTTGCAAGCGGCGCCAACGCAGCGATCGTGCCGGAGAGCGAGCCAGACACTCCCGATTCCCCCGTTACAGGCCCCTAGTGCCGCTCGGCTGGGCGGCCGGGTAATTCGCGCAGACGCGCGAGCTGCGGGTCGAGGACGCACGACGCCGGCAGGCGGAACGTGAACGTGGTCCCGAGGCCCGGCGTGCTCTGCACGTCGAGCTCGCCGCCGAGCATTTTCGCGAGGCGCCGGCAGATGCCGAGACCGAGCCCGAAGCCGCGCTGGCGTGCGCTTCCTCGATCGTGCACGGCGCGGTACTCGTCGAAGATGCGCCGCAGGCGCTCGGGTGCGATGCCGATGCCCGTGTCGGACACCGCGATCGCGACGACGCCGTCGACGTCGACGATCGCCGCGCGCACGACGCCGACGCGCGTGAACTTCACCGCGTTCGTCAGCAGGTTCGAGAGGATGCGTCCGAGCTTCGTGCGATCGGTCGCGACGTAGATTGGCGTCTCGGGCGCGTCGATCTCGAGCTTGAGCATCTTGGCTTGCGCGAGCGGCAGCACCTCGCCGCATTTCGCGGCAACGAGCTCGCGCAGCTCGAACTCGCTCACGTGACATTCGACCCGGCCAAGGTCGTACGAGCCGACCTCGATGAGCTCCGAAGCCACCTCGAGCAGCGACGCGGCGTTCGCGTGCAGCCGTTGCGCCATGCCGGGGATCTGCACGGCGAGCTCGGGGTCGCCGACGGTCCGCCGGATGACGTCGGCGGTGAGCTGGATCGACGACAGCGGCGTGCGGATGTCGTGCGAGACCGCGGCGAGCAGCTCGGTCTTGCGGCCGCTCGCCTCCTCGGCTTCACGACGGCGCTGGTCGAGCCGCTCGTTCTGCTCGGCGATCAGCGCCTCGCGCCGCACGAGCTCGGCGTTCGCCACCTCGAGCTCGCGATTCTTCTCGTCGAGGAGGCGCAACTGCGCCTCGCGGATCTCGACCGAGCGGATCCATACGTGGAGCAGCGCGGACGTCAGCACGACGCCGACGAGGTCGAGCATACGGTTGTCGAAGAAAGGCTCGCGCAGCGAGAACGCGCCGACCGGGATCTGCACCGCGTACACGGCGAACATCGTGATGACGATGAGCAGCGTCAGAAGCCACAAAAACGCGCGCTTGCGCGTGCGGGCGGCGAGCACCAGGGGGATCGGGTAGACCGACGCGACGTCGAGCTCGATCCACGTCGTGAAGTCGACGGCCATGATGATCAGCGTGAGCGCGAGCGAAGTCGCGTAGAACACGCGGGTATCGACGATGGGACGCGACGAGGTGGCTGACGGACGAATCGTCGGCCTCCTTTCGGACAACGGGCGGACTCGAAAGGCATGGTAGCACCGGCCCTCGACGGTCGCGCAAGCGCCGCCAGCCGGTTATAATTCGCGCGCCGCCGGCACCCCCGGCGGCTTTCGTTTCGCGGCGCCGCCCGCATCTTCCGGCGCATCCATGGATACCACCGCGTTCCCCGCCGACCTCGTGCGCGACGTCTCGCGCAGGCGCACCTTCGCGATCATCTCGCACCCCGACGCGGGCAAGACGACGCTGACCGAAAAGCTGCTGCTCTTCGGCGGCGCGATCCAGCTCGCGGGCACCGTGAAATCGCGCAAGAGCGCGCGCCACGCGACGTCCGACTGGATGGAGGTCGAAAAGCAGCGCGGCATTTCCGTGACGAGCTCGGTGATGCAGTTCGAGTACGCGGGCCACACGATCAACCTGCTCGACACGCCCGGCCACCAGGACTTCTCCGAGGACACGTATCGGGTGCTGACCGCCGTCGACGCCGCGGTGATGGTGATCGATGCGGCGAAGGGCGTCGAGGCGCAGACGATCAAGCTGCTCGAAGTGTGCCGCCTGCGCAACACGCCGATCATCACCTTCGTGAACAAGCTCGACCGCGAGGTGCGCGAGCCGCTGGCGCTGCTCGAGGAGATCGAGTCGGTGCTGTCGATCGACTGCGCGCCTATCACGTGGCCGCTCGGCATGGGCAAGCGCTTTCGCGGCGTCTTCCATCTGCTGAACGACCGGCTTTTGCGCTTCACGCCCGGCGAGGAGCGCGTCAGTCACGACACCGAGGTGATCGAGGGACTGCGGAACACGCGGCTCGACGCGCTTTTTCCCGACGAGTCGCCGGCGCTTCGCAACGACGTCGAGCTGATCCGCAGCGCGAGCGTGCCGTTCGACCTCGATCTCTTTCTCGCCGGCCAGCAGACGCCGGTGTTCTTCGGGTCGGCGATCAACAACTTCGGCGTGCAGGAAGTGCTCGGCGCGCTGATCGATTGGGCGCCCGCGCCGCTGCCGCGCGATGCGACCGTGCGCGCGGTCGAGCCGATGGAGTCGCCGTTCTCGGGGTTCGTGTTCAAGATCCGGGCGAACATGGATCCGCGTCATCGCGACCGCATCGCGTTCTTTCGCGTGTGCTCGGGGCGCTATCAGCCCGGCATGAAAGTGCGGCACCTGCGCGCTGGCCGGGAGATGAAGCTCGCGAACGCGCTCACGTTCATGGCGAACGAGCGGGTCGTGCGCGAGGATGCGGTGGCGGGCGACATCATCGGCATCCACAATCACGGCCAGCTCTCGATCGGCGATACGCTCTCGGAAGGAGAAGACCTGGCGTTTCGCGGTATTCCGTATTTCGCGCCCGAGCTCTTTCGGACCGCACGGCCGCGCGACCCGTTCAAGGCGAAGCCGCTCGCCAAGGGTCTGCAGGAGCTCGGCGAGGAAGGCGCGATCCAGGTGTTCACCAGCGCGCACTCGAACACGTTGCTGCTCGGCGCCGTCGGTCCGCTGCAGTTCGAGATCGTCGCGCACCGCCTCGCGACCGAATACAACGTCGACGCGCTCTACGATCCGGCCAACATCGCGACGGCGCGCTGGCTCACGTTTCCCGACGAGACGACGCGGCGCAACTTCGAGCGCGAGCAGGCGGGCGCGCTCGCGACCGACGTCGACGGCAATCCGGTGTTCCTCGCGACGAACAAGTACAACCTGCAGGTGACGATGGAGCGCTGGCCGAAGGTCGCGTTCCATGCGACGCGCGAGCACGGCGAGCGGTTGCTGCACGCGTAGCATCGAAGGGCCCGACGCTACTTTTGCTTGCGCACCTCGAACGTTTTGCGCAATCCTCAGTCGAACGACGTCGATTTTCGTCGCCCGCCTCTCCCGGAGAAGCGCATGGAACACGCATCACCTCTCGCCGCCGACACCGATTTCGCGCGGCCGGTCGATCCCCGCCGCAATCGGCGCAACGCGCGGCTCTTCTGGCCGATCGTCGTCATCGTCGCGATCCTCGTCGCGGCCGGAGTCTTCGTCTGGCGTTCGATGCACGTCACGTCACCGCCCGCCCCGGCACCCGCGCCGCCGGTCGCGTCGACGCCGCCCGCAACGCCACCGTCCACGATCGCGACGACGCCCAAGTATCCGATCGAGGCCGCCGCCGTGGCGGAGCCCGAGCCTACGCCGCCGCTCCCCGATGTCGCGAACAGCGACGCGGCACTGCAGGACGTCATGGCTTCGCTCTTCAGCGGGGTCGCGCTCGACCGCATCTTCCACACGCAGGAGATCGTCCCCCGCTTCGTCGCGACGATCGACAACCTGCCGCGGCAGAGCGTCGCGCTGTCGAAGATGTCGGTGACCCCGGTGCCGGGCACGCCCGCAATCGCGCAGTCCGACGGCAGGACATTGCTGCGCGCCGACAACGCCGCGCGCTACGAGCCTTACGTGCGCGTCCTCGAGCAGGCCGATCCGCAGAAGCTCGTGCAGGCGTACGTGCGCTACTACCCCCTGTTCCAGAAGTCGTACCAGGATCTCGGCTATCCGCACGGCTACTTCAACGACCGGCTGGTGGAGGTGATCGATCACCTGCTCGCCGCACCGGACGTGCCGGCGCCGGTCGCGCTCACGCAGCCGAAGGTGCTGTACGAGTTTTCGGATCCGGCGCTCGAGTCGCTTTCCGCCGGGCAGAAGATGATGATCCGCATGGGCACCGTCAACGAATCGCGGGTCAAGACGAAGCTGCGCGCGATCCGGCGCGCGCTGACGGGGCAGACGCTGCCGAGATAAGGGAAGCAGCGACGACCCTCATTTACACGCGATGAGTCGAGTCCGACCCTAATCGATGAAGCCGCCGCGGCGCCGGAACGCGGCGTTCGCGGGACTCGTCAGTTGCGCAGCGAACGCGCGCGCGACGTCGGGCGACGGCGCGCGCCTCGGCACCGCGAGCGCATAGCGCGTCGAAAGCGCGAACGGCGGCGGCAGCGGCGCGACCAGCGTCACGCCGCGCGTGTACAGGATCTCGGTCGCCTGCGTGCAGCCCAGCGCGCCGCGCGGGCCTTCGCGCGCGAGCGCAGCCATCGCCGTCGCACCGTTGGCGTACGCGTGAAGCTTGGGCTTCGCCTCCTCCGCGATGGCGAGCGACTGCAGCACGCGCAGGAAGTGACGGCCCGCCGTCGACCGCTCGATATCCGGGCAGTAGAGCGCAGAAGCGGCGACGAGCGCGTGGCGGAGCGCATCGGCGTCGTCGATGCGCGGTGCGGCGTCGCCGTCGCGAATCGCGACGGCGGTCGCGACCTCGCCGAGGGCGGCGATCGACGCCCCGTCCACACGCCCCGCCGATGCGAGCGCTTCGAGCATCGCGTCCGGCAGGATCAGGAGATCGGTGTCCGGACGAGCCTCGAACGCGCTGCCGATCGCGCCGGCCGCATCGAACGTCGCATCGACACGTGCGCCGGATCGCGCCTCGAAATCGCCGGCCATCGCGCGCACGAGCTCCTTCGCCGCGCCGGCGGACAGAACGCGAAGGGTCGTCATGGCCACGTCGCCGAAAACATCAACGGTCGGCCCGCGCGCCGGAGATCTTCACGATGCGCGCCCACTTGACGATGTCGTCGTCGAGAAATTTGCCGAACGCGGCCGGCTTCATCGTCATCGGCACCGCGCCCTGCTTCAACCACTCGGCCTGCGTCTCCGGGCTCGACACGATCTTCGCGATCTCGGCGTTCAACCGGTCGACGATCGGCTGCGGGGTGTTTTTCGGCGCCATCAAGCCGAGCCAGATCACCGCCTCGTAACCCGGCACGCCCGCTTCCGACACGGTCGGCACGTCGGGCATCACCTTCGAGCGCGCCTTGCCGCTCGTCGCAAGCGCGCGCACCTGGCCGGCCTTCACGTGCTCGTTCATCACCGTCACGGCGTCGAACATCATCTCGACCTGTCCGCCGAGCACTCCGGTGCGCGCACCCGAGCTTCCCTTGTATGGCACGTGCACGATGTCGAGGGCCGCCATCGCCTTGAAGAGCTCGCCCGCCATGTGATACGGCGTGCCCGGGCCCGATGACGCGTAATTGAGCTTGCCCGGCTGCGCCTTGGCGAGGGCGATCAGCTCCTTCAGCGTCTTCGCGGGCACCGCCGGATTGACGACGAGGACGAGATCCGATTCGTTGATCGGCGAGACGGGGACGAAATCACGCATCAGCACGAACGGCTTCTGCGGCATCAACGACTCGTTGACCGTATGCGTGTTCGACATCAGCAGCAGCGTGTAGCCGTCGGGCGAGCTTTTCGCGACGACCTCGGTGCCGACGAGCGAGCCGCCGCCCGGCTTGTTCTCGATCACGAACGGTTGCCCCATCGACTTTTGCAGCCGGTCGGCGAGATAGCGCGCATACACGTCGGCCGGTCCACCGGCCGCGAACGGCACGACGACCTTGACCGGCCGCGACGGGTATTCGTCCGCGGCGCCGGCGGTCAGTGCAAACGCCGCGGCCAGCACGGCGACCAGGATTCGCGGATAGCGCATCGTTTCCTCCTCGAAGAAAGACCGGGGGTCCCAAACGGCGTCACTTCGGATCGTCCTTATTCGGCGCCCGACCGTGCTTTTCACGCATCTCGCGCAGGAACGCATGTCGGTCCTGCGTGCCGATGTGCTGCGCGACCGGTTCCACGAATTCGTCGCAATCGCGCGCAGGAACTGCGTGATCATCGACGCGAACTGGCCGAGCGTGAACGTCGCCTTGCGGTTCGGGTACTCGCGAAGCCCGAGGCCGTCGACGCATTCCATCGCAATGTACGCGAGCGCGTCGTCCTCGCCGTATTCGTAGATCGCGACGATGTTCGGGTGATGCAGCCTTCCGGCGGCGCGCGCTTCGTTGCGGAAGCGCGCCATGAACTGCGGGACGAGCTCCGCTTCGAGCACGTCCTTTCGCACCGTGTTGATCGCGACCGGCCGCTCGATGCGCGGATCGCGGGCCTCGTAGACGATGCCCATCGCGCCTTGCCGAGCACGCCCTCGACGACGTACTTGCCGAGCCTTTCGGGCGCATTCAACCCCGATGTCGCTTCGTGCACGAGCGATGCTTCGATCGGCGTGCTGACGGAGGCGATCGGCCGCGCGAGGTAGAGCGTGCGCCCGGTGGGCGTGTCGCGCTCGCCCACGATCTCGGACGTCTCGTTGAACACCTCGGCCGCCGCGTACGCGGGCACGCTCTGCGGCAGGAATAAGCGTGAGCTAAAGCGACGGCGACAACGCGTACGGCGTGCATCGCGCAGGATACTAGGCTTCGCCGTCTCGCCGCGTCAAACGACATGCGGCGGCCCGTACCGTCGGCCCGCTTATACTGGCGGCCCGCGCGACCATGGCCTCGCCGATGCCCGTCACGTCCGACCTCGCCGTGCTCTTCGCCGACATCGCGGGCAGCACGCGGCTCTACGAGACGCTTGGCGACGAGCGCGCATTCGCGGCGGTCGGCGGCTCGGTGGCGCGCATGGGAGAGGCCTGCCGGACCTTCCACGGGCGCGTCGTGAAGACCATCGGCGACGAGGTGATGTCGGTGTTCGCCACCGCGGACGCGGCGGCACAGGCGGCGATCGCGATGCAGTCGCGCCTCGCGCTCGATCGTGACGCGCCGCTGCGCGTCGGGATCCGCATCGGCTTTCATTTCGGACCCGCGATCGAGCGCGATGGCGACGTGTTCGGCGACTCGGTCAACGTCGCCGCACGGCTCGTCGGGCTCGCCAACGCGTCGCAAGTGATGACGTCGAAGGCGACGGCAGCCGCGCTCGCGCCGTGGCTTCGTGCGCGCGTGCGCGGGCTCGGCGCGCTCGCCGTCAAGGGCAAGCACGACGATCTCGATGTATGCGAGCTGATCTGGCAGGACACCAACGACGACCTGACGACGCTGTCGACGCGCATCGAGGTGCCCCGCACGCGGCTTGCCGTGCGCCACGGGGGGACCGAGCGGGTGCTCGACGAGATGCGCCGCACCCTCGCATTCGGCCGCGACGCGCAGAACGACGTCGTGATCGCCGATCGCCTCGCCTCGCGCATGCACGCGCACGTCGAGAAGCGCCGCGAGCACTTCGTGCTCGTCGATCACAGCTCGAACGGGACCTACGTGACGCGCGAAGGCGAGCCGGAGATCGTGCTGCGGCGCGAGGAATTCGTGCTGCGTGGCCGAGGGCGGATCAGTTTCGGCCACGCTTACGCGACCGATCCGAGCGAAAGCGTGGAGTTCGACGCGGGCCCGTGATCAGGCGTGCACGGCTCGGCGCATCGACGCCGAGAGCGTCTGCCGCGATCGCTCGTAGTCGGTCCACGGATCGCGCCGACTCTCGGCGGTCTCGATCGCGTTGTCGATGTTGAAGTGATCGCCGCGCACGTCGTCGTCGAGTTCGTCGAAGCCGATCGGCATCGACACCGGCAGCCCGTGCCGGGCGCGCAGCGAGTAGGCGGCGACGGCCGTCGCGCCTTCGGCATTGCGCAGGTAGTCGACGAACACGCGGCCCGGGCGCGCATCGCGCGACGCCTTCGCGGTGAAGAGGCTCGGCACCGCGCGCACCAGCGTCTCTGCGAGGGCTCGCGCGAACTCGCGCGCTTCGATCCACGTATGCCGGCGCGTGACCGGAAGCACGAAGTGCAGCCCCTTCCCGCCGGTCGTCTTCAGGAACCAGCGCACGTCGAGGCGATCGAGCAGCGCGCGCAGATGCTCGGCGGCCTCGCGCACGAGCCTCCACGACAACGACGCGTCGGGGTCGAGATCGATGACGATGCGGTCCGGGCGCTCGAGCCGCGGGAAGCTCGCGCCCCACGTATGGAATTCGTACGTGCCGTTCTGCACGGCGCGCACCACGTCGGCCACGTCGGCCACGCGCATGAAGGGCGGCGACTCGTCGAGGTCGTCGCTGCGCGCCTGGGTTGGATGCTTCTGGAAGAAGCATTCGTCGAAGCGGCCGTCGGTGCATTTGACGACCGCGATCGGGCGCGGCACGAGCTGCGGCAGCAGCCAGCGCGCCGCGTGCTCGTGATAGCGCACGACGTCGAGCTTCGTGTGGCCGGGGGCCTCGACGATCGGTCGCTCCGGATGACTGATCGCGACGCCGGCGATCCGGGTCGAACCGGGTGCAAGCATGGGCGGCGGCATGGTTTCGTGACGAACGCATTGCCGGGCGCAAGCGTCGTACCATCTGTGTTCGCGCGCCGATTCAGGCACTTGACGGCGCTCCCGGGGGACGCGCCCGCAACCTTTACCGAAGGCGTACTGCACAATTTGCCGTGCGCTCGCGCGCGTCGTGAACGTCCGGATACCCATCACGCTCTACTGTCGAAGACCCGAGGAGATACGACACCATGGCAACCGATCCCGGCACACGCTCCCTCGATGCGGGCATGGACGAAACGTCGCTCTACCGCGAGGAAATCTATACGGACCGCAGGATCGGCACGCTGCGCGTGCTGCTGCCGGTCAAGGCCGACGGCACGAACGACACGACGCGGCCTACTTTGTATCAGGGCGAAGCGCAGTTGATGACCAACGTCGGGCCGCTGCCGATCAGCTTCGACATCGACGCGACGAGCCTCTCCGATGCGGTTTCGAAGTACGGCGAGGCGACGAAGGAGGGCGTCGAGCGCGCGATGCGCGAGTTGCAGGAGATGCGTCGCCAGGCGTCGTCGTCGATCGTGCTGCCGCCCGCGGGCGCGACGCTCGGCCCCGGTGGCACGCTCGGCGGCGGCGGCGGCGGAAAGATCCAGCTGCCGTGACGAATCCTCGCGCGCGTCGCCGCATCGACTCGTCGGAACACGTATCGAAGGAGTTCGCATGAAGCTTTATTTCTCGCCCGCGGCGTGCTCGCTCGCGGTTCACATCACGCTCGAGGCGTCGGGACTGCCTTACGAACTCGAACGCGTCGACTTGAGCGCGCATACCACCGCATCCGGAAAGGACTACTACACGATCAATCCGAAAGGCTACGTGCCGACGCTCGAAGTCGATGAAGGCGAGCGACTCACCGAGGCGTCGGTGGTGCTGCAGTACGTCGCCGACCGCAAACCGGGAATCCTCGCGCCAGTGTTCGGGTCGATGGCGCGCTACCACCTGATGGAGTGGCTGAACTTTATCGCCACCGAATTGCACAAGGGCGTCGGGCCGCTGTGGAATCCGAAGACCGGCGAGGAACAGCGAATGAACGTCGTGCAGGCGCTGGGCCGCCGCCTCGATTACGTGGCGAAGTCGCTCTCGGGACGCGCGTACCTCACGGGCGACGCGTTCACGATCGCCGATGCCTACCTGTTCGTGATTCTCAACTGGCGCAAGGCGCTGCGGTTCGATCTCGACCGCTGGCCGATCCTCGTGCAGTACGCGGAGCGCGTGGCAGCGCTTCCTGCGGTTCGCGCGGCGATGAAGGCCGAAGGGTTGCTCGACGAGGCGTAACCCGAGGCGAGGCCGCCGCGCTTGTCGGCGAAGCGCCGACGCGGAAATCGGCTGCGAGCCGATCGAGTGTATTCGTCATCGGCACTATATTGGCATGTCATCGGAGGTCTCGCATGAAGCGTTTCGTCGTCGCTGTCGTCCTCGTCGCCGCCACTGCGCTGGTCGGCGCATGCGCCTATCCCGAACCGTACCCGGTGTACGGTCCGGTGGTCGCGCAGCGCTCCGACTACGGCGTCGTCGAGGCGATTCAGATGTATCGACCCGGCAGCCCCGCCCCGATCGGACTTGGCGCCATCATCGGCGGCGTCGCCGGCGGGATCATCGGTCATCAGTTCGGTGGCGGCAGCGGAAACACCGCCGCGACGATCGCGGGCGCGCTCGCAGGCGGCGCGATCGGGCACGAAGTCGAGCGGGCGAATGCGGACGAGCGCTATCGCGTGATCGTTCGACTCGACTCGGGAGGCACGGTCGCGCTCGATCGCGTGGGTCAGGGCGAACTGCGCGTCGGCGATCGCGTGCGCATCGTCAACAATCGGGTGTATCGTTACTGAACGCAGCACGGAGGACGCAACATGGCAGCCGTCACGGGAACCGGAATGCAAAGGCGCGTGGACTGGCCTGTCGCGCCGGGTGACCCCGACGCGTGGTTGCCGGTGATGCCGGATCACGCCGACGTCACGTCGGCCGACGCGGTGATCGAGTCGATCGAGGAATCGGACGTCGACGCGCGCTTCGTCCCCGACTGGTCGGACGAGTCGTTTCTAGACGCCGCGTGACGAACCAGGTGTCGGAGGCGACACCCGGTTCTCTTCAGTGGAGACGGTGGCGGGTTTTGCGCGCCGCCTCGCGTCGCTCGCGGCGCGACTCGCTGCCGTGCGCCTCGCGGCCTTTGCGCCGCTCCTGCCAGAAGCGGTAGATCAGCACCGACGCCACCGGCAGCTCGTCGACGAGGCTCGACCGTTTCTCGGCGTCGTCGATCCACTCGGCGAACTCGGCGTCCTGGTCCCCGAAGGCGAGCGCCTCGATCGGGAACATCCAGTCGCGCGCGTCGGCCGCATCGTATAGCGGCTGCCATTCGTCCTCGCGCAGCTTGACGCCGGACATATAGCCCTCGCACCACGCCGACGCCTCGGGTGGCGCCTTGTCGTTGCGCGCCTTGTCATTACGCGCCTTCTCGTCGGGCATGTAGAGCAGCGGTCGGAAGCGCGTCGGCGACTCGCCGAGCGTTCGCTGAATGCCCACCATGTGGCGCAGCATCAGCCCCATGATGTGCTGCGCCTGCTCGTTGTTCGCAAAGACGGGATTCGACGAGCGCGCGCCGTCGCTCCAAACCTGCGGCAGCCATTCCGACGGCTGCACGCTGTCGGGACCGCTCACGATGGCCGTCAGGAAGCCGTCGAGCATCTCGAGATCCATGCAGTCCTGCGGCACGAGGTCCGAGGCCAGGAAGGCCTCGAGCTCGTCGAGCTCGGGATCGGACAGCGGTTCGTCGAGGGCACGTAGTTCAGGCATGACGGTCAGGTGCAAGCGAGCACGAAAGCATGTTCATCCGGTTCCGTATTGAACGAGTGATCATCGCAACGCATGCGCCGTCGACAACGCCAGCGCGAAGACGACGAGCGCGCCGGCCTGATGCAAGGCCGCGAGCGATAGTGGCACGACGTTGACGAGCGTTGCGATCCCGAGTCCGAGTTGCGCCGCGAGCATTGCGAGTAGGGCCGCAGCGGAGCCGCGGGCGCGCGGTGAGGCATCGCGGGCGCGAAACACGCGCCAGCAGAAGATGGGGACGACGACGGCCAGGAGCCAGCCCACGATGCGATGATCGAACTGGACGGTGGCCATGTTCCAGAAGAAGTTGCGCCACCGCGGCTCGAGCATCAGGATCTCGGGCGGAACGAAAGCGCCGTTCATCAGCGGGAACGTGTTGTACGCGAAGCCCGCGCGGATGCCGGCGACCAGTCCGCCCAGCAGGATCATCGAGAACACGAGCGCGACCAGCGCGAACGCGCCGCGCCTCACACCGCGCAGCGCCGGCGACGGCGTGCGGCGTTCGAACGCGAGCGAATGAGCCGTCCACCACATCGCCGCGAAGATTGCGAAGGCGAGGCCGAGGTGCGCCGTCAGGCGGAACTGCGAGACGCGCGGATCGTCGACGAGGCCGCTTTTCACCATCAGCCAGCCGACGAGACCCTGCAACGCGCCGAGCGCGAAGATCCCGGCCAGCGGCCATGCGTAGCCGCGCGGAATGCGATCGCGCAGCAGGAAATAAAGGTACGGCACCAGGAACACGACGCCGATCGCACGACCGAGCAGCCGGTGGAAATACTCCCACCAGAAGATCGCCTTGAATTGCGCGATCGTCATCGCGTGGTTGACCTGCTCGAACTCGGGCGTCTGCCGGTACTTGGCGAACGCCTCGTTCCAATCCGCCGCCGACAGCGGCGGTAGCGTGCCGACGATGGGCTGCCATTCGGTGATCGACAGTCCCGAATGCGTGAGCCGCGTGACGCCGCCGACGACGACCATCGCGAACACCAGCGCGCAGCACGCGAGCAGCCAGACGATGACCGGGCGCGCGTGGGTCACCGTAGGCGACCGCGCGGCGGTTTCGATCCGCAAATCCCGAGGGGCGTAAGCGAGGTTCACGTCGCGACGCGCTTCAATGCTTGTGATCGCCGGCCGACGGCGCAGCCTCGACGTCGGCGAGCACGTCGATCGAGCCGGCCTTCGCGAACGCGAGCGTGACCGGCACCTGATTGCCAACGGCCAGCGGGTGCGAAAGCCCGACGAGCATCAGGTGATAGCCGCCGCTGCCGAGCGTCACTTCGCCGCCTGCGGGAACGTCGAGCGCGCGCATCGCGCGCATCTTCATCAGGTTGCCTTCCATCTGCATCGAATGAATCTCGACGCCTTGCGCAGCAGGCGACTTGGCCGAGACGAGCTGGTCGGCTTCCTTGCCGGTGTTGCGAATCGTCAGGTAGACACCTCCCGTGCGCGCGCCGGGCGGCGTCGGACGCGCATAGGGGTGGTCGATCTTCAGCCGGCCGAGCGTGTAGTCGTGAGCGTTCGACGGCAGCGTCACGAGCGCAAGCGCGGCGAACGCTGCGGTCCGCGCGGCGAGCGAAATGGCGTGCGCCGCGGCAGCGGCGCAGCGGCGGGATCCGGCGGGCATGCGGCATTTTACCGCGGGCGCCTAAAGCGCCCCTTAAGGTTCGCGCCGTAGAATCGTCGTAACTCCGGAGTGCCGAATGCGCATCCTGCTCGTCGAAGACGACCCGATGATCGGCAAGACGCTGTCGCAGGCGCTGACGCAGGACGCCTACGCGGTCGACTGGGTCACCGACGGCGTCGCCGCGCACGCCGCGCTCGCCAGCGCCCCCGACGCATACGCGCTCGTGCTGCTCGACCTCGGGCTGCCGCGCAAGAGCGGGCTCGATCTCCTGCGCGAGTTGCGCCGTGCAGGCAACCGAGTACGCGTGCTGATCGTGACGGCGCGCGATGCGGTGGCCGACCGCGTGGCGGGGCTCGATGCGGGCGCCGACGACTACCTCACGAAGCCCTTCAGCCTCGAGGAGCTGAGCGCGCGCATGCGGGCGCTCTTGCGCCGCGACATCGCGCGCGAGGGCAACGTGCTGCGACACCGCGACCTCGCGCTCGACACGGCAATGCGCAGCGTGACGCGGGCGGGGCGGCCGGTCGACGTGTCGGCGCGCGAATTCGCGCTTCTCGCAGCGCTCCTCGAGCGTCCGGGTGCGGCGCTGTCGAAGGCGCAGCTCGAAGAGCGCATCTACCGCTGGGGCGAGGAAGTCGAGAGCAATGCCGTCGAGGTGCACGTCCACAACCTGCGCAAGAAGCTCGGCAGCGAGACGATCCGCACGTTGCGCGGCGTCGGATATGCGCTCGCGTAGGCGGGCATGAGCTCGATCCGCCGGACGCTGCTCGTCTGGCTTCTCGCGGGCCTCGCCGCGATCGCGCTCACGACGAGCGGCGTCACGTACCTCGCCGCGCGGCGCGAAGTCGGCGAACTGCTCGACCTGCAACTGAAGCAGCTCGCGTATTCGACGCGCATCGACGATCTGCTGCGCGGCCAACGACCGGGCTTCGACGCGCGGCGCGCCCCGCGCACCGCCGGCGTCACGCAGATCGTCACGCAGATCTGGGATCGCGACGGCGTGCTCGTCTACTGGACGCAGCCCAACATGGGCCTCCCGGTGCCGGCGACCGAGGGCTATTCGACGGTGCGCCACGATGGGCGCGACTGGCGCGTCTACACGCTCGTGCAGGGCACGCACGCGCTGCAGATCGCGCAGCCGCAGGACGAGCGCGCGGCGATCGCGCGGCAGACCGCACTGCGCACGCTCGTGCCGTTTCTCGCGCTGATTCCGTTCTTCGGCGTGCTGCTCTGGGTCGGCGCCGGCTGGGCGCTCGCGCCGCTCGACGCGATGTCGAAGGCGGTCGCGAAGCGTCGACCGGACGCGCTCGAGCCGCTCGAAGCAGGACCGCTGCCGACCGAGCTGCAGCCGCTCGCGCGCAATCTCAACGACCTTCTCGCGCGGCTCGACCATGCACTCTCGTCGCAGCGGCGCTTCACCTCGGATGCCGCGCACGAATTGCGCACACCGCTCGCCGCGCTGACGCTGCAGCTCGATCTCGCACGACGCGCGAAGACGCGCGACGAAGTGGCCGCCGCACTCGTCGATCTCGAAGCGGGCGTGCTGCGCGCCTCGCACGTCGTCGAGCAATTGATGACGCTCGCGCGCGTCGAGCCCGAGGCGATGGCGCAGAAGCGCACCGCCTGCGACCTGGTCGCGATCGCGAAGGATGCGATCGTCGCGCGCGCAGCCCTCGCGGCCGACAAGCGCATCGACCTCGGCCTCGCGCGGGAGACTCCGGCGATCGTGATGGGCGATCCGACGAGCCTCGGCATCCTGCTATCGAATCTGCTCGACAACGCGCTTCGCTACACGCCGCAAGGCGGCCGCATCGACGTGACGATCGATCGCTCCGACGGCGCGATCACGCTCACCGTCGCGGATACCGGACCCGGCATCCCGCCGGAGGCGCGCGAGCGCGTATTCGACCGCTTCTTTCGCGGCGAAGAACAGGATGGCGATGCCGCGGGCACGGGCCTCGGACTCTCGATCGTCAAGCGGATCGTCGAAGCGCACGGTGCTTCGGTCGAGCTCGGTGCTCCGGCGCAGGGCAGCGGGCTCGTGGTGAGCGTGCGTTTTCCGATCCCTTAAGGCTCCTTTAAGCCGCCCGTCGTAGAGTGGCTGCTGCCGCCTCGGCTCGTCGAGGCCCTCGTTCCCACAGGAGTGATCGAATGCAATTCAAATTCCACATGAAGCAGGTCACGGTGGCGATCGCCGCCGCCGGCTTCGGGCTCGCGGTCGGCGCCGGGTACAACCGCCTCGACGCGCCCGCCCTGTCGCTCGCCAACGCGGCCACCTCGGCGCCTGCGATCTCGTCGCCGGTCGCAACCACCGCTGCCGCGCGGCTTCCCGATTTCACGTCGCTCGTCGATCGCGTCGGGCCGTCGGTGGTGAACATCAGCACCGTCGGCACGACGAAGATGATGGGCCTCGACCAGGGTGACGACGAAGACAATCCGCTGAACGAATTCCTGAAGCGCTTCGGCGTTCCCGGCGGCCAGTTCAACATCCAGCCACGCGCGGTTCCGTCGCGTGGCGTGGGCTCCGGCTTCATCGTGAGTCCCGACGGCTACATCGTGACGAACGCGCACGTCGTCGACGGCGCCAAGACGGTCACCGTGAAGCTCACCGATCGGCGCGAATTCACCGCGAAGGTGATCGGCGCCGACAAGCGCACCGACATCGCGCTGCTCAAGATCGACGCGAAGAAGCCGCTGCCCGCGCTCGACATGTCGAACCCGCCGCCCGCGAAGCAGGGCGAATGGGTGATCGCGATCGGCTCGCCGTTCGGCTTCGAGAACAGCGTCTCGGCCGGCATCGTGAGCGGCGTGCATCGCGCTTTGCCCGGCGGACAGATGACGCCGTTCATCCAGACCGACGTCGCGGTCAATCCCGGCAACTCGGGCGGCCCGCTGCTGAACGCTGCAGGCCAGGTCGTCGGTGTGAACTCGCAGATCTACAGCCGCTCCGGTGGCTTCATGGGGCTGTCGTTCGCGATTCCCGCCAACGTCGCGGCGAACGTCGCGCAGCAGTTGAAGGAGCACGGACGCGTCAATCACGGCCGCCTCGGCATCGGCATCCAGGGACTCGACCAGTCGCTCGCCGAGAGCTTCGACCTTCCGGATTCGAATGGCGCGCTCGTCGGCACCGTCGAGAAGGACAGCCCGGCCGAGCGCGCGGGCTTCAAGACCGGCGACGTCATCCGCAAGATCAACGGGGATCCGGTGACCGACAGTACCGACGTCACGAGCAGGATCGGCAACATGGCGCCGGGCACGAAGGTCAGCGTCCAGGTGTGGCGCGATGGGAAGCCGGTCGACCTCGTCGCGACGATCGGCTCGTTCGACAGCGCGGAGAAGGTCGCGAGCAACGATTCGAGTCCTTCGAGCAAGCACGAGAAGCTCGGTCTCGCCGTGCGTCCGCTGACCTCCGAAGAGAAGCAGGAAGTCGGACACGGGGGTCTTGTCGTCGAGAACGCCAACGGGCCCGCCGCGCTCGCCGGCATTCAACCCGGCGACGTGATCGTGAGCGTCGGCTCGGCGCGGGTGACGACCGTCGAAGGCCTCCGCCAGCAAGTCGACAAGGCCGGCAAGAACATCGCGCTATTGATCGAGCGCAACGGGCAGAAGATCTTCGTGCCGGTGCGGGTCGGCTGACGTCTCCAAGCGAGGAGCCGGGCGCAAACCCGGCTCCGAATTGCCCCATGGCCGCGGCTCGTCCGCGGCCTTTTTTTTGCCACCGCCAGCACTTCGTCAGCCTGCCGTCAGCGGCGCGCCAGCCTGCCCAACGAAGATGTTGCGTCCCCGCCTTCCAAGGCCATCCGGGCGCGCCACTCGCGGTGAAGGGCGTTGCCGCACGTCGCACGGTGCGTCACCTTGAAGTCGAGGCCGCGCGAGCGCGGCACGTCGAACGAGGAGGATTTCATGCAGGTGCGCAACTTGGCGCTGGCGGCCGGCGTGGCCGCGGTGGCCGCGTCCGGCGCCGTACGGGCGGACGACGTCGGCGATCTGAAGGCGCAGATGGAAGCGCTGCAGAAGCAACTCGACGCCGTCAAGGCGCAGCTCGGCGCCCTGCAGGCGGAGCAGTCGAAGGCCGCGGCGGCGCCGGGCCCGAGCCGTGCGCCGTTCATTCAGCTGAAGCCCAACTCGGGGGCCACGTTCCTCGTCCCGGGCGGCGGCGAGGTGCAGGTCTACGGTCACTTCGACGTGTCGTTCGACTACGCGACGAAGGGACTCAAGAGCGACTACGGCGACAACGGCGGGCGCCCGGTCGGCAAGGTCGGCTGGGAACCCGACATCTCGTCGAACCTTTCGAACATCGGCGTCAAGGGCCATCACCCCCTTCGGCCCGATCTCTCCTTCATCTGGCAGTTGGAAGCCGGCATCGACATTTCGGCGACCCCGGGCATCAAGGAGACGACGTCGAACACGAGCTACGCGGTCAACGGCGCGCTGTTCTCGCGGAACAGCTTCGTCGGCTTCAGCGGCCCCGGGTGGGGCGCGGTGATGATCGGCAAGAACGAGACGCCGTACAAGACGTCGACCGACCGGCTGAATCCGTTCTCCGGCATGCTCGGCGACTATCGCGTGATCCTGGGCAACACCGGCGGCGACAACCGCGTCGAGTTCGGCCTGCGCGCGCCGCACGCGCTCTGGTACGAGTCGCCGTCGTGGAGCGGCTTGTCGATGAAGGCCATGTACGCGCCCGGCCAGAACCGCGACGACACGAGCAGCATCGTGCCGTCCGCCGAGCCGGACTGCTCGGGCGGCAACATCCCCGGCAGCGGCGCGACGCCGCCGACCTGCAACGACGGCTCGTTCGGCGACTTGTGGAGCATCAGCGCCGCGTACGCGAGGGGTCCGCTCTACGCGACGATCGCCTACGAGCGGCACAAGAACGTCAACCGCACGAGCGACCTCGGCAACCAGGACCCGCGCGACATCGCCGACGAAAGCGCGTTCAAGGTCGGCGCGCAATACAAGTTCGCGACGCGCACCACGGTCGACGTGCTGTGGGAAAAGACGATGCGCTCGCTACCGTCGGATCTCGAGTCGCAGAACGAGCGCGAGCGTCCGAACGCGTGGTGGCTCGCGCTCACCCAGGAGCTCACTGAAAAGGACAACGTGAGCGTCGGCTGGGCGCATGCAGGCAAGTCGAAGGGTTTCCTCGGCGTGCACAACACCCCCGACAGTCAGACCACCTTCGACAACGCGGCGAACATGTACACGATCGCGTGGCGCCACCTGATCGACAAGAGCCTGTCGGTTTACGCCGACTACGCGACGACGATCAATCACGCCGATGCGCACTACGACCTCGGCGCGGGCGGCCATGGCGTCACGGTCGATTGCCACGACGCGACGCCGACGACGGCGCTCGACCTGACGAGCGGCAACATCGTGAACACCGGGCCGCACTGCTTCTCGGGCGGTCACCTTCAGGGCTTTTCGGTCGGTGTCGACTACCGGTTCTGAGGACTATACTGCCCGCGATCCCCGTCGACGTCGACTGACTCGAATCGTCTCCCTCGGCCGCTCGCCTACTCCTCGGGTGGGCGGCAGCAGCAGGCAGGCGTGGCGGCGGCGATCCCGTTCGCCGCCGCCTCGTCGGCCTTCTGAAGAAGCGTCACGTTCGTTCGTCCAATGGCCCAGCGCATCCTCGTCGTCGAAGACGATCCGCTGCTCGCCGAGAGCCTGGTGCGGGCGCTGCAGCAGCAGGGCTACCGGATCGGCCACGCGCGTCGGGGCCACGACGCGGAAACGCTGCTGCGCGCCCAGCATTTCGATCTGCTGCTCCTCGACATCGGCCTGCCCGACATCGACGGCTTCGAGCTGTTGCGGCGGCTTCGTGCGCGCGGCGATACGACGCCCGTGCTGGTCGTCACCGCGCGCGAAGCGGTCGACGAGCGCGTGCACGGGCTCGACCTCGGTGCCGACGACTACCTGACGAAGCCGTTCTCGCTCTCGGAACTCGAGGCGCGCGTGCGTGCGCTGTTGCGGCGAACGCGGCCGGCCCCGGCCGCAAAGGTCGTGGTCGGCGGCCTCACCGTCGAGACGGCGGCGCACAGCGCGAAGATCGATGGCCGGCACGTCGAGCTCACCACCCGCGAATGGGCGTTGCTCGAGCTGTTCCTCGCGCAGCCCGGGCACGCGCTGTCGAAGGTCACGATCGCGAAGACGATCGGCGATTCGGATTCAGGCGTTGCGCCGAACACGGTCGAAGTGTACGTCTCGCGGCTGCGCGCGAAGCTCGAGCCCGCGGGCATCGTCATTCGCACCGTGCGCGGATTCGGGTATCTCTGGGAGCAGCCGCATGGCTGAACGCGGCCGGGCCGGGAGCATCCAATCGAGGCTCCTGCGCGTGCTCATGGTCTCGCTCATGGGACTCCTCGCTCTTTGCGCGGGGGTGACGTGGTTCGTCGCGTTTCGCGTCGCGAACGACGCCTACGACCACGGGTTGCTCGACCCGCTGATGGACATCGTGCAGAACGTGCGCGAAGGGCCCGCCGGTCCCTCGCTCGCGCTCTCGCCGCGCGAGCAGGAAGCGCTGCTCTTCGACGGCTCGGACCGCGTGTTCTTCGGCATTCGCGACGCGCGCGGCCGCTGGTTCGCGGGCGGCGCGCACGACATTCCGAGACCGCCCGAACGGCTCGCTCCCCGCAAGCCGCAGTTCTACAGCGCCACCGTGAGCGACGCGGAAGTGCGCATCGCGGCGATGATCACCGACGCGGGATTCGAGGTGTACGTCGCGGAGACGACGAACAAGCGCGATCGCCTGGTGTGGGAGGTGATCCTGACCGGCCTCGTGCCCTCGCTGCTCGTCGTCGTAGTTGCCGTTGCGCTCGTCTGGCTGGGGGTGAGCCATGGACTGGCGCCGCTTCGCCGGCTGCACGACGAACTCGCAAACCGCTCGCCGAACGATCTGCGCGACGTCGACCTGTCTCACGCGCCGGCCGAAGTACGCTCGGCCATCGTTGCGTTGAATCGATTGTTGCTGCGCATTCGCGAAACGAGTGAATCGCAGCGGCGTTTCCTTGCCGACGCTGCCCATCAGCTGCGAACCCCGCTCGCCGGCCTGCAGATGCAGCTCGAGCTCGAGTTGCGCGCGTCGACGTCGCCTTCGCTTCGGGCGACGCTCGTCAAATTGCGCGATGCGGTGCTGCGGACCGTCAACTTCACCAACCGCCTGCTCTCGCTCGCGCGCGCGGAGCAGGCGGCGCCCGTCGCACGCGACGACTCGCCGATCGACCTCTGCGAACTCGCCGAGCGCGTCGGCGCGCAGTGGATCGCACCTGCCCTCGATCGCGGCATCGACCTCGGCTTCGACCTCGCACCCGCACCCGTGTATGGGGACCCCGCGCTGCTCGCCGACATGTTGCAGAACCTCATCGACAACGCGGTCCGCTACACGGGACCGGGCGGCTCGATCACCGTCAGCAGCGGCGAGACTTCGATGGGTTCGTGGCTCGCCGTCGAGGACAACGGGATCGGCATTCCAAGCGCCGAACGCAGTCGCGTATTCGAGCGGTTCTATCGCGGGACGACCGCGGGCGTCGAGGGTTCGGGACTCGGGCTCGCAATCGTCAAGGAAGGCGCGGAGCGCCACCGCGCGAGCGTGACGATCGAGGATCCACCCGGGGGTCGCGGCACGCTCGTGTGCGTCCGCTTTCCTGCCCGGTCGACGCCGTCGTCGCGGGCCGCGAGCGACGTGTACGCCGCCGCATAGGCTGGCGCACGTCGGCCGTGCGCGCACACGGCCGCGCCCCCGCGCCTACACGTCATTCGGTCCGCTTGGGGCAGGCAAATCCGGTGCGCTTCCCCAGAATGGTATGTCGTACATCACTTCCGGAGGGCATCATGAAGATCAGTCACGGGTTGCAGCTCGCCGCGATCGTCTCGACCCTCGGATTGGCCAGCTCGGCCCTCGCTGCGGACGCCGCGACGAGCACCGCGCAGATGCAAAGCGGCGGGCCGTCGCCGGGCGGTAGCGTACAGGGGTACATTCCGCCCGGGCCGGCGTCGGTCGGCGGAACCGAACGTGTCGACAATTCCAACAGCGTGCCGCTGACGAACGCGGAGCGCATCTACGCTCAGGAAAACGGTGGACATCTGCCACCGACCGTCGTCGTCGATGCCGAGGGCAACGCGTGGCACGTCGTCGGCGTCGAGCCTTCCGACGCGAACGACGCCGACTCGACGCACATGATCTTTCTGCGCCCGCATCGGGTGCGCACTATCGTCGTCGCGCCGGATGACAACCCCACGGTGTACCTCGCGCCCGACGAGGATCGCACGACATATCGCCTGCCGAGCGGCCCGGGCGGCATGCAGGCGACGCCGGACGACATGGGTCCGGACAACGACAAGGGTCAGTGACCGGCCGCGCCGAGCAGCGCCGAGAGCGTACGTCGCGTTCGCGCGACGTACGCTCTTCCGAACAGGTTGACGTGGTTCAGCAGGTGGTAGAGGTTGTAGGCGTCGCGGCGTAACGCGTAGCCGGCGACGAGCGGCCACGAATCCTCGTAGCCGCGGCGAAAGTCTTCGCCGAGTCCCCCGAACAATTCGGTCATCGCGAGATCCGCCTCGCGATCGCCGACGTAGACGGCCGGGTCGAACACGACGCCCTCACCCGAAGCGAGCATGGCCGCGTTTCCCGACCACAAGTCGCCATGCAGAAGCGAGGGCGTCGGCTCATGTCCGCCGAGTAGCGACGGCAGCGCGACGATCAGCCGCTCACCCTCGCCCGCGAGGTCCCTGAACCCGTTCGCGTCGGCGAGCGCGAGTTGCGGCATCAGGCGGCGCTCGCGAAAGAACGTGCACCAATCGTCGCACCATGCGTTCGCCTGCGGCGTGCCGCCGAGCCAGTTGTCGCGATGCCAGCCGAAGCGCTCGCGGCGCGGTCCGCTCGGCGCTTGCGCGCGATGCAGCCTCGCGAGTGCGGCACCGAGCGCCCGCGAAGGTGTCGCGCCGCCGATATCGAGCCATTCCAGCACCAGCCACGCTTCGTCGCCGTCGCAACCGTGCGCGACGACGCCGGGAACGCGCACCGTGCCCGTGCGTGCGAGCTCGCGCAGGCCATCCGCCTCGCACGCGAGCCGCGTCGGATGGCGCGCGAGCTTGACGAAGTAGCGTTCGGCACCGCCATTGAGCGTGTACGTGCTCGCCCACGCGCTTTGCCCGGTCCGTCGCCACGTGGCGCCGCGAAGGCCGAGGCGCGCCGCGATCGTTTCGCGAAGCGCCGCGGTCACTGGACTACTCCTCGCGCGACCGCTCAGCGCGGCCGGGACAGCAGGTACTGCAGATGGCGCTTCACGGCCAGCCACTCGCCGTCGACGATGCTGAAGACGACGGTGTCGCGGCGGCTGCCGTCGGCCAGCAACTGGTGATTGCGCAGCACGCCGTCCTGCTTGGCGCCGAGCCGCAGGATCGCCGCGCGCGATGCGTGGTTGAACCAATGCGTTCGGAACTCGACGGCGATGCAGCGCAGCATCTCGAACGCGTGCGTGAGCAACAGCAGCTTGCACTCGGTGTTCACGGCCGTCCTCTGCACACGCTTCGCGTACCACGTATGACCGATCTCGAGCCGCCGATTGACCGCGTCGACGTTGAAATAGCGCGTGCTTCCGACGACGTCGCCCGTCGCGTTGTCGCGCACCACGAACGGCAGCGCGCCGTCGCGCTCGCGCATCTGCAGTGTCGCCGCGAGCCACTGCGGAGCTTTCTCGGGCGCCGGCACCGACGTGTACCAGAGATTCCACAGTTCCCCGTCGGCAGCGGCCGCGCGAATGGCGTCGAGATGCTCGTGCGCGAGCGGCTCCAGCGTGACGTGCGCGCCGCGCAGCGTGACGGGTTCGATGAAGCGCGAAGACATGATCGGCTCGGAGGAACGGGCGAGCGCCGATCTTAGCCGACGTACGCGACGGCCAGTTGCAGCGCCCACAGCACGAGCATGCCGGTGGCCAGCGTCCACAGCGTGCTGCGCGTGAAAAAGGCGACGACGCCGGCGGCGAGCGCGGCGACGACGCGCGGCAGCGACGCCTGCGCTTGCACCGGGATGGCGATCACCATCGGCAGCACCAGCGCGGTGAGCATCGCCGCGGGCACGTAGCGGAACGCGCGTGCGAGCAGCGTCGGCACGTCGCGACGCGCGAAGATCGCGATGAACGAAAGCCGCGACAGGTAGTTGAGGAGTCCGACGACCGCCACCACCACCCACAGCTTCAGCGCGCCGTCCATCGCTCCTTCGTGAAATCGGCAAGCGTTCCCGCCACGATGCCGGCGACCCCGGCGACGATCAGGCTGAGCTTCATCGGCAAGGACGCGAGCGCGAGCACGCCGACACCCGCCACGAAGGCTGCGATGATCGTCGGCGACGTTCGCAAATGCGGCGCAACCAGCGCGATGAAGCAAAGCGGCACCGCGAAATCGAGCGACCACTCGGCCGGGATCAGGTTGCCGGCGAAGTAGCCGATCAGGTTCGTCACCTGCCACATGAGCCACAACGAGAAGCCGCTGCCGAGGAAGTGACGGCCCGCGGCGTGCGAATCGCCGCCGGCGTCGAAGCGCTGCACGGCGACCGCGAACGCCTGGTCGGTGAGCAGGAACGCGAGCGTCTTCTGCCAATGCGCGGGCAACGGGCGCAGATACGGGGCCATCGCGGCGCTGTAGATGACGAACCGCAGGCCGGCGACGAAGCACGTCAGCACGATGACGGCGACAGGCGCCCCCGCCGCGAGCAATTGCACCGCGAGGATCTGCGCCGCACCCGAGAAGACGATCGCGGAGAGGCCCATCGCGCCGATGAGCGATGCGCCGGCCGCGGCAGCGCCGACACCGCAGACGAGGCCGAAAGGCACGAGCGCGAGCGTCGCCGGCAGCATCTCGACGAAGCCTTCGCGGAAATCGGAATCGGTGACGATGCGGCGCACGCGGCGCGACGGACGGGCAAAAAAAGGGAGGCGACGAGCCTCCGCGCGTGAATTATAGCGGCCGCCACGTCTTGCGAAGCGTCGGCCTGCCGCGCGATCATGGCGGCCCTCGCCCACCGTTCCTCCGAAGGCAACCGATGACGCGCCCGACGCTTCGCAGCGCGCTTGCCGCCGAGCGCCCGCTCGTGACCCCGCTCGCGCACGACGCGCTGTCGGTGCGACTGATCGAGCGCGCCGGCTTTCGCGCATTCGCGATCGGCGGTTCCGCGATGCTCGCCGCGCGCTATGCGCTGCCCGACCTCGGCATCGCGGCGCTCGGCGAGATGGGCGACGGCATTCGCGACATCGCGGCAGCGACGTCGCTCCCGTTCCTCGCCGATGGCGACGACGGGTATGGCGACGCGAAGAGCGTGGCCCACACGGTCGCCACCTACGAGCGGATGGGCGTGGGCGGCATCCTGCTCGAGGATCAGCGTCGCGACCGCAAGCAGCCGCGCGCCGAGAAAGCGCACGGCGTCGTCGAGATGACCGGCATGGCGCAGAAGCTCCGCACGGCGCTGGCGACGCGGCAGAGCCGTGAAACGCTGATCATCGGCCGCACCGATGCGTACGGTGCCTTGGGGCTCGATGCTGCGATCGACCGCGCGCGACGCTTCCTCGCGCTCGGCGTCGACGCGGTCTTCGTCGCGGGACTGAAATCCGAGGACGAGTACGCGCGCGTGGGGCGCGAGCTTCGCGGTGCGCTGCTCTCGGCTGCCGTGTTCGAGGGCGTCGGCACGCCGTGGCTCACGCCCAGGGTGTTGGGCGAGATGGGCTACGCGCACGTGAGCTTCCCCGCGACGCTGATGTTCCGCATCGTCGGAACGATGCACGACGCGCTGGCGCGATTGCGCCGCCATGCCGACGGCGTCGAGGCGATGACGCCCGCCGACGAGAGCGCGCGCAATCGCGCGATCCTCGACGACGCGCTCGACTCCGCACGCTGGCAGGCGATCGACGCCGCCGTATCGGTGGAGAACGCGTGAACGCGCGCGTTCCGCAACGAAGCGCGGAGCCGACCGCCGACGGCGTCGAGCGGCCGCAGCCAGGCGCCGGTGGTGCGGCCCGCTTCGGCAGCGACGCGATCGCCGACATGCTGCGCGCGCTCGGCGTCGACTACGTGGCGCTTACGCCGGGGGCGAGCTTTCGCGGATTGCACGACAGCCTCGTCAACCATCTCGGCAACACGCGACCGGCGATGATGCTCGCACTGCACGAGGAATCGGCTGTCGCGATCGCGCACGGCTATGCGCGCGTGACCGGTCGGCCGATGGCGGTCGCGCTGCACGCGAACGTCGGGCTGATGCACGCGACGATGGCGATCTTCAACGCGTGGTGCGATCGCGTGCCGATGCTGCTGCTCGGCGGCGTCGGACCGATGGACGCAATGCAGCGCAGGCCGTGGGTCGACTGGATTCACACGGCCCGCGATCTCGGCGCGCTCGTGCGCGGCTACACGAAGTGGGACGATCAGCCGGCGTCGGTCGAAGCCGCGCTCGAATCCCTGCTTCGCGCCTGGCAGGTCACGCAGACGTTGCCCAAGGCACCCGTTTACGTCTGCCTCGATGCGTCGATCCAGGAACAGCGCCTGGAGCACGACGTGCCGCTCCCGCCGCTCGACCGCTTTCCGCTGCCGACACCCGCAGCGCCGAGCCGCGACGCGGTCGCGGCCGCGGCACACGCGCTGTCGCAGGCGGTGCGTCCCGTCATCCTCGTCGGGCGCGTCTCGACCGAGCGCGAGGATTGGCGTTCGCGCGTCGAACTCGCCGAGCGCCTGCACGCGCGCGTCGTCACCGACTGGAAGACCGGTGCAAGCTTCCCGACGCAGCACGCGCTGCATCCGTATCCGCCGGGAATGTTCGTCGGCGCCGAAGCCGCCGAGATGCTGCGCGACGCCGACGCGATCCTGAGCCTCGACTGGATCGACCTCGGCGGGACGCTCAAGGTCGCGAGCGATGGCGGGTGGCCGCGGGCAACGATCATCCACTGCTCGCTCGATCCGTATTGCCACAACGGCTACAGCATGGATTACCAGTCGCTGCCGCCGGCCGACGTGTCGATGCTCGCGAGCCCCGATCTGCTCGTCCGCGCGCTGCTCGACGCGATCCCACCGCGCGCCGCGTCGGCTGCGCCGAGCGACGTTGCGCCGCGCGAACGCGAGACGCCGACCGTCGAGGCGTCGACGCGAAGCGTCGTCGGCATCCCGATCGAGACGATGGCCGAGATCACCGTCGAAACGCTCGCGGCGCATGCGCCCTCGTACATTCGCCTGCCGATCGGCTGGCCCGGCCGCTTCAGCCGGTTCGCCGATCCGCTCGACTACGTCGGCTTCGACGGTGGCGGTGGCATCGGATCGGGGCCGGGGATGGCGGTGGGCGCCGCGCTCGCGTTGACGCGACTGCGCCCCTCAACCGAGCCCCCTCCGCCGTCCGCGGGGAGAGCGCGTGAAGAGGATCGGCTCCCGGTCGCCGTGCTGGGCGACGGCGACTACCTGATGGGCGTGACGGCGCTGTGGACCGCGGTGCATTATCGCGTTCCGCTGCTCGTGATCGTCGCGAACAACCAGTCGTTCTTCAACGATGAGCTGCACCAGGAGCGCGTGGCGCGCATGCGTGAGCGCGAGGTCGCGAACCGCTGGATCGGCATGCGGATGAGCGACCCCGAGCTCGATCTCGCGCGTCTCGCCCAAGGCCAGGGCGCGACCGGCCTCGGGCCGGTCAGGACGACGGACGATTACGCGAAGGCGCTCGTCGTTGCAATCGACGCCGTGAAGGCGGGCGCCGTGTGCGTGATCGACGTCCACGTCGCGCCCGAGTACGCGCGAGCGGTTTCGTCGGCGCTGCTGCGAAGGCCCCCTTCACCCCCTCCCTCGAAATGAACGCACCCGAGTTGCATCTGCCGTCGTTCGAGCTGCCTGTCCACCGCCAGCACTACTACGGCGGCGCGTGGCACGCGTCGGCGACCGGCGGCACGCTCGATGTCGAGAATCCGGCGACCGGCGAATCGCTCGGCGTGGCGGCGAACGCCGATGCCGCCGACGTCGATCGCGCCGTCACCGCGGCGGCCGCGGCGTTTCCCGCGTGGCGCGATACGCCGGCGCAAACGCGCGCGCAGTGCCTGCGCGACGCCGCGCGCATCCTGCGCGAGCACCGCGACGAGCTCGGCTGGCTCGATGCGCTCGACACCGGCAACCCGCTGTCCGCGATGCGCTACGACGTCGACATCAGCGCCGGCTACATGGAGCTCTTCGCCGGCCTCGTCACCGAGCTCAAGGGCGTGACGATCCCGATCGCACCGAACGTGCTCGACTACACGGTGCGCGAACCGCTCGGCGTGGTCGCGCGCATCGGCGCGTTCAACCATCCGTTGCTGTTCGTCGCAGGCAAATGCGGGGCGCCCCTCGCGGCCGGCAACACGCTGATCATCAAGCCGGCGGACGCGACGCCGCTCGCCGCCTTGCGCCTCGCCGAGGTGTGGGCTGACGTGTTCCCGCCGGGCGTGTTCAACGTCGTCACCGGCGGCCGCAACGCGGGCGCAGCACTCGCCGAGCACCCGCGCGTGCGGAAGATCGGCTTCATCGGAAGCGTCGACGCCGGGCGCGCGGTGATGCGCGCGGCCAGCGGATCGTTGAAGGCGCTGACGCTCGAGCTCGGCGGCAAGAACGCGTTGATCGCCTGCCCCGACGCGTCGCCCGACGAGGTCGCCGACGGCGTGGTGCGCGGCATGAACTTCCGCTACGTGACCGGACAATCGTGCAACTCGACGAGCCGCATCTATCTTCACGATGCGATCCACGACGAGGCGCTGGCGCAGATCGTGCGAAAGGTCGGTGAAATTCGTATCGGAATGCCGATCGATCCCGATACCGAAATGGGCTGCCTGTCGACCAAGGCGCAGTGCGAGAAGACGCTCGCGTACATCGCGCTCGGCCTCGAGGAAGGCGCGACGCTCGCGTACGGCGGCAAGCGTCCTTCGGACCCGCGACTGGCACGCGGCTACTTCGTCGAGCCGACGGTGTTCGCCGGCGTGCGCGACGACATGCGCATTGCACGCGAGGAGATTTTCGGCCCCGTCGTCAGCATCCTGCGCTGGTCCGACGAGAACGACGTGATCGCGCGGGTGAACGCGCTCGACGTGGGCCTGACCGCGTCGATCTTCACGCACGATCTCGATCGCGCGCATCGGCTCGCCGCGCGGGTCGAGGCAGGCTACGTCTGGATCAACAACGCCAGCACGCACCACGTCGGCGTGCCGTTCGGCGGGTACAAGCAGTCGGGCATGGGGCGGGAGGAGTCGATCGACGAGCTCCTCGCGTGCACGCAGATCAAGAACGTGAGCATCACGCTGAGGAGGACGACATGATGGACCGACGCATTCGCGCGCTCGCGCTCGCGGCGCTTGCCTGCACGCTCGGCGTCGCGCGCGCCGAGAACATCGCCGTGGGCAACTACGGGTCGTCGGCGAACGGGATGCCGTTCGCCGTCGCGCTCTACAAGGGTTTCTTCAAGGAGGAAGGCGCCGACGTGACCGGCATCGTCGCGTCGCAGGGCGGCGGCACGTCGGTACGCAACGCGATGGCCGGCGTCGCGTACGGCGAGGCGAACCCGGGCGCGATCGCGGTGGCGATCCAGCAGGGCGCCGACATCAAGATCGTCAGCGACAACGTGCTGACGATCGCCGAGTTCGCGTGGATGGTGAAGAAGGATTCGCCGATCAAGACGATCGAGGATCTCAAGGGGAAGAAGATCGGCTACACGAATCCGCGCTCGACGAGCCAGGCGCTCGCGATCCTGCTGCTGCAGAAGGCGGGCTACAAGCCGGAGGACGCGCAGCTCGTGAAGACCGGTGGCTTCGGGCCGATGCTTGCCGCACTCGACCTGGACCAGATCGACGTCGCGGCGGTCACCGAGCCGCTGTGGTCGAAGGTCAGGGACAAGTACCGTGTGCTGATCACCGGGGCCGAGGCGCTGCCGCCGCTCGACAACGTCGTCGGGATGGCGACCGGCGAGGCGATCAAGAATCGCGGCGACTTCATTCGCGCGGTGATCCGCGCGCGCCGGCGAGCGGTCGAGTTCATGATCGCCCATCCCGACGAGGCGGGCGATCTCGTCGCCAAGGACTTCAACATCACGCCCGAGGTGGCGCGCAACGCCGTGCGCAACCTGACGAAGAGCTACACGCAGGGCATTCCGTACTGGGGCAACGGCCAGATCCACCTCGAAGGCATGAAGCGGATCATCCAGGTCCAGAAGATGGTCGGCGCGCTCGAAGGCGACATCGACATCACCAAGATGATCGACACGCAGTTCCTGCCCGAGGACATTCGCACGCCGGTGCAGGGGAAGTGACGGGTTTGCCATGAGCGCGGAAGGGCCGCCCCGAGACGCGAATTGCGTTCCCTCGAGGGGCAGCGAAGCGGCAAAGCCGCGAGCGTGGGGGGACCATCAGCCGCACGTCAGGCTGGAAGGGGTCGTCAAGCGCTTCCCTGCGCGCGCGAACGGGCACGAGGTTCATGCGGTCGGTCCGATCGACGTCGAGATCCGCAAAGGCGAATTCTTCGCCGTCGTCGGACCTTCCGGCTGTGGCAAGTCGACGCTGCTCGAGCTGATCGCGGGCCTTCTTTCCGCTTCCGAAGGGCGAATCGAGTTCGAAGGGCGGCCGATCGGCCGCGACATTCCCGACGGCATCGGCGTCGTGTTCCAGGAGGATGCCTGCTTTCCGTGGCTCACGGTGCGCGACAACGTCGCGTTCGGGCTGCGCGAGGCGGGAACCGATCCGCGCGAGCGCGCGCGGCGCGTCGACGACGCGATCGCGATGATGGGCCTCGGCGAATTCGCCCGCGCGTACCCGGCGCAGCTTTCGGGTGGGATGCGGCAGCGTGTCTGCATCGCCCGTACGCTCGTCGCGAAACCGCGGTTGATCCTCCTCGACGAGCCCTTCGGAGCACTCGACCAGCAGACGCGCCTCCTGATGGGCGACGAGGTGCTGCGGCTGTGGCGGGAGACGAGCGCCACCGTATTCCTGATCACCCACGCGCTCGACGAGGCGGCGATGCTCGCCGATCGCATCGCGGTCATGTCCGCGCGACCCGGGACGATCATCGACCTCGTCGAGACCGACTGGCCGCGCGCGCGCGACAGCCGCATCGTCGAGCACGACCGGTTCGGCGGAATCACGAGCCGGCTCTGGCGACGACTGCGCGACGAGTCGATGAAGACGATGGGACGCGCCGCGAGCGCATGATCCGCAAGGTCACGCTGGTCCAGCTCGGCATCGTGGTCGCGCTCGTGGCCCTGCTCGAAGCGCTGTGCCTGGCCGGCGTCATCGACAAGATCACGATGCCGCCGCCGCACCGCATCGCGATCGACTTCGTGAAGCTGATGGTGTCGGGGAAGCTGTGGCCGGAGATCGCGAAGAGTATGGGCAACGTGCTGCTCGCCTTCGCGGTCGCGTACGTGCTCGGCATCGTCGTCGCCACGGCCCTCCACGGGCACAAGGTCGTGCGCGACACGCTCGACCCGCTGTTCGCGACGTATTACGCGATCCCCGTGTTCGCGTTCTACCCGCTTTTCATCGTCATGTTCGGCCTGGGCGACGGGCCGCAGGTGCTGATCGGCATCCTGCTCGGCGTCGTCGCGGTGATCGTCACGACGCTGAACGGCCTCGACCACGTGCCGGCCGTGTTGCGCAAGACCGCGCAGGTCGCACGGCTCGGCCCTTTCGCCACCGCGCTGCGCGTCACGCTGCCGTTCTGCGCGCCGTACCTGATCGGCGCGGCGAAGCTCGCGCTGGCGTACGCGTTCATCGGCGTGATCGGCTCCGAGTTCATCATGGCGCGAAGCGGCATGGGTTACGAGATCGGCTTCGCCTACACCAACTTCGACAACGCGACGATGTATCCGCTGATCCTGTTGATCCTGATCCTGTCGGTCGTCATGAACGGCGCGCTCACGCACTGGGAAAAGGTGCTGCTCGCGCGGCGGGGCGTCGCTTGAGCGCGCGTCCGGCGGGCAGCGAGCCGCATCGCGCACGCAACGCGCTGGTGCTCGTCGTCGCGCTCTTCGTGCTGTGGGAGCTCGCGTACCTCGTCGTGGGCGACGTCGCACTGCGCTCGCCGTGGCAGACGCTGCGCTTCACCGCCAAGCTCGTGCAGACCGACCTCTTCCACGAGCACGTGACGAACACGCTGCAGGCTTTCGCGGCGGCGCTCGCCATCTCCGTCGCGCTTGGCCTCGCGCTCGGCTTCGCGCTCGGCCTCGACCGGCTTGCGGGCGACGCGATGGAGCCGATGCTGGTGGCGCTCTACTCGATCCCGAAGATCACGCTCTACCCGATCCTGCTCCTCGCTTTCGGGCTCGGCATGTCGGCCAAGGTCGCGTTCGGCGCGATCCACGGCGTCATCCCGATCGCCCTCTTCACGCTCGGCGCGGTGCGAACGATCAAGCCGATCCTGCTGAAGACCGGTCGCGTGCTGAAGCTCGAGCGCGCCGCGATGATCCGCTCGATCCTCTTTCCCGCCGCGGTGCCGGAGATTTTCACCGGCCTTCGCGTCGGCTTCTCGCTCACGCTGATCGGCACCGTGCTGGGCGAGATGTTCGCCGCGCAGCACGGCCTCGGCTACCTGCTGATGAACGCGATCAGTCTCTACAACGTCGACGTCATCATGTCGGTCACGTTCCTGCTCGTCGTGTTCGCCGCCGGCGTCAACGCGGTGCTGCTCGCGATCGATCGGCGGCTGCACATCCGTTAGGGCCGGACCCGCGGTCCGACCCTGGTTCGGCTTACTTCGGTGGCGCGGGGAATTCCACGACGGGTCCCTTCGGCTCCTGGCCGGGCGGCACGTACGCGGGCGCCTCCTGGCCCGCCGGGCCGAGCGAGCGAACGTAGCGATAGATCGCGCGCAAATCGCCGTCGGTCATCGTATTCAGCGCCCAGAACGGCATCGGCGGGCGCGCCGTCAGGTGCTTCGCCTTCCCGACCCATGCTTTCTCGTCGAGCGTCTGCATGTAGAGCCTCAGGTTGATCGGATACGTCGTGCCCCAGGGCCCGTTCCAGCCGAGCGCGTCGCCCGTCAGCCACTGCTTTTCGGGCACCTTGCCGCCGCTCATCGCGTAGCCGGGCGTGTGGCAGTCGTTGCATCCGCCGATCTGGACCAGGTAGCGTCCGCGCGCGTTCGCATCCTTCGCCGGCTTGTCCGCGGCGAGCGTCGGCGTCGTTACGAAGGCGAGCGCTGCCGTCATGGCGGCGGCCGCCATCGCGCTGTGAAGCTGCACTCTCATCGATTTCCTCCAAGTCGTCGCCGCGTTCATTCGCGGCCGCGCATATTCTCTACATTCGTAAAATGGGCGCAAGAGCTCAACGATGAATACCATCCAACTCGCGACGGCTTCTGCGAACGTTCGCGTCGCGCCGCGCATCGGCGGCGCGTTGACGGCGTTCGCGGTCGCCGGCGTTCCCATCCTGCGCCCGACGCATGAAGCGGCGCTCGCCGCGGCCGACGTTCTCGGCACGTCGTGCTATCCGCTCGTTCCCTATTCGAACCGGATCGCCAACGCCACGCTGCATCGTGCCGGCCGCGCATGGGCGCTCGTCCACAATTTCGGCGACTCGCCGCACTCGATCCACGGCGTCGGATGGCAACGCGCGTGGCAGGTCGTCGACGCTTCGGCTCGGCACGCGCTCCTCGGGCTCGATCACGACCCCGGCCGCGACGCGACCGCCTGGCCATGGCCGTTTCGCGCCACGCTCGCGTATCGTTTGCACGAAAACGAGGCCCGCGCGCTTCTCACCTGCACGCTCGGTGTTCGCAACACGGGGCGCGATGCGTTTCCGTTCGGTCTCGGCTTCCACCCGTTCTTTCCACGGCGCGAGGCAACGACGCTGCGCTTCGGCGCGAACGCGGTGTGGCGCAACGACGCCTCGCAGCTGCCGATCGAGAAGATGCCGATCCCGGACGCGTGGCGCTTCGACGCGGCACGACCGCTCGACGGCGTCGCGCTCGACAACGTCTACACCGGCTTTTGCGGGGAAGCGTCGATCGACGACGATCGCGCGACGCGAAGGCTCGAGGCCGATCGCGCGCTGGCATTCGCCGTCGTGTACGTGCCCGAAGACGGTGATTCGTTCGCGGTCGAGCCGGTGACGCACGAGACCGATGCGTTCAACCGCGCCGACGCCGGCGCACACGCGACGGGCACGCGGGTGCTCGGTCCCGGCGACGCCTTTTCTTGTACGATGCGCATTGCCGCCCGCGCCGTTGCCGGCATCGTCCGATGACTTCCGAATCGTTCACGTGCGTGCTCGACATCGGCGCGAGCCTCGGCGAATGCCCGCTGTGGTCGGTCGACGAGCAGGTTCTCTACTGGATCGACATCAATGCGCCGTCGCTCAACCGCTTCGACCCGACCACCGGCGGCAACGTCGCGATGCCGATGCCCGAGGCGATCGGCAGCTATGCGTTTCGCGACGGCGGCGGGTTCGTCGTCGCGTTGCGCAGCGGCATCTGGCTTTGCGATCGGGAGGGCCGCGTCACGCGCCGCGTCGTCGAAGCGCCGTACGACACGCAGCGTTTCCGCTTCAACGACGGCCGTTGCGATCCGCAGGGCCGCTTCCTCGTCGGCACCATGAACGAGCGCCAGGACGCGCCGACGGCGGCGCTCTATCGCGTCGATCCTGATGGGAGGATCGCGAAGCTCTTCGACGGCATGACGATCAGCAACGGCCTCGCCTGGAGCCCCGACGGGCGGACGATGTTCCACAGCGACACGCCGGCGCGCACGGTGCGCGCCTACGACTACGGCGAGGCGGGCACGCCGAGTCACGGTCGCGTGTTCGTGCAATGGACCGGAGAGGGCGAGCGCCCGGACGGCGGCACCACCGATGCGCGCGGTCACTACTGGTCCGCGCATTACGGGAATGGGCGGCTCGTCGAGCTCGCGCCGGACGGCATGCGGGTGGCCGAGCATGCGCTGCCGGCCGTCTGCCCGACGATGTGCGCGTTCGGCGGTCGCGACCTGCGGACGCTCTACGTGACGACGGCACGCCAGAAGCGCGATGCGGCCGAGCTCGCGAAGTATCCGCAAAGCGGCGGAATCTTCGCCAAGCGCGTGCCGAACCCGGGACGCGTCGAAATGCGGTTTCGCGGTTGATCCGCGCACCGATGCAGATCGATCCGGCCGATGCGCTGCGCCTCGACGTGCTGCACGCGCTCGGCACGAGCGCGACCGGCGCCTCGTTCGCGACGTCGAGCGGCGACGTGCTCGAAGTGCAGTGCTACGGCGCCGGCGCCTTCCGGCTCCGTGTAGGACCCGCGGCGCGCGCCGATTACGCCATCGTCGTCGCGCGGCCGCAAGCGGCGACGACGACGCAATCGTCGCGCGGCGCGTGGACGATCGCCGCCGGCGACGCGCGGCTCGACATCGCGAGCGCGCCGCTGGCGTTTCGTCTTCTGTGGAAGGATCGGCTCGTGCTGTGTTCGGCGACCGATCGCGATCGCACCGGCACGCCGCGGTTGCCGGCGCTCGGCCGCGTGCGTCAGGGCGGCCTGTGGTCGGCGGCGTTCGCGCTCGCGACCGGCGAGCCGGTGTACGGCCTCGGCGAGAAGTTCGGCGCGCTCGACAAACGGGGGCAGCTGCTCCAGTCGCGCGTCGAAGACGCGCAGGACGTCAACACCGCACGGTCGGGAACCAACACGCCCTTCGCGTGGAGCGTCGGCACCGCGCAAGGCGCGTGGGGCGTGTATGTCCACACCCCGGCCGACGTGACGCATGCGATCGGCCATCCCGACTGGTCGCATCGCAGCTACGCGCTGGTCGTCGAGGACGATGCGCTCGACGTGTTCGTCTTCGCCGGCGATCAGCCCGCCTCGATCCTCGATCTGTACACGCAAGTCACCGGTCGACCGGCACCCGTTCCCCGCTGGAGCCTTGGTCTCGCACTGGTGCGCGCGCACGACGAAGCGCCTGACGCGAGTGCACTCGCCGGCACGCGCTTTCGCGAGCGCCGGATCCCCGCCGACGTCGTCGCGCTCGAGGGCGACGCGTTCGGCGACTTCGCCGCGTCGATCGTCGAGGCGGCCGGCGCTTCCGAAACGCCGGCATGGCTTACGAAGCTTCGCGAACGCGCGTTCCGGCTGTGCCTTCGCGAGAGCGCCGAGGTCGACCTCGATTCGCCGCTTTTCCACGAGCTCGCGTCGCAGCAATACCTGCTCGCCACCGACGAAGGCGAGCCTTACATCTGCGCGCGTGCCGAAGGCGACGAAGCGCAGGCGACATGGCGCGAGTTCGCGCTCGTCGACTTCACGCACGCCGACGCGTTCGCGTGGTGGCGCGACGCCCATGCGAGCGTGTTCGAGGCCGGCATCGACGTGGTGAGCGTCGAAGCACGTACCGAGGTGCCGGACGACGTCGCGGCATGGAACGGCGACGCCGGATCGCGCCTTTCCAACGCGTACGCGCTGCTGCAGACGCGCTGCGCCTTCGAGGCGACGGCCCGCTACCGCACGCCGGGCGGCGGCGCCCCCGCGATCTTCGCGACGGCAGGCTGGACGGGGAGCCAACGCAGCCCGCTTTCGATCGGACCCTTCGCGCAGCCCGACTGGGAAGGGCTCGCGGCCACGTTACGCGGCGCGCTGTCGTCGGGCATGAGTGGGATCGCGTGTTATGCGGCGACCGTCGGCGCCGGGTTCGGCGATCGTGCGCCGCCTGAGCTCTTCGTGCGCTGGCTGCAGGCGGCTGTGTTCCTGTCGCACCTGCGGCTCGCCGGCGGCGGCGACCGCGAACCGTGGCTCTACGGCGCGGACGCCGAAGGCATCGCGCGCAAGTGGCTGACCTTCCGCTATCGGTTGATTCCTTATCTCGAGCAGGCGATCGCGGACGCGACGCGAACCGGCATGCCGGTGGCGCGTGCGATGCCGCTCGCCTTTCCCGAAAGCCGCCTCGTGCGCGACTTCGAGACGCAGTTCATGTGCGGCGATGCGTTGCTGGTCGCGCCGATCCTGCGCGAAGGCGGCGAGATCGACGTCGCGCTGCCGCCCGGCGCGTGGTACGACCTCAACACGCGTGCACGATACGCGGGCTCGCAGGTGCTGCGCTACGCGGCGAAGCTCGACCAGTTCCCGGTGTTCGGGCGCGAAGGCTATGCGCTGCCGCTCGGCCGCGGCGTGCAGCACACCGGCGAGATCCCGTCGGATCTTCCGCTCGAAGCGTTGTGGGTGTTCGGCAAGCCGGTGCGAGCCCTCGAGGGCTTTCGACAGGCACGCGTCGAGAGCGACCGCATCGCCGGCTTCACGGTGCGCGCGCTGCTGAACGTCGACGTGCAGGTGTTCGGCGACGCGGCGGCCGTCGCCGTGCTGCCGATGTGATGATGAGCGCGCAGGGGCGCACCGAACGCGAATTTCCCCCTCCGGGGCAAAGCGCAGCGGCGAACCCGCAAGCGCGGGGCGGCCGCACGAGCCGGCATCCGACGATCGCGATCACCAGTGGCGAGCCCGCGGGGATTGGTCCCGAGCTCGTCGCCCGCCTCGCGGTGCGTCACGCCGAGCGTCCGTTCGCCGCGCGGCTCGTCGTGCTCGGCGATCGCGACCTGCTCGACGCGCGTGCGCAGCGCATCGGCATCGCGCCGCGGTACGTGCGCTACGACCCGCTGGCATTCGCGCCGCACGGCGGCCCGGTGGAAGTGTGGCACCACCCGCTGGCGGCGCCCGCCGTTGCCGGGCATCCCGACCCCACCAATGCGCTTGCAGTGCTCGCGATGCTCGAGGACGCGTGCGATGCGTGTGCGACCGGCGCGTTCGCGGCGCTCGTCACCGCGCCGTTGCAGAAGAGCGTCATCAACGACGCCGGTCTCCCGTTCGTCGGGCATACCGAGTTCTTCGCGAAGCGTACGGGCACCCCGCGCGTCGTGATGATGCTGGTGAGCGGCACCGGCGCCGACGCGCTGCGCGTCGCGCTCGTCACGACGCATCTGCCGCTGCGCGCCGTCGCCGATGCGATCACGCCGGACGCCGTGGCGCAGACGGTCGACATCGTGCAGCGCGAGCTGACCGCGCGCTTCGCGATCGGCAAGCCGCGGATCGCGGTGTGCGGACTCAATCCGCACGCGGGCGAGAGCGGGCATCTGGGCGACGAGGAGGCGAAGGTGATCGCCCCCGTGCTTGCCGCCGCGCGCGAGCGGGGGCTCGACGTGACCGGGCCGCTGCCCGCCGATACGGCGTTCGTGCCCGACATCTCGCGCCGCTACGATGCGATCGTCGCGATGTATCACGACCAGGGCCTGCCCGTATTGAAGTCGGTCAGCTTCGGCCACGGCGTCAACGTGACGCTCGGACTGCCGTTCGTGCGTACGTCGGTGGATCACGGCACGGCGCTCGATCTCGCATCCGATGCGACGCTGGCGGCGAGCGCCGATGCTGGCAGCCTCGTCACGGCGGTCGAGCTCGCGATCGAGATCGCGCAACGCCATTCCGATTGATCCACGGGCATCGGCCGCGCAAGCGCTTCGGCCAGAACTTCCTCGCCGATGCGCATTACGCCAAGCGGATCGTCGACGCGGTCGACCCGAAGCGCGGCGACAACGTGGTGGAGATCGGCCCGGGGCTCGCCGCGCTGACCGGCGCGCTGATCGAGCACAGCGGGCATCTGTCGGCGATCGAGATCGATCGCGATCTCGCATCGCGTTTGCGCGAACGTTACGCACCCGACCGGCTGACGCTCTACGAAGCGGACGCGCTCGCCTTCGACTTCGCAACGCTCGGCGACGACCTTCGCGTCGTGGGCAACCTGCCGTACAACATCAGCTCGCCGCTGCTGTTCCATCTCGCTTCGTACGAGTCGCACGTACGCGACATCCACGTGATGCTGCAGCGGGAAGTCGTCGCGCGAATGACCGCGGCGCCCGCGACACCCGACTACGGACGGCTCTCGGTGATGCTGCAGGCCCGCTTTGGCGTGACGCGTCTCTTCACCGTGCCCGCCGGCGCGTTTCGGCCCGCGCCGAAGGTCGAGTCGGCGCTCGCGCGGCTCGTGCCTTTGCGCGAGGCTCGGCCAGCCATCGCCGACGAGGCGCTCTTCGCGCGGATCGTCGCCGCGTCGTTCGGTCAGCGGCGAAAGACGTTGCGCAACGCGCTGGCGGCGATCGTCGATGAAAAAATGTTTCGCGCGGCGTACATCGATCCCGGCGCGCGCGGGGAGACGCTCTCGATCGGCGATTTCGTACGGCTGACGAATGTTTCCGCAGGATCACCCGGCGCGCCGGCGCCTTGAAGCGTCAGAGCACGAGCCGCGTCGCGCTGCTCTCGAGCCACGGCACGACCGTGATCAGCAGCAGTTGCGCGACGACGATGACGATCAGCGGCGAGAGATCGAGCGTGCCACCGATCGGCGGCACCACGCGGCGAACGGGTCGCAACAGCGGGAACGTGAGCGCATTGAGCACGCCGGCGACCGGCCCGTCGGGCGCGACCCACGACAGGATCGCCTGCGCGAACACGACGATGATCACGAGCCAAAGCAGCGCCTTGACGAGCGCGACGATCGTCGCGAGGAGCAGGAAGCCGAGCCCCGCGCCGAGTAGCGAGAATGCGCGCCCGAACACGAGTTGCAGCGCGAGGAGCCACAGGAACTGGAACAGGAACGCCGCGACGAGGGACGCCCAGTCGACGCCGCGAAAGCCCGGCACGATCTTGCGCAGCGGCTTCACGATCCAGTCGGTCAGCGCCATCACCGCCTGTCCGAGCGGGTTGCGAAACGGTGCGCGCATCGCCTGCATGACGAAGCGCAGCAGGATCGCGTAGGTGAAGAGCGCGAAGAAGACGTCGATCAGGTACGCGAGCGCGTTGTTCAGCATCACGCTTCCCTGCCGAATTCGTCGCCGAGCTCGCGCGCCCGCTCGGCACCCGCCTTCACCGCGTCGACGAAGACGCGGCGTACCGCTGCGCGGTCGAGCACGCCGATCGCCGCTTGCGTCGTGCCACCCTTGGACGTCACCTTCGCGCGCAGCGCCGCGGGCGGCTCGCCGCTTTCGCGCGCGAGCGCGACGCTTCCCTCGAACGTCGCGAGCGCGAGCCGGCGCGCGACGTCGGGGGCGAGGCCGAGCTCGATCGCAGCATCCTCGAGCGCTTCGAGGAAATAGAACACGTATCCGGGCCCGTTGCCCGACACGGCGTTGACGGCGTCGAGCGCCTCTTCGCGCTCGAACGCGATCACGCCGCCGCACGTCTCGAGCACGCGCACCGCGTCGCGCGCGTGGCCCGCAGCCTCGGGCAGCGCATACACGCCGCTGATGCCCTGGCCGACCAGCGCGGGCGTGTTCGGCATGGCGCGCACGAGCCGCCGGTAACCGCCGAGCCAGCGCGCGATGTCGCCGCAGCGCACGCCGGCCGCGATCGACAGCACGACCGGGATCGATGCGACGAAAGGGACCATCGCCGCGCTCGCCTCGTGCATCTGCTGCGGCTTGACGGCGAGGACGACCACGTCGCTGTCGACGACGGCGTCGCGCGAAGCCGCGGCGTGCAACGCGATCCCGGGCAGCCGCTCGGCGAGACGATCGCGCTGGGTCGCCGACGGCTCGACGACGCGAAGCTCGCGTGCCGAATTGCCGCGCGCGACCAGGCCGCTCGCCAGTGCAGTCGCCATGTTGCCGCCGCCGATGAACGTCACCCTCATCTGGAGCTCCTCGTGCCAAAGAGTGCCGTGCCGACGCGCACCTCGGTCGAGCCTTCCGCGATCGCCAGCTCGAGATCGGCGGACATGCCCATCGACAGCGTCTCGACGTCGAGCCGCGCGGACAGGCACGCGTCGAGGCACTGCGCGAGCTGCCGGAACTGTGCGCGCAGCCGCGCTTCGTCCGGCGTCGGCTCGGGGATCCCCATGACGCCGCGCAGGCGCAAATTCGGCAGTGTTGCGACGTAGCGCGCGAGTTCGACGGCCCCGGCCGGCGCCACCCCGCTCTTCGACGCCTCGCCGCTGACGTTCACCTGGACGAGAACGTCGAGCGGCGCCAGCGCCGATGGACGGGCGGACGAAAGCCGCTCGGCGATCCTCGCCCGATCGACGGTCTCCACGCAGTCGAACGTCGCCGCAAGCCGCGCCTTGTTCCCCTGCAGCGGTCCGATGAGATGCCAGCGCAGGTCGGGCAGATCACTCAGCGCCTCGCGCTTGGCCGCCGCTTCCTGGACGTAGTTCTCCCCGAAGGCCCGCTGGCCGAGCGCGTACAGGGCACGGACCGCGTCGGCGGGAAACGTCTTCGACACCGCGAGGAGCGCCACCGAACCGGGCGGCCGCCCGGCGGCCCGCGAAGCGTCGTCGATCCGCTGGCGCGTCGCTTGCCACGCTTTCGCGTACGGTCCCATAATCGCTCGCCATTAGACCATCGGCATATGGCACGTCCATTGCATACTACAGTCCGTTTGCGCATCGATCCAGTGCCCGGCGAAGGCCCGACGTCGACGAAAACGCATGAAAAGGCCGCCGCGACGGCAAGCAACGCCATTTCCGCGCCGGGCCCCACGTTTTCGCCATTTCGGCCATTCACCGCCTCGACGATCCTAACGGCACGCCGCGACACGCTCCGCGGCGCGCGCATCTCACGCTGAACGATGGACATCACCGAACTCCTGGCCTTCGCCGTCAAGAACAAGGCATCCGACCTGCACCTCTCGTCGGGCCTGCCCCCGCTCATTCGCGTGCACGGCGACATCCGGCGCATCAACCTGCCGCCGATGGAGCACGAGGACGTGCACGCGATGGTGTACGACATCATGAGCGACGCGCAACGCAAGATGTACGAGGAATTCCTCGAGTGTGATTTCAGCTTCGCGGTGCCGAATCTCGCGCGCTTCCGCGTCAACGCCTTCAACCAGCAACGCGGCGCGGCCGCGGCGTTTCGCACGATTCCCTCGAAGGTGCTGTCGCTCGAGGAGCTGAATGCGCCGAAGGTTTTCGCCGGCCTCACCGAGCGCCCGCGCGGGCTGATCCTCGTGACCGGTCCCACGGGTTCGGGCAAGTCGACGACGCTCGCGGCGATGGTCAACCACGTGAACGAGAACGAGTTCGGGCACATCCTCACGATCGAGGATCCGATCGAGTTCCTGCACGAATCGAAGAAGTGCCTGATCAACCAGCGCGAGCTCGGGCCGCACACGCTGTCGTTCCCGAACGCGCTGCGCGCGGCATTGCGGGAGGATCCCGACTACATCCTCGTCGGCGAAATGCGCGACTTGGAGACGATCCGCCTCGCCATGACGGCGGCGGAGACCGGTCACCTCGTGTTCGCCACGCTGCACACCAGCTCGGCGGCGAAGACCGTCGACCGGATCATCGACGTGTTTCCCGCGGCGGAGAAGGACATGGTGCGGGCGATGCTGTCCGAATCGCTCGTCGCGGTGATCTCGCAGACGCTGATCAAGACGAAGGACGGGCAGGGACGCGTCGCCGCGCACGAGATCATGATCGGCACGCCGGCGATCCGCAACCTCATTCGCGAGAACAAGGTCGCGCAGATGTACTCGTCGATCCAGACGGGACAATCGATCGGCATGCAGACGCTCGACCAGTGCCTGATCGACCTCGTGCGGCGCAACGTGATCGCGCCTGCCGACGCGCGCCTGCGCGCAGTCAACAAGGAAACGTTCGGCGCCGCGTAGGCGCGCCGCGAAGACGCCGGAGAACGACGATGGAACGAGAAAAAGCCACGCGCTTCATCCACGAGCTGCTCGAGCTGCTCGTGAAGGAAAGGGGGTCCGATCTCTTCATCACCGCGTCGTTCCCGCCGGCGATCAAGGTCGACGGCAAGATCCGGCCCGTGTCGAAATCGGCGCTGTCGCCGCAGCACACGATCGAGCTGGTGCGAAGCGTGATGAACGACAAGCAGGCCGCCGAGTTCGAGTCGACGAAGGAATGCAACTTCGCGATCAGCCCTCCCGGCGTCGGTCGCTTCCGCGTCAACGCGTTCGTGCAGCAGGCGCGCGTCGGCATGGTGCTGCGCACCATCACGACCGACATCCCGAAGTTCGACGAGCTCGGGCTCCCCACCGTGCTGAAGGACATCATCATGAGCAAGCGCGGGATCATGATGTTCGTCGGCGCGACGGGTGCCGGGAAGTCGACGTCGATGGCGTCGCTGCTGGGCTACCGCAACGAGAACAGCTTCGGGCACATCGTGACGATCGAGGATCCGATCGAGTTCGTGCACGAGCACAAGAACTGCATCGTCACGCAGCGCGAGGTGGGGGTCGACACCGACAGCTGGGACATCGCGCTGCGCAACTCGATGCGCCAGGCGCCCGACGTGATCATGATCGGCGAAGTGCGCGAGCGCGCCACGATGGACTACGCGATCGCGTTCGCCGAAACCGGTCACCTGCTGCTCGCGACGCTGCACGCGAACAGCACGAACCAGGCGCTCGACCGCATCATCAATTTCTTCCCCGAGGAGCGGCGCGCGCAGCTCCTGATGGACCTTTCGCTCAACGTGCGCGCGTTCGTCGCGCAGCGCCTGATCCCGCGCCGCGACGGCAAGGGTCGCGTGCCGGCGGTCGAGATCATGCTCAATTCGCCGCTCGTGTCCGACCTCATCTTCAAGGGCGACATCGGCGGCATCAAGGATTTGATGAAGAAGTCGCGCGAGCTCGGCATGCAGACGTTCGATCAGTCGCTGTTCGACCTCTACGAGGCGGGCCTCATCACCTACGAGGACGCGCTGCGCAACGCCGACTCGCTGAACGACCTGCGCCTCGACATCAAGCTCAAGGGCAAGGAAGCGAAGAACCGCAACATGTTCTCGGGCATCGGCAACCTCGACATCGTCCCGGAAGCGAACCCATGATGTAATCTCGGGGGCATGCCGCAGCCCACCGAGATCAAGCTGCACCAGGCCTCGCACGTCCTCGAGGTCCACTTCGCGAACGGGCGCGCGTTCCGGCTGCCGTACGAGCTGCTTCGCGTGTACTCGCCGTCGGCCGAGGTGCGCGGCCACGGTCCAGGGCAGGAGGTGCTGCAGACCGGCAAGCGCGACGTGACGATCGCATCGGTCGAGCAAGTCGGACACTACGCGATCCGGCCGACGTTCTCCGACGGCCACGACACCGGCATCTACTCGTGGGATTACCTCTACGACCTGGGTGCGCGGCAGGACGAGTTGTGGAAGCGCTACCTCGATCGGCTCGCGGGCGCCGGCGCGAGCCGGGACCCCTGATGGAAACCACCGACTTCGGCTACCAGCGCGTCAGTCCCGACGAGAAGGCGCGGCGTGTGCGCGGCGTGTTCGACTCCGTCGCGCGCCGCTACGACGTGATGAACGACCTGATGTCGTTCGGGCTGCATCGCGGCTGGAAGCGGTTCACGCTCGAAGTTTCCGGCGTCCGACCTGGCCAGCGCGTGCTCGACCTCGCCGGCGGCACCGGCGATCTCGCGAAGCGATTCGCGCAGCGCGTCGGGCCGCGCGGTACGGTCGTCCACACCGACGTCAACGCCGCGATGCTCGAGGCCGGGCGCGATCGGTTGCTCGACGAGGGCTTCGTGCTGCCGACGGTACAATGCAACGCCGAAGCGCTGCCGTTCCACGACCACGCCTTCGACTGCGTTACGATCGGCTTCGGCCTTCGCAACGTCACGCGCAAGGACCGCGCGCTCGCCGAGATGGCGCGCGTGCTCGTTCCCGGCGGCGTCGCGCTCGTTCTCGAGTTCTCGCGCGTGAAGGCGCCGCTGGTGCCGCTCTACGATTGGTACAGCTTCACGATGCTGCCGCTTCTCGGGCGGCTCGTCGTCAACGACGCGGCGAGCTACCGCTATCTCGCCGAATCGATTCGCGTCCATCCCGATCAGCAGGCGCTCGCGGCGCTGATGGAACGTTCGGGGTTCGATCGCGTCGATTACTACAACCTCGCCGCGGGCGTGGTTGCCCTGCACGTCGGGCGCGTTTACTAGCCCGCCCTTTCATCATCGGGGCTTCCCGCATTGACACCGTCGCGCGCAGACCGCATATAGGCGCCGGGCCGGGCGTATTCCCCGCCCGGTACATTTCCTCGGAGGAATGAAAGTGAAACGACTGCTCGTAATCGCCCTTGCCGCCACTGCCGCTTTTGCCATGGCGCAGGCGGACGTGGCCGACGCGGCGCGAATCGGCGGCGGCCGCAGCTTCGGCATGCAGCGAAGCATCGTTCCCCCCGCCCCGCGCGCGACGCCGCCGGCCGGCGCCATCAACGGTCCCGCAGCGAACCCGGTGATGCCGGCGAAGCCCGGCGTGTCCGCCGCGCGACCCGCGCAGGGCGCCGCGGCGGCGGCCGCGCAGCGTTCGGGCATGTCGCGCTGGCTCGGCCCGATCGCCGGTCTCGCCGCCGGCCTCGGCCTCGCCGCGCTCTTCTCGCACCTCGGCTTGTCGGAAGGTCTCGGCAGCCTGCTGCTGCTCGGCGTGCTGGTCTTCGCGGCGATCGCGCTCGTGCGCGCATTCGCGGCGCGACGCACGCCGGCCCCGCAATACGCGGGCGGCGCTGCGCGCACCCCGTTCGAGACGCGGCGGGAGCCGTCGATCGGCAGCGGCTGGGGCACCGGCGATGCGCCACCGGCGAGCGGTCCGTATCCGCCCGGCTTCGACCCGGCGCCGTTCCTCGCGCAGGCGAAGCAGCAGTTTCGACGGCTGCAGGCGGCGTACGACCGCGGCGATCGCGCCTTGCTCGCCGACGTGACGACGCCGGACATGCAGGCCGAATTGATGCGCGACCTCGATGCGCGCCGCAACGTCGCGCCAACCGAAGTGATGACGCTCGATGCCGACATCGTCGAAGTCGTGCAGGAAGGCGATCGTTACGTCGCGACCGTGCGCTATTACGGCACGCTGCGCGAGGACGGCAATCCGGCGCAACCGTTCGAGGAGTTGTGGCACCTCGTGAAGCCCGTCGACGGATCGGCGGGCTGGCTGCTCGCCGGTATTCAGCAATACGCGTGAGTGTGGCGCGCGAGGCGCAGCGGAGCGAAGGCCCGAAGGGCCCGTCGACACACGAGCGCCGGGAGGCCGACTCGTGATGGTTCGTTTGCAACGACGGTCCAAGGAGGCCGACGCGTGAGCGCGGCGTGACGCCATCGTGGACTTCTCCACCGGCCCGCTGAATCGCCTGCTCGAGCGCGAGCGGTGGGCGCGCGAGCGCCTCGCCGCTTCCGCCGGTCGCACGTTCCTGCTGCGCGTCGGCCCGGTGACGAGCGTCTATCGCATCGGGGCGCGCGGCCTCCTCGAATCGATTCCGCTGTCGGGCGCGACACCCGACCTCACGCTCACGCTGTCACCGTTCGACGTGGCTGCGTTCCTCGCCGATCCCCGGCGCTTCAACGAGCTCGTCGCGCAGCGTGGCGATCCCGTCCTGGCTGCGACGCTCGCGGAGCTCGCCGCGACGCTGCCATGGTTCGTCGAGCAGTCGTTCGCGCGCGCCTTCGGTCCGATCGCCGGGCAGCGCATGGCGAATGCCGGCCGGCGTCTTCTCGCGTTCCCCGAATACGCGGCGCGGCGCGTCGCTGCGAACGTGGGCAACTATGCGCGCGACGAGGTGCGCGTGCTCGCGCATCCCGCCGACCTGCGGACGCTTCGCGAGGACACCGCATTTCTCGACGCGCGCATCGACGGGCTCGCGGGTCGCATCGACGCACTCGACGCGAGAATGCGCAGTCGACGCGGCTGACGCAAGCCGCGTGACGTTCCCGGCCGCACGACGGCACGCGCTGCGGCGACCCGTACAATCGGCCGCATGATGCGCCTCGGCCGGCTCCTGCGGATCATCGTCGTCGCGCTTCGCCATGGCCTCGACGAGCTCGCGCTCGGTCATCCGCGTCTTCGGCCCCTGCGCATCCTCGTTCGCCAGTCGCTGTTCTGGCGTGACCTGTCGGCGCCGCGCGGCGTGCGCCTTCGACGCGCGCTCGAGGACCTCGGCCCGATCTTCATCAAGTTCGGCCAGATGCTGTCGACGCGGCGCGACCTGTTGCCGACCGACATCGCCGACGAGCTCGCGCTTTTGCAGGATCGCGTGCCGCCGTTCGCGTCGGACCTCGTCGTCGCGACGATCGAGCGCGTGTTCGGCAAGCCGCTTTCCGACGTCTTTCTCGCGTTCGATCTGACGCCGGTCGCGAGCGCGTCGGTCGCGCAGGTTCATTTCGCCGAGCTGCCCGACGGTACGCCGGTTGCCGTCAAGGTGCTTCGACCGAACATCCACGACGTCATCGAGCACGACCTCGCGCTGATGCGCACCGCCGCGTCGCTCGTCGAGCGCCTGTGGCGCGAGGGCCGTCGGCTGCGCCCGCGCGACGTCGTCGCCGAGTTCGACAAGACGATCCACGACGAGCTCGACCTGATGCGCGAGGCGGCGAACTGCGCGCAGCTGCATCGCAATTTCCGCATGTCGCCGCTTCTGCGCGTCCCGGTGGTGTACTGGGACTGGACGGCGAGCGAGATCCTCGTCATGGAGCGCATGCCGGGCATTCCGATCGGCCGCGTGACCGAGCTCGTCGCCGCCGGCGTCGACCTCAAACGGCTCGCGCGCGCCGGCGTCGAGATCTTCTTCACGCAGGTGTTCCGCGACGGCTTCTTCCACGCCGACATGCACCCGGGGAACATCTTCGTCGGCGTGGATCCGGCGAACCACGGCAAGTACATCGCGCTCGACTTCGGCATCATGGGCACGCTCTCCGAGCGCGACAAGAGCTATCTGGCCAAGAACTTTCTGGCGTTCTTCCGCCGCGACTATCACCGCGTCGCGATGACGCACGTCGAGTCGGGATGGGTGCCGGCGAATACGCGCATCGACGAGCTCACCAGCGAGATCCGCGTCGTCTGCGAGCCGATCTTCGATCGCCCGCTGCGCGAGATCTCGCTCGGCAAGGTGCTCGTGCAGCTCTTCCGCGCGTCGCGCCGCTTCAACGTCGAGATCCAGCCGCAGCTCGTGCTGCTGCAGAAGACGCTGCTGAACGTCGAGGGCCTCGGCCGCCAGCTCGATCCCGACCTCGATTTGTGGGTGACCGCGAAGCCCTTCCTCGAGCGCTGGATGGAAGAGCAGATCGGCTTTCGCGCGCTGCGCCGGCGCGTGTTCGCCGAAGCCGCGTCGCTCGTCGAGACGCTCCCCGAGCTGCCGCGTCTACTGCACGAGCGGCTGTCCGAGCCGCGGCCCGCATCCGATGCATCGCTTCGCGTGCTGGCGCTCGCGCAGCAGTCGCGTAACCGCTGGCTCGGCGCGATCACGTTGCTGCTCGCCGCGATCGTCCTGCTGCTGCTGGTTCGATAGATCGGGTCGGACGCCAATTCTTCGCGAATCATCCGCTACAATCCGCCGCGTCGCGGCCAACCCTTTCGAAGGAGCCCAGCGCCGGTGGCGCTACTCGACATCCAGCGGGTCACCCGGCGTTTCGGCGATTTCACTGCGGTCGACGAGGTGAGCCTCGCAATCGAGGCGGGCGAATTCTTCACGCTCCTCGGGCCGTCCGGCTGCGGCAAGACGACGCTCCTGCGCATGATCGCGGGCTTCGATCTCCCCGACGCGGGCCGCATTCTGCTGAATGGCAAGGACCTCGCCGACACGCCGCCCGAGCGGCGCCCCGTTCGCACCGTCTTCCAGAGCTACGCGCTCTTCCCGCACATGACGGTCGAGGGCAACGTCGCGTTTCCGCTGCAGATGACGGGCGCGCCGGCATCCGAGCGCAAGGCACGAATCGAAGGCGCGCTCGAGGACGTGCGCCTCACGGGGTTCAACAAGCGCTATCCGCACGAGCTCTCCGGCGGACAGCGACAACGCGTTGCGATCGCGCGCGCGCTCGTCACGCATCCCACGATGCTGCTCCTCGACGAGCCGCTCGCCGCGCTCGACGCGAAGCTCCGCGAGGATCTGTCGATCGAGCTCATCAATCTGCAGAAGGAAGTCGGCATCGCGTTCGTCTACGTGACGCACGATCAGTCCGAAGCGCTCGCGCTGTCGCACCGGATCGCCGTGATGAATCACGGGCGCGTCGAGCAGCTCGACGAGCCGTCGAAGATCTATGGATTTCCGCGCACGCGCTTCGTCGCCGATTTCATCGGTCACTGCAACCTGTTCTCGGGCCCCATCGCGAGTCGAGACGGCAACATCCTCGACGTCGACGTCGACGGCCTCGGTCGCGTGCGCGTCGGCGTGCACGGCGAGAGCGCCAACGTGTCGAACGGGACCGTCGCCGTGCGTCCGGAGAAGATCCGCATCGCGGCCAGCGCGCCCGACGTCACGCCGGAGAACCATTTCCGCGGCAACGTCGAGGACCTCCTGTACATGGGCGACGTCACCGTCTACCGCGTGTCGACGCAGGGTGGGGCGAAGGTCGAGGCGCTGCTCGCCAATTCGCAGAGCGGCCGCGCGAAGTTCTTCGAAGTGGGCGACGCCGTCGAGATGAGCTGGCCGGTCGGCGCCGGGCACTTCATCCCCGAGTAGCGCGTGGCGACGACGTCGCGAAGCCGGCTTGCCCGTTGGGTCGTCGCCGGCCCGCCGCTCCTCTACCTCGTCGTGTTCTTCCTGATCCCGACGCTGATCATGGTGCTCGCGTCGTTTCGCACGCCGGGCGAATTCGGCGGCCTCGCACCGCTCGTCGACGCAAGCGGCAAGGTCGACCTGAACCTCGAAAGCTACGCGCGCTTCGTCACCGAGCCGGTCTTCATGCAGGTCTTCGTGAAGTCGGCGTGGTACGCGCTGCTGACGACGCTCCTCTGCCTGCTCCTCGCGTATCCGCTCGCGACGCTGATCGCCAAGAGCGCCAAGCGCTACCGCGACCTGCTGCTCCTGCTCGTGATCCTGCCGTTCTGGAGCAACTTCCTGATTCGCATCTACGCGTGGATGATCATTCTCGGGCCGAACGCCGCGCTGGCGAAATTCGTCAACGCCGTGCTCGGCGTCTTCGGCGCGGGACCGGTGCCGCTGCTGTTCAGCGGCTTCGCCGTGCTCGTGTGCCTCGTCTACGTGCACCT
>DASTGT010000092.1:0-7435 GCA_035718935.1 Casimicrobiaceae bacterium
CCGCCCATCATGTAGTGAATCGTCGGCACGACGGGGATCGGCTCCTTGATCGGGTCGGCGTTCGCGAACTTGATCGAGATTTCGCGGATCGACGGGAGCCGCTTCAGGATCACGTCGGGTCCGAGATGGTCGAGTTTCAGCAGCACGTAGTCCTTGTGCGGCCCGCAGCCCCGCCCTTCCTTGATCTCCTGGTCCATCGAGCGGCTCACCACGTCGCGCGACGCGAGGTCCTTGAGGTTCGGCGCGTAGCGCTCCATGAACCGTTCGCCGTTGCAGTTGAGCAGAATCCCGCCCTCGCCTCGCACCCCTTCGGTGATCAGCACGCCGGCGCCCGCGACGCCGGTCGGGTGGAATTGCCAGAACTCCATGTCCTCGAGCGGAATCCCCGCGCGCGCCGCCATGCCGAGGCCGTCGCCGGTGTTGATGAACGCATTCGTCGACGCCGCGAAGATGCGGCCTGCGCCGCCGGTCGCGAGGATCGTCGCCTTGGCCTCGAGCGCGACGACCTCCCCCGTCTCCATGTCGAGCGCGGTGACGCCGAGCACGGCGCCGTCGGCATCGCGAATCAGGTCGAGCGCCATCCATTCGACGAAGAACTGGGTGCGCGCGCGCACGTTCTGCTGATATAGCGTGTGCAGCATCGAATGACCGGTACGGTCGGCCGACGCGCATGCGCGGCGCACCGACTTCTCGCCGAAATTCATCGAGTGGCCGCCGAATGGCCGCTGGTAGATCGTGCCGTCGGGATTGCGATCGAACGGCATCCCCATGTGCTCGAGCTCGTAGACGACCTGCGGCGCCATCCGGCACATGTATTCGATGGCGTCCTGATCCCCGAGCCAGTCGGAACCCTTGACCGTGTCGTACATGTGCCACAGCCAGCTGTCCTCGGACATGTTGCCGAGCGACGCGCCGATCCCGCCTTGCGCGGCGACCGTGTGCGAGCGCGTCGGAAACACCTTCGACAGGACCGCGACGCTGAGTCCGGCCGCGGCGAGCTGCAGCGACGCGCGCATGCCGGCGCCGCCGGCGCCGACGATCAGTGCATCGAAGCGGCGCGTCGCGAGCTTCACGCGGTGCCCCTGCGCATCACGCCCACAGCACCTGGATCGTCCAACCGAAGTAGGCGATCAGCGTCGCGATGACGACGATCTCGAGCGCGAGGCGTACGCTCAACGGCTTCCCGTAGTCCATCAGGATGTTGCGCACGCCGACCCAGGCGTGCCACAACAAGGACACCATGAACAGGAAGGTGGCGACACGAAACGCGTTGCTCGCGAAGAGCGCCTTCCATATCGCATAATCGAGCCCGCCGTTCCACAGCACGATGCCGAGGAAGAGCGCCGTGTAGAGCGTGACGACGATCGCGGTGATCCGCTGGGACAGCCAGTCGCGCAGCCCGTAGTGCGCGCCGACCGGACGCTTGTCGACGCCAGCTACCACAGTCGCACCGCGATGATCAGCGCGACGAGGATCGACAGCACGAGCACGACGGCGGCGGAACTACGCGCGGGCTGCAGCCGGATGCCGATGTGCAGATCGAGCCCGAGATGCCGCAGACCGGCGAGCAGGTGGAAGACGTAAGCCCACGCGAGCACGAGCAGCACGAGCTTGCCGAACGGCCTGGCGAACGGGGCCATCACCGCCTGGAAGCCCTCGGGCGATGCGAGCGAGCGCTGCACGTACCACAGCAGCAGCGGAATGCCGACGAGAAACAGCAGCGCGCCGCTGATGCGGTGGAGGATCGAGACGATCGCCGGCAGCGGCTGCCGGATCGCGAACAGGTCGAGGTAGACGGGACGCGGTTTGTCGACCGGACGATCGGCGGCCGTCATCGGTTGATCTCCCTGGCTGCGTGCAGCCTCGGCGGCTGCGCGATCGAGGGACCGGAGTCCTGGAAATCGGGAAAAATGCCGATTTCGACGAACCCGATCCCGCCCGCACGCGCTTCATGTCGTTTTTGCACGGCATCAAATTATAGCGCGTGCCGCGTTGCCGCCCCCGGCGCGGCCGTGCTCCCGGCATCACGTGAGCGCGTTCCAGTAGTGCTCGTGGCGCGTCGTGCACAGTCCGCGGCGCAGCTCGACCGGCCGATCGCCGTACGTGAACGCGACGCGGTCGACGGCGAGGAGCGGCGTGCCAGGCGCGACGCCCAGCAGCGGCGCGCTGCGCGCGTCCGCAGCCACCGCACGCAGCCGTTCCTCCGCGCGCAGCATGCGCACGCCGAACGCGGTCTCGAAGAACCCGTACATCGATCCGTGGTAGGCGGCGAAGCGCTCGCGGGTAAGCCCGCCGAAGAGGGCACCGGGGAGCGTGATCTCGTCGAGCACGGCCGGGACCCCGCCGTAGTCGAGGACGCGCCGCAGGACGAAGATCGGATCGCCGGCCTTGAGGCGCAGCGTGCGCGCGACTTCGGCGCTCGCCCGCCCGCGCCGCAGGTCGACCAGGCGGCTCTTCGGATATTCGGCCTTGCCGTCGTCGCGGCGAATGCGCAGGAACCTGAAGTTGGACGCCTTTTCCTCGGTGTGCGTGGCGACGAAGGTCCCCTTGCCCTGACGGCGCACGAGCAGGTTGTCGGCGGCGAGTGACTGGACGGCCTTGCGCACCGTCCCCTGCGACACGCCGAAGCGCGCCGCGAGGTCGAATTCCGACGGTATCGCCTCGCCCGGCGCCCACTCGCCGCCTTCGAGCGCGCGCTCGAGCGCGGCGCGGATCTGCGCGTAGAGGGGACGAAACGTCGCCGGCGACTTGCTCGGGGGCAGCTCGGCTCTGCGGCGGGCGGTGCGCACTCTCCTATCTTATATCAGACATAAGACCTTGACACCCCCGTCGCGCACGCCTACCATTGACCGGGCGAGGAGCCCCAGCGGGCGCCTTCGCCGCTCCACTCGCGCCGTGACTCCGTGAGCCACGCCGCGAACCCGTCCCGTAGCGCCTTGGAGTCTCGTCATGAAAGCTCCCGTTCGTGTCGCCGTCACCGGCGCCGCCGGCCAGATCGGCTACAGCCTCCTCTTTCGCATCGCCGCCGGCGAAATGCTCGGCGCCGACCAGCCGGTGATCCTGCAGCTCCTCGAACTGCCGATCGACAAGGCGCAGGCGGCCCTCGAGGGCGTGATGATGGAAATGGAGGACTGCGCGTTCCCGCTGCTCGCCGGCGTGACGGGCACCGCCGACCCGGGCGTTGCGTTCAAGGACGTCGACATCGCGATGCTGGTCGGCGCGAAGCCGCGCGGCCCGGGCATGGAGCGCAAGGACCTGTTGCTCGAGAACGCGAAGATCTTCATCGAGCAAGGCAAGGCGCTGGACGCCGTAGCGTCGCGCAACGTGCGCGTGCTCGTCGTCGGCAACCCCGCAAACACCAACGCCTACATCGCGCGCAAGTCGGCGCCGTCGCTGCCCGGGAAGAACTTCACGGCCATGCTGCGCCTCGACCACAATCGCGCGCTGACCCAGCTCGCGCTAAAGAGCGGCAAGCCGGTCGACTCGATCGAGAAGTTGATCGTCTGGGGCAATCATTCCCCGACGATGTATCCCGACTACCGCTTCGCGACGGCCGACGGCCAGTCGCTGAAGGACCTGATCCACGACGAGACGTGGAATCGCGACGTGTTCATCCCGACCGTCGCCAAGCGTGGCGCGGCGATCATTGCCGCGCGCGGGCTGTCGTCGGCGGCATCGGCGGCGAACGCGGCGATCGACCACGTGCGCGACTGGGTGCACGGCAGCAACGGCAAGTGGGTGACGATGGGCGTGCCGTCCGACGGCACCTACGGCATTCCGGAGGGCGTCGTGTACGGGGTTCCGGTGATCACCCGAAACGGCGAATACACGCGCGTCGAAGGACTGCCGGTCGACGCATTCTCGCGCGAGAAGATGAATGCCACGCTGGCCGAGCTCGAGGAGGAGCGCGCGGGCGTGGCATCGCTTCTGAAGTGACGGGTCCGCGATGAGCGCGGCCGATTCGACGATGCAAAGTGCGGGCGCGCGGTTTCGCGCGGCGATCGGCGACGAGCAGCCGCTGCAGGTCCCCGGCGCGGTTTGCGCGTACCACGCGCTGCTCGCGCAGCGCACCGGCTATCGCGCGCTGTACCTGTCGGGTGGCGGCGTCGCCGCTTCGTCCCTCGGCCTGCCCGACCTCGGCATCAGCAATCTCGACGACGTGCTGATCGACGTGCGTCGCATCACCGACGCGTGCCCGCTGCCGCTGCTCGTCGACGCCGACACCGGCTTCGGAACTTCCGCGTTCAACGTCGCGCGGACGGTCAAATCGCTGATCAAGGCCGGCGCGGCGGCCATGCACATCGAAGACCAGGTGGGCGCGAAGCGATGCGGCCATCGACCCGGCAAGGAGCTCGTGTCGCAGCAGGAGATGGTCGACCGCGTGAAGGCGGCGGTCGACGCGCGCACCGATCCCGGTTTCGTGATCATGGCGCGCACCGATGCACTTGCCGTCGAGGGGCTCGACGCCGCCCTCGACCGCGCGCGCGCGTGCGTCGAAGCGGGCGCCGACATGATCTTTCCCGAGGCGATCACCGACCTCGCGATGTACCGACGCTTCGCCGATGCGGTCGGCGTGCCGATCCTCGCCAACCTGACGGAGTTCGGCAAGACGCCGCTCTTCACGCTCGACGAGATCCGCGATGCGCACGTGGCGATTGCGCTCTATCCCCTCTCGGCGTTTCGCGCGATGAACGCGGCGGCGCTGCGCGTGTATCGGACGCTGCGCGAGCTCGGCACGCAGCAAAGCGTGGTCGATACGATGCAGACGCGCGACGAGCTCTACGAATTCCTCGGCTACCACGATTACGAACGAAAGCTCGACGCGCTCTTCGCGCGCAATCGATGAGATCCCCCCACGCTCGCTCCGTTCGCTGCCCCCCAGGGGGCGGACCCGTCGCTCGGGGCGGCCCTTCGCGACCGTAGGACTTTTCATGGCGACCACGATCGAAACCGAACCGAGAGCCGCAACGCCGAAGCCGAAGAAGTCGGTCGCGCTGTCGGGCGTCCTCGCCGGCAACACCGCGCTCTGCACGGTCGGCCGCACCGGCAACGACCTGCATTACCGCGGCTACGACATCCTCGACATGGCGGCGACCGCCGCGTTCGAGGAGATCGCGTACCTGCTCGTCCACGGCGAATTGCCGACACGCGCGCAACTCGACGCGTATCACCGCAAGCTTCGCGCCTTGCGCGGCCTGCCCGCGCCGGTGCGAACGGTCCTCGAACAGATTTCCGCGACCGCGCATCCGATGGACGTCATGCGGACGGGCTGCTCGATGCTCGGCAGCGTCTACCCGGAAGCCGAGGCGCACGACGCGGCGGGCGCGCGCGACATCGCCGACCGCCTGATGGCGTCGTTCGGGTCGATGCTCCTGTATTGGTACCACTACAGCCGCGAGGGCGTGCGCATCGACGTCGAGACCGACGATCGCTCGATCGCCGCGCATTTCCTGCACCTGCTGCATCGCAAGCCGCCTTCGGCGCAATGGGTGCGCGCGATGGATACGTCGCTCAATCTTTACGCGGAGCACGAGTTCAACGCGTCCACGTTCACCGCCCGCGTCATCGCCGGCACCGGCTCCGACATGTATTCGGCGATTACTGGCGCCATCGGCGCGCTGCGCGGAGCCAAGCACGGCGGCGCGAACGAATTCTCCTTCGACGTGCAGCAGCGCTATGCGAATCCCGACGAGGCCGAGGCCGACATTCGCCGCCGCCTCGCGGCGCGCGAGGTCGTGATCGGCTTCGGCCATCCCGTCTACACGATCGCCGACCCGCGCAACAAGGTGATCAAGGAAGTCGCCCGCGAACTGTCCCACGCCGCCGGCGACACGAAGATGTTCGACATCGCCGAGCGCATCGAGACGGTGATGTGGGACGCGAAAAAGATGTTCCCGAATCTCGACTGGTTCTCGGCCGTGAGCTACCACATGATGGGCGTGCCCCCCGCGATGTTCACGCCGCTCTTCGTGATCTCGCGCAGCGCCGGCTGGTCGGCGCACGTGATCGAGCAGCGCGAGGACGGAAAGATCATCCGGCCGTCGGCGAATTATGTCGGGCCGGAGAACAGGGCGTTCCTGCCGATCGACCAAAGGGGCTAGGACGATGTCCGCCATCACCTCCGCCACCGCCCGCCCCGCGCCCGACCGGGTCCTCGTCGACATCGCCGATTACGTCGCCGATTACGCGATCACGAGCGACGAAGCGTATCGCACCGCGCATTACGACCTGCTCGACACGCTCGGCTGCGGCTTCGAGGCGCTGTCGTATCCCGCCTGCACGAAGCTCCTCGGACCGGTCGTGCCCGGCACCGTCGTGCCGAACGGCGCGAAGGTCCCCGGCACGCCCTACCAGCTCGACCCGGTGCAGGCGGCGTTCAACCTCGGCGCGATGATTCGCTGGCTGGACTTCAACGACACGTGGCTCGCCGCGGAATGGGGTCACCCGTCCGACAACCTCGGCGGCATCCTGATGACGGCCGACTGGCTGTCGCGCAACGCCGTCGCGCAGGGCCGTGCGCCGCTGCGAACGAGCGACGTGCTGACGGCGATGATCAAGGCGCACGAGATCCAGGGCGTGATCGCCCTGGAGAACAGCTTCAACCGCGTGGGTCTCGACCACGTCGTGCTGGTGAAGCTCGCGACGACGGCGGTCGTGTCGCGAATGCTCGACCTGTCGCGCGACGAGATCATCAACGCGCTGTCGCTCGCGTTCGTCGACGGGCAGAGCCTGCGCACGTATCGGCATGCGCCGAATACCGGCTCGCGCAAGAGCTGGGCCGCCGGCGATGCGACGTCGCGGGGCGTTCGCCTCGCCTTGATCGCGAAGACCGGCGAGATGGGCTATCCGTCGGCGCTGACGGCGAAGACGTGGGGCTTCTACGACGTGCTCTTCAGGGGCCAGCCGTTCCGCTTCCAGCGGCCCTACGGCAGCTACGTGATGGAGCACGTGCTCTTCAAGATCAGCTTTCCGGCCGAATTCCACGCGCAGACGGCGGTCGAAGCGGCAATGCAACTCCATCCGCTCGTTCGCGACCGCCTCCCGCAGGTCCGCCGCATCACGATCCGCACGCACGAATCGGCGATCCGCATCATCGACAAGAAGGGTCCGCTCGCCAATCCCGCCGACCGCGACCACTGCATCCAGTACATGGTCGCCGTGCCGCTCATCTTCGGCCGGCTGACCGCGCAGGACTACGAGGACGAGATCGCCGCCGATCCGCGCATCGACCTGCTGCGGGAGAAGATCGTCTGCGTCGAGGACCCGCAGTTCACGCGCGACTACCTCGATCCGAACAAGCGCTCGATCGCCAACGCGATCACCGTGGAATTCGAAGACGGCAGCCGAACGCCGGAAGTCGTCGTCGAATACCCGATCGGCCATCGCCGCCGCCGCGAGGAAGGCATTCCCCTGTTGCTCGTGAAATTCCGCATCA
>DASTGT010000093.1:0-16838 GCA_035718935.1 Casimicrobiaceae bacterium
GATCCCTGATCCCTGATGCTCCTCTTCCTGCTGCTCGGCGCGTACGTCGGCTTCCTCGCCGGCCTGCTCGGCATCGGCGGCGGCTTCACGATCGTACCGGTGCTGATGGAGGTCTTCGCGCGGCAGGGCGTCCCGATCGCGGACCAGCTTCCGCTCGCGATCGGCACGTCGGCCGCGTCGATCGTCTTCACGGCGGCTGCATCGGTGCGCGCGCACCACCAGCGCGGCGCCGTCGTGTGGCCGATCGTCACGGCGATGGCGCCGGGGCTCGTGATCGGCTCGCTCATCGGGCCGCAGATCGCGAGCGCGCTGCCGATGCGCGTGATGTCGGCGATCTTCGGCGCGTTCACGTTGTTCACCGCAGCGCGCATGGTGCGGGCGAGCCAAGCCAAGGTGACACACGAATTGCCCGGCAAGGCGGCGCTCTTCGGCGTGGGCGCGGTGATCGGCGTCCTCGCCGGCATGGTCGGCACCGGCGGCGCCTTCCTTGCCGTTCCGTTCATGACACGCAGCAACGTCAAGGTGCACAGCGCGGTCGCCACGTCGGCGGCGATCGGCTGGCCGGTCGCCGTCGCCTCGGCGCTCGGCTTCATGTACGCCGGGCGCAACGTCACCGACCTCCCGGCGCACTCGGTCGGTTACGTCTACCTGCCCGCGCTCGCCGGCATCGTCGTCATGAGCATGCTCCTCGCGCCGCTCGGAGCCCGGGTCGCGCACGCGACGTCCGTCGGTCGCCTGCGCAAGGTCTTCGCCGGCATGCTGACGCTGCTCGGCCTGTGGATGCTCTGGAAGGCCTTCGGGTGAGGAAGCGCCGCACCCGCCGCCGTTCATGACATCGGCATAGTCCTTGCGCGTCGGCGTGCACGGCCGGCCGCCGGCGGCCGCGGTGCACTCGAACGCCATGGGCCACGACATTTCGCCGCAAAGCGTCACCCCGCCGCCTTCGCGCCGTGGCTTTGCGCTCGCCCGCTGGCGGTTGCCGAGGTCGCTGCGCGGTCGGGGCCTGCTCAGGCCGCGGGCGTCGATCGGCCTTCGCCTCGGCCTCCTGGCGCTCGCGCTGGGACTGCCGTTCCTGCTCTACGTCGTCGGCAATGCGGCGCGCCACGCCGACATCGAACGCGACGAGGCGAAGCTGCAGGCGCTATCGCTCGCCCGGCTGGCCGCTGCGCGCGTCGACGACTACGTGGGGGACATGGTCAGCGCACTCGCGCTGGTGACGTACGGCGTGTCGCCGATGGTGGAAGCGACCGAACGCAACGAGGCGTTCCTGCGTAGCGTCCGCCACGAATTGCCGCGGTCGGTGCACAACGTCGGCGTATGGACGCTCGATGGACGCAATGCCGGCGCCCTCAACGCCTACGAGCCGGGAGCGAAAGGCTCGATCGCCGATCGCGACGTGTTCCGGCGCGCGCTCGCGACCGGAACGGTGGCGGTCGAGGGTCCCGCCGCGTCGCCGTGGAACGATGGGCACGTCGCACTCTTCGCACGGCCACTACGCGACGAGGCCGGCGCACTGACAGGCGTCGTCACGATTTCCATCGACTTGCACGACCTCCTCTGGTTGCTCGACCTCAGAGGCGCGGCACCGGCCGAAACCGTCGTGTCGCTCGTCAACGCCGACGGCTTGGTGCTCGCGCGAAACGTCAATGCTGACCGCTGGATCGGCACGAGCGTGCTGAACGTCGGCAAGGCGCGCGAGCATCTGGAACGCGGAGAAGGCGTCGACGAAACGCTCGGCGCGGATCGGGTCCCGCGCATTTCGGGCTACACGCGATCGGCGCGATTGGCGTGGCACGTCTTCGTCGGCGTGCCCCAGGACACCGCGTTGTCGGCCGCGCGCACCAACGTCGTCGAGGCGCTCCTGCTCGGTACGCTGTCGCTCCTGGTCGGTGCGCTGTTCGCTGCGCGCGTGGGCGCGCGGATCGCGACGCCGCTGCGACGGCTCGCCTACGACGCGACGCTGCTCGCGCGAGGCAATCTCGCCCATCGCACGACGGTCGCCGGCGACGACGAGACCGGCGTCCTCGCCAATACGTTGAACCGGCTCGCGCAGACGGTCGAGGAGCGCACGAAGGCGCTGCACGAGAAGACGCAGGCACTCGAGGAGAAGACGCAGGCGCTCGAGCATCGCACGCAGGAGCTTGCGACGATCACCGCGAACGTACCGGTGCTGATCGCCTATCTCGACGCCGACCTGCGGCTTCGCTTCGTCAACGAATATTTCCGCGACGTCTTCCACGTGGATCCGGCGAAAGTGCTCGGCCGCCCGCTGCGCGAGATCACCGGCGAGAAGGTGTTCGCGCGCCTCGAGGTTCGGCTGCGCGAAGTGCGTGCAGGCATGCCGCAGACGTTCGAGACGACGTTCACCGCCGACGGCTCCGGCATGGTGTTCCTGGTCGCCTGTTTTCCCGATTACGGCGAAGGGCAGGAAGTGCGCGGTGCGTACGTGGTCTGCCAGGACATCACCCGGCGCAAGCACGCCGAAGAAGCGCTCGCCGGGCGCGAGCGCTTCATCCGGCTCGTCGCCGACGGCATCCCGGCGCGGATTACTTACATCGATCGCCAGGGCCGCCTGATCTTCGGCAATCGCCGCTTCACCGAATTCTGGGGCCACGCCCCGAACGACATCGTCGGCCGGCCGCTCGTCGAACTCGTGCCCGCCGATGTGCACGCGACGATCGCACCGGAACTCGAGCGAAGCTACGCCGGTGAGTCCCGGCGCTTCGACCTCGTCGCGGTGCGCGACGGCAAGACATGCCATTTCCAGGTCGACCACGTACCCGACGTCGACGCCGGCGGCCACGTGCAGGGCGTGTTCACGATCTCGCAGGACGTGACCGATCTGCGCGAGGCGCAGGCGATCATCGAGGACAACGAGCAGCGCCTGCTGCGCATCACCGACAGCATCCCGTCGATGGTCGGCTACATCGACGTCGAGCGTCGCTACCGCTTCAACAGCCGCTACTACGAGACCTGGCTCGGCAAGCCGCTTTCCGACATCAGCGGTCGACTCGTGCGCGACGTGCTGGGCGAAGCCACGTATGCGAGCATCGTCGAGAACCTCGATCGCGCGTTCGCCGGCGAGCGCATCGATTTCGAGGTCGAGGTCGACCACGCCGGCAAGCGCCGGTGGCTACGCGGCAGCTACATTCCGGACGTCGACACGTCGGGTCGCGTCGCGGGCGTCTACACGTCGTCGACCGACGTGACGCCCCAGAAGGAAGTCGAGCGGCAGCTCGCGCGGCTCGCGCAAAAGGACACGCTGACCGGACTCCCGAATCGCCACGCGTTCAACGACGGCGTCGCCGCTGCGCTCGCGCGCTCGCAAAGGGCCGGGACGCAGATCGCGCTGATGTTCCTCGACGTCGACGCCTTCAAGACGATCAACGACACGTACGGGCACGCGGGCGGCGACGAGGTGCTGCGCGAATTCGCGCGCCGCTTGCAGGCGGCCGTACGTCCGACCGATCTCGTCGCGCGCCTCGCCGGAGACGAGTTCGTCGTGGTGCTCGAGGGGATTCACAGGCGCGAGGAATGCCGCTTCGTCGCGCGACGCGTCATCGCCTCGATGCGCCCGGCGTTTCGAATCGGTGACGCGGCGCTCAAGGTGACGACGAGCATCGGCATCGCGATCGGACAGGGCGGCGCGACGAGCGCCGAGGCGCTCCTCAAGCGCGCCGACAGCGCACTCTATGCGGCGAAGGGGCGCGGACGCGACACCTTCGAGATCGCGATTTAGCGCATTCAGGGATCCGGGATCGGGGGATCGGATGTCAGTAAACTGCACGCGGGTCGCCGTGCGCAGTGACCGATACCCGATACGCGATGCCCGATACCCGATCCCCGATACCTGAGGCGCGGAGCGCCGTTCGCGCGCTCGCTGCCTCGCGGATCCGCGACATCGCCAACGTCGCGATGCACGACCCGGAGGTGCTCGCGTTCTGGTTCGGCGAGCCCGACGAGGTCACGCCGGCGTTCATTCGCGACGCCGCGACGCAGTCGCTCGCGCGCGGCGAGACGTTCTACGCGCAGAACTTCGGCATACCCGAATTGCGCGATGCGATCGCGCACTACGTTTCGACGCTCCATCGTCCGACGACCGCCGACGAGATCGCGGTGACCGCATCGGGCATGAACGCGCTGATGCTCGCCGTCGAGGCGCTCGTCGCGCCCGGCGATCGCGTCGTCGTCGTCACGCCGCTGTGGCCGAATCTCGTCGAGATCCCGAAAATCCTCTCGGCCGAGGTCGTCTGCGTACCGCTGCGCTTCGCCGAGGACGGCTGGTCGCTCGACTTGCAGAGCCTGCTCGACGCGTTGACGCCCGGTACGCGCGCGCTGATGCTCAACTCGCCCAACAATCCGACCGGCTGGACGATCGATCGCGAAGCGCAGCGCGCGCTGCTCGCGCACTGCGATCGGCGCGGCATCTGGATCGTCGGCGACGACGTCTACGAGCGCCTGTACTACGCCGAGGATGCGCGATGCGCGCCGTCGCTCCTCGACGTCGCCGCGCCCGGCATGCGCGTCATCAGCACGAACAGCTTCTCGAAATCGTGGCTGATGACCGGCTGGCGCCTCGGCTGGATCGTCGCGCCGAACTCGCTCATGCCGGATCTCGGCAAATTGATCGAATACAACACCTCGTGCTCGCCGGTGTTCGTGCAGCGCGCCGGCGTCGTCGCCATTTGCGACGGCGAGCCGACGGTCGCCGCGACCCGCGCGCGCTTTCGACACGCGCGCGATCGCCTCGTCGGTGCGTTGCAGGCGCTCCCCGGCGTCGAAGTCGCCCCGCCGTCCGGCGCGATGTACGCGTTTTTTCGGGTCGAGGGCGTCACCGACAGCATGGCGTTCTGCCGGCGGCTCGTCGAAGAGGTCAAGCTCGGACTCGCACCCGGAAGCGCGTTCGGCCCAGAAGGCGAAGGGTTCGTGCGCTGGTGCTTCGCGGCGAGCGATGCCCGGCTCGACGAAGGCATCGCGCGCCTCGACCGGTTCCTGCGCGCTCGATGACGGTCCGCGCTGTCGGCGCGCATCGTACGCCGCTCTGCGCTTCGCTCCGATAGCGCACTCGCCAACCCCACCGCTACGCTTGCATCGGCTGAGCCGGTGCCGCGGTCCCCGGGGTCTCGCGCTTCGTCCGCCATGCGCCGGCGAAAGGCGCCGTGGAGCTCGCGATGTACTACCTGAAATCGCTTTGGTCGCTCACCAAGGAATCGGTTTCGCAGTTCTCGGACGACTTCGCGCCGAGCATGGGCGCGGCGCTCGCCTACTACACGGTGTTCTCGATCGCACCGCTCCTCGTGATCGCGATCGCCGTCGCCGGCTTCTTCTTCGGCGAGGACGCCGCGCGCGGGCAGATCTTCGAGCAGTTGCGCGGATTGCTGGGCGATCGCGGGGCCCAAGCGATCGAGGCCGCGGTGAAGAGTGCGGGGCAGACCGGCCACAGCGGATTCGCGGCGATCATCGGCATCGTCGCGCTGCTGATCGGCGCGACGACGGTCTTCGCCGAACTGCAATCGGATCTCGACCGCATCTGGGATTCGCCGAAGCCCGAGCATCCCGGTGTGTGGGGCATGGTGAAAGGTCGCCTCCTCACGTTCGGCATGGTGTTCGGCATCGGCTTCCTGCTGCTCGTCTCGCTCGTCGTCTCGGCCGGCGTCTCGGCGCTCGGAAAGCTGTGGGGCGACCTCGTTCCCGGCTGGGAAGTGCTGTTGCAGGCGATCAACTTCATCGTGAGCTTCGGCGTGATCACCGGCCTGTTCGCGATGATCTACAAGCTGCTGCCTCGCTGCGAGATCGGCTGGAAGGACGTCTGGATCGGCGCCGCCGTGACGTCGCTGCTCTTCGCCGTCGGCAAGTTGCTGATCGGCCTCTACCTCGGCCGCTCGAGCGCCGCATCGAGCTTCGGTGCCGCCGGCTCGCTCGTCATCGTCCTCCTCTGGGTCTATTACTCGGCGCAGATCTTCCTGCTCGGCGCCGAATTCACGCGCACCTACTCGTACCGTTACGGCTCACGCAAGGGACGGGAGCCGAGCGCGGTCAAGGAGCGGGCGCCGCAGGCGTCGAAGCAGGGCGAGATGAAGCAGGCCGGCGCGAGCGCGCCGCGCAAGCCCGGGCCACGCGCGCGTCCGCCGGTCACGCCGATCCCCGACGTCGCCGGCCCGTACGTGCCGATCGCGAAGCGGCCGATGCCCGCCACGGAAAAGCTCAAGCTCGCCGCGGGCATCGCCGCGACGGTCGGGCTCCTCGCCGGCGAAGTGCTGAACGAGTTGCGCCGCCGCGGCCGCTTCGACAGGCGACTGCTGCGCCGGACGTGATTCCCGCCCGCGCCCGATTACAAGCTTAGGCGCAAACGTTATTTCGCATTTCGCAACGCGACCCCTATCTTCGGAAGGTCTCTTCCGGAGCAGACGATCATGGGACGCATCTATGTAATTCACGAAAACGACGCCTGGGTCGAGCCGTTGCGCGCGGCTTTCGCCGAGCTTCGCTTGCCGTACACCGAATGGTTCATTGCGCAGGGAACGCTCGACCTCGGCAGCGAGCCGCCGCATGGGGTCTTCTACAACCGGATGAGCGCGTCGTCGCATACGCGCGGACACCGTTACGCCGCGGAGCTCACGGGCGGCTACCTGGCATGGCTCGAGGCGCACGGCCGGCGCGTCGTCAACGACAGCCGTGCCCTCGCGCTCGAAGTCAGCAAGATGGCGCAGTACGCGGCACTCGCCCGCGAGGGGATCCGCGTGCCGCGCACCATCGCGGCGGTCGGGCGCGACGAGATCGTCGCCGCCGCGAAAACCATGCGCGGCCGCTTCATCACCAAGCACAATCGCGCCGGCAAGGGGCTCGGTGTGCGACTCTTCGACAACGTCGATACGCTCGCGCGTTACGTCGACAGCGATGCGTTCGAGGATTCGGTCGACGGCGTGACGCTGATCCAGCAGTACATCGAGTCGCCCGACGCGTCGATCACGCGCGCCGAATTCGTCGGCGGCCGCTTCCTCTACGCGGTGCGTGTCGACACGTCGCGCGGCTTCGAGCTCTGCCCGGCCGACGTCTGCCAAATCGACGACGCGTTCTGCCCGGTGGCGGAGAGCGTGCCCGCGCCGACGCCGCGCTTCCAGGTGATCGACGGCTTCGCGCATCCGATCGTCGAGCGCTACCGGCGTTTCCTCGCAGGAAACGGCATCGGGATCGCAGGCATCGAGTTCATTCGCGATCGCAGTGGCGAGCTCTACACGTACGACGTCAACACGAACACCAATTACAACAGCGACGCCGAGCGCGAAGCGGGCGTCTCCGGGATGCGCGCGATCGCGACGTATCTCGGCAGCGAGCTCGCACGTATCGAGTCGTCCCCGCCGGCGCGCGCCGCGGCGTAGCGGCCCGGTTCAACCCCGAATCGGAACGTGGAGGATAATGACGGAATCGTTCCGTCAATGGAGGCAATCATGGCCAACGCGCGTGAAGTGGTGATCGTCAACGGTGCGCGCACACCGATCGGCGACTACGGCGGCTCGCTCAAGGACATTCCCCCGACCGAGCTCGGCTCGCGCGTCGTGCGCGAAGCGATCAAGCGTGCGAACGTCGCGCCCGACATGTTCGGCCAGCTCGTCTTCGGCAACGTCATCCACACCGAGCAGCGCGACATGTATCTTTCGCGCGTCGTCGCGCTCGGCGCCGGGCTGCCGCACGAAAGCGGCGCGCTCACCGTGAACCGGCTGTGCGGCAGCGGACTGCAGGCGATCGTCAGCGCTTCGCAATACATCCTGCTCGGCGACACCGATGCGGCAATCGGCGGCGGCGCGGAGAGCATGAGCCGCGCGCTCTACGGCAATCCGACGCAGCGCTGGGGTGCGCGAATGGGCGATGCGAAGCTCGTCGACATGATGGTCGGCGCGCTCACCGATCCGTTCGATACCGTGCACATGGGCGTCACCGCCGAGAAGGTCGCGACCAAGTGCGGCATCACGCGCGAGCAGCAGGATGCGTTCGCGGTCGAGAGCCATCGCCGCGCGGTCAAGGCGCAAAGCGAGGGTCGCTTCAAGTCGCAGATCCTGCCGATCGAGCTCAAGAGCCGCAAGGGCACGACGATGTTCGACACCGACGAGCACGTGCGAAGCGACGCGAGCGCCGAAGGCATGGCGAAGCTCAAGCCGGTCTTCGCGAAGGAGAACGGCACGGTGACGGCCGGCAATGCGTCCGGCATCAACGACGCGGCTGCGGCGGTCGTGCTCATGGAGCGCCAGGCCGCGCAACGCGCGGGCGCAAAGCCGATGGCGCGTCTGGTCTCGTACGGACATGCGGGCATCGATCCGTCGATCATGGGCCTCGGTCCGGTGAGCGCGGTGAAGGACGCGATCCGCAAAGCGGGCATCACGATGAAGGACATCGACGTCATCGAATCGAACGAGGCGTTCGCGGCGCAGGCGCTCGGCGTTTCGCACCAACTCGATCTCGACCCGGCGAAGGTGAACCCCAATGGCGGCGCGGTCGCGCTCGGCCATCCGATCGGCGCCACCGGATGCATCCTGACGATCAAGGCGATGTACGAGCTGCAGCGAACGGGTGGCCGCTACGCGCTGATCACGATGTGCATCGGCGGCGGCCAGGGCATCGCCGCGATCATCGAGCGGATGTAAGTCGTAAGTCGCTCGCGCAGCCCGCACCCCAGCCCTCTCTCCGCTCGCGCGGAGAGGGCGTCGAGCGTCAGCGAGACGGGGGACGGGCAGCCGCTCGAATGCCGCCCGACGTTCCGCTCCTTATCGTCGCGCTGACGATCACCGCGTATTGGCTGCGGGTGGGCGCGATGGTCGTGCGCGCGCGCCACAAGCAGCGCCACGACGTCGGCGTCGTTCCCGAGCACGCGAGCGAGCGTGCGTTGTGGCTTCTCTTCGTGCCGGTCGTCGTGGCGTGGTGCGCGCTGCCCTGGCTGGCGATCGGCCGCAGCAGCGGGCCGCTCGCGGTGCCGGCGTTCGCGCGGGAAAGCTTCGGGTATCCAGGGTTCCGCTGGCTTTTCGCCGCCGTCGCCGTCGCCTGCCTCGCGGTGACGATCGATTGCTGGCGTCGCATGGGCCGCAATTGGCGCATGGACATCAGCGACAGCAACACGGCGCTGGTCACCGAAGGACTTTTCGCACGCATCCGCCATCCGATCTACGCGTTCAGCATCGCGATGATGACCGCGACGCTCCTCGTGCTGCCGACGTGGCCGATGCTCGTCGTCGCGTGCGTGCATTTCGTGCTCATGAACGTCAAGGCGCGCACCGAGGAAGCGCATCTCACGCGGTTGCACGGTGACGAATACGCGCGCTATGTGGCCCGCACCGGCCGCTTCTTCCCCGCACCGGGCGCGCGGCACTCCTGATCGCGCGGCGACGGCGAGCCTGCCGCGCGGGGTCATCGTCGGGCTCGTGATGCTGGTCGGCGCGTGCGCGACCAATGAAGCATCGGTCACGGCGTCGGCTTCCGATGCGATGCTCGCTCCTCCGCTTCGCGCGCTCGCGCCGCCGGTCGCGGCGCGGCTTCGTGCGCTCGATTGCGAGAACCTCACGACCGCGGACGTGCACGACGTGCTGGCGCGCGTCCCCGCGCCGCGCATCGTGCTGCTCGACGGCAGCGTGCCCGTCGTCACGATGGCGTCGTTTGCGCGCTTGCTCGCCGCGATGGGGTATCCGGAGATGCGGTTGCGCGATCCGCGGAACGGCGAGCTGTCGACGAGCAGCTTCACGAGCAGCGCCATGCTCGCCGGCGAACTGGCGTTCGACTACGAGCACACCGGGCTTTCACCGATGCTGATCGGGCACAGCCAGGGTGGCATGCTGGTCATCCGCACGCTCGACGAATTGGCGGGCGAGTTCGGCGATGCGCTCCACGTCGTCGATCCTTCCACCGGCCGCGTGCTGTCGCGCACGTGGATCGTGGATCCCTACACGCACACCAGGCGCCCGGTGGTCGGGCTGCGCCTCGCGTACGCCGCCGCGCTCGCGACCGGGTGGCTGCCGCGTCTCGTGCTGGGGCAGTGGACGATGCTGTCGCGCCTGCGCACGATTCCCGACAGCGTCGACGAGTTCACCGGGTTCACGCTGCCCCATGATCCTATCGCCGGGAATCTTTTCGGCGACCGCCCTTACGTTGCGGCGGGACATGCACGCGTGCGCAACGTCACGCTGCCCGACGGCTATCATCATGTGACGCTGCCTGCCGGCGACCACCTCGCCGGCGATCCTGCAATGCGCGCGTATCTCGATGCCTGGCGACCCGACCGGACCGAAGCGCTCCCTCCCGGCGACACAACCAACCTCGTCCAGGCCGCCGACATCTGGTACAGCGTCAAGCGCCACTGGTGCGGGCAGGCGCAGCGTTTGCTCGCAGTTCCTGCATCGTGAGTACCCAGGACGTCCGTTCGTCGACCCTCGTCGCCGAGCCCCACCAGCCGCCGCCTGTAGCGCTGGGCGCCGTGCCCGATGCGGGTGCTGGCAAATTTTTCATGCGGCGTGATGCAAAAAGCCGGGGGCGCGTGGGACGAAAGGCAATGCGAGGTCGCCGCGAAGCGACGCCCGCCGACGCCGCGACGCTCAAGGCCGCGGTGACGGACGTGCCGTCGCGACTGCCCGGCCGCCTCAATCTGTTCCAGGCCGCGATGCTGGAATGGCGCGACCAGCATCCGTACAACGCGGTGCACGCGGCGCGGGTCGCGCGCGCGCTCGATCGCGCATCGCTCGCTGCGACGATCGAGGCGGAGCTCGTCGAATCCGGCCTTACCGGCCTCGTGCTCGATCGCGCACGCGGTCGCTACGCGTGGCGCGGAGGCGCGCCGTCCGCACCGCTCGACGTCGTCGAGAACGCCGACGGATGGGAGCGGGCGATCGCGCAGGCATTCGAGCGCCACCTGAACCTTCCGTTCGCCCGCGAAGGCGCGATCGATCCGTTCCGCTTCTTCGCCGTGCCCGACGGCGACGCGTTCTTCCTGGCCCTCGCCTACGACCACTTCATCGCGGGGGGCGACGCGATCGTCGCATTGCTCGAAGCGATCGTCGCGCGGTATCTCGGCGCGCGCGATCATGCGACGCCGCTGCGCCGCTATCCGCCCACGCATGCGCGGCTCTTCGCTCGACATCCGCTCGCGTTCCTCCGCGGGTTCGCGAGCTTCCCCGCGCTCGCCGCGAGCTGCCGGCGCACGATCCGGCCGCGCTACCGCGACATCGCCGACGGCTACAACGGGTTCCTGCTCTTCACGCTCGACGCGGACGACTACCACGCGCTGCGCGGTGCCGCGAAAAATTGGGGCGTCACGCTGAACGACGCGCTGATGGCGCTGCTGCTGATGGCGCAGGATGCGGCGATGCCCACACGCGATTTGCGCAAGCGGCGCCACGAGCTCGCCGTCGCATCGATCGTCAACCTGCGCAGCGCGCACGGCGATGATGCGCACGACACGTTCGGCCAGTATCTCGGCTCGTTTCGCGTCTCGCACCCGGTGCCCCCCGGCATGGCGCTCGCGGACGTCGCCGCCGACGTGCATCGCGCGACGACTCGCGTGAAGCACGATCGGCTCTATCTCGCGACGCTCTTCGCGATGGCCCTCGACCGTCAGCTCGGCCGCTTGCAGACGGCGCGGCAACGGATGGGGATCTACGCGAAGAACTATCCGGTCGGTGCAGGCGTGTCGTCGCTCGACGTCGATTCGCTGTGGCGCGATGGCGCGTCGAAGCCGCCGCTCTACGTGCGCGGGGTGCCGACCGGTCCGCTGTCGCCGCTCGTCGCCGCAGTGACGACCTGCGGTGAGCGGATGTGCATCGGCCTTTCGTTCCGCTCGACGGCGATCTCGCGCGAAGACGCGAGCGCCCTCGGGAGTGATCTCGTCACTCGCATAAGAACACTCGCTCATGAATCGTCACATTGACTCGCGTCCGTTACGCGCATTCGTCGCGGCACTCGCCGTCGGCATCGGCGCCGCCGGCTGCGCGCTGCAGCCGATCGAAGAACCGGCAGGTCCGCACCACGCGGCGGCGCCGGCGAAGCCCCTGGTCCCGGATCGTGCGCTGGCGGATCGCATCCTCGCCCTCGACCCCGAGCACATCAGCGACGCCGACGTGCGCAACGTGCTGGCGAAAGGACCGACGCCGCGCATCATGCTCGTGTACGGCGGCGTCTACATCGTCAAGCCGATGATGCAGTCGTTCGGCTACTTCCTCGTGCGGATGGGCTATCCGGAAGCGCGCATTCGCGACCCCGGAGATCGCGACTGGTCGTACAGCCCGTACGACAGCGCCGAGAAGCTCGCCGGCATCGTCGCGTGGGACTACGAGCGCACGGGCGTGCGACCGATGATGATCGGCCACAGCCAGGGCGGCATGCAGGCCGTCAAGGTGCTGCACGAGCTCGCCGGTCACTTCGACGACAGCGTGCACGTCTACGATCCGATCCGCGGCAGCTTCGAGGACCGCACCACGATCGTCGATCCCTTGACGCACAAGACGCGGCCCGTCGTCGGGGTGTCGCTGTCGTACGCGTCCGCGGTCGGCGCCGGCGGGGCGACGTTTCTCATGCCGAATCAATGGATGATGGTCGACAAGCTGCAGACGATCCCGAACACCGTCGACGAATTCACCGGCTTCGCGATTCCCATCGACGTCCTCGGGGGCGATTCGCATTACGTGCACAACGGCACGGCGACCGTGCGCAACGTCGATCTCCCGGCAACCTACAGCCACGTGTTCGTGCCGGCGGCGGGCAGGCTCCCCGAGAACCGCGAAGTGCGCGACTGGATCAACGATTACGTGCCGAGCGGTCGGCACGACACGTCGTCGCTGCCCGTCGATGCCGCGCAGCACGTGCTGTGGGCGGCGGACGTCTGGTACAGCGTCAAGAAGCACTGGTGCCTCGAGGCCCAGCGGCTGATCCGGGCCGAGCGCAGCCGCGAGGTGCCGTCGCAGAGCGCGTCGGGGCCCGCGCCCGCACTCGCCGGCGATCCACCATCGGCGCCACCGGCGCAAATGCGCGAGGCGGAGGGCGCCGCGGGGGTGCCGCGGTAAGCCCGACCGGGCGGAACCGCCTCCAGCAGGTAGAATACGCAGCTTTTGCGCGCTGCGCCTGCGGCGCGCCGACGCGCGCGCTGCGCGAGATCGCGCCGCCTCGCCGCCATCCCCGTGCCCGCTTCGACACTCGCCCGATGACAGGCGCCCTGCAAGGCCACGTCGCGCTCGTGACCGGCGCTGCCCGCGGCATCGGCCGTGCGGTCGCGCGCAAGCTCGCGCGCGAAGGCGCGGACGTCGTGGTCAACTACTACAACAGCCACGACGAGGCGGAGTCGCTTTGCGCCGAGTTGCGCGAGTTCGGGAGACGCGCGGTCGCGGTGCAGGGCAGCGTCGGCGTGCCCGACAGCGTCGACGGGATGTTCACGGCGCTGCGCGAGCACTTCGATCGAGTCGACATCGTGGTCAGCAACGCCGCGTCGGGGGTGCTGAAACCGGTGATGGACATGGGGCTCAAGCATTGGCGCTGGTGCATGGAGACCAATGCGCTGGCCGTCGATCTGCTCGCGCAGCGGGCGGTGCCGATGATGCGCGACGGTGGGCGAATCATCGCCATGTCCAGCCTCGGCGCGCAACGCGCGATGCCGGGGTACGGCTTCATCGGCGCATCGAAAGCGGCGCTCGAAGCGCTCGTGCGCGCGCTCGCCCAGGAGCTCGGCCCACGCGGCATCCGCGTGAACGCGGTGAGCGCGGGCGTCGTCGACACCGACGCGCTCGCGTACTTTCCCAATCGCGCCGAGCTGCTCGCGAATTTTGCAGCACGCACGCCGGCCGGACCGAAACTTTCGCCGGAGGACGTCGCGAACGCGGTCTACCTCCTCTGCCTGCCGGAAGCGGCGATGATCAACGGGCATACGCTCGTCGTCGACGGCGGCTTCGCGATCTCGGGATGAAGCCATCCGGCCTCGAGGGCAAGGTCGCGCTGGTGACCGGTGGAAGCCGGGGTATCGGGCGCGCGATCGTCGAGCGGTTCGCCGGCGAGGGCGCGAACGTCACGTTCTTCTACCGCGGCAACAAGCAGGCGGCGGGAGAGGTCGTGGCCAAGCTGCGCGAGGCGGGCCACGACGTCGACGCCGACCAGGTCGACGTGACCGATGCGGCCGCGTGCGCAAAAGCCGTCGAGGCGCTCGCCGATCGGGCCGAGCGCATCGACATCCTCGTCAACAACGCCGGTGTCATTCGCGACAACCCGCTCACCGGGCTCGACGACGACGACATCCGCGTGGTGCTCGACACGAACGTCGGCGGCGTCTTCAACGTGACGCGCGCCGTCGTGCCTTACATGGTCATGCAGCGCGCGGGATGCATCGTCAATTTGAGCTCGGTCGCCGGCGACAAGGGCGGCCGGGGTCAATCGAACTACGCGGCGAGCAAAGGCGCGGTCAACGCGCTGACGCGCTCGCTCGCAGTCGAGTTGGCGCCGCGGAACATCCGCGTCAACGCGGTTGCGCCGGGCGTCATCGACACCGAGATGTCGAAGGACGTGCGCGAGATGGCGGGCGACGCGGCGAAGGCGCGCATTCTGATGAAGCGCTACGGAACCGCCGAGGAAGTCGCCCATGCGGTGTGGTTCCTTGCGTCCGACTACGCGAGCTACGTGACCGGACAGGTCTTCCACGTGGACGGCGGGTTCAAGCTCGACTAGAGGAGAAAACGACGATGGCAGAAATTCCGGTGACGCAGGAAGAAATCATGGCGGTCTTTCCGAAGGTCGCCGAGACGATGGCCGACGCGCTCGGCTGCGACGTCGAGGACATCCAGCCCGACGTGTCGCTGATCGAAGGTCTCGACGCCGAGTCGATCGACTTCCTCGACATGGTGTTTCGGCTCGAGCGCGCGTTCAAGGTCAAGATTCCGCGCGGCAAGATCGTCGAGAACGCGCGCGGCGATTTGCCCGAATCGGAGTTCGAGCAGAACGGCATCGTGACGCCGCAGGGGCTCGCGCAACTGAAGGAATACCTGTCGGAGGTGCCGGCCGAGCGCTTCAAGACGCCGATGAAAGTCGCCGACATCCCGCGCCTGTTCACGCCGACGACGTTTTGCAAGCTCGTCGTGCGGGCCCAGAAGGAAACCGGTTGAGCGATCCGCACTTTGCTGCGTATTCGTTCGTCGATCGCATCGTCGAATTCGAACCCGGTCGCCGCGCGCGGGGCAGCTTCGCGATTCCGCGCGCAATCTCGCGCTTCCCGGCCGCGCTCGTGGCCGAAGCGGTCGGGCAACTCGCCGCATGGTGCGCGATGGACGCGATCGACTTCCGCGGACGCCCGGTCGCAGGCCTCGCGACCGAGACGCGCTTCTTGGGTGAGGCGCAGCCCGGCGACGCGCTCGAGCTCGTCGCCGACCTGCACGCATGCGACGACGAGGCGGTCGCGTACGACGGCCACGCGAGCATCGCCGGGAAGCGCATCGTCGAGCTCGTCGATTGCCTGGGGCCGATGCTCCCGGTCGTGGAGTTCGACGACCCCGCCGCGCTTCGCGCGCGCCTCGCGCTGCTGCGCGACGGAGGTGCGGCGCCGGGTCGTTTCGTCGGCATCGATGAGATCGAAACCCACATCCTCGAGCGCGTCGTGGGTCGCGAGCTTCGCGCGCGCGTCGACGTGCCGGACCGCGCGTCCTTCTTCGGCGACCATTTTCCGCGACGTCCGGTGTTTCCCGCGACGCTGCTCCTCGACACGCAGATCCGCCTCGCACTGGACCTCGCGAAAGAGGCTGCGAACGGCACCGGCTCGCCGAAGCCTGCGCGCGTGACGCACGTCAAGATGCGCTCGTTCATCGTGCCGGCGCAGCAGCTCGACATCGAGGTGAAGCTCGGGCCGGCCGAGCATGGCCGCGCGAAGGCGACGATGAGCGCGAAGACCGACGAGCGCACGGTGGCGAGCGCGCGGCTCGAGATCGCGATCGATTCATCGAGATGAGTCCACGCCGCGTCGCGATCACTGGCATCGGCCTCGTCACGCCGCTCGGCAACGACGTCGCATCGACGTGGGCGTCTCTCCAAGCGGTGAAAAGCGGCGCGGGGCCGATCACCCATTTCGACGCGTCCGGATTCTCGACGCGCATCGCGGCCGAGGTCAGGAATTTCGACGACGACGTGATCACCGCGCCCCGCAAGCTTCTCAAGTTCGCGAACCCGTCGCACCGCTTCGCGCTCGCAGCGGCGGAGGAAGCGATGCGCGATGCCGCAATCGCGCCCACCGACGAGGACGCGACGCGCTGGGGCTGCGCGGTCGGCACCGGCATGATGGGCGTCGACTTCGCCGATCTTTCCGAAGTGCAACGGCATTCGGCACCCGAGGGCGTCATCGACGCCACGCGCCTGCTCACGGACGCGTCAGCCGCCGATCCCCTCGCCTTCTGCCGCAGCCAGAGCACGGCCGGCGTCGCGCTGCTCACACGTCGATTCGGCATTCGCGGGTACGCAACGTCGGTGCACACCGCATGCGCGTCCGGCGGACAGGCGATCGGTACCGCGCTGAAGCTCATCCGGCGCGGCGCGGCCGATCGCGTGCTGACCGGCGGCTTCGACTCGATGATCAGCCCGGTCGGCCTCGCCGGCTTCTGCCTGCTCTCCGCGGTGTCGGCCGACAACGACACGCCGCAGCAGGCGAGCCGTCCGTTCGATGCCACGCGCAACGGCTTCGTGCTCGGCGAAGGCGCCGGCTTCCTGGTGCTCGAGGCATGGGAATCGGCGCGCGCACGTGGCGCTCGCATCTACGCGGAACTCGCCGGCGACGGAAATTCGCTGTCGTCGTATCGCATCACCGACTCGCCGCCCGACGGCGACGGGCCGATCCAGTCGATGCG
>DASTGT010000094.1:0-7164 GCA_035718935.1 Casimicrobiaceae bacterium
CGCTGCCTCACGATGAAGCCCGACATCCTCATCTGCGACGAATCGGTGTCGGCGCTCGACGTGTCGGTGCAGGCGCAGGTGCTCAATCTGCTGCAGGACCTGCAGGACGAGTATGGCCTCTCGTACATCTTCATCTCACACGACCTCGCCGTCGTGAAGTACATCTCCGACGAGGTGATGGTGATGAACGAGGGGCAGATCGTCGAGATCGCGAACTCGGACGAGATCTACCGGCATCCGAAGATGCCGTATACGCGCAAGCTCCTCGCGTCGATCCCGAAAGGATGGACCGGCGCCTCGGTCCGCTGATCGGGCTGCATCGCAACGCGATCGACGGCGCGGAGCCGGGAGGCAGGACGTTGGCGACCGGCGCACAAGCCGCCCGATTCGCGGACGCGGCGTCGCCGCGGTCCGGATTGCTGCGTGTCGCGCGGCCGCTCTTCGTCTATGTGCGCACGATGGCCGTGTTCCTCGTCGCATGGGCGCTCGTCGCGCGGCTCACCGGCAACAACGTGCTGCTGCCGTCGCCGCTCGCGGTGTTCGAGGCGCTCGTCGGTCTTGCGAAGGACCGCGAGCTCTTCTTCCATGCCGGCGTGAGCTTCTCGCGGATGGTGGCGAGCCTCGTCATGGCGTCGCTGCTCGCGATCCCGCTCGGGATCGCGATGGGTCTCTCGAGGAAGTTCGCCGAAATCGTCGATCCCACGATCGAGCTGCTGCGGCCGATCTCCGGCATCGCGTGGATTCCCCTGGCGCTCTTCATCTTCGGCATCGGCAATGCGCTGCCGCTTTTCATCATGACGTACGCCGGCTTCTTCCCCATCCTGCTCGGCACCATCGCCGGCGTGCGCGGGGTCGACGCGCGGCTCGTCGATGCCGCGCGAATCATGGGCGTTCCCCGCCGCGTGATCGTGACGCGCGTCGTCGTCCCCGCTTCGTTGCCGGCGCTGATGGTCGCACTGCGCCTCGGCGTCGCCTCGTCATGGACCGCGGTCGTCGCCGCCGAGCTGATCGGCGCGCCGAGCGGACTGGGCTACGCAGTCGAGTGGTATCGCGAGCTGCTGGCGACGCCGCAGGTCATGTCGTTCATCGCGATGATCGGCGTGCTCGGCTACCTGTGCGATCTCGGCGTGCGGTCGCTGTCGCGGTGGCTCACGCCATGGGCGCGCGAGGCGCGCGCGCGCCGGTGAACGCATCCGTTCGGATGCTGCGGGCGTTCGGTCTGCCCGTCGCGTTGCTGCTCTTGTGGCAGGCAGCCGGCATGGCCGTGCACAGCGCGCGAATGCCGTTGCCGACGCGCGTCGTCGTCGCCGCCGCCGACTTGCTCGGTTCCGGGGAACTGCCGCTTGCGATTCTGCAAAGTCTTTCGCGCGTGTTCGCCGGCTTCGTCATCGCGGCGGCAATCGCGATACCGCTCGGCCTGCTGATGGGCTCGTTTCGCGGCGTCGAGCGCAACGTGGACCCGCTCGTCGAGAGCTTTCGACCGATCGCCGCGATTGCGATCCTGCCGCTCGCCATCCTGTGGCTCGGCACCGGCACCGGCGCGGCGCTGATGGTCGTCGCCTATGCGGCATTCTTCCCGATCGTCGTCAACACGACGGCGGGCGCCAAGGGCGTCAACCCGACCCTTTTGCGGGCTGCGGCGACGATGGGACTGCCGCGGCTGCGCGTCGTACGCACCGTCGTCGTTCCCGCGGCACTGCCCGCCATCGGCGTAGGACTGCGCATCGGGATGGGCGTCGCGTGGACGGCCATCGTGGCCGCCGAGCTCGCGGTCGGTGCGAAAGCGGGCGGGGGCGGTTCCGGCGGCATCGGCCAGATGATGTTCGTCTTCTACGCGTACAGCATCGAGCTCAACCGTATCATCGTCTGCATGATCGCCGTCGGCCTCGTCGCCCTCGTCCTCGACGCGCTGCTGCGGTTGGCGCTACGCGGGTTGATGCCGTGGAACGCACGGTGAGCGCGGCCGGAGCTCACGGCACGGCGCATCCGGCGCGGGAAAGCAGCGCGACTTCATCCGTCGCTGGAGCCGCAGGCGCGCAGCCGAAATTGCGTCTCGCCCAGGTGGGCAAGCGCTTCGACGGCAGGGGTGGCACGGTCGCGGTCGACGACTTCACGCTCGACGTCGCGCAAGGCGAATTCCTCGTGATCGTGGGGCCTTCGGGTTGCGGCAAGACGACGGTGCTCAACATGCTCGCGGGCCTCGAGCGGCCGAGTGGCGGCAGCGTCATGCTCGACGGAGTCGAAATCACCGGCCCGGGTCCGGCGCGTGGAGTCATGTTCCAGGACTACGCCCTTTTTCCCTGGCAGACCGTCCGCGAAAACGTCGGCTTCGGCCTGAAGCACGGGCCGGCCGGCGCTGCGCTGTCCGCGGATGCACGCGCGGCGCGGGTCCGCTCGTGCATCGACCTCGTCGGCCTGAAGGGTTCCGAGGACAAATATCCGCACCAGCTTTCCGGCGGCATGCGCCAGCGCGCCGCACTCGCGCGGCTCCTCGCGAACGAGCCCGAGGTGCTGCTGATGGACGAGCCGCTCGCCGCACTCGACGCGCAGACGCGATTGATCCTGCAGGACGAGTTGCTGCGCATCTGGGGCCAGGACCGGCCCGCCGCGTCGCGACGCACCGTCATGTTCATCACGCACGCGATCGACGAAGCGGTGTTCCTGGCCGACCGCGTCGCCGTGATGACGGCGCATCCCGGGCGCCTCAAGTCGCTGATCGACATTCGGCTCGCGCGCCCGCGCAACGACGGGACGCGCGCGTCGGCCGAGTTCCAGGCCCTCACGCAGCACATCTGGGGCCTCATCCGTGACGAAGCGTATCGCGCAACCGTCACATGATCGTCAAAGGAGGAGTCACGACATGAGCATCGGGAACGATCGCAAGGGTGTGTCGCGCCGGCACTTCATCGCGGCCGCGGGCGCGGGATCGCTCGCGCTTGCGGCGCCGTTCTTCGTGCGGGCCCAGGGCAAGAAGTCGATGAAGGTGTCCGTGGGACGGCAGCCGTGGGCCGCGGGCAACTCGCCGGTGACGAAGTACATGATGGACAACAAGACGTTCGAGCGCTTCGCATCGGATGCGGGCTACGAGCTCACGGTGGACTACCGCGACTATCCGTCGGCCGCGCCGCAAGTCGAGGCGTTCGTCTCCGGCAACCTCGATTTCGGCATGTGGGGCAACACGCCGATCGTCCGCCTCGTCGCGCAGAACCAGCCGATCCAGATCATCACGGTCGGAGAAGGCCACTTCCGCTTCGTGCTCGCGACGCGCAAGGACTCGCCGATCCGCAACGTCGCCGACCTCAAGGGGAAGACGGTCGGCGCGCTGCTCGGCGGCGACCCGTACAACGTGCTGTCGCAGATGCTGCGCTACGAGCTCGGCAATCCGGATCCGAAGGCGTTCGGCATCACGGTGGTCAACACGCCGACGCAGGCGCAGGCGGCGACGATCCCGACCGGCATGGACGCGGCCGTCGTGATCTACCCGGCGTTCCTCAAGGCCAACCAGGAGCTCGGCATCGTCGGCATCATCAACTCGTTCGGATACACCGAAGCGCATTACAAGGGACCGGCCGGAGAAGGTGCGGGCATCCTGCTGCCGTCGGTCAGGAAGTCCGCGTTCTATCCGGACGGCTTCTACCTGCATCGCTCGTTCTGGATCGGCAGCCGCAAGATCGTCGAGAGCGATCCGGCCGTCGTCACTGCATTCGTCATGGCGCAGCAGGACGCCGTCGCGAAGCTTTCGAAGGAGGATCCCGGCAAGGTGTCGGAGCTCGCGCGCAAGTACTGGGAACTGCCCCCGGAGCTCGGCGCGAAGGTGGTCGAGGACGACGTGCTGTTCAAGCGCGGCTGGTGCTGGCCGACCGAAGGCGACGCGGCGGCGCTGCTCGAGACGTCGAAGAGCATGGTCGACGGCAAGCTGATCACGAAGCCGCTCGCGTGGGACCAGGTGAAGGCGGCGTTCGCAATGGCCGCACCGCTCGACAAGGCCGCGTACGAGAAGACCGGCCGGGTTCCCGACAACGCGGGCTTCAACGACAAGGACGCGAAGGACCTGCGCGGCGCGCCGGTATGGGAAGAGCAGAGCTGGAAGGCGCGCACGTGAGAGTCGATTTCACCACTGGCGTGGGGGCATCATGAACGTCGGATTCATCGGACTCGGCACGATGGGCGCGCCGATGGCGCGAAACATTCTCGACAAGGGCCATCGGCTGATCGTGGCCGACGTCGTCGCCGATGCGGTGGCGTCGCTCACCGCCAACGGCGCGGCCGCGGCGAAAACACCGCGCGAGGTGGCGGCGGGGAGCGAGATCGTGATCACGATGCTGCCCGACGCGCCCGACGTGGAGCGCGTCGCACTCGGAACGGACGGCATCGTCGCGGGCATCCGGCCCGGGGCGATCTACGTCGACATGAGCACGATCGATCCCGACACGACGCGCCGGGTCGGCGAGGCGATCCTGGCGAAGGGCGCCTCGATGATCGACAGCCCGGTGGGCAAGACCGCCGACCACGCGGTGGCGGGGACGCTCACGCTGATGGTCGGCGGCGCCGCCGACGTGATCGCCCGCTGCCGCCCGGTGCTCGACTGCATGGGCACCGACTTCTTCCACTGCGGGGGACTCGGGGCAGGGCAGACGATGAAGCTCATCAACAACCTGCTGGCGACCGCCATTTCCGAGGCCTCGATCGAGGCGCTCGTGACCGGCGCCAAGTCCGGCCTCGGGCTCGACACGATGATGAGCGTATTGCGCACGACGATGGCGTGGAACAACGCGCTCGCGATCGCGCTTCCGAAACGCCCGCTCGCCGGCGACTTCTCGCCCGGGTTCATGCTCAAGCTCGCGCACAAGGATTGCCGCCTCGCGGTCGGGATGGCCGAGAAACTCGGCGTCGCGACGCCGGTGGGGCGCGCGGCGCTCGCGAGCGTCGACGAAGGCGTCGAGCGCGGCTTCGGCAACGACGACGTCGGCGTGCTGCTCAGGCTGCGCGAGCAGCCGGCCGGCGTCGAGGTGCGATTGCCGCGCGAAGCGTGAGGGAGATCGTCGAATGCCGACTCGACTGACCGGCGTGTTTCCGATCGCGCCGACGCCGTTTCGCGTCGGCGGCGAGCTCGATCTCGACGGGCAGCGGCGCGTCCTCGACTGCATGGTCGACCAGCGCGTCGACGCGATCTGCATCCTCGCCAACTACTCGGAGCAGTTCCTGCTCTCGGACAGCGAGCGCGACGCGCTCGTCGAGCTTTGCCTGTCGCACGTCGCGGGCCGCGTGCCCGTGATCGTCACCTGCAGCCACTTCAGCACGCGGATCGCGATCGAGCGCGCGCGCAAGGCAGCGAGCGCGGGCGCGTCGATGCTGATGCTGATGCCGCCGTATCACGGCACGTCGCTGCGCGCCGACGATGAGGGCGTCGTCGAGCATTACGCGCGGATCGCCGAGGCGGTGGACCTCCCGATCATGGTGCAGGACGCGCCGCTTTCCGGCGTCAACCTTCCGGTGCCGCTGCTCGCGCGTCTTTGTCGCGAAGTGCCCGCGGTCCGTTACTTCAAGATCGAGGTGCCGGGCGCCGCCGCGAAGCTGCGCGGCTTGATCGAGGCGGCCGGCGATGCGATCGCAGGACCGTTCGACGGCGAGGAATCGATCACGCTGATGGCCGATCTGGAAGCCGGCGCGACCGGCACGATGCCGAGCGCGATGCTCCCCGATCTGATCCGGCCCGTCGTCCTGCACTTTCTCGCCGGACGCGCGAGCGACGCCGCGCGCGCGTACGCGCGCATCCTGCCGCTCATCAACTACGAGAACCGCCAGTGCGGCTTGCGGGCGACGAAGACGGTCATGATGGAAGGCGGCGTCATCGCGAGCGACGCCGTGCGTCATCCGCTGGTGCCGTTGCATCCGCAGACGCGTCGCGGCCTGCTCGCGCTTGCCGCGGAGGTCGCGCCGCTCGCGCTTCGCTGGGGGCGCTGACGCGGGTCAAAGCGTGAAGTTCATCTCCGACAGGAGCGCGCCCGGCAACGTGACGCTCGACAGCATACGCGCGCCGTAGGTGTTCGCCTCGAGCAGCATTTCGCGCTCCTTCGTCAGCGCCTCGAGGTTGTCGCCCAGCATCCGGTAGATGGTGTCGTCGAAGCGCAGCACGTCGACCGGTGCGACGATCCTGCCGTTCTCGACCCAGAAGGTCGCGAAGCGCGTCATGCCGGTCATCCGGCAAGCGGGGCGGTCGGAAAAGTTCAGGTACCAGAGATTGCCGATCGCAAGTCCCGTGTCGAGCGCCGCGAGCGCATCGCCGGCGGCGAGGTCGCCGCCGGCCATCGCGAGCGCTTCCGGCGATTCGCTGCCGTTCGCGCCGTTGGTGACGAGGTCGAATTCGCGCGCCGTGCGCGGCGACACCAGCGCGCCGGCGAGCGCGCCATCGACGATCAGCGGGACGCTGTCGGGACGGGTGAAGCCGTCGTCCTGGAAATTCGGCGCGACGCCGCTCGCGATGTCCTCGCTGATCGACACGCGTGGATCGAGGCGCGCCCTGTTGCGCATCTTCGCAAGCGGGCTTTGCTGCGTCTCGAGCGCGCGCGCGGAGAAGCCGTCCCACTCGAGCATGTCGGCCACTTCCTGCAACGCCGCCGGCGGCAGGTAGGCGCGGTACTTTCCGGGTGCGAGCGCCTTCGCCGGACGGCTGATCAGCGCGAGCTGCTCGACCGCCTGCCGCATCTTCGACGCAAGTTCCCCGTCCTGCCACGCAAGGCCCGTGTACGAGGACTTGACCGCCTTGTCGCGACGGTAATAGAGGCTCCACTGAAGATTGAACGTCGTCGACGCGTGCCAGTTGCGCTGGCCCTGCGAATTGGCGAAGCCGCAGTAGACCGGGCCCGATGCAAGCATGCCCACGAGGTCTTGTCCGCGCGCCATCGTGAGGAGCTCGTCGACCATCGTCTCCGCCGCTGGCATGTTCCCGCTGCGCTCGCTGCGTGACGAGACCACCGTATCCGGGAGCAGCAGGTGCGGATCCTCGGGCAGGTCGGGAATCACGTCGCGGAGCTTCGCCAGCGCGTCGGCGACGGCCTGCCTGTCGGTGTCGAGATTGCCGGTGAGAGACAGAAGGTGCGATGCATGGCGCGCACCGCGCAGGAGGCGAACGTCGAGATAGCGTTGCGCGACGTGGCCCGGCTG
>DASTGT010000095.1:0-5382 GCA_035718935.1 Casimicrobiaceae bacterium
CGGCCGGCGCATTCATCCAGGTCCAGTCTTCGCTGCGGTGGTTCGTCGACAACTTCGGCGCGATCGCAGATTGGCGCGCGACGCTGTTGCGCGTGGCGAGCTTTCGCCGAGCGATGCTCATGTCCGACGCGTTGCATCCAGCTTGCGGTCGCATCGTCTACGAGGAGGGGCCTTTCGATGCGATCACGCTCGAGAATCTGAAGATCTACTCGCCGGCCGGATGCACGATGCTCGACAAGGGAAAAATCGAAGTGGAGCCGGGCCAGCGCGTCCTCGTCGTGGGAGAACCTGGCGCCGGCAAGACCCTGCTGTTTCGCGCGCTCGCAGGCCTCTGGCCCTGGGGCGCGGGTCGCATCGGCAGGCCAGGAGGTGCGGCCGTCTCGTTCATGCCGCGCCGGCCGTACCTCCCTCCCGGCACGCTGCGCGAAGTCCTTGCGTATCCGCGCAGCGCGGAGAACTTCGAGACGCACGCGTTCACCGACGCGCTCGCGCGCATCGGCGCGTCGCGTTTCGCCCCCTTGCTCGACCGCGCCGCGCGATGGGACCAGGAACTCAACGCGGATGAGCAGCAAGCGCTCATGCTCGCACGTCTGCTGCTGCACCGACCGCGATGGGTAGTGCTCGACGAGGTACTCGACGCGATCGACGTCGAGACGCGTGCTCGCGCGTTCGAAATCTTTTCGAGAGACCTGATCGACGCGGCCATCGTGCACATCGGTCGCGGCGATGCCGCCGACCCCTCGTTCACGCAGCGGCTGCACATCGTGAAGGATCCGATGATCCGCAGGATGGTTCGGGCCAAGGCGGTTGAAATGGCGACATTGCCGACCGGATTGCACGCGACAACGGCCTCGTGACGAGCCGGCCCGCGCGCTCCTCGGAAGTGCCGTTGGATGCATCTGCGTGGTCGCCCGTCGCCGTGGGCGGCGCGGAGCTCCGGCTTTCGACGGCATCGACGCGCGGACGGGCCGCGCTGCGCCTCGATTTCGACTTCAAGGGGCGGGCGGGATTCGTCGTCGCCCGCTGCGCGGTTCAGCGCGAGCTGTACGAGGACTACGCGGTCGCTATCCGATTGCGCAGCGTGGGAGCGACCAACGACCTCGAGGTCAAGCTCGTCGACTCGAGCGGGCAGAACGTCTGGCGGCACGTTCGAGCGAATCTGGAGCCGTCCGGACGCTGGAAACGCTTTCGCATCGACAGCCGCGAGTTCGAGTTCGCCTGGGGTCCGGCGAGCGGCGGCGTCCCGAAGCACCTCGGAGCGATCGAGCTCGCGATCGTCGCCGGCGGGGGTGGTGTCGGTACGCTGTGGGTCAGCGACCTGTCGATCGAGGATCGCCCGCCGCCGACGAGCGCTCGGGCGAGCGCCTCGAGCGCGCTGACAGGCTTCGATGCCGAGCAGGCGCTCGGAGGTTCGGGCTGGATCCCGAGTCCCGACGATTCGCGACCCTGGATCACCCTGGACTTCCTCGAGCCGAGGACGCTCGGGGGGCTCGTCATCGATTGGCGGGAGGGCGCACCGGCGAGCGGCTTCCGGTTGCGCGCGTCGTCACGTGCAGGGCGTTGGCGCACCGTATACGCGACGGCGCGTGCGGGCGGCGCACGCAGCTACATCTACCTGCCGAATCTGACGACGCGTCTCCTGCGCCTTGAACTCGATGCGCCGTCGGCCGGTGCAGTCCTGAAGCCCCGGTCGTTCGAATTTTCCCGTTCCCTCGAAGCGTTCTGCTACGACGTCGCGCAGCACGAGCCGCGCGGCTGGTACCCGCGCTGGCTGCATCGCGAGCAAACGCTGTGGACGCCGATCGGAACCGCGAATGGCACGCAGTGCGCGCTGATGAACGAGGAAGGCGCGGTCGAGGTCGCGCCGGGGTCGTTCTCGATCGAGCCCTTCATCGCATTCGATGGCCGGCTCTTCGGCTGGGCGGATGCCGTGCAGCGACAGGAACTGCTCGATGGCGTGCTGCCCGTCCCGTCTGCGGTCTGGGAAACCGCACGGTGGCGCCTGCATGTCCATGGCGAGGCGACGCAGAGCGGGCGCGTTCGCGTGCGCTACCGGCTCGAGAACCGCAGCGATCGATCGCTATCGGCGCGCCTGCTGGTCCTCGTCCGTCCGTTTCAGGTGACTCCGCCGTGGCAGCGCATCGGCAGGATTGGCGGCGCGAGCCCGATCCACGACGTGGCATGGGAAGCGGGTGCATTGCGCGTGAACCAGACCGTCGCGATCGTACCGGCGAGTCCGCCTTCGGGCGTCGCGGCGACGACCTTCGACGAGGGCTTCGTCGCTTTGCGTCTCGCCGAATACGATCACGCGCCCAACGTCACGCGTGTCCACGATGCGCTCGGACTCGCTTCGGGCGCGCTTGCGTACGATCTGGCGCTCGACGCCGACACGACTGCGGAACGTATCGTGGAATGCCTGCCCGCGAATGCTTCCCTCGCCCTCGGACAGCCGGCATTCGACTGGTCGAAGGAGCTTCCCCCCGCGCCGTGGTCCGGCGCGGGATCGGCGATGGAGGCCGTCCGCGCGGCATGCACGGCGACGATGCATGTCCTCGTGACCCGCTCCGGCGCGGCGCTGCAGCCCGGACCGCGGCGCTATGCCCGCTCGTGGATTCGCGACGGCAGCATCATGAGCGCCGCGTTGTTGCGAATGGGACACGTGGAGGAAGTGGTCGAGTTCATCCGGTGGTATGCACCCCACCAGCGCGCGGACGGGTTCGTGCCATCCTCCGTGGACAGTCACGGACCCGACTGGCGGGTGGAGCACGACAGTCACGGGCAGCTGATCGCCGTCATCGCCGATTGCCATCGATTCACGGCGGATCGCGTATTCCTCGCCGAGTGCTGGCCGTTCGTCGTCAAAGCCGTCGATTACATCGAAGGATCGCTCGACGAAAACGGCCTGTTGCCGGTGTCCGCGAGCCACGAGGGTTACCTCGCACAGCCGGTGCATTCGTATTGGGACGACTTCTGGGCATTGCGCGGTCTGCGCGATGCGGCGCACCTTGCCCACGAGATCGACGACGGCGATTGCGCCGCGCGCTGCAGTGGCGTCGCAAAGCGTCTCGCCGCGGCGCTGCGCGCATCGATCGACCGCACGCGCGCGGCGCACAACCTCGATTTCATCCCGGGCAGCGTCGAGTGGGCGGATTTCGACCCGACGGCAACGGCGAACGCGATCGCGCTTCTCGACGTCGCCGACGGACTCGACCCCGACGCGGTAGAACGGACTTTCGAACGATATCTTTCCGGCTGGCACGCCATGCGCAGCGGCGTCGTCGAGTGGGTGAACTATTCTCCCTACGAGATACGCATCATCGGCGCCCTCGTTCGGCTCGGACGGCGCGAAGCGGCGCTCGAGCTGCTGCACTTCTTCCTGTCCGAACGGCGGCCGCCCGCGTGGAATCAATGGCCGGAAATCGCGTGGCGCGATCGTCGAGCGCCCGCGCACGTCGGAGACCTCCCGCACACATGGGTGGCCGCAGAGTACGTGCTCGCGGTCCGCAGCCTGTTCGCCTACGAGCGGGCCGATGATCGAACGCTCGTGGTGGCGGCCGGTCTCGCTTTGGAGTGGACGCGCGGCCCCGGCGTTCGGGTGCAGGACATGCCGACGCCTTACGGGGCGTTGAGCTTCTCTGCACGCACCCTCGATGACGATTCGTTCCGATGCGATATCGCAGGCGGGGTGGCGGCGGCCATTCACCTTCGGCCGCCGCTGACGGGTCGCCTGGTCGGCGTGACGGTCAACGGCAGCGTACATCGAGCATTCGATGCGCAGACCGTGATCGTTGCGAGCACGCCGGCAGAGATCGTTTGCCGCATCGACGCGTCGACTTGAGGTGGCCGTTGCGAGTCGCCCGCACGGCCGCCGCGTTCCGTCGTCGTCCCGGCTCGCGCCCGTTATTGCGCGTCGCTTCCGACAGGCAGATTCCACACGAGCTTCAATTCGCCGGGCGGGACCGGCAACACCGGCTGTTCGACGCGCTTGCCGAAATGGCGTCGTAGGCCGAGCGCGTGACGGACCAGCACGTTGATGTACAGGCCCGGGCCGCTCGAGTACACGCGCCATCCGCCTTCCACCGGGATCGTTCCCGCCTGAACGCGCGACCATGCCGCGCTCGCCTCGTAGCGGTCCGCGAACGCCGCGTCGCTGCTGCTGAAATACGCGTTCCGCTGTCGCAGCGTCGCGCTCGCGACGCGCTCGGTCACGCTGATCGGGTTGGCGACATGCAGCGCTTCCCACAGCGCGTCGGCCTCTCCAAGCGCCGCCATCGCTTCCGCGTAGCGGAGATGTGCATGGACGTACATGAGCCCGATCTCGCGTCCGAAGAATGCTGCGGATTCCGCCCGCCGGAAAATTCGCTCGACCCCGCCGTCGTACTCGACGGGTCGGTTCATCAGGCGCGCGCCATCCGGGAACAGCAAGTGCTCGCGAATGAGGCGCAAGTGATGTTGCGATTGCTCGGGCGTGAAGAGGCCCGCGATGATGCTGCGCGTCATCGGCAGCAACGAGTAGCGAAGACCCGTGCGCACGTCCGACGGATGGAGCAGCAATTCCGGGTCGCCGCCACCCGGCTCGAAGACGGCGTATCCGGCGACGGTTCCAGCTCGGATCAAGTAGCGATTGAAATCGCTGCGCATTTCGAGCGCGAGGTCCGCGAGTGCCGTTGCCGCGCCATGGCGGCCGGCGCGACGCAGGACATCGACGTAGCGGACGAGCTGCTGGTACAGCAACGCGACCGTCCAGCTGCTCACCATCGTGTCGCGGAGCACGGAATCGGCGGGCTGCAGCGAATCGTTCCAGTCGCCTTCGCCGTAGCGGAGCAGGTGCGTGCCCGGTATGAAACGCTCGCGCACCGACAAAAGCAGCTTGTCGACATGGTCGGCGATCGAATCGCGGTACGCCGTGCGCTCGAGCGTTTCATCGTCGCACCACGGCGCCGTTTCGTCGAGAAAACCGAGATCGTTCGTCGCCTCGACGTAATCGTTGAGGGCCTTCAGCGGCCAGACGATCACGTCGCCGTGACTGTGCCTGTCCTGGATCGACCCGTACGGCTCGAGCATGAACCACTGCGGCCAGTCGCCGCGCGTCGCGTACTGCTGCGAGAAGACGATCCGCAGGATCTCCCTGACCGGGGCGTCGTGCTCGAGTGCCAGCAGGAATTCGACCGGGCCCTGGCACACATCCCGGGTGCCCCAGGCCGCGCCCGTGTACTGCTCGAGCCCGCGCGGCACCGTCAAATGGATCATCGCGTCGTGCGCCATCCACGGCAGAGAAGCGTTGAATGCACGGGTGTAACGCGTGTCACCGGCAATGCGCAATGCGCGGGTGACGCTCGTCCAGCATTCCGCCGCCGACACGAGCAATGGGCCATCCGAATG
>DASTGT010000096.1:0-27678 GCA_035718935.1 Casimicrobiaceae bacterium
TCCGCCCGAGTTCCAGGTGCTGAACGTGCTGTCATCGGCCGGTGCGTCGGTGCTCGCGGTCGGATACCTGCTGCCGCTCCTCTACCTGCTGTGGTCGCTCAAGTACGGACCCCGCGCAGGGCCGAACCCGTGGAACGCGACCGGCCTCGAATGGCAGACCTCCTCGCCGCCGCCGGTCGACAACTTCGCAGCGATCCCGGTGGTGACCGCGCCGCCCTACCAATACGAGCCGCCGGAAATCACTCCGCAGCCCGCTCCCGCGCATCCGGCGGGTTGGGATGAGGGGCGTTTGCCGGATCAGGCATGACGCAAGCCGTCGTCGTCGCCCGGCAGTTCGACGATCCGCAACAGCAGCGGACGGCGTCGGACCTCGGCATGTGGGTGTTCCTCGCGACCGAGATCCTGTTCTTCGGCGCGCTGTTCGTCGCCTACACGGCTACGCGCCTGCACGATCCGCAGGCTTTCGCGATCGCGAGCCGCTTGACGAACCTGACGCTCGGCAGCATCAACACCGCGGTCCTGCTCACGAGCAGCCTGACGATGGCCCTCGCGGTGCGTGCGACGAAGCTCGGACTGCGTCACGCATCGATCGCGTTCCTGCTCGCGACGGCGGTGCTGGGCCTGGCGTTCCTCGGCATCAAGTTCACCGAGTATTACCTCGACTGGCGCGACCATCTCGTGCCGGTCATCGACTTCGCGCACGCCGGCCCGCACGCCGGCGGCGTCGAAAACTTCTTCTACCTGTATTTCTTCATGACAGGCGTGCACTCGATCCACCTGATCATCGGCATCGTGACGGTGCTCGTGCTCGCGTTACTGGCGCGGCGCCGCGACTTCTCGCCCGACTACTTCACGCCGGTCGAGTTGGGCGGCCTCTACTGGCATTTGGTCGACATCGTGTGGATCTTCCTCTATCCGCTGCTCTACCTCGTGGCGCGCGCATGATCACGCATCCGGTTCCCGCCGTTCGCACCTACGTCCTCGTCTGGGCCGGCCTCATGACGCTGCTGCTGCTGACGCTCGGTAGCGCGTTTCTGCCGCTCGGCTGGGGCAACGCGGCGATCAACCTCGTCATCGCGGTCGCGAAGTCGCTGCTCGTCGTCTTCTTCTTCATGCACCTGCGCAGCGCGCACTACGTTCTGCGCATCGCGGCGACCGCCGGCTTCTTCTGGCTCGCGATCCTGCTTGCACTGTCGCTCACCGATTTCGCCGTCCGCTATTGAGGGGCGAGGCCCGGGGCGCCGACGATGCGTGTGACGACGTCGCGGAGCCGCGTCGAAGGTGCGATGGCGGGCTCGGTCGAAACCCCCGATTCAAGCAGTACGCGCGTGCCGACGAGCTCCTGACGCTTCGAGCGGCGTGCCCGTGTCGCGCGCCACGGTAGAATCGACGCCTTTCGCGAACGGCGGCCGTTCGGCGTCGCCGCCTCTCCTTGTCCTCGACCGTTCCGGGCATTGCCGGCCTTTCCCGGCGCAGCTGGATCGCCATTGTCGTCGTCGTCGCGCTCGTCTGGTTCGCGAACCTCGACGTGCGCAAGCTGCAACATCCCGACGAGGGCCGCTACGCCGAAATCGCGCGCGAGATGGTCGCGAGCGGCGATTGGGTCACGCCGCGACTCAACGGGCTGCGCTACTTCGAGAAGCCGCCGCTGCAATATTGGCTGACGGCGGCGAGCTTCGAAGCGTTCGACGTCGACGAATGGACGGCGCGACTGCCCGGCGCGATCGCGGGCTTCCTGACCCTCGTCGTCGTCGCGTGGGCGGGCTCGAGACTGGCGTCGCCGACGGCCGGGCTGTATGCGGCGCTCGCGCTCGCGGGCAGCGTATGGATGTTCGGCATGGCGCACATCCTGACGCTCGACGCGCTGCTCGCCTTCTGGCTGACACTCGCGCTCTGCACCTTCATGGTCGCGCAGCAGGCCTCGGGCGCCCGAGCACGCCGCCTGATGCTCGTCGCTTACGCGGCGGCAGCGGGTGGCGTGCTCACCAAAGGCCTCGTCGCGCTTCTCATACCGTTCGCCACGCTCGTCCTCTACACGCTCGTCACGCGCGATCGCGGCCCCTGGCGCCGGCTCGAACTCGCGCGCGGGCTCACCGTCCTCGTCGTTCTCGCCGCCCCCTGGTTCGTGCTCGTATCGCTGCGCAATCCGAGCTTCGCGCGCTTCTTCTTCGTTCACGAGCATTTCGAGCGCTTCCTGACCACCGAGCACCACCGCATCGGCGCGTGGTGGTATTTCGTGCCGATGTTCGTCGCCGGACTGCTGCCCTGGACGGGCGTATTCCTGTGGCGCTCGTCCGCGGCGTGGCGCGAGCCGGCGACCGCGAACGGCTTCGCGTGGCGAAGGTTCTGCCTGGTCTGGAGCGCGTTCGTCTTCGTGTTCTTCAGCGGGTCGGGCTCCAAGCTGCCCTCCTACATCCTGCCGATGTTTCCCGCCGCGGCGCTCGTCCTCGGCGACGAGCTCGCCAAGATGCGCAGGCGGGCGCTCGTCGCCTTCGCGACGGTGCTCGTCGTCACCACGCTGGCATTCTGGCTCGCGTCACTGCTGGGATGGTCACGCCTCGCGGCAGCGCTCGCGGAGCCGCGCACCCCGCAGGCACTCTACGATGCGCTCGGACCGTGGGTGAAGACCTGCCTGGGCGTCGCGCTGGTCGGCTACCTCGTCGGGCTCGTCGCACTCGTGCGGCCCGGCGTTCGGGCGCGCACGATCGGCGTCACCGCGTTCGCGCTCGGAACGCTGCTCGCGATGCAGACGGCGTTCCACGGCTCCGATGTGTTCCGCGCAACACGTTCGGCGGCCGATCTCGTGACCACGCTGGCCAATGGCGCGAATCCTCCGTACGATCGCAGCGCTCCGTTCTTCCAGGTCGGCATGTACGACCAGACGCTGCCCTTCTACCTCGGTCGCACCACGACGCTCGTCGCGTACCGTGACGAGCTCGGCCCCGGACTCGATCTCGAGCCGGCGCTCGGCATCGCGCGCGTCGAGGACTGGGTGCGGCGATGGCACGACCTCGACCAGGGGTACGCGCTGATGTCCCCGAGCGAGCACGCAAAGCTCGCGGGCGAGCACGTGCCGATGCGCGTCGTGGCGTCCGATGCCCGGCGCGTCCTGGTCGCGAGGCGGTGATGTCGGCGGCCGCGTTCGCGTTCCTGGTCACCGGCGTGATGCTCAACGCTGCCGCGCAACTGCTGTTGAAGGCCGGCACCAATCGGCTGGGAATCGTCACGTTCGCGCCGGGCGATTTCACCGCGACGCTGTCGCGCATCGCCGTGGAGGGCCACGTGCTCGCCGGCGTCGCCTTGTACGCGGTCAGTGTCCTCGTTTGGATCGCCGGCCTCTCGCGCGTGCCCGTTTCCGTCGCGTATCCGATGCTTTCCCTTGGCTACATCGTGAACGCGCTGGCCGCGCAATATCTGTTCGGCGAAGCGGTCTCGGTGCAACGCTGGCTCGGCATCGGCTTCATCGTTCTCGGCGTGTGGCTCGTCGCGAGGAGCACGTGAGCGTCATGCGCACGCAGCGCGAGGAAGCGGAATGATGAAGTTCGCCGGCCCGCTGATCGACGAGGCGACGATCGAAGGCGTCGGCGAGGTGCTGCGCTCGGGGCACGTCACCAGCGGCGCGTGGGTCGAGCGCTTCGAGGCGGCGCTTTCCGCGCACTGCGAGGGGCGGCCGGTGCGCGTGCTGACGTCCGCCACCGCCGCCGTCGAGGTCGCGTTGCAAATGGCGGGAATCGGCCCCGGCGACGAGGTCATCACCTGCGCCGAGAGCTTCTTCACGGTGCTGAACATGATCGTGAAGGTCGGTGCGAGGCCCGTGTTCGTCGATTGCGATCTCGTCACGCGCAACATCGACCTCGACCAGGTCGCGGCGCGCATCGGGCCGCGCACGCGGGCGATCATCCCCACGCACTGGCCAGGCTCGCTCGTCGACCTCGACGCGCTCTACTCGCTTGCCGACCGTCATGGACTGCGCGTCATCGAGGATGCGGCGCTCGTGCTGGGCTCCCGGTGGAAGGGGCGGCCGGTCGGCGCGATGGGAGACCTCGTTACGTTCAGCTTCCATCCGAACAAGAACATCACGTCGATCGAAGGCGGCGCGATCGTTTGCAACGACGCCGACGAAGCGCGACGCATCGGCACGCTGCGCTTCCACGGCATCGAGCGCTTGCCCGACGGTACGCGCGACGTCGCCTTTCCCGGCGGCAAGTTCAACCTTCCCGACGTGAACGCGCGCATCGGCGTCGCGCAACTCGCGCAGCTGCCGGCGTTCCTCGCGGCGCGGCGCGCGCTCGTCGATCGATACTTCGAGCGTTTCCGGACGACACCGGCCTGCGAGCTGCCGCCGAGGCCGGTCGACGGCGACGGACAGTCGTGGAACATGTTCTGCGTCCTACTGCCGATCGATGCGATGGGCATGTCGCGCAAGGCTTTCCGCGATGCGCTCGCCGAACGCGGCATTGCGACCGGCGTATCGTACGAGGCGCTGCACCTGTCGACGCTCGGACGACGTTTCGGCTACCAGCGCGGCGATTTTCCGAACACGGAGCGCATTGCGGAGCAAACCGTCACGCTGCCGCTGTACGCCGGCCTGCGCCTCGACGACGTCGACGCCGTGTGCGACGCGTGCGCCGACGTGATGCAGCGCGCCGGTGCATGATGCGCGCGTGCCTAGTACGCCGATGTCCATCCACATGATCGCCTCTCGCCCGTGACGAGCCGCCGTCCGCACCTGTCGGTCGTGATTCCCGTCTACAACGAGGAGGCCGGACTCGCGGCGCTGTTCGCACGCCTCTACCCGGCGCTCGACGCGCTCGGCGTTACCTACGAGGTCATCTTCGTCAACGACGGCAGCCGCGACCGCTCGGCGGCGCTCCTTCGCGAGCAATTCCTTGCGCGGCCGGAGGTCACGCGCGTCGTGCTGTTCAACGCGAACTACGGCCAGCACCTCGCGATCATCGCGGGCTTCGAGCGCGTGCGCGGCGAGCGCATCGTGACGCTCGACGCGGACCTGCAGAATCCGCCGGAAGAGATCGGCAAGCTGCTCGCCGCCATGGACGCCGGCGCCGATTACGTCGGCGGAGTGCGCCGCCATCGCGAGGACGCGTGGTGGCGCCGCACCGCTTCGCGGCTGATGAATCGCCTGCGTGAGCGCATCACGCGCATTCGGATGACGGACCAGGGCTGCATGTTGCGCGCGTACAGCCGGGACATCGTCGACACGATCGCCTCCGCGCGGGAAGTGAGCACGTTCATTCCCGCGCTCGCCTACACGTTCGCGCACCATCCGGTCGAGGTCGACGTCGAGCACGAGGAGCGCTCCGCCGGCGAATCGAAGTATTCGATGTACAACCTGGTTCGTCTCAACTTCGACCTCGTGACCGGGTTTTCGCTGGTGCCGCTGCAGCTCTTCTCGGTGTTCGGCATGATCGTCGCCGCCGGATCGGTGATCCTCTATGCGGTCGTCATCGTCAAGCGCGCCGTGCTCGGCGGAATCCTCGAAGGATTGAGCGCGCTGTGGGATCGCGACATCCTCGCGTTCTTCCTGATCGGTTGCACGATGTTCGGCGTGGGCCTGCTCGGCGAATACGTCGGGCGCATCTACCAACAGGTGCGCGACCGGCCACGCTACATCATCCGCGCGGTGCTCGAGCGCGAAAGCGACGACGCGGAAGCCACCGCGCGGGACAACGTGCGCGCGATGCGCTGATCGCCGATGAGCGACGACGCGACGGCCGACAATCCTGCGTCGTCGCCGGCGCGTGCCGTCGTTTTCGCTTATCACAACGTCGGCGTGCGCTGCCTGCGGGTGCTGCGCGCGCACGGTGTCGAGATTCCGCTCGTCGTCACGCATCAGGACGACCCCGGCGAGACACGCTGGTTCGCGAGCGTGCCCGACACGGCCGACGAGCTTGGCCTGCCGTGGATCGCGCCCGACGACGCAAATGCGCGCGACGTCGTCGATCGCATTCGAGCGCTCGCGCCCCACTTTCTCTTCAGCTTTTACTTCCGGCAGATGCTCGGCGCGCCGCTCCTCGCGCTCGCGTCACGCGGCGCGTACAACATGCACGGCTCGTTGCTGCCGAAATACCGGGGCCGCGCGCCGGTCAACTGGGCCGTGCTGCACGGCGAGCGCCACACCGGGGCGACGCTGCACGCGATGGCGGCGAAGCCGGATGCGGGCGACATCGTCGCGCAGCAACGCGTGCCGATCCTCCCCGACGACACGGCGCGCGACGTGTTCGACAAGGTCACCGTGGCGGCCGAGATTTGCCTCGACGACGTCCTGCCGGCGCTCCTCGCCGGCGCCGAGACGCGGCGCGTGAACGATCTCGCGAGCGGATCGTACTTCGGTCGACGCACACCCGACGATGGACGCATCGACTGGGGGGAAGGGGCCGTTGCGATCCACGATCTCGTACGCGCGGTGGCGCCACCGTACCCCGGGGCCCGCACGTGCGTTGCCGGCCTGCCGTCGCGCATTCTTCGCACGCGGCTGCTCGACGCGGGGGCGCCCGCGCAATCGCCGGCGCTGGTCGCGAACGGTCGAACGCTCGTTGCGCGCTGTGGCGGCGGCGGTGAGCTGGAGGTCGTCGAGTTGGAAATCGGTGGCGCCATCGTCTCGCCGGCGGCGTTTCGCGAGCGCTTCGGCGATGCGGCCGTCCCCCTCGGCTGAGGCCGCGTGACGGTACAATTCGCGCGCCTCGCTCTCACGCCCCGCATGAAACGCATCCTGATCCTCGGCGTCAACGGCTTCATCGGTCATCACCTGTCCCAACGGATCGTCGCCAGCACCGACTGGGAGATCTACGGAATGGACATGCAGACCGACCGGATCGCGGACCTGCTTGGCGAGCGCCGCTTTCGCTTCTTCGAAGGCGACATCACGATCAACCGCGAATGGATCGAGTACCACGTCAAGAAGTGCGACGTGGTGCTCCCGCTCGTCGCGATCGCGACGCCCGCTGCGTACGTGCGCGAGCCGCTGCGCGTATTCGAGCTCGACTTCGAGGCGAACCTGCCGATCGTGCGCGCGGCGGTCCGGCATCGGAAGCGGCTCGTCTTCCCGTCGACGTCCGAGGTCTACGGGATGTGCGACGACGCGCAATTCGATCCGGAGCGGTCGAACCTGGTGCTGGGCCCGATCAACAAGCCGCGCTGGATCTATGCCTGCGCCAAGCAGCTGATGGACCGCGTCATTCACGCATACGGCCTGCAGGAGGGTCTCGACTACACGCTGTTCCGCCCGTTCAACTGGATCGGCGCGGGGCTCGACTCGATCAACACCGCGAAGGAAGGCAGCTCGCGCGTCATCACGCAGTTCCTCGGCCACATCGTGCGCGGCGAGCCGATCAAGCTCGTCGACGGCGGCACGCAGAAGCGCGCATTCACGTACATCGACGACGGCATCGACGCGCTGATGCGCATCGTCGACAACCGCGACGGCGTCGCGACGCGCAAGATCTACAACATCGGCAACCCGGCGAACGACTATTCGGTGCGCGAGCTCGCGCAGATGATGCTCGCGCTCGCCAAGCAGTATCCCGAGTATCGGGAGTCGGCAAAGGGGGTGGCGATCGTCGACACGACGGCCGCCGACTATTACGGCAAGGGCTACCAGGACGTGCAGCACCGCGTGCCGAACATCGACAACACGCGCGAGGATCTCGATTGGACGCCGAAGGTGGGCATGGACGACGCGCTGCGGCGCATCTTCGATGCCTATCGCGGGCACGTCGCGGACGCCCGAGCCCTCGTGGAGTGATCCTCGGCCTCAAGATCGACGTCGACACGCTGCGCGGCACGCGCGAAGGCGTCCCGCGCCTGCTCGACATCCTCGCCCGGCACGGCCTCTTTGCGACGTTCCTGTTTTCGCTCGGGCCCGATCACACCGGACGCGCGTTGCGGCGCGTGTTTCGCAAGGGGTTCGTCGGAAAGGTGCGGCGCACGTCGGTCGTCAGCCATTACGGTGTGCGCACGCTGCTTTACGGGACGCTGCTGCCCGGCCCGGACATCGGGCGGCGCACAGCGAGCATCCTGCATCGCGTGCGCGGCGAGGGACACGAAACAGGCGTCCACTGCTTCGACCACGTGCGCTGGCAGGATGGCGTGGCGACGGCCGACGCCGAATGGACGAAGCGCGAGATGAAGCGCGCGTGCGAGCGCTACGTCGAAGTGTTCAAGGAGCCGCCGACGACGCACGGTGCAGCGGGCTGGCAGATGAACGTGCACGCATTGCGGCTCACGCAATCGCTGGGCTTCGAATATTGTTCGGATGGCCGTGGCCGCTCGCCGCACTTGCCGGTCTGGCGCGGCGAGCTCGTTCGCTGCCCGCAGTTCCCGACGACGCTGCCGACCCTCGACGAGCTGATCGGCACGTGCAACATTGCCGAGGAAAACGTGGCCGCGCACGTGCTCGAGCGCACGCACGATGCGGCGTCCCCCCAAGTCTTCACGCTGCACGCCGAGCTGGAGGGCGGTCGACTGGCGGGGGCGTTCGAGCAGCTTCTCTCGGGATGGAAGGCGCAAGGGTGGCGCATCGGACCGCTACGCACGGTGCGTGAAAGCGTCGAACCCATGGCGCTGCCGCGATGCGAGAATGCAATGGCGCCGATTGCCGGGCGCAGCGGCACGGTGCTGATGCAAGGCGACGAATTCCTGGGAGATGTCGATGACGCGCGTCGATGATTTCGAGGCGGCAGCCACGGACGGAACGTTCCGGCTTTCCGATCATGCCGGGCATGCGGTCGTGCTCTATTTCTATCCGAAGGACAACACGCCCGGCTGCACGACGGAGGGCGCCGCGTTCCGCGACCTGTATCCGAAGTTCCGCAAGCTCGGTGCCGTCGTCGCCGGCGTGTCGCGCGATTCCCTCAAGTCGCACGAGAACTTCAAGGCGAAGATGAATTTCCCGTTTCCGCTGATCTCGGATCCCGACGAGAAGCTCTGTCAGCAGTTCGGCGTGATCAAGATGAAGAACATGTACGGCAAGAAGGTGCGCGGCATCGAGCGCAGCACCTTCGTGATCGACGGCGAGGGGAATCTGGTGCGCGAATGGCGCGGCGTGAAGGTGCCGGGGCATGCAGAAGAGGTGCTCGAGTTCGTGAAGACGCTCCGATGACGGGCCGGGGCGGCGCCGCGGAGCGCACGCAACGCGATGGGGCGCGCGTGGCGGTCCCTGCCTCTGTTCCCTTTCCACCACAAAATGTGTTGCCTTTCGCCGCCCGTACCGCTAGGCCTTGTGGCCGACGACGATCGGGCCTACATTAGGATCGACGCGACGGCGCTTCTGCCGTGCGTGTGAGTTGCGCCAGGAGGCTCATGGTCGAACGCAAGCTCCGCCCCGCTCCATCCACCCTTCATCTCCTTCCCTCCCGCAAGCCGGCCCGAACCGGATCCTCCACCGAAACCAAGCTGTTCGTGCTCGACACGAACGTGCTGATGCACGATCCCACGAGCCTGTTCCGGTTCGAGGAGCACGACATCTACCTGCCGATGCTCACGCTCGAGGAGCTCGACGCGCACAAGAAAGGCATGACCGAGGTCGCGCGCAATGCGCGGCAGGCGTCGCGTTTCCTCGACGAGCTCGTGACGACGTATGCCCTGCCGGGCACCGACGGCATCGCGAGCGGCATTCCGCTCGGCGAGAAATCGAGCGGCGCGGCAACGGGACGCCTGTTCCTGCAGACCGAACCGATCGCGAGCGAGCTGCCGCCGCCGCTCGGCAATGGCAAGCCCGACAACCAGATCCTCGCCGTCGCGATGCATCTGACGCAGCGCACGCCGAAGCGCAACGTGATCCTCGTGTCGAAAGACATCAACATGCGGATCAAGGCGCGCGCGCTGGGCCTCTCCGCCGAGGATTATTTCAACGACAAGGTGCTCGAGGACACCGAGCTCCTGTATTCGGGCGTGCGCGAGCTGCCGACCGACTTCTGGGATCGCCACGGCAAGGGCATGGAATCGTGGCAACAGGGCGGCCACACGTATTACCGGCTCACGGGCCCGCTCGTTCCTTCGCTGCACGTCAACGAGTTCTTGTTCCTCGAGGAGCCGGGCGAAGCACCGTTCCATGCGGTCGTGAAGGAGATCGAGGGCAAGAGCGCGCTTCTGTCGACGCTCAAGGACTACTCGCACCAGAAGAACAACGTCTGGGGCATCGTCGCGCGCAATCGGGAGCAGAACTTCGCGCTCAACCTGCTGATGAGTCCCGACATCGACTTCGTGACGCTGCTCGGGCAGGCCGGTACCGGCAAGACGCTGCTGACCCTCGCGGCCGGCCTGATGCTCGCGCTCGAGTTCAAGGTGTATTCGGAAATCATCATGACGCGCGTGACGGTGCCCGTCGGCGAGGACATCGGCTTCCTCCCGGGCACCGAGGAAGAGAAGATGAATCCGTGGATGGGCGCGCTCGAGGACAACCTCGACGTGCTGAACAAGACCGACGACGAAAGCGGGGACTGGGGACGCGCGGCGACGCGCGACCTCATCCGCTCGCGCATCAAGGTCAAGAGCCTGAACTTCATGCGCGGCCGCACGTTCATCAACAAGTTCCTGATCATCGACGAGGCGCAGAATCTGACGCCGAAGCAGATGAAGACGCTGATCACCCGCGCAGGGCCGGGCACGAAGGTCGTCTGCCTCGGCAACATCGCGCAGATCGACACGCCCTACCTCACCGAAGGCAGTTCCGGCCTCACGTACGTGGTCGACCGCTTCAAGGGCTGGTCGCACTCGGGCCACGTGACGCTGCAGCGCGGCGAGCGCTCGCGTCTCGCCGACCACGCCGCCGAGGTGTTGTAGCCGGAGCGCTCGTTCCATGTCGGCGACAGCAACGTCACGCTCGCCGGCGCGCCGGGTCCCCGGCTTCGTTCCCGATCTGCGCGCGTTGGAGGCGTTCGCGGTCGCCGTATGAGGCTTGCGTTAGAATTCGGCCTCATGCATTCGCGCCGTCAGGCTGTCCCCGCGGTCTGCGCCCTGCTCGCCGCGTTCGTCATCGCTTCTGCCCACGCCGAGCCCCGATGGTCGATCGCGCGCCCGGTTCCGGAAGGCAAGCAAAGCCCGCTCGCGGCGACGCCGCTGCAAAAACGCGTCGCCGAGGAGAAGGAACTCGTCGAGAAATACCCGGTGTTCATCGAGCACATCGAGGTGCAGGGCTTCCGTCCGCGCGATCCGTTTGCCTCGCCGCCGCGGACCAAGGAGCAGCAGTTTGCCGATGCGTTGAACGAGGGGAGCCCCGAAATGATCGCGGGGCGCACCTACGACGGCTACTACTACGACGGCACGCTGTTCTGGGGCTCCGACCCGCTGTCGTTCGCGTGGCGCAACGTCAAGCATTGGGTCAGCGGCCACTGACCCGCGCCGCGTCGGGGCGCTGCATAAGGGCGATTGACGCGCATTCGCCGACGGGTCAGTAGCTGCCCGGCGGCGCGAAGCTCTCGAAGCGCGTGTATTCGCCGAGGAACGTGAGTCGCACCGTTCCGATCGGTCCGTTGCGCTGCTTGCCGATGATGATCTCGGCGGTCCCTTTGTCCGGCGATTCCGAGTTGTAGACCTCGTCGCGGTAGATGAACACGATGACGTCCGCATCCTGCTCGATCGCGCCCGAGTTGTGGCTGACGATGCCGTCAGCCAGCCAGCATGCCGGACCGGGAACGGTCATGTCGAAGACTTCCTCTTCACCTGCGGGCTTCACCGCCACGATTCGATCCCAGTACAGGTCGGACTGTGCCCACTTCGCGAGCTCCTTGTCGTCAAGGATTCGCGCATACGATCGGATCGTGCTGCGGCTTGGTGCAAATGCAAAGTGGGCATTGCCGCCATGAGACGTCCCCCCCGCCGCCGCCATTGCGCGATGCGTGACGCCGCGCTCGTGCATCAAGGAACGTGTCCGGTCGAAGATCTGCCGTGGCAATGTATCGGTGTTGGTATTTGCGATCGTGGTTCGTAACAGCGCAGACAAACGCTCTGCGGGCTCGATACGCGGACCGAATGCCCCCACCCGTTGGAGGAACACGCTCTGATCGTCGGCGCCGCTTACGTCGACCGAATATACGATGCGGCCGTTGGCGGGCAATGTCGTGCGCATGCGCGCAACGATGCCGAGTCGCAGGAGCAATGCCATAACGTCCCGCGCCAGCCCTTCGCTACACGTACTGAAGTAGACGCGCGAAGGTCCGGCACCGGGCTGGCGGACGAAGATACAACCGTCGGTCGCCCATAGATGCTTCAGCAGAAGAGCGATTTGCGTGTCGCCAAGCATGAAGATACCGGTCGGCAAGCGCTTCTCATGTGATCGCTGGCCGAAGATCCCGAGCGATTTGAGCCACGCGCCCACCCCGCTGGCATGCCAGCGATTCCCATTGCCCGCAATGAGAAGCTGATGCCAGCTGCCTCCGCCGCCCACGCGAACGACACGACTGCCCATGGCGATCGCCGCTTCCGTCACCGCCCGGCTGTTCTGCTCGCTCGCTGTGCAGTATCGAAGCGGTTGATGGTTCAGATAGCTGCCGTCCCCGACGAGGTGTGCAAGGAGAATGATTTCATGATTTGCCCATGCCTGCTTCGCGGAACAGGGTTGCGTCGCAGAAGGCTCGGCAAGCATGCGCGCGATTGCGATTCGATCGCCCATAGTGAGATCGGCAACCTTGCGCCAGCCGCCATACGCGAGCAGCCGGTGCCCGGCCGTCGCGCGGAGCTTCCGTCCGCTCGCCAGCATGACGTCGAAGACTGGCTTTACGCCCTTCGACCAGACCATCTCGGCGCGGGCCGAGGTTGACCGCTGTTCGTCATCGACAGCGACCACTTCCGGCGCCTGGCCGACTAGCTCGCGGATCGGAACTCGGCGACCATCGGCGAGATTCACGAGCGTATCGCCCGTGACGCATTCGCGAAGGTCCGACATCACCGGCCGCTTGTTCGGACGCTGCTCGAGCGATCGATTGAGCTGCGACAGCGCGACGACCGGAACGGCAAGCTCCTTCGCGAGCGACTTCATCGAGCGCGAGATCTCGGAGATCTCGGTCGCCCGATTCTCGCCCTGCGTGGTCGCCTGCATCAGTTGCAGGTAGTCGACGATCACGAGGCCGAGCTTTCCGTATTGCTTCATCAGCCGTCGCGCACGCGAGCGCACCTCGATCGCGTTGAGTGCCGGCGTCTCGTCGATCAGGATCGGCGCCTCGTTCAGGCGTCCGAGCGCCGCCGAAAGCTTGTCCCAATCCTCGGACGCGAGGCGCCCGGTGCGCAGCTTGTGCTGGTCGAGCTTGCCGACGGAACCGATCATCCGCATCGCGAGCTGCGAGGCGCCCATTTCCATCGAGAACACGGCGACCGGCATGCCGGTGTTGAGCGCGACGTGCTCTCCGACGTTCAGGGCGAACGCGGTCTTGCCCATGCTCGGTCGTCCCGCCACGACGACCAGGTCGCCCGGCTGAAAACCGGACGTCATCTTGTCGAGATCGCCGAACCCGGTGGGCACGCCGGTGACGTCCGAGGGGTCGTCGCGGTTGTACAGCGTCTCGATGCGCTCGACGACGTCGGCGAGGAGCACGCCGATCTCGCGGAAGTTCTGCGCGCCGCGCGCGCCCTGCTCGGCAATGTGCAGCACCTTCGCCTCGGCTTCGTCGAGGACCGTCTTCGCGCTGCGGCCGAGTGGATTGAACGCCGATTCGGCGATCTCCGTCGCCGTCGACGCGAGTTGCCGCAGGATCGAGCGCTCGCGAACGATGTTCCCGTAGTGGCGGATGTTCGCGGCGGTCGGCGTGTTCTGCGCGAGCGCGCCGAGATAGGCGAGGCCACCGACGTAGTCGAGCTTCTGCGTCGACGACAGCAGTTCGGAGACGGTGACGACGTCGGCCGGCTTGCCGTCGGCAATCAGCTGCGTGATGTGCCGATAGATGACGCGGTGCGCGTCGCTGTAGAAGTCGTCGGCGGAGACGACGTCGCCGACGCGGTCGGCCGCGTCGTTGTCGAGCAGCAGTCCCCCAAGAACCGACTGCTCCGCTTCGAGCGAATGCGGCGGAAGTTTCAGCGAGTCGGTGGCGTGGTCGTCGGGCATTGCAACGGCGGCGAAGCGGAGCGCGCGGAAATTCTACCCGCGCATTGCGCGCTTCGATATACGACGAACGACGAGGGTTGCACGTCGAAAGACCACGAAGGGGCCCGCGGGCCCCTTCGCTGTGCGCGGCACGACGACGATCAGCCGTTGACCGTTTCGCCGACCACGTTGACGGTGAGGCTCGCGGTCACGTCGGTGTGCAGCACGACCGCCACCGCGTGCTCGCCCACCTGCTTCAGCGGTCCCGACGGCATGCGGACCATCGACTTCTCGATGTCGACGCCCTGCGCCTTCAGCGCTTCGACGACGTCGGCGTTGGTCACCGAACCGAACAGGCGGCCGTCGACGCCCGCCTTCTGCACGATTCGCAGCGTCGATCCTTCGAGCTTCTCGGCCTGCGCCTGCGCCTGCGCGAGCTTCTCGCCGGCCGCTTTCTCGAGCTCCGCCCGGCGCGCCTCGATCGCCTCGAGATTGGCGGGCGTCGCGCGCTTGGCCTTTCCCTGGGGGATCAGGAAATTGCGTGCGTACCCATCGCGCACCTTCACGACGTCGCCCAGGTTGCCGACGTTCGCGATCTTTTCGAGCAGGATGATCTGCATCTCGGTCGCTCCGTTCAGTGCAGATCGGTGTACGAAATCAGCGCGAGGAAGCGCGCGCGCTTGATCGCGGTGCCGAGCTGGCGCTGGTAGCGCGCCTTCGTGCCGGTGATCCGCGCCGGCATGATCTTGCCGTTCTCCTGCACGAAATCCTTCAGGACGTCGATGTCCTTGTAGTCGATCTCCTTCACGTTCTCGGCCGTGAAGCGGCAGAACTTCTTGCGCTTGAAAAGGTTGTTGCCGCGCTCGCGGCGCTTGCCGTCCTTCTTGAATCGTCCTCTGCCTCTGCCTACGGGTGGCATCTCAATTTCCTTTCGTGGGATCGATCTCTGCGAATCCTGTCATGTGCAGCGCGACGCTCGTCCCGGTGCGGTAACGGCGTGCGACGAAACCCTCGCAGCGCAACGCCGTGCCAACCTCGCAACGATCGAGCGCGAGCGCGACGTCGGCGAACGCGACCGCATGCATCTCGCATTCGACGCGCCGCGCGCTTCCCGCCTCGCGCTGCACTGACCGATGATCGAGCGTGCATTCGAGCGCCGGAATGCCCGCGGGCGTGTGCCGCAGTGCATCGCGCGCAACGAGGGTCGCGTCGAGCACGAGCGAGTTCTCCGGCGGCACGCGCCGGCGGCCGCGTCAGGCCTGCGCCGGCTGCGGCGTGGCCGCCGCCTCGGCGGGCTTCTCTGCCGCGCGTTCGCCCTCGCGGCCTTCGCGCGCGTCGCGGTGCGTGAGCGACCGCGCCTTCTCTTCCTTCATCATCGGCGACGGCGCGACGACCGCCTCCCGGCGCGCGACGACCAGGTGCCGCAGCACCGCGTCGTTGAACTTGAAGGCGTGCTCGAGTTCGTTCAGCGTCTCGAGGTCGCACTCGATGTTCATCAGCACGTAGTGCGCCTTGTGCACCTTCTGGATTGGATAAGCGAGCTGCCGGCGGCCCCAGTCCTCCAGCCGGTGGATGCGGCCGCCGTGATTGGTCACCATCGCGCGGTACCGCTCGATCATCGCCGGCACCTGCTCGCTCTGATCGGGGTGCACGATGAAGACGATCTCGTAATGACGCATGAGCGTTGTATCTCCTTTCGGTCGTTTCGGCGCGAAGGCAGTGAACCTTTTGCTCGCGCCATCGGCCTCCCCGCTGATGAAGCCCGGGTGAGGCAAGGAAGCCGGCCATTTTAGCAGGAAGCGGCGGGCACCGGCAAATCGACGACGTCCCGGGAGGCAGGACGCTGCCGCCATCCTGCGCGCCCTCGTCCGGTTATCGCCGTGGCGTGCTCGAAGCGGTCAGTGCCGGCGCCGTCGCCCGCACCCCCAGCGCGTCGAGCGCGTGGTCGCGCTGACGCTTGGGCATCGCCGCCAGGGCGCGGACCCTGTCGTAAAACCTCGGCAGGTCGCCGTTCACTTCGCGCAGCAGCTCGCGAAATGCCGGAACCCGATCGGTGTAGAGGCCGATCGCCGCGATCGCGGCGTTGTTGGGCTGTTGCGCAAACCAGCGGTCGTAGCCGGACAGTCCTGGCTCGCCCGCCTTCGCCGCCTCGTACGCCGTTTTCATCGCCGCGATGATGTCGTGCTTGGCCCGGCGCTTGACGTCGTCGCTCGCGTCGCTTCCGTAGATCTCGCTGAGTTTCGCGCGCGTCGTGCGTACGAGGTCGCGAAACAGCGCACGCATGTGGTCGGCCTTCGTCGCGAGCTTCGTCAGTTGCGAGTCGTTGCGCGCGGCGAGCCAGCGCGCGAGGCCCGCCTCCTCGACGGCAGTGGCGAACGACTCGTTGAACGCCGAGTCGTTCTTCACGTAGATGAGCTGATGCGCGAGCTCATGGAAGATGAGCCGAGCGACTTCGGTCTCGGGCCAGCTCACGAACGACGAGAGCACCGGATCGGCGAACCAGCCGAGCGTCGAGTACGCGGGCACGCCGCCGACGTAGACGTCGTCGCCTTCGGCCTTGAGGCGGCTGGACTCGCCCTTCGCTGCCGCTTCCTGAAAATAGCCGCGATAGCTGACGCAACCTGCGATCGGAAAGCACCACTGCCGGGGCGTCAGCGACAGCTCGGGTGTCGCGAACACGTTCCACGTGACGTACGGCCGGCCGAGATCGGTATACCGTGTATAGCTTTCGTTGTTCGGCAGGTCGAGCTCGCGGCTCGCGAAGGCGCGGATTTCGCGAATGCGCGTCAGCCGCTCGGAAAGCTTCTTGTCGCCCTTCCCGATCACGTCGGGAATCGGTTCGGAGCGCGTCAGCAGCTCGAGCTGTCCCGCGGCCCCCTGCCAGTAGTAGTCGACGGTCTCGAACGTCGCACAGGCGGCGACCGTCAGCGTCGCGGTGACGACCGCGAGCGCGATCGCGACCTTGCGGCGCCGCGATCGACGAAATGGGCGGGACGACGGGAATTCGCAGGACGCCGCCGCTCCCTCGTGCGGCGGTGTCAGATCGGACGTCATGCTTTTCATCGGTGATGCGAGTGCAAGTGTGGCGACTCGCTTGGGCGAGCGCGCCGGACAGTCGGAAACACGGACAAGAACGGCCGCGGCGTGGCGTGACAAGGACGCCGGGAAGGCCCGGCAGCCGCTTGACGAGTGCCGAGGCGTTGCGCCGGGTTCGAAGCGCCCGGTGTCTGGTTCGACGATGACGGACGGATCCGGTTCGTCGTGAAAAGGGCCGTGTGCAGATGCGCACGGCCGCGGCAATTTAGACCGATTGCCGTCGATTTTCAAGGCGCGCCGGCCGATCGGCCAAAGGACCGAGTGCCATTCCCGGTTGGGAAGCGCTATCGTACGCCGCCATGGGATTTCCCCGCTTCGCACGCTGCGCCGCCCTCGTCCTCGCCTTTGCGTTCTGCACGACCGCGCAAGCGGGTCTCTACAAATGCGCACGCGCCGACGGCTCGGTCACGTACCAGGAGGACACCTGCCCGGAGGGCACCGAGTTGCGCGACTTCTCGCGCGATCCGGCCAACGTGTCCGTCGTTCCGTTTCGCGTTGTGCCCGGCAGCGAGACGCGAACGATGCCGCGCGACAAACCGGTCAAGGCCGCGACGCAGCGCAAAGCACGCGGCGACGCGGAACGCCGGGGGAATGCGGCGGAACGAAAATTCCTGATGCCGGGCATCGGCGAAGGCGAGGTGGTCGCACGCGTGGGCCGCCCCGACATGTCGACGGGCGCCGGGCGCAAGGTCGTCCGCTGGACGTATCTGCCGGTGCCCGAGGATCCGGCCACCATCACCACGCTCACGTTCGAGCTTGGGCGGCTCGTCGAAGTCGAGCGCAAGGTGATCCGTACGCCGTGACGACCATCGCTCGAGGGCCGTCGTTCGACGCCCGGTGGCGATCATCCTATATTCGCGCGTCCCGCAATGTCGCGGCACTCGCCGGCCCCGACGTTGCTATAGCCGATAGGCCTGCTTGGCAAGATCGTGCGCGAGCGCGGGCGCGAGCTCCATCGCCTCGTTCTCGGCAAGCCGATGCTCGACCACGCTCGTCGCGAGATAGCGGCAGACGACCCGGCGCCACACGTCGTGCCGCGCGGGGATCGAGGTGAACGCGCGCGTATCGTCGTTGAAGCCCACCGTATTCGCGAAGCCCGCCGTCTCGATCGCCTGTCCGAGAAAGCGCAGCATCCCCTCGAAGCTGTCGTGGAACCACCAGGGCGGGCCGAGCTTCAGCACCGGATAGTGGCCCGCGAGCGGCGCGAGCTCTCGCGCGTAGCTCGTCTCGTCGAGCGTGAAGAGAACGATCGTCAGATCGCGCTCGTTGCCGAGCTCGTCGAGCAGCGGTTTCAGGGCGTGCACGTAATCCGTCCGCATCGGAATGTCCGCACCCTTGTCGCGACCGAAGCGCGCGAAGAGGGCCGCATTGTGATTGCGAAAAGCGCCGGGATGGATCTGCATGACGAGGCCGTCGTCGACGCTCATGCGCGCCATCTCCGTCAGCATCTGGCCACGGAAGCGCTCGGCGTCGGCGGCATCGAGCGTACCGGCGAGCGCGCGATCGAGCAGGTGCTGGCAGTGCGCGGGCGGGAGATTTTCGGTGTGCGCCGTGGGATGCCCGTGATCGGTCGACGTCGCGCCCATTTGGCGGAAGTACGCACGGCGCGCGCGATGCGCAGCGAGATAGCCGCGCCAAGTCGACGTGTCCTCGCGCGTCATCTCGCCGAGGCGCGCGACGTTCTCCGCGAAGCCTTCGAACTGCGGATCGACGACCGGATCGGGACGATATGCCGTAATCACGCGTCCCGCCCATCCGCTATCGCGAATCGCCCGATGATGCGCGAGCCCGTCGAGCGGGGACTCGGTCGTGGCGAGCACCTCGATGTCGAAGCGCTCGAACAGAGCGCGCGGCCGGTACGCGGCACTCCGCAGGCACGCGTCGATGCGATCGTAGTAGCGATCGGCGCTTTCCTCCGTCAGGCGCTCGTCGATGCCGAATACCGTGTGGAACGCGTGATCGAGCCACAGCCTTGTCGGCGTGCCGCGAAAGAGCGCGTAATGCCGCGCGAACGTGCGCCAGATCCCGCGGGGATCGTACGTCGCGCTGCGCCGGCCCCCGCGCTCGGGGACGCCGAGCGCGTCGAGCGGAATGCCCTGGCTGTAGAGCATCCGAAAGACGTAGTGATCGGGCACGATGAAGAGCGCGGCGGGATCCTCGAACGGCGTGTCGTTCGCGAACCACGCGGGATCGGTGTGCCCATGCGGACTGACGATCGGCAGGTCGCGTACCGCCTGGTAGAGCGAGCGCGAGAGGCGGCGCGCGCCGGGGTCCGCGGGAAACAGACGGTCGGGGGACAGTTCGAGCGGGATCATCGCGTGCGGGGTGGCGGGAACGCCTTGTCGGCTTGCAGCGAGCGGGCTACGGTCTTCGCCGCACCCTGCGCGAAGAGCTCCTCGACGAACGCGATCACCGGCGTCGTGAAGCGCGGCTCGTTGTGCAGGTCTTCGTCGAAGATCGCGTCGATCGCAAGCAGCGATTGCGCGAACGCTGTCGGATCTCCGCGATGTCGCGCCGCGAGCTTCGCGAAGGTCGGCGCCATCGGATCGGCGACCTGGATCGGCCGTCCCGTTTCGTCTTCGCCGTAGACATAGCGCATCCAGGCGGCGACCGCGAGCGCCGCGAAGTGAATCCGGCGTCCGGCGGCGATGCCGTCGCGAATCGTGCCGAGGAGCCGTTGCGGCAGCTTCTGCGAACCGTCCATCGCGACCTGCTGCGTCTTGTGCGGCAGCGCCGGATTCGCGAAGCGCTCGACCAGCGATTCGCGATATGCGGCGAGGTCGATGCCGGCGGGTTGCGCGAGCGTCGGCACCACCTCGCCCTGCATCAGGCGGCGCATGTACGCGACGAAGTCCGGCTGCGCCGCCACTTCGTAGATGTACTCGTAGCCCGCGAGAAAGCCGAGGTAGGCGAATGCCGAATGGCTCGCGTTCAGAAGACGCAGCTTCATCTTCTCGTACTCGTCGACGTCGGCGACGAAGAGCGCGCCTGCGGCTTCCCACGCGGGTCGCGGTCCCGCGAAACGATCCTCGATCACCCACTGGATGAAAGGCTCGTGCACTACCGGCGCACGGTCGACGAGCCCGATCGCCGCCTCGTTGTCGGCGATGTCCCGCTCCGTCGTCGCCGGAACGATGCGATCGACCATCGTCGACGGAAACGCGATCTCGCGACCGATCCAGTCGGCGAGTTTGGGGTCGACGAGGCTTGCATACGATGCGACGAGTCCGAGCACGAAGCCGCCGTTCTGCGTGAGGTTGTCGCAGCAGACGACGGTCAGCGGCCGGGCGTGCGTACGCCGGCGCTCGGCGAGCGCGGCGACGAGCAATCCCACGACGCTGCGCGGTCGCTGCGGATTCGCGAGGTCGTGGACGATGTCCGGATGCGAGACGTCGAGCCGTCCGGTCGCCGGCTCGTGGCAATATCCCTTCTCGGTGACGGTCAGTGAAACGACGTGGGTCTGCGACGCCACCATGCGCCGCATGATCGCGTCTGCCTCGTCGCCATGAAAGAGCACTTCACGCACGCTCCCGACGACGCGGCGCTCGACGCCGCCCGGGCGTTGGGTGACGGACGTGTAGAGGCCGTCCTGCGGCACGAGACGATCGCGCACACCGGCCGACCGCAGGCTCACGCCGCAAATGCCCCACGATCCGCCGGCGGCGGCCAGCGCAGCGTCGGTATAGATCGCCTGATGCGCACGGTGAAACGCACCGATGCCGAGATGCACGATGCCGATCGCGACGTCGCGCGGTGGATAGGCCGGGCGCGAAACCTCGTTGGGCAATCGGTCCAGCGTCGCAAGCGAAAGACGTTGCGTCACGGCAATCAGTGCCGCGGATGCTCGCGCACCCGCGAGACGAGTTGCGTGGGGTTGACGAAGCGCAGCGCGATCAGCAGCCAGACGAGCGTCACCGCCATGTAGATCATCGCCATCGCGTCGACCGACTGCGGCGCGCGCACGCCGGCGGCGAAGACCGCGTAGTAGAGCGCGACGACGAGCGTCTGCGAGTCGGGACCGGCGGTCAGGAACGTCAGCTCGAAGAGCGCGATCGTGCGCACGAGCACGAGAAGCGCGGCGGCGAGGATGCCGGGTCCGAGCAACGGGACGAGGACATGCACGAACGTGCGCAGCGTGTTCGCGCCGAACACGCGCGCCGCCGATTCGAGGTTCGGGTCGATCTGCTCGATGAACGGCGTCATCACGAGGATCACGAACGGCGCGGCGGGGATCAGGTTGGCGAGGATCACACCCGACAGCGTGCCGCCGACGTGCATCTGGTAGAGCACCGTCGCAAGCGGAATGCCGTACGTGAACGGCGGCACCATGAGTGGCAGCAGGAACAAGAGCATCAGCGCGCGCTTGCCGACGAAGTCGCGCCGCGCGAGCGTGTACGCGGCCGGCACGCCGATCAACAGCGACAGCACCACGACGGCGAGCACCACTTCGACGGTGACCCAGAGGATCGACCCGAGCTGGAACTCCTTCCACGCATCGGCGTACCACGACGTCGTCCAGCCCTGCGGAAGCCACGTGCCGAGCCACCGCGTCGCGAACGAATTGACGCCCACGGCGGCGATCATCAAGCCGACGTTGACGAGGAAGAGGACGATCGAGCCCCACAGCAGCGCGCCCCATGCGCGTGCGACGACGCTGTCGCCGGCGCGCGCCCGCGGCGCAGGCAGGACCGGGGCGCGCGCGACGCCGACGCTCGCTTCGTTCACGTGCAGCAGTCGCGATGGGCCGCCCCGGGACGTTCACGCGAGCGGGGCGAAGCGAAGGCCCGAAGGGGCCGGCCGCGAGCGTGGACGGAAGGGCGACACGCGTGGGCCGTGCACGCCCAAACGGTGCAAGGATGCCGCGACCGACGCGCCCACTGGGAAGCAGCGAGCGGAGCGAGCGTGGGGAAATCGCTCACCGGCTATCCCTTCCCGCCTCCGACCGGTCCCTTGTAGAACCAGCCGCGCAGTGACAGGACGAACGCGACGATCAGCAGCTGCACGAAGCCCATGATCATCGCGATCGCCGAGGCGAGGGAATAGTCGTACTGCTCGAACGCCGCTTCGTACGCGGCGATCGAGATGACGCGCGTCGGGCCGGCCGGCGCACCGAGCAGCACCGCCGACGGGAACACCGAGAACGCCTGCACGAACGCGAGGCAGAAGCAGATCGCGAGTCCCGGTGCCAGGAGCGGAAGATAGATGTGGCGGAACTGCGCGGCGGAACCGGCGCCGAGCGTCGAGGCGGCGCGCGCGAGCACCGGATCGATGCCCGTCACGTACGACAGGATGAGCAGGAACGCGAACGGAAAGCCGGACACGACGAGCGAGATCAGCACGCCCCAGTAGTTGTGCGTGAGCCGGATCGCGCCGTCGTAGAGATGCGTCGCCTGCAGGAACTGCGAGAGCCATCCCCGCGGACCGAAGTAAGTCAGCATGCCCTCGGCGATCAGCACCGTACCGAGGGTGATCGGTACGACGAGCAGTGCGGTCAGCGTGCGTCGAAAGCGCGATGGCTGCCGCATCCGGTATGCAATCGGCAACGCGACGAACACGTTGATCAGCGTCGCCGGCACGGCGAGCGAGAGCGTGGTGCCGATGGTCGGCCAGAGCCTCGTCGACGTGAAGAAATGCTGGTAGTTCGCGAGCCAACCGCCCTCCTTCGGCTCGAACGACAGCCAGAGCCCGTAGATGAACGGATACACGAACAGAAGCAGCATGAAGAGCGCCGCCGGCACGACGAGCAGCAGCGCCGCATCGAAGCCGGCGCGGCGCGTCGCGAGCGAGTTCCCCGCCATCTTCACTGCACTTCTCGCGGATACACGAGCACACGCTCGGGCGGCACGCGAACGAACACCTGGGCGCCGGGCTCGAAGCGTCCCGGCGCACGCACGTGCAGGCGCGTGCCGTCCCGCGTGACGATCTCGACCAGCGAGTCGCGCCCGCCGTACTCGACGTTGTCGACGCGCCCCGTCATGACGTTGTCGTCGTCGCGCGACCCCGCGAGCATGATCTCCTCGGGCCTGATCGCGACCATCGCCCGGGCGCCGTCGAGCGGCAGCTTGCGCACGCCGCGAAGCTCGCTGTCGCCCGCGCGCAGCACGACGTGCCCCTCGCGCTCGGCGGCGACCGGCAGTTCCATCACGTTGCGATAGCCCATGAAGCGCGCGACGTGCAGATTCGCGGGCTCCGCGTACACCGCCTCCGGCGTGCCGATCTGCTGCACGATGCCGTCCTTCATCACGACGATCCGATCCGCGAGCGACAGCGCTTCGTCCTGGTCGTGCGTGACGTAGATCGTCGCGCGGCCGAGCTCGCGATGAATCCGGCGGATCTCGGAGCGCGTTTCGAGACGCAACTTCGCGTCGAGGTTGGACAGCGGCTCGTCCATCAGGATCAGCGGCGGTTCGATGACGATCGCGCGGGCGATCGCCACGCGCTGCTGCTGGCCGCCCGACAGCTGGCCGGGCAGCTTGTGCTCCTGCCCGCTCAGCTGCACGAGCGAAAGGGCCTGCATGACGCGCGACGCGATCTGCGAACCCGGCACGCCGCGCATCTTCAGTCCGAACCCGACGTTCTTCGCGACGCTCATGTGCGGGAAGAGCGCGTAGTTCTGGAACACCATGCCGAACCCGCGGCGCTCGGGCGGCAGCGTATCGATGCGCACGTCGTCGAGATGAATCGTGCCGCCGGAAAGCGCCAGCAGCCCGGCAATGCAATTGAGCGCCGTCGATTTGCCGCAGCCCGACGGACCGAGCAGCGCGATGAACTCGCCGCGACGCACGGTGAGCGTCATTTCGTCGAGCGCGATGAACGCGTGGCCGCCTTGCCCTGCAAAGCGGCGAGTGACGCGGTCGAGCCGCAGTTCGTTGAAGTCGTGCTTCATGGTCCGGATATCGACGTATCCCGCATCCCGCCGCAGCGTGCCCGATTGCGCCGCGTCGAGCGTCGGCGGGAGCCGACGTTCGAACGCGTCGAGTCGTTCCGTCGCGACGGGCGCTTCGACGTAGACGAAGGAACCCAGCGCGACGGAATGACACTATTTCGTCTTGGCGGCGCCCACCTGCTGGTCCCAGATGCGGAACATCTCGACCTGCGCCTTCGCCTCGAGCGATTGCGTGTGCGGGAATTCCTTCAGCCACTGATCGTACTCGGGCCGTCCGAATTCCTTGATCGCGTCCTGGCTTTCCTTCGGCGCCATCGACAGCGGAACGTTCTTCACCGCGGGACCCGGGTAGAAATAGCCCTTGTCGTAGGTCAGCGCCTGCGCTTCGGGCGTCAGCATGTACGCCATCAGGTCGAGGATCGCGTTCATCTTGTCGGCCGGCACGCCCTTCGGGATCACCATGTAGTGCGCATCGTTCACCCAGGTCATGTGCTGGAACGGCGCGACCTTGTACGACTTCGGCACGATGCCGAGGATGCGCGGATTGAGGTCCCACCCGGTCATCGTCACCGTCATGTCGCGCGAGCCTTCGCCGAGCTCCTTCATCACCGCGCCGGTGCCGCTCGGGTAGTACTCGATGCACGAATTGAGGTCCTTGAGGAACGCCCACGTCTTGTCCCAGCTCGCCGGATTCTTCGGATCCTTGTCGCCGAGGATGTACGGCAGTCCCATGACGAACGTGCGTCCGGGGCCGGAATTCGCCGGGCGCGCGTAGATCAAGCGGTTCGGATTCGCCTTGCACCACGCGAGCAGCTCGGCGGGCGTCGTCGGCACCTGCTTTACCTTGTCCGGGTTGTACTCGAGCAGCGGTCCCGCCGGCATGAACGCGACTTCGATGCCGTAGTCGCCCGCCAGCTCCTGCATCTTCGCCGCGGCGGGCTGGTAGTTCTGCGTGAGGTTCGGGAACTTCGCCTGGTGATCGGGCAGGATCTTGACGAGCAGGCCCTGATCGATCCCCGCGGCGAGGAAGTCGGTGCCGGTGAGCACCAGATCGATGTCGCTGCGCCCGGCGCCTTGCATCGCCTTCAGCTTGCCCGGCAGCTCGGGCGCGGGCGCCTTGGTGAAATTCACCTTCGCGATGACGTTCGAATGCTTGTTCGCGTAATTCTGGATCGCGTCCTGCGTGAGCGCGAGGTTGCCGGCGACGTCGACGACGTTGATGGTGACGGGCCCCCTCTGCGCGAAGACCTGCGGTGCGCCGAGCGCGAACATCGCGGCGGTTGCGACCGCGAGCGACTTGAGTGCGGTCCGGCGTTTCTGCAAATGCACGGTGCTGCCTTTCATGTCGTCCTCCTGTGATTGGGCCTGTGCCCGTCGATGTGCTCGTCGACGGCCATGGCCGACGACGGATGGCTTCGGTGGATCATGCCGGCGCGAGCTTGCGGCGTCGAGACGGCGCGTTGCGTGTCGGGCGCACGGCCTCGCCTGAGCTCGCGTCGACGTTTCGCTGGAACTCCCGCATGACGCGTGCGAGGTGACGGTGCATCGCGGCGCGCGCACCGTCGGCGTCCCGCGCCTCGATCGCGGCGGCAATCGCCGCATGATCGCGAATCGTACGCCGGGCAAGATCGTCGGTATGGAAGTGACGCTGAAGTCGACCCCACAATTCGGCCCGCTGATTCCACAGGCCCTGCACGACGAGCTCGAGCGAGCCGTTGCGCGTCGACTTGGCGAGCAGCAGGTGAAAGTCGCGATCCTCCGCCTCGCGCGCGACGAAATCGTCGACGCACGCTTCCAGGCGCTCGACGCTGCGGCGAAGCGCGAGCGCGTGCTCGGGCGTCGCGTTGCGCGCTGCGAGCGCCGCGATCTCCCCTTCGACGAGCTTGCGCGCGGCGAGAAGCTCGAACGGGCCGGGGCCTGCATCCTTCGATCCTTCGACGGCGCGTGTCTGCGGCATCACGAAGATGCCGGTGCCGACGCGCACTTCGACGAGGCCGCTCATTTCGAGCGAGATGATCGCCTCGCGCACGGAGGCGCGGCTCACGCCGAACGACGCGGCGAGCTCGCGCTCGGCCGGCAACCGCGCGCCGGCGGGAAATTCGCCGCGCGCGATCAACTGCGCGAGCTGATCGGCGATCTGCCGATAAAGGCGCTTCTGCTCGACGAGCTGCAAGGGCAACGCGGGACTCCTGCAAAGGCGCGGCACGGCGGGCCCGCGGCCGGTGGACGCATCGTAGCGTCGCGTTATACTTGTGGTCAAGTGGCCTGACCACTCGACCGTCACCGTCGCCCTTCCTCGCCCGATCGATTCCGCCATGAAAATCACCGCTGCCCGCGTGATCGTCACCTGCCCCGGCCGCAATTTCGTCACCCTGAAGGTCGAGACCGACGAAGGCCTCCACGGGCTCGGCGACGCGACGCTGAACGGTCGCGAGCTCGCAGTCGCGTCGTATCTCACCGACCACGTCGTTCCCGCGCTCATCGGGCGCGATCCGGCGGGCATCGAAGACACGTGGCAATACTTCTACCGTGGCGCCTACTGGCGCCGCGGGCCGGTGACGATGTGCGCGATCTCCGCCGTCGATACGGCTCTGTGGGACATCAAGGCGAAGGCGGCCGGGATGCCGCTGTACCAACTGCTCGGCGGCGCGAGTCGTACGGGCGTGATGGTGTACGGGCACGCGAACGGCCGCGACATCGCCGAGACGGTCGACGAGGTCGGCCGCTACATGGCGCTCGGCTACAAGGCCATCCGCGCTCAGTCGGGGATTCCGGGACTCGCCTCGACGTACGGTGTGGCCAAGGACAAGCTCTACTACGAGCCTGCGGACGCGGCGATCGCCACCGAGAACACGTGGTCGACGGCGAAATACCTCGACCACGTTCCGAAGCTCTTCGACGAGCTGCGCGCGCGCTACGGCTTCGAGCATCACCTGCTGCACGACGTCCACCATCGCCTGACGCCGATCGAGGCGGCGCGCCTCGGCCGCATGCTCGAGCCGTATCGGCTGTTCTGGCTGGAGGATCCGACGCCCGCCGAGAATCAGGAATGCTTCAGGCTCATTCGCCAGCACACGGTGACGCCGATCGCCGTCGGCGAAGTCTTCAACACGATCTTCGACTGCCAGACGCTGATCACCGAACAGTTGATCGACTTCATCCGCACGACGGTCGTGCATGCGGGCGGCATTACGCATCTGCGCCGCATCGCGAGTCTCGCGGATCTCTACCAGGTGCGAACGGGTTGCCATGGCGCCACCGACATGTCGCCGGTGTGCATGGGTGCGGCGCTGCACTTCGACACGTGGGTGCCGAACTTCGGCGTGCAGGAATACATGCGGCACACGCCGGAAACCGACGAAGTCTTTCCACACGCCTATTGGTTCGAGGACGGCTACCTGCACGCGGGCGACACGCCGGGACACGGCGTCGACATCGACGAGACGCTGGCGGCGAACTATCCGTACGCGCCGAGCGCGCTGCCGGTCAATCGACTCGAAGACGGGTCGATGTGGAACTGGTAAGCGGATAAGGGATAGGGGATTCCTGCCCTATCCTGCACCGTTCGCTAGCCTGCGACGTAGTGGCCGGAGCGGCCGCCCGTCTTTTCCAGCAGCCTGACGCCTTCGATCCGCATGCCGCGGTCGACCGCCTTGCACATGTC
>DASTGT010000097.1:0-15304 GCA_035718935.1 Casimicrobiaceae bacterium
CGAGTGGCGAGCGCGCATCGCGGCGGTGCCGGTCACGACCGAGTAAATCCACCTCTGACACGTGTCAGAGGTGCATCAATCGCCGAGGAACAGCCGGCCGACTTCGGGATTGCCTACGAGGTCCCGACCCGTGCCGGCGAGCGCGATCCGGCCGGCGACGAGCACGTAGCCGAAGTCGGCGAACTCGAGACCTTTGCGCGCGTTCTGCTCGACCATGACGATGGTGCGGCTCTCGTCCGACGAGAGCCGCGACAGGATCTCGAACACCATGTCGATGTAGCGCGGCTCGAGGCCGATCGACGGCTCGTCGACGAGAAGCACGACGGGATCGAGCACGAGTGCACGCGAGATCTCGAGGAGCCGCCGCTCGCCACCGGACAGCACGCCTGCACGGTGGCGGCGTCGCTCCGCAAGCCGCGGGTACCGCTCGAAAACCTGCTCGACCGCGCGCCGCGCGTTCGTGTGCGGCATCAGGAACGCGCCCATCAGCAGGTTCTCCTCGACGCTCATGTCGGGGAACACCGAGTTGTCCTGCAGCACGTACGCCACGCCCGCCTCGCGCAGCTTGCGATGCGGCGCGAGATGCGTGACGTCGCGGCCATCGATCGTGATCGTGCCTCCACTGATGTTCGTGAATCCCTGGATCGAATGCAGCACCGTCGACTTGCCCGCGCCGTTCGGTCCGATCAGGCAAAGCGAGCGCGCGCGCGGCAGCCGCAAATCGATGCCGTGCAGCACCTCCATGTTGCCGTAACCCGCGACGAGCCCATCGATCGCGACGAACGCCGGTGCGCCGGCGAGGGCGCTCAACGCGGCGCGGTCGGGACCGGTGGAAGCGAGCTTGCCCGCTTCGCGCTCGACTTCGTCGACCGACAGCACCACGTCGGTCGAGCCGAAGCCGTAGCCGCTCGTGCGCTCCGGGGCGGACGTCTGCGACGTCGCCATCAGCGCCCTCCGAGGTAGGCGTCGATCACGCGCGGGTCGTTGCGAATCGCGTCGGGCGTGCCCTGCGCGAGCATTTCGCCGTGCGCCATGCAGTAGATGTGAGTCGCGAGATTCATGATGACGCGCATGTTGTGCTCGATGACGAAGAGCGTGATGCCGAACTCGGCGTTGGCGCGGCGCAGGCGATCGACGAGTCCGTTGATCAGCACGGGATTGATGCCCGCCGTCGGCTCGTCGAGCAGCAGCAGCCGGGGCGCGCTCATGAGCGCCATCGCGAATTCGAGCAGCTTCTGCTGTCCGAACGAAAGCTCGCCCGCGGGCACGAATCGCTTGGCGTGCAAGCCGGTGAATTCGAGAAGTCCCGAAGCGCGTTCGGTGGTCGCCGCGGTCGGACGGCGCAGCATCGTCGCGAGTGTTTCGTCGCCTTGCGGCACGCTGATCTGCATGTTCTGCATGCACGTCATCGCGCGGTAGACGCGCGTTTGCTGGAACGTGCGAATGATGCCGAGGCGGGCGATCGGCGCCGTGCGCAGGCGCGAGATCTCGCGGCCGTCGAAGCGGATCGAGCCCGCGTCGATCGGATGCTGGCCGGCGATCGCGTTGAAGAGCGTCGTCTTGCCCGAGCCGTTCGGGCCGATGAGCCCGGTGATCCGGCCGATGGGCACGTCGAGCGAGACGTCGTTGTTGGCGACCACGCCGCCGAAGCGCTTGCGGACGCCACGCACCTCGAGGAGCGCCGTCGCCTGGTCGGCGCGCACCGGCTCGGCCTTCGGCACGCTGCCCGCGCGTAGCCGCGCGTCGGCGTTCGGCAGTTGTTCCGCGTATTCCATCAAGCGCCCGTCGCAGCCGCGGGTTGGCCGCGACGGCGTAGCCGCGACACCCAGCCGAGGATGCCGCTCGGGAAGAACACGACGATGACCACGATCAACAGGCCCATCGCGACGCGCTGCCAACCGAGCAGGTAAGTCCAGAACAATTCCTGGGTGACGTGGAAGATGACCGCACCGATCACCGGTCCCCACAATGTGCCGCGGCCGCCCAGCACCGCCATCAGCACCATCCACACGCCGAACGTCGCGCCGGCGAAAGCGAGATCGCGGGGATCGACGAATCCGACGAGATTGCCCACCGGGCCGCCGGCAGCACCCAGGAAGAACGCCGCGACCGTCCACGCGAAAACCTTGCAGCGCGTCGTGTGCACGCCCATCGCCTCGGCTTTGTCCTCGTTGTCGCGAATGGCGTTCATCGCGAGGCCGAGCCGAGTGCGATACAGCGCGCGCACCGTAAGCCATGTTACCGCTGAGAGGGCGAACAGCAGGAAATAGAAGAATCTCGCACGTCCGGTGATCGGACCCGGGTACACCGGCAGCGCGATGCCCGAAGCGGCGCCGATGTACTCCCACCCCGATGCGATGTCGGCGGCCGCGATCGACAAGCCGAGCGTCGCGATCGCGAAATAGTGCCCGCGTATGCCGAGGAGCGGCGGTCCGAGCACGATCGCCGCGATGGCCGCGCAGAGCGCGCCCGCCCCCATGCCGACGAACAGCGCCGGGTAGTACCCGAGCCCGGAATCGCGCTGCACCAGCGCGCACGCGTAGACGCCGATGCCGAAGAAGAGCACGTTGCCGAACGAGTTGTAACCCATCTGGCCGCCGTTCACGTCCCACGTCACGGCGAACAGGATCATCAGCCACAGGAACGCGAGCTGCGTAACGATCGTGGGCAGCAGGAACGGCGCGGCGATGCCGAGCGCCGCGATCGCGAGCAGGAGGATCGAGGAGCGCGGCGCGATTATGGTTCGCTCGAAGTGATATCGCGCGCCGCGCTCATGCCTCGGCCTCATTGGATCTTCCGTACCGTGCATAAGCCCGAGCGTCGGCCTCCCCGCAATCGCGCGGCGACGGGCCCAGCGGGCCTTCGCTCGGCTTCGCCTCGCGCGCCGCGCTCATGCGAGGTACTTCCGCTGCCGCGCGAGGAGCAGGTTGCGGCCGACGAGCAGCACGACGAGCACGATGAAGATGAATGCCGTCTGGTACTCCGCGCCGAGCACGAATCCCGCGAACTCCTCGATCACGCCGAGGCCGCTGCCGGCGACGATCACGCCGGGAAGATTGCCGAGACCCGCCGCGACGACGATCATGAACGAGCGCAGCGTGTAGGTGAGCCCGAGATACGGTTGCACGAACCATGTCAACGCGACGATGCCGCCCGCCGCGCCGCAGATCGCGCAGTTGAGCGCGAACGTCGTCGCGTAGACGCGATCGGTGTCGATGCCCAGCACACGCGCCGCGCGCGCATTCTGCGCGGTGGCGCGGATCGCCCGTCCCATCCGCGACTTGTGCAGGAACGCGACCAAAGCGCCGCCGACGAGTACCGCGGCGGCGAAGGCGACGATGCGGATCGACGCGATCGACACGAGCCCGTCGGCGAACGAGAGACTCGGCAGGTTCGTCGGCAGCGTACGGATGTCCGCACCGAACAGCTGGTTGGCGAGCTGCTGCAGCAGGATGCTGATGCCGAACGTGGCGAGGATCGATACGAACATGTCGCGATCCACGAGGCGGCGCATGACGCCGCGGTACAGCAGCAGACCGAGGATGTACATAGCGATCGCCGCGATCGGGATGCCGAGCCACGGATGAACACCGGCACGATCGAGGTAGAACACGATGTAGCCGCCGACCATGACGAGTTCGCCCTGCGCGACGTTGATGATGTTCATCACGCCCCACACGAGCGCCATGCCGTAGGCGACGAGCGCGAAGATCGCGCCGACGAGGATGCCGTTGACGACGAGCTGGACGATGAGGATCGGCGCGCTCGCGAGAACCTCGAGATTCGCCATGGGCGAGCTCGCTCGTATCGTCGGCGCGCCGAAACGTTCCGCGCGAGTGCGCGGAACCCGCCTACTTTTTCCCGACCTTCGTGCCCGACTCGCGCTGCGCCCACGTCGGCGCCGGATAGATCGGCTTCGCGGTCGCCCACTTGGATGGTGCGACGACGACGTAGTCTTCGTGCTGTACCTGGTACATGACCATCGACTTGGCCACGTTCTTGCCGGACGCGTCGAACTTCACCGGCCCGTAGAACGTCATCATGTCGGTCTTCGCGAGCGCGTCGCGCACCTTGTCGCGATCGAGCGAGCCGGCGCGCGCGATCGCGTCGGCGAACACTTCGACGGAGGCCGTCGACTCGGCCGCCTGGTACGGCGGGTCGTAATTGAATGCCTTCTTGAACATCTCGGCGTAGTTCTTCGAATCGCCGAACCAGGGATCGGTGTACGTGAGACTTACGTCCCACTGAGAGCCGCAGAACGCGTAGTCCGATTCCTTCGGGAACTTCTCGGTGATCTGCGCGGAATCGCAATGTGTGAGCGCGAGCATCGGCACATAGACCTTCTGCTGCGCGACCTGCCGGATTCCGAGGACCGCGCCCTTCTCGTGGCCGGAGACCATCAACGCGTCCGGCTTCAGCGCCTTGACCTTCGTGAGCGTCGCGGTCATGTCGTTGAGATCCGCGGGCAGCTTGTCGTCGATGACGACCTGCATCCCGTACTTCTTCGCATCCTCGACGATGCCGTCGCGCACGTCCTGGGAGAAGTTGTCGTTCTCGATGGCGATGGCGATCTTGATCGACTTCGGGTCCCGCCCGGCCTTTTGCGCTTCCTCGGCGAGGATGTTGACAGCCGCGCGCAGGTAGTAATCGGACGTGTTCAGGACGGCGAACATGTACTTGTAGCCCTGGGTGAACAAGCCGCGGTCGGCGCCGTTGCCCTCGACCATCGGCACGCGATACTTCTCGGTGATGGGCGCGATCGCCTTGGTGAGCGCCGAGCTGTACGGACCGAGGATGAAATTCACTTTGTCCTGGTCGATCAGCCGCTCGACGAGTTGCGCGCCGCGCGCCGACGTCGATTCGTCGTCGTAATAGACCACCTTCAGCTTGTATTGCTTGTCGCCGACCTTGATGCCGCCCTTGTCGTTGATCACCTTGACGGCGAGGTTGTACCCGTCCTGGGTATTCTTGCCGTTGACCGAATACTTGCCGGTGAGCGAAACGGCGGCGCCGAGAACGATCTCGTCGGCAGCGTTCGCGACGCCGCAGCCGGCGCCGAAGATCGCGGTGGCGAACGCCACCGCCACGAAGCTTTGCGTGCGATTCATGGTTCCTCCTGTTATCGGGCTTCCGTGCAACGGGCTCGCCCATGTGCGCGCCTGGATATCAGCCGCTTGTCGGTGTCCGACCGACGAGGTCGGTTGGGGTTCGCCTGCACGCGATCTTAGCCTGTACCGGCTGTCGAGCGGCGCATTCGGCACCTTCGATTCGAGGCAATCAGCCATTGTGCAGCGCAGCGGGCGTATCGACATCGCGCACGATCCCCGGGTCGTCGACGTCGATCAGCGTGACCCCATGAGCCTCGGCCCGAAGCAGGTCACGCGCGCCGGTGTCGCCTGTCAGCGCGGCGAGCGCCGCGAAATGACGGCGGGCGAAGCCGACCGGGTGGCCGCGCACGCCCCGATAGGCCGGCGCGACGATGTCCGCGCCGTGCTGCAGCGCGTCGACGACGTCACGAATCGTCGCCGGCGTGATCCACGGCATGTCGGCGAGCGTGACGATCCATGCGTCCGCGTCGCGCGTCGCCGCGACTCCGCACGCGAGGCTCGCGCCCATGCCATCGTCGGCGTCGGCGCACTGGACGACGCGTAGACCGGTCCCCGCGAAGAGCGCGCAAAGTGCGGGCGAATTCGGGCGCACGATGGCGACGCTGCTCGGAAGCGCTTGCACGAGATGACGCGCCGCCGCAACGCCGAGCGGCGTGCCCGCCGCAACGTCGAGCGTCGTGGTGGGGATCGGTGCGAGCAGCTTGTCGCCGCCGAAGCGCGTGGCGCGCCCGGCGGCGAGGAGGAGGCCGAAAACCTGCATGAGCTCGCGCGTCGATGGGCTTGCGATCGCTTTTTCGTCGCCGTAGAGTGATCTTCGGTCAGTCTCCAGAACGGGAGGCGATATGCGTCGCAGACTCTATTTCATCATGCCCGATTTGCCGAGCGCGCGCCGTGCGATGGACGACTTGCTGCTTGCGCGCATCGAGGAGCGCCACATTCACTTCCTCGGCAAGCGCGGCGATCCCATGGACGGCCTGCACGAAGCGAACGTCCTGCAGAAGTCCGACGTCGTCCACGGCGCGCAGCTCGGCATGGTGGTAGGCGCCGTGCTCGGCGTCGTCTTCGGCGGCATCATCGTGCTCGCCGGCGCCGCCGCGGATCACTGGCAGATCGTCACGGTGCTCGGGGCGGGCATCATCGGCGCGCTGTTCGGCGTCTGGGTTGCAAGCATGGTAGGCAGCGCGGTCCCGAACTCGCGCCTGCGACGATTCCAACAGGCGATCGAGGACGGCAAACTGCTGCTCATGGTCGACGTGCCGAAGCACCGCGTCGATGAGATCCGCACGATGCTGAACGCCGAGCATCCGGAAGCCGAGGATCGCGGGATCGATCCGTACATTCCCGCGTTCCCGTAGCTCGTCGCAAAAGGTCAGGGCCCGAAGAAGGCCTTGACTTTGTCGAAGAACGATTTGGCGCGCGGGCTGTGCGCGTCAGGGTCCTCTTCGTTGATCGCCTCGAACTCGCGCAGCAACTCTTTTTGCCGCGCGGTGAGCTTCACCGGCGTCTCGAGCACCACGTGACAATAGAGATCGCCGGTCACCGAGGCGCGCACCGGGCGAATGCCCTTGTTGCGCAGGCGGAACACCTGCCCGGTCTGCGTCTCAGGCGGAATCTTCAGCTTCGCGTGACCGTCGAGCGTGGGAATCTCGATCTCGCCGCCGAGCGCCGCCTTGGCGAAGCTCACCGGCATGTCGCAATGAAGATCGGCGCCGTCGCGTGCGAACACCGGGTGCGGCTTCAACGTCACGACGACGTACAGATCGCCCGGGGGGCCGCCGTTGACGCCCGCCTCGCCCTCGCCCGACAGCCGGATGCGGTCGTCCTGATCGATCCCCGCCGGAATCTTCACCGACAGCGTCTTCTGCTTCCGCACGCGGCCACTGCCGCTGCACGTCGCGCACGGGTCGGGAATGACCTTGCCGGTGCCACGGCATTGCGGACACGTCTGCTGGATCGAGAAGAACCCTTGCGAGACGCGCACCTCGCCGCGCCCGTGGCACGTCGGGCACGTTTGCGGCTGCGTACCGGGCTTCGCGCCGCTACCGTGGCACGTCGCGCACTCCTCCATCGTCGGCACGCGGATCTTCACTTCGGTGCCATGCGCGGCCTCCTCGAGCGACAGCTCGAGGTTGTAGCGCAGGTCGGCGCCGCGATAGACACCATCGCGCCGGCCGCGCTGCTGGCCAAAGATCTCGCCGAAGATGTCGCCGAACGCATCGGCGAACCCGCCGAAGCCTTCGGCACCGCGTGCGCCCGCTGCGCCGAAACCCGCCGCCGGATCGACGCCGGCGTGGCCGAACTGGTCGTACGCGGCGCGCTTGCGCGGGTCGGACAGCACCTCGTACGCTTCCTTCGCTTCCTTGAACTTCTCTTCCGCGTCCTTCTCCGGATTCCGATCCGGATGATGCTTCATCGCAAGCCTGCGATACGCCTTCTTGATGTCGTCCTCGGACGCCTCGCGGGTGACGCCGAGCACGGTGTAGTAATCGCGTTTCGCCATGAAAGTTGCCGACTGCCCCTCGGTTGCTGCCAATGCCAGTCAGGAGCGTTGAGCGCGCCCCGATACGAACGTCGGCCACACGCGCACGTGCGGCCGACGCAAAACCAGCGAATTCTACGGCCCTGCCGACAAGATAAGGGCCAGACCCGACCTTCGAAAGGCGCGAACGGGCCCGGCCCCGTGTGTCGGCACAACGCGGCCTACTTGCGGTCCTTGACCTCCGTGTACTCGGCGTCGACGACCTTCTCCTCGTTGTTGCCGCCCTGCGCGCCGCCTGCGCCACCGGCACCCTCGGCACCGCCCGTACCTGCGCCTGCACCCGCGCCCTGGCCCTGCGCATACATCGCCTCGCCGAGCTTCTGCGACGCGCTCATCAGCGCCTCGGACTTCGCCTGCAACGCTTCCTTCGACGCGTCCTTGTTCTTGAGCGTCGTCTCCGCGTCGTTCAGCGCCGACTCGATGCGTGCGCGCTCCTCGCCGCCGACCTTCTCGCCGTATTCGGCGAGCGACTTCTTCACGCTGTGCACCATCGCGTCGAGCGCGTTGCGTGCCTGCACGACTTCCATCAGCTTGCGATCTTCCTCGGCGTGCGACTCGGCATCCTTCACCATCCGCTGAATCTCGTCCTCGGAAAGGCCCGAATTCGCCTTGATCGTGATCTTGTTCTCCTTGCCGGTTGCCTTGTCCTTCGCCGAAACGTGCAGGATGCCGTTGGCGTCGATGTCGAACGTCACTTCGATCTGCGGCATCCCGCGCGGCGCGGGCGGAATGCCTTCGAGGTTGAACTGGCCGAGGCTCTTGTTGCCCGACGCGCGCTCGCGCTCGCCTTGCAGGACGTGGATCGTCACCGCCGGCTGATTGTCGTCGGCCGTCGAGAACGTCTGCTGGGCCTTGGTGGGAATGGTGGTGTTCTTCTGGATGAGCTTCGTCATGACGCCGCCCAGCGTCTCGATGCCGAGCGACAGCGGCGTCACGTCGAGGAGGAGCACGTCCTTGCGCTCGCCTGCGAGCACCGAGGCCTGGATCGCCGCGCCGACCGCGACGGCCTCGTCGGGGTTGACGTCCTTGCGCGGGTCCTTGCCGAAGAACTGACGCACCGTGTCCTGCACCTTCGGCATCCGCGTCTGCCCGCCGACGAGGATCACGTCGCTGACGTCGTCGAGCTTGATGCCCGCATCCTTGATCGCGATGCGGCACGGCTCGACGGTGCGCTGGATCAGGTCGTCGACGAGCGACTCGAGCTTCGCGCGCGTGAGCTTCATCGACAAGTGCTTGGGACCGGTCTGGTCGGCCGTGATGTACGGCAGGTTGATGTCGGTCTGCTGCAGGCTGGAAAGCTCGATCTTCGCCTTCTCGGCCGCTTCCTTCAGCCGCTGCAGCGCGAGCACGTCGTTCTTGAGATCGACGCCCGCTTCCTTGCGGAACTCGTTGACGATGTATTCGATGATCCGCTGGTCGAAGTCCTCGCCGCCGAGGAAGGTGTCGCCGTTGGTCGACAGCACCTCGAACTGGTGCTCGCCTTCGACGTTCGCGATCTCGATGATCGAGATGTCGAACGTGCCGCCGCCGAGGTCGTAGACGGCGATCTTGCGATCGCCTTCCTTCTTGTCGAGGCCGAACGCCAGCGCGGCCGCCGTCGGCTCGTTGATGATCCGCTTGACTTCAAGACCCGCGATGCGGCCGGCGTCCTTCGTCGCCTGCCGTTGCGAGTCGTTGAAGTAGGCCGGGACCGTGATGACGGCGTCGGTGACTTCCTCGCCGAGGTAATCCTCGGCGGTCTTCTTCATCTTGCGCAGGATCTCGGCGGACACCTGCTGCGGCGCGATCTTCTTGCCGCGCACCTCGACCCACGCGTCGCCGTTGTCCGCCTTGACGATCTTGTAGGGCATCAGGTCGATGTCCTTCTGCACTTCCTTTTCCTCGAAGCGCCGGCCGATCAGCCGCTTCACCGCGAAGATCGTGTTCTTGGCATTGGTGACCGCCTGCCGTTTCGCGGGAGCGCCGACGAGGATCTCGCCGTCCTCGGCGTACGCGACGACCGAAGGGGTCGTGCGCGCGCCTTCCGAATTCTCGATGACCTTGGGTTGGCCGCCCTCCATGACGGCGACGCAGCTGTTCGTCGTCCCGAGGTCGATGCCGATGATCTTAGCCATGTTGTTTGCCTCCGTACTGCGGAATAGGGTGGGTTCGGACCGGAAATGGGGTTCTTGAACGCGTCAATCAATGCGCAATCGTCAGCTGCTGTCGCGCGACTTGGAGACGGTCACGAGCGCCGGGCGCAGGACGCGATCGTTCAGCACGTAGCCCTTCTGGTAGACGCTCACCACGGTGTTCGGGGGCAGGTCGCTGTCGACGACCGACATCGCCTGATGCACGTGAGGGTCGAATTTCTGGCCGGCGGGATCGACCTCGCGGATCGCCGCACGACCGAAGGCGGCGGTGAGCGCCTTCAACGTGAGGTCGGAACCTTCGCGCAGCGTCTGCGCCGGCACGTTCGCATCCGTGGCGAGCGCCTGCTCGAGCGCATCCTTGACCGGCAGCAGGTCCTCGGCGAACTTCTCGATCGCGTACTTGTGCGCCCTGGAGATGTCGATCTGCGCCTGCCGCCGCACGTTCTCGGTCTCGGCACGCGCACGCAGCCACGCGTCGCGCATCTCGGCGGCCTCGGCCTGCGCCTTTGCGAGCGCGTCGTCGGCACCGGTACCCTCGTCAGGCGAGCCGTTGCGCGTCGTTTCGTCGAAGGGGACGTTCTCGTTCTGCTCCGAAGCGGTCATGCGTGCACCGTGGGGACGAAAGGGACGGACGTCGAGTCACATGGGGACCCGCCGCAGGCCTTTCAACCGGGCGCCGCCGCGCGGGCGGCAGTGGCGGTTACGCGGAAGCGCCGAGGGCGCGCGCTCGCAGCTTCGTCGCCTCGCGCGCTGCCGCGTCGGGCCGCGGGGCGAGCCAGCCGTGGAGGTTCGCCATCACGAGGTCGGTCAGCGCGGCGATGAAGCGTGGATGCTCGTTCAGGCAAGGCAGCACGTGGTAATCGCCGCCCCCCGCCGCCTGATACGTGCGCTTGCCTTCGATCGCGAGCTCCTCGAGCGTCTCGAGGCAGTCGGCGACGAAGCCCGGCGCGAAGACGTCGACGCGGCGCAAGCGCTGGCCTCCGAGCTTCGCCAGCACGTTCGCCGTCGCCGGCTCGAGCCAGCGGCCGCGCCCGAAACGCGACTGGAACGCGATCGTCCACTGCGAGGGCTCGACGCCGAGCTCGCGCGCAAGGAGGCGCGCGGTCGCCTGGCAATAGCAGTGATACGGATCGCCGCGTGCGAGCGCGCGGCGCGGCAGTCCATGAAACGACAGCACGAGGTGCTCGGGCCGGCCGTGTCGCATCCAGTATTCGTTGACGTGTGCCGCGAGCGCACCGACGTAACCCGGGTCGTCGTGGTAGGTGTCGATGATGCGCAATCCCGGCACGCGGCGCAGCGTCGCGAGATGCGTACCGACGGCGTCGACCACCGACCCGGTCGTGCTCGCCGAATATTGCGGATACAGCGGCACGACGAGGATCCGCTCGCACGCGGCGGCGCGCAGCCGGTCGATGCCGTCGCCGATCGACGGCCTGCCGTAACGCATCGCCTGGTCCACCACGACGCCCTCGGCATCGAAGCCTTGCGCCTTCATCCGCTGCCCGAGTGCGCCGGACAAGAGCACCTTCTGCTTGCGGGTATGGATTGCGAGCGGCGAGCCGTCCTTCGTCCAAATCAGTTCGTAGCGCGCAGCCGATTTCGCGGGACGCACGCGCAGCACGACGCCGTGCAGCAGCGGCCGCCACGCGAACGACGGGATCTCGACGACGCGCGGATCGGTCAGGAACTCGCCCAAATACGCGCGCACCGCCGCAGGCGTCGGCGCCTCGGGCGTCCCGAGATTGACGATCAGGACGCCGACCTTCGCCACGCGGTCGTGCGCGAACGGCGGCTCGGGACGGTAGGACATCAGGGATCGGGAATGTGGATCGGAAGCCGCGCGATCGTCTCCGCTCGCGCTGCCGCGGTCTTCAGTCGTCGGCGAGCTCGCGCGCGAGCGCGTTCGAGAGGAGCTTCGCCGTCACGTCGACGATCGGGATCACGCGCTCGTATGCCATGCGAGTCGGACCGATGACGCCGAGAGTACCGATCAGCTGCCCGTTCACCTCGTAGCTCGCGGTCACGACGCTGCATTCGTCGAGCGGCAAGAGGCCCGACTCGCCGCCGATGTAGAGCTGCACGCCCGGCGCGCGCTGCGAAACGTCGAGCAGGTGCAAAAGCGACGTCTTCTGCTCGAACAGGTCGAAGAGACGCCGCAGTCGCTCCATGTTCGACGCCAGGTCCTCGGCATGCAGAAGGTTGCGCTCGCCCGTGACGACCAGCGCGTCGGTTTGGGCGAACGCACCCTCGCCCGCGTCGACGGCGGCCTTCATCAGCCCGGCGATGTCCTCGCGCAGCGAGCGCAGTTCCTCGGCGAGCCGGTCGCGCACGTTGCCGAACGGCTGTCCGGCGAAATTCTGGTTGAAGAAGTTCGTCGCCTCGGTGAGCTGCGACGGCGTATAACCGCGGTCGGTGTGCAGGATGCGGTTCTGCACGTCGCCTTCCGGCGTGACGATGATGAGCAGCACGCGCCGCTCGGAGAGGCGCAGGAATTCGAGATGGCGAAACGACGCCTCGCGTCGCTTCGGTGTCGCGACGACGCCCGCGAACTGCGTGAGCTGCGACAGCACCGTGGCGGCCGCGCTGACGATCTGTTGCGGCCGATCGACCACGAGCTCGTCCTCGAGGCGATGGATCTCCACCTCCTCGAGCGGCTGCACCACCATCAGGCTGTCCACGAAGAAGCGATAGCCGCGCGGCGTCGGCACTCGCCCGGCCGACGTGTGCGGGCTCGCGATCAGGCCCATCTCCTCGAGATCGGCCATGACGTTGCGGATGGTCGCCGGCGAGAGTTCGAGACCCGAATGCCGGGAGAGCGCGCGCGAGCCGACCGGCTGCCCTTCGGCGATGTAGCGCTCGACGAGCGTCTTCAGCAGGTGCTGTGCGCGCGTGTCGAGATGTTCGATCGGCGAACCGGGGGAGCGGTTGTTGCGCATGGCGACACTAGTTTACTTGAGGCTGCACGCGCGGCGACGCGGCCGGGGATCGTTGTACGGCCGGCGCATCGGCTATGGTTTAATCGCCGGATGCCCGCGCCCGCCCCGTTTCGCCGCGTCGCGCTGATCGGGCGCCATGGCGGACCCGGCGCGGCGCCGCTCGCGCCGCTCGCCGCGTTCCTCAATGCCCGCGGCCACGACGTCGTCGTCGATCGCGCGACCGCCCTCGATGCCGCCATCGCGGGCGTGCGGATCGTCGAGGACGAGGCGTTGCCGGACGCGATCGACCTCGCCATCGTGCTCGGCGGCGACGGTACGATGCTGTCGGCGGCGCGGCGTCTCGCGCCGTTCGACGTCCCGCTGATCGGCGTGAACCTCGGGCGGCTCGGGTTTCTCACCGACATTCCCGTGGCGAGGATGGAACCGACGCTCGCCGCGATGCTCGACGGCCGTTACAACGAAGAGCGCCGCACGCTGCTCGCGGTGACGCTCGAGCGGGCCGACGGGACGACCGCGCAGGCGCCCGCGCTCAACGAAGTCGTGGTCAATCGCGGGGGGCTCGGCAGCATGATCGACTGCGCCGTCGAGATCGACGGCCGGTTCGCGTACGCGATGCGCGCCGACGGCGTGATCGTCGCCACGCCGACGGGCTCGACCGCCTATGCGTTGTCGACGGGCGGCCCGATCATCGCGCCCGAGGTGCCGGCGTTCGCGGTGGTGCCGATCGCGCCGCACGCGCTGACGCACCGGCCGATCGCGATTCCGGATCGCTCGACCGTTGCGATCACGGTGAGCCGCGGCCGCGATGCTGCCGTGCATTGCGACGGACAGGCGCATTTCGAGCTCGCCGAAGGCGAACGCGTGACGGCGAAGCGCGCGCCGCATACCGCGCGGTTGCTGCATCCGGAGTACCACGACTATTTCGCGATGCTGCGCGAGAAGCTGCACTGGAGCGAATCGCCGGAGCCGCTCGCGTACGCCGACAAGCGTTGATGCTCGCCTGACGCCGCAGCATGCTGCGCGCCCTGTCGATCCGCGACTTCGTCGTCGTCGAAAGCCTCGACGTCGACTTCGCGCCCGGCTTCACCGTGCTCACCGGCGAGACGGGCGCCGGTAAATCGATCCTGCTCGACGCGCTCGCACTGCTGCTTGGCGATCGATTCGAAACGCGTCAGCTGAGGCCCGGCGTCGAGCGCGCCGAGCTCGCGGCGATGTTCGACATCCACGGCGCGCCCGAGATTGGGAACATGCTCGAGGCGTCGGGCCTCGATGCGGGCTCGGAGCTGCTGTTGCGTCGCGTGCTCGACATCCAGGGGCGAAGCCGCGCGTTCGTGAACGGACGCGCGGCCACGCTGGCGCAGCTGGGCGAGCTCGGCGCGAAGCTTCTCGATCTGCACGGCCAGCACGCGCATCAGGTGCTCGCTCGGGGCGACGCGCAACGTGCGCTGCTCGATGCGTTCGCCGGGTTGTCCCCGCTTGTCGACGCTCTCGCGGACGCGTGGCGCACCTGGCGCGACGCGCTCGCGCGACGCGATCGTGCGGTCGAAGCCGAAGCGTCGCTGATGGCGGAGCGCGAATCGCTCGAGGAGCGGCAACGCGCGCTGGCCGACCTCGCGATGCAGCCCGACGAATGGACGAGCCTCGGCATGGCGCAGCGACGTCTGGCGAACGCCGCGGCACTGATCGATGCGACCACGCAGGCCGAAGAGGCGGTGAGCGGGGCCGACGACGCGATCGCGCACCGGCTCGCGCGCGTGGTGCAGCAATTGACGGGCGCGAGCCGCGACGATCCGGCACTCGCGGACATCGTCGCGTTGCTCGCGCCCGCGTCGATCCAGCTCGACGAAGCCGCTCGTGCGCTGCGCGACTACCGGCGCCGGCTCGATCTCGACCCCCGGGAGCTCGAGCGCGTCGAGGCGCGCCTCTCGGCGATGCACGAGCTGGCGCGCAAATATCGCGTGCGCCCCGAGGCGCTGGCCGACCTCGCCGCGGCGACCCACGCGCGGCTCGCCGAACTTACGGCCGCGTCCGACGCGCAGGCGCTCGCGCAGGCGGTCGACGAGGCGAAGCGCACCTACGACGCCTTGGCGGTCAAGGTGTCGGAAGGACGCGCCACCGCGGCGAGCGATCTGGCAACGCGCGTGACCGCGGCCATGCAGGAGCTCGCGATGGCGGGCGGCCGCTTCGACGTCTCGCTCCAGCCGCTCGCGACGCCGGCGAGTCACGGTCGCGAGAGCGTCACCTTCGTCGTGGCGACGCATTCGAAGCAGCCGGCGGGGCCGTTGTCGCGCGTCGCGTCCGGCGGCGAGCTGTCACGCGTCGCGCTGGCGATCCAGATCGCCGCAACCGAAGTGGGCGATGTCGAAACGCTCGTCTTCGACGAGGTGGATACCGGGATCGGCGGAGCGGTCGCGGCGACGGTCGGACGCATGCTGCAGGCGCTCGGCACGCGCCGGCAGGTGCTCTGCGTCACGCACCTGCCGCAGGTCGCGGCGCACGCAGACCATCACTTCCGCGTCGTGAAGATCGGCGACGGCGACAAGGTGACGAGCGAGCTGACAGCGTTGACCGGTGCCGCGCGCGTCGACG
>DASTGT010000098.1:0-3033 GCA_035718935.1 Casimicrobiaceae bacterium
TCAGCGCGCGCGCACGGCGTCGCGGATTTCACGAAGCAGCACGACCTCCTCGGCCGGCGCCGCGGGCGCGGGCGGCGGCGTCTGACGGCGCAACCGGTTCACGCCCTTCATCATCATGAAGATGACGAACGCGAGGATCACGAAGTAAATGATCGCCGTGATGAAGCTGCCGTAGGCGAAGAGCGGCACGCCGGCCTTGGTCAGCGCGTCGTAGGTCATGGGCCCGTTGTAGCCGGGTGGCGGCGGCTTCAGCAGGATGAAGTAGTTCGAGAAGTCGAGCCCGCCGAGGATGGCGCCGATGACCGGCATGATGAGGTCCTTGACCAGCGAATCGACGATCCGCGAGAACGCGGCGCCGATGATGATGCCGACCGCCAGATCGACGACGCTGCCCTTGACCGCGAATTCCCTGAATTCGCTCGCAATCGACATGCTTCCTCCTTCGCGTGGCGGCCCTCGCGGACCGAATTTGGAATCAGACCGCCGCTTCGCCGGTTTCCCCCGTGCGAATGCGCACCACCTGCTCCACCGCGGTGACGAAGATCTTGCCGTCGCCGATCTTCCCGGTGCGCGCGGCCTTCACGATCGCCTCGATGGCCTGCTCGACGATGCCGTCCCCGACGATCACCTCGACCTTGACCTTGGGCAGGAAATCGACGACGTACTCGGCGCCGCGATAGAGCTCGGTGTGGCCCTTCTGCCTGCCGAAGCCCTTAACTTCGGTGACCGTCAGCCCCGATACGCCGACCTCCGACAACGCCTCCCGGACTTCGTCGAGCTTGAATGGCTTCACGATCGCTTCGATCTTCTTCATCGCCTGCCCCTCGGGTTCGCCCCAAGCTTACCTTGCCGGCTCGTCTTCACGATGCACCGACGCTTTCCCATTCGTTCCAGCGAGACGTGATCGGATAGCGCCAGTCCTTGCCGAATCCGCGCGGCGTGATGCGAATGCCGACGGCGGCCTGGCGTCGCTTGTACTCGTTGACCTTGATGAGGCGCACCACCTTGCGCACGTCGGCGGCCGGAAAGCCGCGCGCGACGATCGCGGCGGGCGCCATGTCGTGCTCGACGTACGCCTCGAGGATGCCGTCGAGGACGTCGTACGGTGGCAGCGAATCCTGGTCGATCTGGTCCGGCCGCAATTCCGCGGACGGCGGTCGCGTGATGATGCGTTCCGGAATCACGCGGCCGAGCCGATTCCGGTAATGACACAGGCGATAGACCAGCGTCTTGCTGATGTCCTTCAGCACGGCGAAGCCGCCTGCCATGTCACCGTAGAGCGTCGCGTAACCGACCGCCATCTCCGACTTGTTGCCGGTCGTGAGGACGATCGATCCGAACTTGTTCGAGAGCGCCATGAGCAGCGTGCCGCGAACGCGCGCCTGGATGTTCTCCTCGGCGGCGTCGCGCGGCAGCCCGCCGAATTCCGGCGCGAGCGCGCCGAGGAACGCGTCGAACATCGGGCCGATCGGGATTTCGTCGTAGCGGACACCGACGATGCGCGCCATCTCGCGCGCATCCTCGAGACTGATCGCCGCGCTGAACTGCGACGGCATCATCACTGCACGTACGCGCGACGCACCGAGCGCGTCGACCGCGATCGCGAGCGTCAGCGCGGAGTCGACGCCGCCCGAAAGCCCGAGTATCACGCCGGGGAAGCCGTTCTTGCCGACGTAGTCGCGCACGCCCATGACCAGCGCGTTGTACACGTTGGGCTCGAGCGCGGTGTCGAGCTCGCCGCGCACCGGCCGCGGCGCGGCGCCGTCGAACTCGGCGATGGCGAGCGTGGGTTCCCACGCGGGCAACTGCTGCACGATCGCGCCGTGCGCGTTCGTCACGAACGACGCGCCGTCGAAAACGAGCTCGTCCTGCCCGCCCACCTGATTCAGGTAGACGAACGGCACGCCGCTCTCGCGCACGCGCGCCTCGATCTGGAGCACGCGCGCGCGTTGCTGCTGCGTGTGATACGGCGAGCCGTTCGGAACGATGACCACCTGCGCGCCCGCGGCGCGCGCCTGCGCGGCGGGTTGCGGAAACCAGCAGTCCTCGCAGATCAGGAGGCCGATGCGCACGCCCTCGACGTCGAACACGCACGGCTCGCGCCCCGGCTCGAAGTAGCGATCTTCGTCGAAGACCGTGTAGTTCGGCAGGAAATGCTTGCGATAGATGCATTCGACGCGGCCATCGCGCAACACCGCCGTCGCGTTGTAGCGCGCGCCATCGTGCCGTTCGGGAAAGCCGACGAGCGCGACGACGTCGCGCACGCGTGGGGCGAGCGCTGCGAGCTCGGCCGCGCACGCGTCGAGGAACGCCGGTCGCAGCACGAGGTCTTCCGGCGGGTAGCCGCAAAGCGAAAGCTCGGGCGTCACGACGAGCGCGGCCTGCGCGCGCCGCGCCGCATCGATCGCGTCGACGATCGCCGCCGCATTGGCTCGGAGGTCGCCGAGCGTCTGGTCGAGCTGCGCGAGCGCAATCCGCATCGAACGATGTTAGCACTGCGTAAAATCGAACCCGCCATGCACGCACCCGTCCCGTATTCGCGACCACGACCGCCCGTCGCCGCACCGGTGATTCGCGACGACGTCGCGTTGTCCGCCATCGCGCCTGCGACGTGGAACGCGCTCGCCGGGCGGGCGCCGCTTCTGTCGCACGAATATTTTTCGGCGCTGCACGACACCGGGTGCGCTTCGCCGGCCACCGGATGGGAACCAAGGTTTCTCACCGCGTGGGAGCGCTCGGCGCTGATCGGCGCGATGCCGCTCTACGCCAAGACGCACAGTTACGGTGAATACGTATTCGATTGGGGATGGGCCGACGCGTATCGGCGCTACGGGCGCCGCTATTACCCGAAGCTCGTCGCCGCCGTGCCCTTCACCCCGGTGCCCGGCGTGCGGCTCCTCGCGCCGCTCGCGACCACGCGGCGGGCACTCCTCGAGCACGCGATGCTCAAGCTGCGCGACGGGTATTCGTCGCTGCACGTGCTCTTCATCGACGAGCGGCAGGCGCACGAAGCGGCGCCGGCGGGCATGATCG
>DASTGT010000099.1:0-65881 GCA_035718935.1 Casimicrobiaceae bacterium
CGAGCGCGGTCGCCGCGACCTTTCCCTCGCCGAGGAAAGCCGGAAAATCGATGACGCTGTAGAGATTGCCGCGGATGTTCGCGAGGCCCAGGAACCACGGCTTGGTGAGCGGCACCGTGACGACCGGCGGCACGGCGATCACCTCGCCCGCATCGCCCAAGCGGATCAGCCAGCGCCGCTCGCCACAGGCGATGCCGAGGCGCGACGACTCGACCTGCGCGGCGGTCTTGCTCGCGAGCCGGCTCGCGAGCTCCTTCTGGAACGAGCGCAGATCGAGGCGGGCGGCGCGCGACATCGTGTCGAACTCGCTCTCGCGTCAGTCGAGCGACGCGATCTTCGCGAGCAACGCCTCGCGGTCGACCGGCTTGATCACGTAATCCCGCGCGCCCTGGCGCAGGCCCCAGATCTTGTCCGTTTCCTGGCTCTTCGACGTGCACATGATCACGGGGATCGACTTCGTTTCGGGATCGCGGCTGATCGCGCGCGTGGCCTGGAAGCCGTTCAGGCCCGGCATCACGACGTCCATCAGGATCAGGTCGGGCTTGAGCTTGCGCGCCTTCGCGATCGCATCCTCGCCGTTCTCGCTCGAGAACACCTCGTAGCCGGCCTTCGTCAGCAGGTCCTTCAGCATATGCCGCTCGGTCGCCGAGTCGTCGACGACCAGGATTCGCTTGATGCCCATCGTGGGCCCCTTCCGTTCACCGGTCGCCGGGTGGGTTTCCGCGACGATCGCCCTCGCGCTGATCGGATTCGCCATGCGGTGCCGCGCTCCTCTACGCCGCGACCGCGCGCACGTGCGCCGCGACCGCCTTCAACAGGCTTTCCTTGGTGAAGGGCTTCGTCAGGTACTGGTCCGAGCCCACCATCCGGCCGCGCGCGCGATCGAAGAGGCCGTCCTTGGAGGAGAGCATCACGACGGGCGTCGAGCGGAAGCGGCTGTTCTTCTTGATGAGCGCGCAGGTCTGGTAGCCGTCGAGGCGCGGCATCATGATGTCGACGAAGACGAGGTCGGGCTGGTGGTCGGCGATCTTGGCGAGCGCGTCGAAGCCGTCGTCGGCGAGGATCACCGTGCAACCGGCCTGCAGCAGGAATATCTCGGCGCTGCGCCGGATGGTGTTCGAGTCGTCGATCACCATGACCTTGGTGCCCGACAGCGGGTTGCGGCTCGGAGTGTCGTTGCCCATCGACGGCTTTCGTTTCGTCACCGCGAGGCCGTTCCGGCCCGGCGGAGTCGATGCCGGATACGGTCCCCGGCGCAGCCTGCGAACTCGCGGCTGCCCGGCGCCGCACCGGCCCCCGCCGAGTCTGACATGCCAGGAGCGGGTTGCCTAGAGCATAAAGCTTGCCGGAATTGCACGTGCGCCGGAATTCTGACGAAAACGCAACATGACGATACGTTTTCCCTCGACCGCGCTGCCGTGGGGCGGCACGTGCTGCCGCGCACGCGTCAGCGCCCGAGGAACATCCGATACGCCGGATTCGCCGATTCGTCGACGTAGTCGTATCCGAGCCGGTCGAGGAAGTCGCGAAACGCGCGGCTGTCGCCGGGCGGCACCTGCATCCCGACGAGGACGCGCCCGTAGTCGTCGCCGTGGTTCCGGTAATGGAAGAGGCTGATGTTCCAGCCGGCGCTCATGCTGTCGAGGAACTGCATCAGGGCGCCGGGCCGCTCGGGAAACTCGAAGCGGTACAGGATCTCGTGCTCCGCCGCCGGCGCGTGGCCGCCGACCAAGTGCCGCACGTGCAACTTGGCCATCTCGTTGTCGGAGAGGTCGCTCGCCTCGATGCGCGCCTCCTTCAACGCGGCGAGCAGCCGCTCGGTCTCGCGGCGATCGGTGACCTCGAGGCCGACGAACAGGTGCGCGACCTGCGGATCCGCGTAGCGGTAGTTGAACTCGGTGATCGAGCGCTTGCCGAGCAGCGCGCAGAACGTGCGGAAACTGCCCGGCCGCTCGGGAATGGTGACGGCGAGAATCGCCTCGCGCTGCTCGCCCAGTTCGGCACGCTCGGCGACGAAGCGCAGCCGGTCGAAATTCATGTTGGCGCCGCAGGCGATCGCAGCGACGGTCCTGCCTTCGACGCCTTCCCGCGCGACCCACGCCTTGACGCCCGCGATCGCCAGCGCTCCGGCGGGCTCCAGAATCGCACGCGTGTCCTCGAACACGTCCTTCAACGCGGCGCAGATGGCGTCGGTGTCGACGATGACGATTTCGTCGACGTACTTCCGCGCGAGGCGAAACGTCTCCTCCCCGACCTGCTTGACCGCGACGCCGTCGGCGAAGAGCCCGACGTGCGGCAGCACGACGCGCCGCCCGGCCGCGAGCGAGCGCGCCATCGCGTCGGAGTCCTCCGGTTGCACGCCGATGATCCGGATCTCCGGCCGCACGCGCTTGACGTAGGCGGCAACGCCGCCGATGAGCCCGCCACCGCCGATCGCGACGAAGATCGCGTCGAGCGGCGACTGCCATTGGCGCAGGATTTCCATCCCGATCGTGCCCTGCCCCGCGATCACGTCGGGATCGTCGTACGGATGCACGAACACGAGGCCACGCTCGCGCTGCAGTTCCTGCGCCTTCTCGTACGCGTCGGAATACGAGTCGCCGTGCAGCACGACCTCGGCGCCGCGCGCGGCCACCGCCGCGATCTTGATCTGCGGCGTGGTCACCGGCATGACGATCGTCGCCGCACAACGAAGACGCTGCGCGGCGAGCGCGACACCCTGCGCGTGGTTGCCCGCCGACGCGGCGATCACGCCGCGCGCGCGCTCGTCGGGCGGCAGGTTCGCCATCTTGTTGTATGCGCCGCGCAGCTTGAACGAGAAGACCGGCTGCTCGTCCTCGCGCTTCAGCAGCACGCGGTTGCGAAGCCGCGCCGACAACTGCGGCGCGAGCTCGAGCGGCGTCTCCACTGCGACGTCGTAGACCTTCGCGGTCAGGATCTTCTGCAGGTAGTCGACGGGCACGGCGAACCGGCGCAAACGCCGCGTTCTCGAAAACCGGCGAGATTAGCAGGCGCGCCGGGATACCGCCGGCGCAACGCCGAAGATCAGCCGGGATCCGGCGCGATCGCGACCCTCAGAACGGCGCCGCCGTTGCGCGCGCTCGAGAGCCAGAGCACGGCACCGGTTTCGACACGGCGACCGCTTGCGTCCCCTTCGAGCAGGAGCGACGCGACCTCGCCGAGCGTCGGCTGATGACCGACGACCATGACGTCCTCGCCGGCATCCGGCCAACCCGCCGCAGCGAGCAGCAGGGGGACGGTCGTGGCGGTCCCGACGTCGGCGGTCGTCTCGAAGTCGCGGCCGAGTGCGCGCGCAGTCTGTTGCGCGCGCAGTGCGGGCGAAACGAGTGTGCGGCAATGTTGCGGCAGGCGCGGCGCGAGCCAGGTTGCCATCGCCTTTGCCTGCGCGACGCCGCGCGGCGTCAACGGTCGTTGGTCATCCGGAACGCCGGGCGCCGCCTCGCAGTGCCGCCACAGCACGAGGTCCACGTCAGGACTGCAGGGCCGCGCCGGCGGGTTGGCATGCGCGCTGACCCGCGGTGACCGACGCGGTCGTCGCGCGACGTCGCATCAGGCGAGCGCAACCTCGGCTTCGAGCGAAAGCCAGACGCAGCCCTGCCTGCATTCGCGCGCGAGCGCGTCGAGATACGCGTGATGCTCGGCGAGCTCGGCGTCGGTGGGCACGATCCGCCGCAGCGCGTAACGGGCCATCGTCGTCGCCACGCCGTCGACGATGCCTGGCATCGGCGTTTCCGGCACGTACATATCGATGACGAGCGTCTCCTGTCCGCGCGTCATCGCGAGGTAAACCTCGGCGAGCAATTGCGCGTCGAGCAGCGCGCCGTGCAGCGTGCGATGCGCGTTCGAGATGCCGAAGCGCTCGCAGAGCGCGTCGAGGTTGTTGCGCTTCCCGGGAAAGGTTTCGCGCGCGAGCGCGAGCGTGTCGATCAGCCGCTCGTACACCGACGTGCAGCGCGGCAGGCCGCAGAGGTCGAACTCGGCATCGAAGAACGCGACGTCGAACGGCGCATTGTGAATGATCCATTCCGCACCGCGCGCGAAGTCGAGAAATTCGCCGGCGATGTCCGCGAAGCGCGGCTTGCCGCAGAGGTCGTCGCGCGTCATGCCGTGTACCTCGGTCGCGGCGGCATCGATGTCGCGCTCGGGATCGAGCCGGTAATGCAGATGACGCCCGGTAAGCCTGCGGTTGACGACCTCGACCGCGCCGATCTCGATGATGCGGTGGCCCTGCTTCGGATCGAGGCCGGTCGTTTCCGTGTCGAGGAGGAGTTGGCGCATGTCAGTCGCGAAGGGGTCCGAACGACCGGACGGGCGTTGCGTACGGCAGCGAGCGAAGCGAGCGTCGGGACATCATCGCTATTTCCGATATTTCTGAATCGTCGCCTGGATCTCCGCGATGGCGCGCTCGATCTCGTCGTCCGAGAGATCGCGCTCCTTGCCGCTGCGATCGGCGAGCGTGAGCGTGTTTTCCACCTGCGTCGCGAACTGCCCGAGTTCGAGATTGTCCGTCGTCGTCGTCTCGTCCGCCAGCGTTTCGGGCCCCCAGCGAACGACGATCGCGGAGACGTTGTCGCCTTCCGGACCGCCGCGCGCCTCCGCCTCGCGCATCATCTTCGGTCCGGTCGTCAGGATCGGCGTGGACGTGAGCATCGTCGCCATTTCGCGATGCGAATACACGCTCCACAGCCCGTCCGTGCAGAGGATCAGCAGGTCGCCATTGTGCAACGGCGTGCGGCGCGACAGGTCGATGACGGGGTCGATGGCGCCGCCGAGGCAGCTGAAAATCTTGTTTCGGTCGGGATGGTGGACGACGTCCTCGGCCGTGATGACGCCCTGGTCGACGAGGTACTGCACCTTCGAGTGGTCCTTCGTCGTCGCGATCAGCCGCCCCTGGCGCAACAGGTAGAAGCGCGAATCGCCGACGTGGCCCCAATACGCGACGCCGCCCTGCACGATCACGGCGACGCACGTCGTGCGCGGCGTCTCGAGCATCGAGAACTGGTTCGCGTACGAGCCGAGCGCGGCGTGGGCGCGCAACATCGTGTCCTGGATGAACTTGAGCGGATTGCGCAGGATCGGTTTCGCCTCCTGCTGGAAGCGCTCGATGAACAGGCGCACGGCGATCTGCGCCGCGATCTCGCCGCCGACGTGGCCGCCCATGCCATCGGCGATCACGAGCAGCAGCGTCTCGCGGCTGTAGGTGTACGCAATGCGGTCCTGGTTGACCTCGCGCGCGCCCTTGCGCGACTCCTGGAAGATCGTGAACCGCATGACCGCGAGCTACGCGCCGATCTCCGAGAACAGCAGCCGCTTGAGATTTCCGAGGAAGGTCAGCTTGCGCTTGACCGGCGCGATGTCGCGAATCGCGCGCTGCAGCGCGAACACGCTTTGCGGCCGCTCGAGCGGGTCGAGGCGCAGGCACCAGTCGATCACTTCGAGGAGGTTGTCCGAGTACTGGCCCGACCAGATCTTCTTGGCCGACACGAGATGATCCTCGGCGACGCGCGCATCGGCGGCCTGCGGTGCGAACGCCGCGAGGCACGCGAACATCGACGCGCCGGTCCCGTAGACGTCGGTCCACGGCCCGAGGCGGTCATGGTCGCGGTACTGCTCGGGCGCGGCGAAGCCCGGCGTATACATCGGCGCGAGCTTCGGCCGGTTGGTCGTCAACGTCTGCCGGGCCGCGCCGAAGTCGAGCAGCACCGGGCTGCCGTCGGTACGCAGGTAGATGTTCGCCGGCTTGATGTCGAGGTGCAGGATCTTGTGCGTGTGCACTTCACGCAGGCCGTTGAGAAGCTGCATGAACACCTGACGCACGAAGCGCTCCGACATCTGATCCTGCCGCATCTGGATCTGCTGCTGCAGCGTGCGCCCGCGCTCGTAGCGCATCACCATGTACACCGTCTCGTTGGCGCGGAAGAAATTCAACACGCGCACGACGTTCGGATGGTTGATCTTCGCGAGGGCGCGACCCTCCTCGAAGAAGCACTTCATCCCGTAGCGGAACGACGTCAGGTTCTCGGCGCTGCTCGCGCGTACGACGTCGCCCTCGGTGCGCAGCACGAGCGAAGACGGCAGGTATTCCTTGATCGCCACCGGCTGCCCGGTCTCGTCGAATGCGCGGTAGACGATCGAGAAGCCGCCGCGGCTGATCTGACGGTCGATCCGATAATTGAGCAGCGCGTAGCCGCTCGGGAGGGCTTGGTTGGTGACGGGCATGCCTGAGGGATTCGGCGCGCGGACGCGCGCGAGGCTAAGCGCAAGTCCCGTGCCAGCGCGCCACCCCAGCCTTGCGGGAGGGGCACGAAACGCATACATTCTCGCGGTGACGCGTGCGAAAGTAAAGCCGAAACCTGCAATCTTCCCTGCGTTTCCCGGTCGGATTTCGTCATGATTCTCAGCATGACAGGCTTCGCCGCGGCGAGTACCGAGCTACCGGGCATTTCCCTTGCTGCGGAGCTTCGCTCGGTCAATCACCGCTACCTCGACGTCACGCTCAAGCTCCCCGAGGAACTGCGCACGATGGAGCCCGCGCTGCGGGAACGAATCGCCGGCGCGCAGAAGCGCGGCAAGGTCGAATGCCGGCTGTCGCTCGCGCGCACCGCCGGCGCAGCGGGAACCATCGCGGTCAACACCGAGCGCATTCAGCAACTCGCCGATGCCGCAACCGCGGTCGCGAAGGCGTTGCCGGGAACACCGCCGCTGACGACGGCCGACATCCTGCGCTGGCCAGGCGTCATGATCGACGCGTCGATCTCGCAGGAAGCGCTCGTCGAGCAGGCGGAGTCGCTCGTGTCGCAGGCGCTGGGTGAGCTGACCGATGCGCGGGCACGCGAAGGCGCAAAGCTCCGGACGGTACTCGAGCGCTGTTGCACCGACATCGACGTGCAGGTCGCGCGCGTCGCGCCCAAGATGCCGGCGCTGCACCAGGCGTTTCTCGAGAAGCTCGGCGCGCGGCTCGCCGAAGCGGGCGTCGAGCGCAACGACGAGCGGCTCAAGCAGGAGCTCGCGCTGTTCGCGACGAAGATCGACGTCGCGGAGGAGGTCGCGCGGCTGTCGACGCACGTGGCCGAGATCCGGCGCGTGCTCGCGCAGGGCGGCAGCGTGGGCAAGCGGCTCGATTTTCTTGCCCAGGAGTTGCATCGCGAGGCCAATACGCTCGGATCGAAATCGGTCGACGTCGAGCTGTCGCAGGTCTCGCTCGAGCTCAAGGTCCTGATCGAGCAGATGCGCGAGCAAGTGCAAAATCTTGAGTGAGCGCGGCGCGCGAGGCGGAGCCGAGCGAAGGACGACCGTGCGCGAGGCGCGAAGCGGAGGCCCGAAGGGACCGTCCGAGCGCGCGGTCGGAAGGTCGACGCGGAATGCGGCGCATCGTGTCGCCAAGGTCACGCTTGGCACCGCGGGCCCAAGGAGGCCGAGAGTGGGCGGCGCGACGGGCATGAGGTCGAAGCCTTGACCATCACAACCCAGGCACCGGGCGCCGCCGGCTGCCTCTTCGTCGTCGCGGCGCCGTCGGGCGGCGGCAAGAGCAGCATGGTGAACGCGCTGCTCGAGCGCGAGGCCGGCATCCGCTTGTCGATCTCGTACACCACGCGCCCGCCGCGACCCGGCGAGAGCGAAGGCAAGCACTACCACTTCATCGACGTGCCGCAGTTCCTGGCGTTGAAGGAGCGCGGCGAATTCCTCGAGCAGGCCTTCGTCCACGGCAACTGGTACGCGACGTCGGCGACGTGGCTGAAGCAGCAGGTCGCCGCCGGACAGGACGTGCTGCTCGAGATCGACTGGCAGGGCGCGGCGCAGGTGCGCCGGATCGTCCCCGATTGCGTACAGATCTTCATCCTGCCGCCGTCGATCGAGGTGCTGCGCGAGCGGTTGATTGCCCGGGCACAGGACCCGCCGGACGTGATCGAGCAGCGGCTGCACGCTGCGCGCGAGGAAATGCGCCACTGCGGCGAATTCGATTATGTTATTATGAATCAGGACTTTGCACGCGCAGTCGACGATCTGTCGGCGATCGTGCGCGCCGCGCGGCTCACCGCGACGCGCCAGCAGGTACGCCACGCGACGGCGCTCGCCCAACTTCTTTCAACGGACTAGACGAATCCATGGCCCGCATCACCATCGACGACGCTCTCGCGAAGATTCCCAATCGCTTCGAACTGACGCTGGCCGCGACCAACCGCGCGCGCCAGATCACGTCCGGCTCGGCGCCGCTGCTCGATCCGGATCGCGACAAGCCGACGGTCATCGCGCTGCGCGAAATCGCCGCCGGCAAGGTCGGCATCGAAATGCTGCACAAGACGACGCCGACGACGTCGATCTGACGCACGCCTGATCGAATGTCCGAGATCGCCGAATTCACGCGGCACCTCGGGCATTACCTGCCGACGCCCGACATCGCGCTCGTGGAGCGCGCGTTCGCGTTTTCGGAATCCGCGCACCGCGGCCAATTCCGCAAGTCGGGCGAGCCCTACATCACCCACCCGCTCGCGGTCGCGAGCATCCTGTCGGAGTGGCGCCTCGACGCGGAGGGCCTCGCCGCGGCGCTTCTGCACGACGTGATGGAGGACGCGTCGGTCAAGCGCGGCGAGATCGAGCACCGCTTCGGCAAGCCGGTGGCGGCGATCGTCGACGGCCTATCCAAGCTCGACCAGATCGAGTTCGCGACGCGCGAGGACGCGCAGGCCGAGAGCTTCCGCAAGATGCTGCTTGCGATGGCGCGCGACGTGCGCGTCATCCTGATCAAGCTCGCGGACCGGTTGCACAACATGCGCACGCTCGACGCGATGGCGCCGGGGCATCGCAAGCGCATCGCGCGCGAGACGATGGACATCTACGCGCCGATTGCCAACCGGCTGGGGCTGAACGCGCTCTTCCTCGAGCTGCAGGACCTGTCGTTCAAGCATCTCTATCCGCTGCGCTACCGGATCCTCGCGCATTCGATCAAGATGGCGCGCGGCAACCGCCGCGAGGTGATGAACCGGCTGCTGGACGTGATTCGCGACGGCCTCGCCCGCGCCAACATCGCGGCGGTCGTGACAGGTCGCGAGAAGAGCGTGTACTCGGTGTACAAGAAGATGCGCGAGAAGCGTTACACGTTCTCGCAGGTCTTCGACATCTACGGCGTGCGCGTGCTGGTCGCCGACAAGTCGACGTGCTACGCGGCGCTCGGCGTGCTGCACGAGCTCTACAAGCCGATTCCCGGCAAGTTCAAGGACTACATCGCGATCCCGAAAGCGAACGGCTACCAGTCGCTGCACACGACGCTGTTCGGACCGTTCGGCACGCCGCTCGAGGCGCAGCTTCGCACGCACGACATGCACCGCGTCGCCGAAGCGGGCGTCGCCGCGCACTGGCTCTACAAGTCCGGCGGGCAGCTCGACCTCGCCGAGGCCCAGCGCGAGACGCATCGCTGGCTGCAGAGCCTGCTCGAGATCCAGTCCGAGTCGCGCGACTCCAAGGAATTCCTCGAGCACGTGAAAGGCGACCTCTTCCCCGACGAGATCTACCTCTTCACGCCGAAGGGCAAGATCATGGCGTTGCCGCGCGGGGCGACGGCGGTCGACTTCGCGTACGGCGTGCACACCGACATCGGTCACCACTGCGTCGCGGCGCGGATCAACTACGAGCTGCTGCCGCTGCGCACCGAGCTCAAGAACGGCGATCACGTCGAGATCCTGACCTCGCCCACCGCGCGGCCCAATCCGTCGTGGCTGTCGTTCGTGACGACGGGCAAGGCCCGCTCGCGCATCCGGCACTACCTGAAAGGGCTGCAGCAGCAGGAGTCCGCCGCGCTCGGCGAGCGGTTGTTGAACCAGGCACTGGCGACGCTCAACATCGAGCCCGAGTCGATCACATGGGATCGCTGGGAGGCGCTTGCGAAGGAGTACGGCGCGAAGACCCAGCTCGAGATCCTCGCCGACATCGGCCTCGGCAAGCGACTTTCGTTCGTCGTCGCGCAGGCGCTAACCCGACAGGTGGGCAAGGCGGACGACCCGCACGCGACGCATCCGCCGCCGAAGCCCGCAGCGTTGACGCTTCGCGGCGTCGAGGGCGTCGCGATCCAGTACGCGAAATGCTGCCGGCCGATTCCCGGCGACGCGATCATCGCGCAGTTCCGCAAGGGCCAGGGCCTGATCGTGCACCTGCGCGACTGCGTGACGCTGCGCAAGCAGCGCATCGACGGCGGCGAGCTCGTCGACGTCGAATGGTCGTCCGACGTGCAGGGCGTGTTCGATTGCGGCGTGCGCGTGCTCGTCGCCGACCGCCGCGGCATGCTGGCCGAGCTCGCAACCGCCGTCGGCAACGCCGACGCGAACATCGACACCGTCTCGATGGAGCGGCCCGACGGCGGCGACGTCGCGATGTTCTTCGGCCTGCAGGTGCGCGACCGCATTCATCTCGCGCACGTCATGCGCGCGCTGCACCGCATTCCCGACGTGCGCCGCGTGCATCGCGCGCGCACGTAACGACTTCAGGCCGGCTGCTTCGCGAGCAGTTGCTGGAGCTCGCCCGACTGGTACATCTCGCGCATGATGTCGCAGCCGCCGACGAATTCGCCGTCGACGTAGAGCTGCGGAATCGTCGGCCAGTTCGAGTACTCCTTGACGCCCTGGCGCAGCGCGTCGTCCTGAAGGATGTTGTACGACGCGTAGCTCGTCACGCCGCAGCGCTTCAGGATCTCGGCGGCCGTCGCCGAGAAGCCGCACTGCGGGAATTGCGGCGTGCCCTTCATGTACAGGACCACGCGGTCCTTCTTGACCTGATCGCGGATGGTGTCCTTGATGTCGTTCATGACTCGTCCCTTCGTCGGTGGATCTGCAATTCTACGAGATGCGGGCGGCGCGCCTTCGCATCAAGATCCTATTCCTTCACCGCCCCCGTCAGCCCCGACACGTAGTACTCCACGAAGAACGAATACAGGATCGCCACCGGCAGCGAGCCGAAGAGCGCGCCTGCCATCAGCGAGCCCCAGTGATAGACGTCGCCCTCGACCAGCTCGGTCACGACACCGACCGGCACCGTCTTCACTTCCGACGACGAGATGAAGGTGAGCGCGTAGATGAACTCGTTCCACGAGAGCGTGAACGCGAAGATGCCCGCCGAGATGAGGCCGGGGACGGCGAGCGGCAGGACGATCTTCACGAGGATCTGCCACCGGTTGGCGCCGTCGATCAGCGCGCATTCCTCGAGCTCGAACGGGATCGACTTGAAGTACCCCATCAGCAGCCACGTGCAGAACGGGATCAGGAACGTGGGGTAGGTGAGGATCAGCGCCAGCCGCGTGTCGAAGAGGTTGAGCTTGTACACCATCGCCGCCAGCGGAATGAACAGGATCGATGGCGGCACGAGGTAGGCGAGGAAGATGCTCATGCCGACGTAGCGCGAGCCCTTGAACCGCAGCCGCTCGATCGCGTACGCGGCGAGCACGCTGCATGCGATCGAGACGAAGGTCGACACGACCGAGACGAGCATCGTGTTCCAGAGCCACTCCGGATAGCCGGTATCGAAGAAAAGCTTCTTGATGTGCGCGAGCGTCGGCGCGTGCACCCAGAACGGGTTGCCCTCCCGCGACAAGAGCTCGTCGTCCGGCTTGACGCTCGTGACCACCATCCAATAGAACGGGAACAGCAGCACGATGAGGAATACCGTGAGGGGCACCCACAGCGTGACGATGCGCCGCGGCATCGACACGAGATAGCTCATGCCCTGCGAGTCGGTCGTGCGCGGCGGGACAAGCGCCGTCGTCAGCTCGGCTTCGGGCCTCACGCGTCCTTCCCGCCTTGCTGCCACGCGCGGCGCTGCAACCCGAAGTACGAGACCAATATCGCCGCGAGCAGGAACGGAACCATCGCGGTGGCGATCGCCGCACCCTCGCCGAGGCTTCCGCCCGGGATCGCGCGCTGGAACGAAAGCGTCGCCATCAAATGCGTGGCGTTCAGCGGGCCGCCGCGCGTCAGCACGTAGATCAGCTGGAAGTCGGTGAACGTGAAGAGCACCGAGAACGTCATGACGACCGCGATGATCGGCGTAAGAAGCGGCAGCGTGACGAAGCGGAACTGCTGGAACGGCGTCGCGCCGTCGAGGCTCGCCGCCTCGTAGTACGACGGTGAAATCGTCTGCAGCCCGGCGAGCAGCGTGATCGCGACGAACGGCACGCCACGCCAGACGTTGGCGGCGATCGTCGAGAAGCGCGCGTTCCACGGGTCGCCGAGGAAGTCGATGTACTGGTGGATGAGACCCATCTTCTCGAGCAGCCAGCTGATGATCGAGAACTGCGAGTCGTAGATCCACCAGAACGCGATCGCCGAAAGCGCGGTCGGCACGATGAACGGCAGGAGGACGATGGCGCGCAGGAATGCCTTGAACGGCAGGTGCTGGTTCAGGATCAGCGCCAGCCACAACCCGAGGGCGAACTTGATCACGCTCGCGATCACCGTATAGAAAATCGTGTTGAAGAGCGCGAGTCGCGTGACCTGGTCGTGCCAGAGGAAATCGAAATTCTCGAGGCCGATGAATTCCCCGGGCCGGCCGACCTTCGCGTCGGTGAAGCCGAGCCACGTGCCGAGCCCGAGCGGATACGTCAGGAAAACGAGCAGCAAGATCGCCGTGGGCAGCAGGAACAGCATTCCCAGCGCGTTGCGGTTGTCCTGCAGGCGGGTGGCGATGGATGGCAAGGCGCGGGTGCAGCGATGTGAGAAAGAGACCGGGTGCGCCGCGCGCGGCGCACCCGCCAAACGAACGACGCGATCCAGCTACGTCAGACTTTGTAGTAACGCTCCGCACGCTTCTGCGCGCGCTCCGCCGCCTCCTGCGGCGACTTCGATCCCGACGCCGCCTCCGCCACCATGTTGACGACGATGAAGTCGGCGAGCGCGCCGGCGGATGCGTAGCCCATCTTGCCGGCGTAGCCCGACGGCAGCATGTTCTTCATCGAGTCGCGATACGGCGTGTGCTTCGGATCGACGGTCCAGATCGGGTTCTGCTCGTAGTGACGAAGCGCCGGCGTCACGTAGCCGATCGATGCCTCTACCCACGGATCCATCTGCTCGGGCTCCATCATGAAGCGCAGGAACTCCTTCGCGGCGCGCGGGTACTTCGAGTACTTGAAGATCATCTGATTGAAGAACAGTTGGAATTCCGTCGGCTTGCCGATGGGACCGACCGGCATGTTGGCGTGATAGATGTCTGCCGCCATCTCCTTCACCTTGTCGTCCTTCGAGTTCTTCGCGGCGTAATAGATGGAAATCCCGTTGTTGGTGAGCGAGATCTGGCCGTCGAGGAACGCCTTGTTGTTGTTCGGGTCGAGCCACGACAGCGTTCCCGGCGCGAACGTCGGGTAGAGCTCCTTCACGTACTCGAGCGCCTTCAGCGTCTCGGGGCTGTTGATCACGACTTTGTTGCTCTGGTCGACGAGCTTGCCGCCGTGCGCCCAGACGATCCACTGGCACCACGTGTTGCCGTCGCCGGTGGCATTGCCGAGCGCGAAGGCCGGCGGCGTGCCCTTCTCCTTCAGCCCCTTGCAGAGTTTGAGGAACCCGTCGGTGTCCTTGGGGAAGGCGTCGAAGCCAGCCGCCTTCATGTGGCTCATCCGGTACACCATGCACACGCCCGCGACGCCGAGCGGCACCCCGATCCACTTCTTCCCGTCGGGACGCAGGTACGGATCGCACACCGGGTAGAAGCCACCGTACTTGCCGCCGAGGTACGTGCAAACGTCGGTCACGTCGACGAGCTTCTCGGGATAGAGGTTCGCGTCGTCGTTCGTCGACAGGATGATGTCGGGGCCCGCACCCGTATTCGCGGCGACGGCGGCCTTCGGCCGCACGTCCTCCCAGCCTTCCTTGTCGACGCGCACCTCGATCTGGTACTTGTCCTGGAACTTCTGGACGTTCTTCATGTACTGGTCCCAGTCGCCCGAGACGAACTGGCTCCAGCGCAAGACGCGCAGCTTCGCGCCCTTCTCGGGCGTGTTCTTCCACGCCTGCGCGTTCGCGTCCTTCACGAAGATCATCGGCCCGACGGCGGCGCCGGCGGCGAGCCCGGCAGTCGTCTTCAGGAATTCCCGGCGTTTGAATTCACTCACGGCTTTCTCCTCCTGTGGGGTGAAACGATCAAGACGCAGTCATCCGACGAGGCGCACTCCGGTCGCCGCGTCGAAAAGGTGGGCGCGCGCGAGGTCGGGCACGAGGCCGACGCGGTCGCCCGCGCGGCAGTCGACGCGATCGCGGACGAGCGACGTCAATTCCTGGCCATTGAAACGGCAGAACAGTTGCGTGTCCGCGCCGGTCGGCTCGACCACGACGACCTCGGCGGGCAGCCCGGCGCTGCCGGCGAGTGCGCAATGCTCGGGGCGCATGCCGTAGAGCACCGGCTGTCCGTCGACCGCGCGCGCGTTCTGCGGCGCCGGCAGGCGCACGCCACCGTCGAACTCGACGCTCGGCGCACCGCCATTGACGCGCGCAACGCCGGGCACGAGATTCATCGCCGGCGAGCCGATGAAGCCCGCGACGAACGTGTTCGCGGGACGATCGTAGAGATCGAGGGGGTCGCCCGACTGCTCGACGATGCCGTCACGCATGACGACGATCCGGTCGGCCATCGTCATGGCCTCGATCTGATCGTGCGTCACGTAGATCGACGTCGTCTTGAGCCGCTGGTGCAGCTCCTTGATCTCGGTGCGCATTTGCACGCGCAGCTTCGCGTCCAGATTCGAAAGCGGCTCGTCGAACAAAAACACCTGCGGATCGCGCACGATCGCGCGTCCCATCGCCACGCGCTGGCGCTGCCCGCCCGAGAGCTGGCGCGGATAGCGATCGAGATACGGCGAAAGCCCGAGAATGCCCGCCGCACGTTCGACGCGCTGCCGGATATCGGCCGTCGACGATTTTGCGAGCCGCAGCGCGAACGACATGTTGTCGCGCACCGTCATGTGCGGATAGAGCGCGTAGTTCTGGAACACCATCGCGATGTCGCGCTCCTTCGGCCGCACCCGATTCACGACGCGCCCGCCGATCGCGATCTCGCCTTCGCTGATCTCCTCGAGCCCGGCGATCATCCGCAACAGCGTCGACTTGCCGCAGCCGGAGGGCCCGACGAGCACGCAGAATTCGCCGTCGGCGATCGCGATGTCGACGCCGCGAATCACGTGCGTGTGTCCGAACCACTTGTGAACGGCGGTGATCGTTACTGCAGCCAACGGTTCCCTTCCGACGCCATCTCCACTCCACTCACCCGGTCACGCTGCGCGAGCCGCGCACGACCGGGTAGTCGGGCCGGCCGGTGCGCCACCACGTGACGATATTCTGCGCTGCCTTGCGCCGCAGCTCGCGCTCCGCTTCCACCGAATAGAAGGCGGCGTGCGGCGTGAGGATGACGCGCGCGTCCGCCAGGAGCGGGGAATCCTCGGGCACCGGCTCGTCGGGCAGCACGTCCAGCGCGGCGCCCCGCAGTATTCCAGCATCGAGTGCGCCGAGCAAATCGGGAATGTCGACGATCGCCCCGCGCGCCGTATTGACGAGGGTCGCGCCGCGCTTCAGCGCCGCGAAGAAGCGCCGGTCGATCATGCCGCGCGTCGTCGCGTCGAGCGGGGTGTGCAGCGAGACGATGTCGGACTGCCCCGCCAGCGCCTCCAGCGAGCGGGCGCGCTCGACGTAGGCGGGAAAATCGCCGTCGATGATGAACGGGTCGTAGGCGGCGACGCGGCGGACGACGTTGCGGGCGACGTGCGCCATCCGCTTGCCGATCCGGCCGAGGCCGACGATGCCGAGCGTGAGCTCGGACGGACGCGTGAGCGTCCCCGCCGACGCGTAGTGCCATCGCCCGCCGTGGACGTCGCGGTCGTAGCGAACGACGTTGCGGATCGACGCCAGCGCGAGCGCGAGCGCGTGCGTCGCCACCTCGCCGACGCCGTAGTCCGGCGAATTCGCGACCCAGACGCCATTCGCTTCGCACGCCGCGGTGTCGATCGTATCGAATCCCGCGCCGATGCGGCTCACGAGGCCGAGATGCGGCAGTGCCGCGACGACGCGCGCGGTGATCGGTGCGTATTGCAGCAGGATCGCGGCGCAGTCGTGCGCGGCGCCGATCACGTCGGCTTCGCTGGCGCATTGCGCGAAGCGAAGCGGCACCCCCGCGTGGGCGAAGAGCGCGCGCTCGAGATCCACGTCCGGGAAGTCGTGATCGGCGAAAAGGACGGGACGCATCGGGACGGCGTGAACCAAACGGCCGTCACGATACTCCTTCGCTTCGCGCCGGCGCCTACAATGCAACGCGTCGACCCACGAGGACGTGATGAACGAGATCCTGCGCACGACCATTGCGGGCAGCCTGCCTAAGCCGGCGTGGCTCGCGGAAGCCCAGTCGCTATGGGCGCCGTGGAAGCTCGAAGGCGATGCGCTCGCCGAAGGCCAGCGCGATGCCGTCCGCCTTGCGCTCTTCGATCAGGAGCATGCCGGCGTCGACATCGTCACCGACGGCGAGCAGACGCGGCGCCATTTCGTGACGACGTTCATCGAAGGGCTCGACGGGGTCGATTTCGAACACCGTCGCACGGTCCGCATCCGCGATCGCTACGACGCGTCGGTGCCCGTCGTCGTCGGCGCGGTCGCGCGGCGTCACCCGATCTTCGTCGACGACGCCGCTTTCCTCCGCAAGCAGACGACGCACGGCGTCAAGTACACGCTTCCCGGGCCGATGACGATGGTCGATACGCTGCACGACGCGCACTACGGCAGCCGCGAGAAGCTCGCCTGGGCGTTTGCCGAGATCCTGAACGACGAGGCGCGCGCGATCGCCGACGCGGGCGTCGACGTCATCCAGTTCGACGAGCCGGCGTTCAACGTCTATTTCGACGAAGTCCGCGACTGGGGCATCGCCGCGCTGGAGCGCGCCGCCGCCGGGCTCGACTGCAAGACGGCGGTGCACATCTGCTATGGCTACGGGATCAAGGCGAACATCGACTGGAAGCAATCGCTTGGCGGGGAGTGGCGCCAGTACGAGCAGACCTTTCCGCTGCTCGCCGCATCGGCGATCGACCAGGTGTCGCTCGAATGCGCGCGCTCCCGCGTCCCGATCGATCTGCTTGCGCTTCTGGCGGGCAAGGACGTGCTGGTCGGCGCGATCGACGTCGCGACGGATCGCGTCGAATCGCCCGAGGACGTGGCCGAGGTCCTGCGGGCGGCGCTGCGCTTCGTCCCGGCCGAGCGCCTCTACCCCTGCACCAACTGCGGCATGGTGCCGCTGGCCCGCGACGTCGCCCGGGACAAGCTGCGGGCGCTGGGTGCGGGAGCCGCGCTGGTTCGGCGCGAATTGGCTGCCTGACGCCCGCCACGACGACCGCGGCCACGCGCTTTGGCAACGGCCGGACGCTAGCGAGGCAGCGAGTAACCGCTCACCAACTGCGTCGCGTAAATTCCTATCCGGCGAACCTTTCCCGGGTGGGCAAGCAGCCCGGATGCCGCGCCGGGCGTGGGTTTCCGCGCAACACTCGGCCGGCCTTCCGCCGGAAACCGATCGCTTTTTCGCGAAAACTGCCGTATAGTGCGCGCCGTGTTTTGTTCCAAGCAGTAAAGGCACGCTCTGTACGACCGCCACGCAGTCGTTCGAACGCCGTACTTTCCTTGAGATCGAAACATCGGCCGGGCAACGTCCCGTTTACTTCTCGTACTTAAGGAATTACCAAGAAAATGGCAACCGGAACTGTGAAGTGGTTCAACGACGCGAAGGGCTTCGGCTTCATCACGCCGGACGGCGGCGGTGAAGATCTGTTCGCTCACTTCTCGGCGATCAACATGCAGGGCTTCAAGACGCTCAAGGAAGGCCAGAAGGTCAGCTTCGAAGTGACGCAGGGACCGAAGGGGAAGCAGGCCTCCAACATCCAGTCGGTGTAACGCGTCTCGCAAACTTCACGCGAAAAGGCCGGGCAGCGCCCGGCCTTTTCGTTTTCGACGTCCGCTCGCAGCTCGTGCGCGGCCGCTCGTCGGCGTGCGTTCGCGCCGGGCAGCCGGCGGCCGCACGCTATCGCTCGCCGAGTGCGTTGCGTCGGCGCCGTTGCATCGATTTATACTGTCGCGGCCTGCAGCGACGTCGCGCGACGTGCGGGAAGCGGAGTGACGAGGATGCCGATGTCGACATCGAAAGACCCCGGGGCGCTCGAGTTCGAGAAGGTCTCGCTGGCCGACGCGCGCAAGGCGCTCGACGAGACGACGGGCGTCTACGCGGCGCGCAAGGCCGAGGATTGGGAGGCCAAGCGCACGGCGACGCCGTCCGAGCCGCTCAGCGACGCTGCGGCCGCGTGGCTCGCGGAGCTGCCGCCGTCGGTCCAGCCGCGGCAACTCGTGCTGCGCTACGCGCGGCTCGCGAATCGCCTCTGCGAAACCTGGCCGACGCCGGCGCGCTGCGAAAAGCTGCTCGACGACCTCCTGATCGACCGGCGCGGCGGGCGCCGCGGCTTCCCGCTCGCGATCGCGAACGAACTCGCCGCGTTGCGCGAGCACTACCTCCGGCTGCACCACAAGACGAGCTCCGCGTGGGAGCACGTCGAGATGGGTCGCTGAGCCGCGTTCACCCGTCGCCGGGCGGCGTCGCGAAGAAGAACGCGAACGCAAGGAGCAGGTAGACGGCGACCAGCATCGAGCCTTCGAACCACGTCGCCTCGCCGTCGCGCGTGATCGAATTGACCACGAGCGCGGCGCTCGCCACGGCGACGAGCTCGAGCGGGTTGTCGAACACGAGGTTCATCGGCGTTCCGATCACGTGCGACACGAGCACGAGGATCGGCGCGACGAGGAGCGCCACCTGGATCGTCGAGCCCACGGTGATGCTCGCGACGAGGCCCATCCGGCCCTTCCGCGCGAAATAGACGGACGAGAAATACTCGGCGGCGTTGCCGACGACCGCGAGCACGATCACGCCGAGGAAGAACGTGGAGACGCCGAGCGCATGCGCCGTGTCCTGCAGCGCGCCCGACACGAGCTCGGCCATCAGCGCGGTGCCGACCGTCGCGGCGACGAGCACGGCGATCGACCGCCAGAGCGGCCACGGCGTCGCGGCGTTACCCGGCGCTTCGTCGCCGTGCGCCGCGAACACGTCGTGATGCGTGACGAGCGTATAGACGAGATTCGCGCCGTAGACGACCAGCAGCACGATCGCCACCGCCAGGCTGAGCTTCTCGTCGAGGGAGGTCGCCTCGGTCGACGCGAAGATGCCGCGCTCGGTGTAGTCGAAGAGCGCGGGGACGAGGAGCGCGATCACCACCAGGATCATCAGGCTCGACAGCAATCCCACGCGCTCCGGATTGAACTTGAGCTCGCGCTTGCCGAAGCTGCCGACGAGGATCGCGAGGCCGAAGCCGAGCAAGGCGTTGCCGATGATCGAGCCGGTAATTTGCGCCTTCACGACGTCGGCGTGCCCTTCGAGCAACACGAAGATCGCGAGGATCAGCTCGGCGGTGTTGCCGAACGTCGCGTTCAGCAGGCCGCCGACGGCGGAGCCGGTGCGATGCGCGATCTGCTCGGTCCCGCGACGGATCCATTCGGCGAGCGGAACGATGGCGCCGATGGCGACGACGAAGGTCCACAGCGGCCCGACGTCGAGCAGGACGTGCACGCCGAGCGCGATCGGCACGAGCACGAGCAGGGCGATCCACACCCTGTGCTAGCCCTCCGCGTGCCGGAAATGAAGCAATGCGACCGGAAAATCGGCGAACGCCTCCGCGAGGGGCAGCGCGCCGCCGTTGGCGATCGTTCGCGTGCCGCCGAGCACGCCGGTCATCGCCGATCCGGACGCCACGAATGCGAGGTCGAGCGTCGTGTCGCTCCAGCATGCGCCGATCGGGAGCGTGCCGACGGCTTGGCCGAGCGAGGCGAAAAGGCGCGCGCCGATCGCGATGACGCCTTGATCCTCGTGCCGGCGTGCGAACGCGACGACGTGCGCGGCGCGCGGTCCGCTCGCACGGACGGGACGATAGTCGCCGTAGGCGAAGAGCGCCGGATGCTCGCGCCGCAGCGCGAGTGCGCGCGCGATGACGAAGAGCTTCGCGCGCCCGTCGAGCGGGGGGTCGAACAGCGCGCGAAGGCGCGCACCCCTCTCGCCCGGCGTCGCGTGCGCGATCGCGTCGATCGCCGCAAGGCACGCGCGCCTTCGCCCGTAATCGACCGGCCGGCGATTGTCGGGATCGACGAGCGACAGATCGACGAGCTCGTTGCCTTGGTAGATGTCCGGCACGCCGGGTGACGCGAGCTTCAGCAGCGTCGCGGACACGCTCGCGAGCTGGCCGAACCACGCGAACGCCGCGCACGCGCGTCGAAGATCGGGCAGGAAGAGCCGCTCGCCGGCATCGCCAAGAAGCGCTGCCACGAACGCCTCGAGCGCCGCCTCGTATTCGGCGTTCGGGGCGAGCCAGCTCGTATGGACCTTCGCCTCGCGTGCCGCCTTGCGCATGTAGGCCGTGATGCGTTCGCGGTACGCCGCGCGCCGCGTTGCGGGGTCGGCGTCGTCCGGCCACGAGCCGACGAGCGTCTGATAGAGCAGGTATTCGTCGTTGGCCGACGGCGCCGGCACTCCGTCGACGAGCGCCTTGTGGCTGCGATTCATCGCGCGCCACTTGCGCACCATCGCGCGCCAGGCGGCGGGCATCTCGGAAATCGCGTCGATGCGCGCGCGCACGTCTTCACCCCGCTTGTTGTCGTGCGTCGACGTGGCGAGCAGCGTGTGCGGCCAGCGCTTCGCACGATCGGCGCTCGCGGCGTGGAAGGCGCGCACGCCGATGCCGAATTGCTCGGGATCGCCGCCGACCTCGTTCAGCGAGACCAGGCGGTTGAAGCGATAGAGCGCGGTGTCCTCGACGCCCTTTGCGGCGACCGGTGCGCTGAATTGCTGGGCGCGCATCGCGAAGTCGCGCCACGCGGCGAGCGTTTGCACCGACGCGTCCGCCGGAGCCTCGCCGAGCAACGCGCGCTGCAGGAAGTCGAGCACCGTCGGATCGCTCGTGCGGCTCCGCGCGCGAGCCCGCCCGACCGCCCACTCGACGTACCGGCGATCCTGCGCGGACGCCCCGTCGGCATCGACGTAAGTGCGGTAGACGGGAAAGCGCGCGACGATCTCGATCAGCCCTTGCCGCAGCGCGTTGAACGTGAAATCGCGCGAGCGCCGGTCGGCACGCGCGAGCCGCAGCGCGCGCAGCGTGATGACGCCAAGCTCGGAGGCGAGTGCCCCTTCCATGATGGCGCGCCTTCCGGCGTCGCTCGCCTGCTCGAAGCTTTGCGCCTCGTCGCCGACGAAGGCGCGCCACGCGCGATCGAGGCGCGCTTTCGCCCTTCCGTCGACGAACAGGCCATTGACCACGTTGGCGAAGCGGTATCCGGTGGTGCCGTGCACGAGCCATGACTCGGGAAGCCGCTCGTGCGGCGCGGTGATCTTCTCGATGAGGACGTAGATCCCGGATCGCGACGGGACGTCCCCTGCGTTGACGTCGGTGCGCTCCCGGTACGCTGCCTGCAAAGCCGCGAAATACCGCTTCGGGTCGTAGAGCCCGTCGGGGTGATCGATGCGCAGTCCGCCGATCGCGCCATGCGCCGCGAGGTCGAGCAGGAACCGATGCGTCGCGGCGAACACCTCGGCATCCTCGTTGCGCAGCGCGGCGAGTTCATTGACGTCGAAGAAGCGCCGGTAGTTGATCTCGTCCGACGCCACGCGCCAGTGCGCGAGACGAAACGCCTGGTTCTCGAGCAATGCGTGCAGGGCGTCGAAGCTTTCGCGCTCGCCGGGTTTCCCGTTGAGGCGCGCGACGGAGACTTCGATGGCATCGCGAATGCCCGCGTCGTGCTGCGCCAACGCGGCGAGCCGCTGCGCAAGCTCGACGACGAGGCGCCGGCGCACGGCCACGCGTGCCGGCGAAAGATCGTCGCGCGGCGGCAATGCCTTCAGCGTATAGGCGATCGATTCGAGTTCCGCGACCGCGTTTCGCGCGACGGTCGTGCGCGATTCGGCAGCCGCGGGCAACAGGATGTCCGGGTAACACTTGGGGTCGAGCGGAAAGCGATGCTCGAAGTAGGTGAGATCGAGGCGACCGTTGTCGGCGACGAACGCGAGCCGAAGCTCGCCGCGCTCGAGCACCGCCGCATACGCATCGCCGAGCACCGGCACCAGCACCTTTCCGCCGAGGTCCGGATCGTGCCGGTTCCAATCGATGTCGAAGAAGCCCGCGTAGCGCGACGACGGCCCGTTGGCGAGCACGTCCATCCACCACGCGTTGTCGCCCCCCATGACCGCCATGTGGTTGGGCACCACGTCGCACAAATGGCTCATGCCTTCGCGCGCGAGCGCGGCGACCATGCGATCGAAATCCGCGCGCGATCCGATCTCCGGGTTCAGCATCGCGTGATCGACGATGTCGTAGCCGTGGGAGCTGCCGGGACGCGCGCGCAGATACGGCGAGCAGTAGACATGGCTCACGCCGAGCGCCGCGAGATACGGCACGAGCGCCGTGACGTCATCGAACGTGAAGTCTTGCGACAGCTGAACGCGATAGGTGGCGCGCGGGATCGCCGCGAGCGGCAGGGGCACCGCTTGGGTGCGATTCACGAGGGAGTCGTCGCCCGCTCGCGAGCGATGCGCGCGGCAAGGCGCGGCAGCCGGCGGTCGGCCTCGATGTCGTCGAGCGTCACCGGCCATTTGCGCCGCCAGTTCGGATGCTCGGTCGTCGTACCGGGCACGTTCGCCTGCTCGACGACGCCGAACACGTCTTCGGGTTGCACGACGAAAAGCGCGCACGGCGAGCGCGCGAGGAAGGCGTGCAGCGCCTGCGCGAGCGCGGCCGTCAGTTCGGGCACCGCGTTCGGATCGAGGGGCGTTCCGTCCGGAAGCAACGCTTCACGAGCGAGCGCCGCGAGCAACTGGCCGCGATCACGAATGCGCTCCGCCATCGCCGCATCGATGTCGGCATTCGCCCCGAGATGCCCGTGCCTCGCACGCACCACGATGTCGTGGCCCGCCCACCAACCCGCGAGCGTCGGCAGATCATGCGTGCTCGCCGTCGCGAGCGCGGCTTCGGGATACGTGGCGGGCGCGTTGAAGACGCCGTTCGCGTCACGCTCGAAGAGCAGCACGCGATACGACAACACGTCGCTCGCCGCGAGTCCCGCGCGCACGGCGTCGGGGACCGTGCCGAGATCCTCGCCGATCACCAGACATCGGTGGCGCTCGCTTTCGAGCGCCAGGAGGCCGAGCAGATCGTCGAGGGGATAGTGGACGTACGCGCCGTCGGCGGGCGTGGCGCCGGCGGGCACCCAATACAGGCGCAGCAGGCCCATCACGTGGTCGATGCGCAACGCGCCGGCACCCCGCATGTTCGACCGGAGCGTCGCGATGAACGGCGCATACGCCGCGTCGCGCAACCGGGCCGGGATCATCGGCGGCAATCCCCAATCCTGACCGCGCACGTTGAACACGTCGGGGGGCGCACCGACGCTGGCCGCGGTGGCGTACAGCGCCTGGTTGGCCCACGCCTCGGCGCCGCCGCGGTCGATCGACACCGCGAGGTCGCTGTAGAGGCCGATCGCGAGGCCCGCCCTCCGGGCGCGTTCGGCGACGGCTTCGCGCTGCAGCTCCGCCTGCCACTGCAGCCATGCGAAATAGTCGACGCGCTCGACGTGCTCGTCGGCGAAGGCCTCGACGGCCGCCGAAGCCGGGTCGCGATACGCCGCGGGCCAGAGCGGCCACCCCCAGATCGCGGGATCGCGCGCGAAAAAGTGCGCCTGCAGCGCGTCGAACAACGCGTGCCGACGCAGCGCCTCGCCGCGTTCCGTCTTGTACGCGTCGAAGGCGATCCAACGCGTCGTCGCACCGGTGCGCGCGTCGTCGCGCGCCTGCGCGTACAGCATCTCGAGGACCGGCAGCTTGAGCGCCGCAACGCCCGCGTAATCGACGAGCGGCGCCGCGCGCACGGCGGCGAGCGTCGTTTGGAAACCCGGAGACGCCACGTACGTGCGCGCCTTCACGCAATGCGAAAGCTCGGGAATCGCGAGCACGTCGAGATACAGCACGTTGACGAACATCCGGCTCGACGGGCTGTACGGGCTCGCTTGCGAAGGCGCATGCGGAAACAGCGCGTGGAGCGGATTGACGCCCACGACGTCGGCGCCCTCGCCGCCGCAAAGCGCGACGAGGTCCGCGAGATCGGTGAAATCGCCGATGCCGAAGTCGTGCGTGGAGCGCACGCCGTAGAGCTGAACCGCGAGTCCCCAGACGCGGCCACCCTCTCGCAATGCCGGTGGACGATGACACTTGTCGGGCGCGACCGCCAGCATGCCGGCGGCGACGGTCGTACCGTCCGCGCAAAGCTCGAGCGCGTGATAGCCGCAGGGAAGCGCCACGTCCAGCGCGAGATCGAGCGACAGGCACGCCGCAGCGGACGCGACCCCCGCTTGCACCGCGGCACCTTCGATCGGCACGCGATGTTCGGCGCCGTCCTCGGCGCGCACCCGCCATGCGAGCGACTGCGATGCGAAGCGAGCGGGAAGGTTGACCTCAATCCTCCATGGACGCGCGCCGTGCCTCACGACGCTCATCGGCGCGAGGCTCTGGCGAAAACGCGCCTGCGCGAACTGGTCGAGCGCCCGCGTCACCGCTGCATCGTCGTGCGCGTCGACGTGCATGGCGCCGAGCACGGCGCGCAGCACCTCCTCGCCGATGTGACGCTGCCGTCCCCACGCATCGACGTACTCCAGGCCGATGCCGTACGCGCGCGCCAGGCGATGCAGCGCGTCGTTCACGCGCCTTCCCCGGTCGTCGCGCCGGCGCTCGCCTCCTGCACGACGAACGCGACGCCGTTGGCCGGTACCGTGCCGGTCGTCCCTGGCGAAGGCATCGCCGCCTCGGCGTAGATCACGTGTCCATCCGGCAGGGTCATCGTCACCGGGGCCCCGGAAAAGTTGGCGACGAGGTGAAGACGCGTGCCGTTCCCGGTGCGCCAGCAGACGCGCAACGCGCCATCGCCTTCGACGGCGAACGCGCCGCCATGCCGCATTTGAGCGGCGAGCGGCATCACGTGCCGATGCCGAATCGACAGGCAATCGCGATAGAACGTTCGCCATTGCACGCCCGCGACCGCGCGGGCTTCGTTCCAGTCGAGCTTGCTTGCCGCGAACGTCGCCGCCGCATTCGGATCCGGAATGCGCTCCCGCACGGCCGGGTCGCGAAAACGCGCGAAGCGCGCGAACTCGTTGCGCCGGCCGTCGGTGACCGCGCGCGCGAGGTCGCCCTCGAAGTCGCAAAAGAACAGGAACGGCGTCGTCGCGCCGAACTCCTCGCCCATGAACAACATCGGCACCTGGGGCGAAAGCAGCACGCAGGCGACGAGCGCGCGCAGGCGGCGAGTGTCCGCGAGCGTGGACACGCGTTCGCCGAACGCACGGTTGCCGACCTGGTCGTGATCCTGCGCAAACGTGACGAATGCGGTCGGCGGAAGCTCGATGCTCGGCTCGCCGCGCGGCGTATCGTCCCGATACGCCGAAGGCTGGCCCTGGTAGGCGAACCCTTCGGCGAGCGCGCGTGCGAGCCACTGCGCCGGTTGCGCCACGTAGTCGGCGTAGTAGCCGTCGTGCTCGCCGGTGGCGAGCACGTGCAGCGCGTGATGCACGTCGTCGTTCCATTGCGCGGTCGCGAGAACCGGCCGCCCGCTCGCGTTGCGTCGCAGGTAGCGCGCCTCGTTGCGGTCGTTCTCGAGCACGAGGTGTACGTGGCGCGCACCGGCGTACTCGCGCACGCGCGCCGCGAGCTCGGTGACGAAATCGGGCCGCGAATCGTCGGCGATCGCGTGCACCGCGTCGAGGCGCAGGCCGTCGAAGTGGAACTCGTCGAGCCAATAGAGCGCGTTCGCGATGAAGAAGTCGCGCACGTTCCGGCTGCCCTCGCCGTCGAAGTTGATCGCGGCACCCCACGGTGTCCGGTGCCGTGGGTTGAAGAACGCCGGCGCGTACGCGTGCAGGTAATTGCCGTCGGGCCCGAAGTGGTTGTACACGACGTCGACCAGCGCCATCAGGCCTTTGGCGTGCGCGGCGTCGACGAGACGCTTGAGATCGTCGGGCGTGCCGTAAGCCGCCGCCGGCGCAAACGGCAGCACGCCGTCGTAGCCCCAGTTGCGCTCTCCGGCGAACGCCGCGATCGGCATCAACTCGACGGCGGTGACGCCGAGATCGGCGAGCTCGTCGAGATGCTCGATTGCGCCCGCGAACGTTCCCGCCGACGTGAACGTTCCCACGTGGAGCTCGTAGACGACCGCCTCGGGCCACGGCCGACCGCGCCATCCGTCGTCGCGCCAATCGTAGGCACCCGGATCGACGACGCTGCTCCTGGCATGAACGCCGTCCGGATTGGCGCGCGACGCGGGGTCGGGGACCTCGAGGCCGCCCATCCGGTAGCCGTAGCGATCACCGGGAACGACGCCTTCCACGCGCCGCTCGAACCAGCCTTCGCGCGTCGCCTGCATGGGCAGCAGGCGCGATTTCTCGCCGCGCCCGATTGCGAGATCCACGCGTGCCGCCCCCGGCGCCCACAGCCGAAACGCCGTCGCGTCGCGATCGAACTGCGCGCCGAACGCCATGCGATGCGCGCGGCGCATGATCAGGCCCGCGGGATCTTCTGCAACAGCACGAGCGAGCGTCCCTCGAGCGGATACGCCTGATCCGCGCTGAACGTGCCGTCCTGCAACAGGCCGTCGTCGCGCGCGGTGTCGAGGAGGACGAGCCACCCGTCGCCGTCGAAGGCCGGCAGCGTGAACGGGATGGGGCCGTCGTGCGCGTTGAAGAGCACGATGAAATCGTCGTCGGTGACGTCGCGCCCGCGCGCGTCGGACTCGCCGACGCGGCGGCCGTCGAGGTACACGCCGAGGCAGCGTGCGAAGCCGACGTTCCATTCCTGCTCGGTCATCTCGGCGCCGTCGGGCTTGAGCCACGCGATGTCCTTCGCCTCGGTGCCCGCGAGCGGGCGGCCCTCGAAGAAATGCCGCCGCCGGAATGCGGGGTGCGCGTGGCGCAATGCGACGATGCGCCGGACGAACGCGAGCAAGCGCGTGCGCGGCTCGTCCTGCGCCCAGTCGACCCACGAGATCGCGTTGTCCTGGCAATACGCGTTGTTGTTGCCCTGCTGCGTGCGCGCGATCTCGTCGCCGGCGGTCAGCATCGGCACGCCCTGCGACAGCAGCAGCGTCGCGAGCATGTTGCGCGACTGGCGCGCGCGCAGCGCAAGCACCGCCGGATCCGACGTCTCGCCTTCGACGCCGCAGTTCCACGAGATGTTGTTGTCGGTGCCGTCGCGGTTGTCCTCGAGGTTCGCCTCGTTGTGCTTGCGGTCGTACGACACGAGGTCGCGCAGCGTGAACCCGTCGTGCGCGGTGATGAAGTTGATGCTCGCGTGCGGCGCGCGGCCGCTGCGCCCGTAGAGGTCCGACGAGCCGGTGAGCCGTCGCGCGAACTCGCCGATCAAGCCACCGTCGCCGCGCCAGTACGCGCGCATCGTGTCGCGGTACTTGTCGTTCCACTCGGCCCAGCCGGGCGGGAAGTTGCCGACCTGGTAGCCGCCCTCGCCGAGGTCCCACGGCTCGGCGATCAGCTTCACCTGATTCAGCACCGGATCCTGGCGCAGGATGTCGAAGAACGCGCCAAGCCGGTCGACCTCGTGCAGCTCGCGCGCGAGCGCAGGCGCGAGGTCGAACCGAAATCCGTCGACGTGCATGTCGGTGACCCAGTAGCGCAGCGAATCCATGATGAGCTGGAGGACGCGCGGGTGCTGCATGTTGAGCGTATTGCCGCATCCGGTGTAGTCCATGTAGTGCCGCGGATCGTCGGCGCGCAGGCGGTAGTACGACGTGTTGTCCATGCCGCGGAAGCACAGCGTCGGCCCGAGCGCGTCGCCCTCGGCGGTGAGGTTGTAGACGACGTCGAGGATCACCTCGAGCCCCGCCGAGTGCAACGCCTTCACCATCGTCTTGAACTCGTTCACCTTGCCGGACGCCGAGTAACGCGTCTCCGGTGCGAAGAAACCGATCGTGTTGTAGCCCCAGTAGTTGCGAAGGCCGTGCTGCACGAGGCGGCGATCGTCGACGAAGTAATGCACGGGCATCAGCTCGACCGTCGTCACACCGAGCCGGCGCAGGTAGTCGATGACCGGCTCGGTCGAGAGCCCGGCGTACGTGCCGCGCAAGGCCGGCGGCACGTCGGGGTGCTGCATCGTGAAGCCGCGCACGTGGACCTCGTAGACGACCATGTCGTGCCAGGGGATCTTGGGCGAGTGATCGTTTTCCCAGGTGAACGCCGGCTCGATCACCTTGCTCTTCGGCATCGCGCGCGCACTGTCGCGGCGGTCGAACGACAAGTCCGCGCGCTTGTGGCCGATCGTGTAGCCGAACAGCGCATCGCTCCAGTGCAGCGTGCCTTCGATGCTGCGCGCATACGGATCGAGCAGCAGCTTGTGCGCGTTGAAGCGCAGCCCCTGCTCGGGACGGTACGGGCCGTACATCCGATAGCCGTACAGAAGGCCCGGCCGCGCCTCGGGCAGGTAGCAATGGAATATCTCGTCGGTGCGCTCGACGAGCGGAATCCGCTGCACTTCGCGTCGCCCGGTCGCATCGAAGATGCAGAGCTCGACCTTCTCGGCGTGCTCGGAGAACACCGAGAAGTTGACGCCCTCGCCGTCCCAGTGCGCGCCGCGCGGCTGCGAACGGCCTGGCCATACGGCGGTGAACGGCTTCACCTAGAGGACCGACTTGCTGCGCGGACGCGCCGGGTGCGTCTCCTCGTCCTGCCGCGACCAGCGCTCGAGCAGCTCCGCCGCGCGCCTCTGGCCGCCGAGGCCGAACGCGAGCGCAAGCGCGAGCGCCACCGCGCCGACGAGAACGAGGAACGTCTCGCGAATGATGTCGCCGAGGCCGAGCTGGTCGAGCGCGATCATGATCGCGAACGTCATGATCGCGTAGAGCGCGAGCCGTCCCATCAGGCCCGCCTCGCGCGCGCCGAGATTGCGCAGGTACGTGGCGACCGCCGTCCCGATGAAGCGCGCGAAATACGCGCCGAACACGAGGATGACGACTGCGACCATGACGCGCGGCACGAACAGGACGACGCGCCCGAGGAGGTCGGTCACGTACGCGAGGTCGAGGCTGTTGAACGCGATCATCAGCGCGGCGAGGATGACGAGCCAGTAGAAAAGCCCGCCGAGCACGCGGATCGTGTCGACGTCGGCGCCGCCCTGCGAAAGGAAGCGGTCGATGCCGGCCTTTTCGGTGACGACGTTGAAATTGATCGCGTGCAGCGCCCTCACGATGGCGAAGCGGACGAGCTTCGCGACGAGCCAGCCGACGACGAGCACGAGGATCGCGAGGAGCAGGCGCGGCAGGAACGCGCCGATCTGATGCAGCGATGCGCGGATCGGCTCGACCAGCATGTTCACGTTATCCATGACGTTCTCCCATCGACGATGGCGAAAGGTCGGAAGGCCTCGCGTTGCCGGCCGACGCGCTCATGCAGAACCGAGGACGTCGAGCAGGCCGCGCAGCGGAATCGCGAGCCAGTCGGGCCGGTTCTCGCTCTCGTACGCGAGCTCGTAGATGGCCTTCTCCAGCACGAAGAGCTCGAGCAGGTGGCCCCATTCGTCCCCAGCCGACGCGAGTCCGCGGCCTCGCGCGACCTCGTCGTAGCCCTCGACGAAGGCGCGGGCGGCCTGGGCGCGCCACTGGCGGCCGGCCGCCTCCACGCGCTCGCGCACGTCGGAACGCTCGGTCGAGAAGTCGAAGAGCGCCGCGTGGAGCGCGTAATCGAACGAGCGCAACATGCCGGCCACGTCTTTCAACGGCGACTGCTTGCGCGTGCGCTCGGCGAGCGGCCGCGCCGGCTCGCCCTCGAAGTCCGTGATGACGAAGTCGTTCTGCGCGAGCAGCACCTGGCCGAGATGGTAGTCGCCGTGGATGCGCGTGCGAGCGCCGGCCGTCTCGTCGCTCGCATGACCCGCGATGAGCGCGAGCAGCGGGTCGCGCTTGCTCTGCAGCAGCATGCCCTCGCTTCGCAACGACTCGGGGAGCATCGCAACGCGCTGCGCCAGCCGGTCGAGCGTCGCACTCGCTTCGGCGCGCACGCGCTCGGTCAGTTGAGCGACGTCGTCTGCGGTCATCGGCTCGGGATCGAACGCCGGGTCCCCGCTCGTCCGCGCGAACGCGAGATGCAGCTCCGCGGTACGCTTGCCGAGGGTGCGCGCGAGCGTCGTGTACGCGCCGTGGACATCGGCGCCCGTGAAGTTCGGCGCTTCGCGCGCCACGTCGTCGAAGAAGCGGTCGAGATAGTGCTGCGTATAGTCCCAGCCGTCGCCCTGGTTCTGTACGTAGCCCTGAATCAGCGCAAGCGTCGCCGTGCGACCGTCGTCCGCGACGTACTCCATCGTTCCGGCGACGGGCACCGAATGCGTGAAGTGCGCGACCTCGGTCAAGTAGCGGCCGATCGCCGCCTCGGGATTCACGCCGACCGACAGGTGTCGATAGCCCTTGACGAACAGCCGATCGCCGAGCGAGACGATCGTGTTGCTGCTGTGGGCCCCCGCCGTCGTCACCGGGAGCGTCGTGAAGTCGTCACCGGCGAGCGCCGCGAACGCGCTCGTCGGCTTGAACGTGATCGTCCCGCGCGCGGTCTTCACGATCGCGGCCTCGCCGGTCGCGACGACGAGCGCGCGCACGAAGGCCTCGTCGCCGAACGCGTCGGCCACGACGCCGACCTGCGCCTGCTGGCGCGCCTTCGCGATCGTGAACGGCCCGAGCGCGCGCAAAAGCGGCTCGTCGACGTCTTCCCACGCGAGCGTGAGCGGAAGGAAATACGGCTGCGTGTCGGTCTCCGCCTCGACACGCGCCAGCGTCAAGAGCCAGGTGCGATCGCCGGTCTTCCACTCGGCGTGATCGGCGATCTCGACGCGCTGGATCGCCTCCGTCTTCGCCGCGTACCAGCGGCGGCCGGCGACGAACGCGGGGAGCGCGTCGTCCTCGAGCTGGCGGCGAACCTTGTCGGACATGCCGATGCGCCACGGCACGACGCGCTCCCGAAAAAGGCTCGCCCAGCCGTCGAACAGCACGAGCACGCGCAACTCCTGCGCGGGCACCTGCTCCTCGCGCCCGGACGGAACCAGTTGCGCGGGCGCGAGGCGAAACCACAGGAACGAATGACCGCCGAGCGTCAGCAGATAGGGCAGCTCTCCGATCGGCGGGAACGGCGTGCGTCCGAGGACTTCGACGGGAATGCGACCCTTGTACGCGGAGAGGTCGAGCTCGACCGGCTGCGCCGAGCGCGAGAGGTTGGCGACGCAGAGGATCGTCTCGTCGGCGTACTCGCGCAAGTACGCGAGGATCTTGCGGTTCGCCGGTCGCAGGAACGTGAGCGTCCCGCGGCCGAACGCCGCGAGCGACTTGCGCGCCGCGAGCATGCGGCGCGTCCAGTGCAGAAGCGACGACGGTGCGCGCCATTGCGCCTCGACGTTCACCGCCTCGTAGCCGTAGACCGGGTCCATGATCGGCTGCAGGTAGAGCCGCTGCGGGTCGGCGCGCGAGAAGCCGCCGTTGCGCTCGGGCGCCCACTGCATCGGCGTGCGCACGCCGTCGCGGTCGCCGAGGTAGATGTTGTCGCCCATTCCGATCTCGTCGCCGTAGTAGAGCGTCGGCGAGCCGGGCATCGACAAGACCAGGCTGTTCATCAGCTTGATGCGGCCCATGTCGTTCTCGAGCAGCGGCGCGAGGCGTCGCCGGATGCCGAGATTGATGCGCGCGCGCTTGTCGGCCGCGTACATGTTGTACATGTAGTCGCGCTCGCGGCTCGTCACCATCTCGAGCGTCAGCTCGTCGTGGTTGCGCAGGAAGATCGCCCACTGACAGCTTTCGGGAATGTCGGGCGTCTGCGCCATGATCTCGGTGATCGGGTGGCGTTCCTCCTGCGCGATCGCCATGTACATGCGCGGCATCAGCGGGAAGTGGTACGCCATGTGGCATTCGTCGCCGTCGCCGAAGTATTCGCGCACGTCCTCGGGCCATTGGTTCGCTTCGGCGAGCAGCAGCACGTCCGGGTACTGTGCGTCGACCTGCGCGCGCAGGCGCTTCAGCACCGCGTGCGTCTCGGGCAGGTTCTCGTTGTTCGTCCCTTCGCGCTCGCAGAGGTACGGGATCGCGTCGAGGCGGAAGCCGTCGACGCCCATGTCGAGCCAGAAGCGCATCACGCGGAACACCGCCTTCAGCACCTGGGGATTGTCGAAGTTGAGGTCGGGCTGGTGGCTGAAGAAGCGGTGCCAGTAGTACGCCTTCGCGACATCGTCCCACGCCCAGTTCGACTTCTCGGTGTCGGTGAAGATGATCCGCGTGCCGCTGTATTTCGTGGGGTCGTCGCTCCAGACGTAGAAATTGCGCTTGCGCGAACCGGCCGGGGCTCGCCGCGCCGCCTGGAACCACGGATGCTGATCCGACGTATGGTTGACGATCAGCTCGGTAATGACCCGCAGGCCGTGGCGGTGCGCCTCGCGCACGAAATGCTGGAAGTCGGCGCGCGTGCCGTACAGCGGATTGACGCCGCGGTAATCGGCGACGTCGTAACCATCGTCGCGAAGCGGCGACGGATAGAACGGCAACAGCCAGATCGTGTTGACGCCGAGGTCCTTCACGTAGTCGAGCTTCTCGGTGAGCCCGCGGAAATCGCCGATGCCGTCGCCGTTCGAGTCGTAGAACGCCTTGATGTGCAGCTGATAGATGATCGCGTCCTTGTACCAATACGGCCGTTCGACGGGCTGCGACGTGTCGGGCACGGCGAGCGCGAGGGCGGTGGGATCGGTCAAGCGTTCCTCTATTCGAAATAGGCGAAGTCGTGCTCGTCGCGCACGCGGCGGCGCACGCGGAAAAGGTGCGCCGGAACGCGCTTGGGATCGAGCTGCACGAAATTGCGCGGCCCGTGCCAGCCATAGCGCGCGTCGGTGAGCAGGTCGTGGACCTGGAACGGCTGGTCGGCATCGACGCCCAGCACGCCGAGATCGAGCGTTACCCAACCGGATTGCACGTGGTGCGGATCGAGGTTGACGGCGACGATCATCACGTTCGCGCCGCTCGCGTCGATGCGCGCGTAGCAGATCAGCTCGTCGTTGTCGGTCGCGAAGAACGTCAGGCCACCGTCGCGCTGCAGCGCGACGTTGTCGCGGCGCGCGGCGTTGACGCGCGCGATGAACGGCGCCAGCGAGTCGGCGCGCTCGAGGTCCCAGTGCCGCAGCTCGTATTTCTCCGAATTCAGGTACTCCTCCGAGCCAGGCTCGCGCGGGGCGTGCTCGACCAACTCGAACGCGGGCCCGTAGATGCCGTAGTTCGGGCAAAGCGTCGCCGCCAGCACCAGGCGCGCCATGAACGCCGGCCGGCCGCCGATTTGCAGCGACTCGGGCAGGATATCCGGGGTGTTCGGCCAGCAGTTCGGGCGGAAGTACTCGCGACCCGGCCCGCGCGTCAGCTCGGTGAAGTACTCGGTGAGCTCGGGCTTGCTGTTACGCCACGTGAAATACGTGTACGACTGCGTGAAGCCGACCTTCGCGAGCCGGTGCATGACCTTCGGCCGCGTGAACGCCTCCGACAGCAATATCACATCCGGGTGCGTGCGCTTGATCCGCCCGATCGCCCATTCCCAGAACGCGAAGGGCTTCGTGTGCGGATTGTCGACGCGAAAGATCCGGATGCCCTGCCCGATCCAAAACGAGATGACGTCGTGCAGTTCCTCCCAGAGCGCGCGCCAATCGTCCGTGTCGAAGTGGAACGGATAGATGTCCTGGTATTTCTTCGGCGGGTTCTCGGCGTACTGCACGGTGCCGTCGGGTCGGTGCCGGAACCAGCCGGGATGCTCGTTCACGTACGGATGATCGGGCGCGCACTGGAAAGCGATGTCGAGCGCGACCTCGAGATCGAGCGCGCGTGCGCGCTCGGTGAAGCGGCGAAAGTCGTCGAGCGTGCCGAGTTGCGGGTGCACCGCCTTGTGACCCCCCTCGTCGGCGCCGATCGCCCACGGACTGCCGACGTCGCCCGACTCGGCGACGAGCACGTTGTTCTTGCCCTTGCGGCGAATGCGGCCGATGGGATGGATCGGCGGCAGGTATACGACGTCGAAGCCCATCAGCGCGACATAGGGCAGGCGCGCCTCGGCGTCCGCGAACGTGCCGTGTTCGCCATGCGACGGGGACGTCGAGCGCGGAAAGAGCTCGTACCAGCTCGAGAAACCGGCGCGCAGGCGATCGACGACGAGCGGAAACGCGACCGGATAAGACGTTTCGAAGCGCCGGTCCGGATAGCGCATCGCGAGCTCGGCACGCGCCTCGTCGAGCCCGAGCTCGCGAAGCGCCTCGACGTCGGTCGTCTGCGTCAGCGCCTGCACCCATTCGAGGAGCTGCCTGCGATCGTCGCCGCGCGCACGCCGCGCGGCGCGCGCGACGATGTCGGCGCCGATCTGCGCCGCGACACGCAGATCGTCGGCATCGACGCGACGCTCGAAATCATGCCGCCACGACAGGAAGGCATCGACCCACGCCGCGATCGTGTAGCGATAGCGGCCGATCTCCGGCACGACGAACTCGCCGCGCCAGCGGTCGTTGCCGAGCGGGATCATCGATGACTCGGTCCACTTGTCGTCGTCTTCGCGCCGATGCCGCAGTCGACATGCGAGCACGTCGTGCCCGTCGGCGAAGCAGTCGGCCTCGACCTCGACGCGATCGCCGACGATCCGCTTGATCGCGAAGCGACCGCCGTCGACCTGTGGTGCAATGCCTTCGATGACCGCACGACGGCGGCCTTCCGTCGGAAGTCCGGCCTCGTTGCTCGCGTCGCGAGGGCGTGACGCCATGTCAGTGGCGCCGGGCGAGACCGAGCGACTGACGCGGCCCCTTTGGGGAGAACGAGCGGAGCGCGCGGGGGCGTCGTGTCATCCTAGGCGACGTGCTGGAAGAACGACGTGGAAAGCGGCGGCAGCGTCAAGGTCAGCGACTGGTAGCGGCCGTGCGCGCCGACCGGCGCGGTGCGCACACCGCCGAAATTGCCGATCCCGCTGCCGCCGTAGAACGTCGCGTCGCTGTTCAGGGCTTCGCGCCAGTCGCCCGGCTCCGGCACCCCGACGACGTAATTGTGTCGGGGAACGGGCGTGAAATTGCACACGACGAGGATCGGCGCACTGTCGCGGCCGCGGCGCAGGAATGCGATGACGCTCGCATCGCGATCGTCGGCGACGATCCATTCGAAGCCGCGCGGCTCGAAGTCGAGCGCGTGCAGCGACGGCGTCGCGCGGTAGAACGCGTTCAGGTCGGCGACGAAGCGTGCGACGCCGCCATGCTCGGGCACGTCGCGTAGCGCCCAGTCGAGCTCGCTCTCGTGCGACCACTCGCGCCCTTGCGCGAACTCGCCGCCCATGAACAGCAGCTTCTTGCCCGGATGCGCCCACATGTAGCCGAAGAGCGCACGCAGGTTCGCGAACCGCTGCCATCGATCGCCCGGCATCCTGCCGATCAGCGATTCCTTGCCGTACACGACCTCGTCGTGCGACAGCGGCAGCACGAAATTCTCCGAGAACGCGTAGACGAGCGAGAACGTGAGCTCGTCGTGATGATGCCGGCGATGGATCGGCTCGCGGTGCATGTAGCCGAGCGTGTCGTGCATCCAGCCCATGTTCCACTTCATGCCGAAGCCGAGGCCTCCGGCGAACGTCGGCCGCGAAACCATCGGCCACGAGGTCGACTCCTCCGCGATCGTCTGCACGTCGGGATGCGCGCGATACACCGCCTCGTTGAGCTGGCGCAGGAACGCGATCGCGCCGAAGTTCTCCTTGCCGCCGTGCACGTTGGGCAGCCACTCGCCTTCCTTGCGCGCATAGTCGAGGTAGAGCATCGACGCCACCGCGTCGACGCGCAGGCCGTCGACGTGGTACCGATCGAGCCAGAACAGCGCGCTCGACACGAGGAAGGCGCGCACCTCGTGCCGATCGTAGTTGAAGATCAGGCTCTTCCACTCGGGATGGAAACCGAGGCGCGGGTCCGCGTGCTCGAAGAGATGGGTGCCGTCGAAGCGCGCGAGTCCGTGCGGATCGTCGGGAAAATGCGACGGCACCCAGTCGAGGATGACGCCGATGCCGCGCCGGTGCAGAACGTCGATCAGGTACATGAGGTCCTGCGGCGTTCCGTAGCGCGACGTCGGCGCGAAATAGCCGGTCGTCTGATAGCCCCAAGAGCCGTAGAACGGATGCTCCATCAGCGGCAGGAACTCGACGTGCGTGAAGCCGTTCGCGCAGACGTAGTCGGCGAGCGGCGCCGCGATGTCGCGATAGGTCGGCAGCCGTCCGGGTCCCGGCCGACGCCACGAGCCGAGATGCACCTCGTAGATCGAGATCGGCGCGTCGAGCGCGTTCCTGGCGCCGCGCGACGCCATCCATTCGCGGTCGCCCCAACCGTACTCGAGCGTCCACAGCCGCGATGCGGTCGCGGGCGGCACCTCGGCGAAAATCGCGAACGGATCCGCCTTGTCCAGCACGGTCCCGTCGCGCGTGACGATCCTGTACTTGTACGCCTGCCCGCGCGCCGCGCCGTGCGCCACGCCCTCGTAGATGCCCGTTTCGTCCCAGCGCGGGGCGAGCGCGTCGGCGCCGTCCTTCCAGCCGTTGAAGTCGCCGATGACGCTGACACGCGCGGCATTGGGCGCCCACACGCGAAAGCGCGCGTGGTCGCCTTCGAGCGACGCGCCCATCACCGACGCGAGCGACGCGTGCGTGCCTTCGCGGAACAGGTAGACGTCCTGTTCCCCAAGGTCGGCGCGCGTTTCCGCCGTCACGCCGCTGCTGCCGCGTTCCCGTTCATACAGCATGCCCTCCTTGGCCTCCCATTTTGACTAGCGGACCCGCGAACCGGCGCTTTGGTTCAGGACGGCGGCGACTTCCGGCAGAAAACGCAGAGGCGACCGTCAGGACCAGCGCATCAGGCCCGTTTCGTGCGGGTGCGCGAGGTCCGGATGAAACGGGAAGATCCGCACCCGATAGCCGAGATGCCCGCACACGTCGGGGGCAAGTGCGAGGCGGTAGCGGTGATGGCCGTTGGCGTCGGCGTCGCCGGTCGGCTGCAGCCGGTAGCTTCGAAGCTCGCCCGCCTCGTCGGTCGCGTCCCCGCGTTCGAGCACCAGTTCGACGACCACGTCGTCGGGCGCGAGTCCCGCGAGATCAACGTCCACGTCGACGTCGAAGCTTTCGCCGAACGTGATTCTGCGCGCGCCGTCGGTGACCACCCGCAGGGAGACACCCGGCCACGCGGCGCGTACCCGTCGCTTGAACTGCGCGACCGACGTCGAGATGGCGCCGTCGTTCGCGGCGAACGCGCGTCCCCGCGTCGCGGCGGGCATGTAGAGCTTCGTGACGTACTCGTTCAGCATCCTGCCCGCGTTGAACCGCGGCAGGATGCTCGCCATCGACTGCTTCGCCATTCGCAGCCATGCCGGTGGGTAGCCGGCGGGCACGCGGTCGTAGTACGCCGGCAGCACGTGATCCTGGAGGATCTCGTAGAGCGTGCGGGCTTCCTCGCGGTCGCGCCGCTCGGGGTCGCCGGCACCCGTCGCCGGCTTGATCGCCCACCCGTTGCCCGGGCGGTAGCCTTCGCCCCACCACCCATCCTGCACCGACAGGTTGATGACGCCGTTCATGCCGGCCTTCATTCCCGACGTGCCGGACGCCTCGAGCGGATAGATCGGATTGTTGAGCCAGACGTCGACGCCCGTCACGAGCCGGCGTGCAAGTCGCAGGTCGTAGCCTTCGACGAGCAGGATCCTTCCTTCGAACTCGGGCATCCGCGCGACGCGCGCGATCTCGCGGATCAAATCCTGTCCCGGCACGTCCGCGGGATGCGCACGACCGGCGAAGACGAAGACGATCGGTCGCCGCGGATCCGTGACGATCGCGCGCAGCCAGTCGAGGTTGTTGAAGAGCAGCGTCGCGCGCTTGTACGTCGCGAACCGTCGCGCGAAGCCGACCGTCAGTACGCCGGGGTCGTCCGGGTTCGCGTAGCGCAGAAGGCGATCGAGGTGCGCCTCGCTCACCTGGTTTCGCGCATGCTGCGTGCGCAGGCGCTCGCCGACGACTTGCAGCATCCGCGACTTGAGCTGCTGGTGCACCGACCAGAACAGGTGATCGGGGATGCGCTCGATGTCGCGCCACTCGGCGTTGGTGCGCAGCCGATGCATCCATTCGGGACCAAGATAACGGTCGAAGAGATCGAACCAGTCGACGGCGAGGAACGTGCGTACGTGCACGCCGTTCGTCACGTAGTCGACGGGGTTCTCTTCCGGCGGCACATCGGGCCAGAGGCCCTGCAGCGTGTGCGACGAGACCTCGCCGTGGATGCGCGACACGCCATTGTGGTAGCGCGAGCCGCGAATCGCGAGCGCCGTCATGTTGAAATCGTCGGCGCCCGGGGTGCGACCGAGATCGAGCAGCGCCGGCACCGTGGCGCCGACGTCGGCGCAGTAGGACTCGAAGTATTGCGCGATCACGTCCGCGGCAAACTGGTCGTGGCCGGCCGCGACCGGCGTATGCGTGGTGAATACGCTGCTCGCGGCGACCGCTTCGAGCGCGCTCTCGAATGGCATTCCCTCGCGCACGAGCATGCGCACGCGCTCGAGCACCATGAAGGCGGCGTGGCCCTCGTTCATGTGCCACACCGTGGGGGCCACGCCGAGCGCGGTCAGCGCACGCACACCGCCGATGCCGAGCACGATCTCCTGCTCGATGCGCGTGGTGCGATCGCCACCGTAGAGGCGGTACGTGATCAGCCGGTCGCGCTCGGCGTTCTCGCCGACATCGGTATCGAGCAGGCACAACGAGACGTGGCCGACGCGCGCGCGCCAGACGCGAACCGAGACGTTGCGGCCGGGCAACGCGACGTCGACGCGAAGCTCGCGGCCGTCCTCAGCGCGAACGAGCTCGACGGGCAACTCGTCGAAGCTCGAGTCGGTGTAGTTCGCGTGCTGGTTGCCTTCGGCGTCGATCGTCTGCGAGAAATAACCTTGCCGGTACAGCAGTCCGACGCCGGTCAACGGTATGTTGCTGTCGCTTGCGGCCTTGCAATGGTCGGCGGCGAGGATGCCGAGGCCGCCCGAATAGATCGGCAGGCTCTCGTGGAATCCGAACTCGGCGCAGAAGTACGCGACGTGATCCTGCGGGCCGAGCGCGGCGAAGGTCGCGTCGCGCGCGCCCATCTCCTCGTAGCTGTCGTGCGTCGACAGCACGCGGTGGAAGTTGTAGAGAAACACCGCGTCCTTCGCGGCGGCATCGAGGCGGCTCTGGTCGACGCGCTTCAGGAATGCCTTCGGGCTGTGCCCGATGGCATTCCAAAGATTCGGATGCAGGCGGGCGAAAAGCTCGCGCGTCGGCCGATCCCAGCTGTACGAAAGATCGTCCGCAAGCTCCACGAGCCGCGCGAGCGCCGGCGGAATGACCGGCCTTACTTCGACGACGTAGCGGGTGCCGGGACGGTCCATGATCGGTGCGGCGCGTGTCAAGCGCGCGCGATCATGGCTCGAACGGCGCGCGTGCGACCCGCGCATCGGGCGATGCCGGTCGTAACGCGCACGAGGGATCGAAGCGGAGATGCGTGCATTTCTTGCTTTGCCCGCAGTGTAGCGCCCGCGATGCACATCGAGGAGGCGCGCCTAACACGTCGCCTGGATCGGGCGTAATGGACGACGCGCCGCCGCGACACGCGCCGGTTGCGAAACGTCACGACAGCGCGCGAATCACTTCCCGGAGCTTGCCGCTCCTGGCGTCGGGCATCGGCGCATGGTCGTCGTCGTCGACGCGCACGTTCCCGAGCGACTGCTGCGCGAGATAGTCGTTCAATGCGCGCCGTGCCGCACGCAGTCCTTCGTCACGTGCATGACGACCGGTCGTGGCGAGCCTCAGCACGACGCGATCGGGCGCCGTCTGCACCAGTTGGAACGGATGGCAGGTCGTGGCGTCTTCGATGACGGTGGTAAGCGCGAGTGGTGATACGCGCACGAGGCTGCCGTCGCGTGAGCGAAGCGCGAGCACGTCGTCGCAGCGCCCTTCGGCCAGGATGACGGGCAACGCACTGCCGCAGCGGCAGGGGCGATCGCTCACCGTGATGCTGTCGCCGAGGTCGTAGCGGATGATCGGCTGGACGACGTTCGCGAGATTCGTGAGCAGCACCGTGTGCGACCGCTGGCCCGGCGGCACGGGTCGATAATCGCTGTCGACGGGCTCGAGGAGCACCCAGTCCGCGTTCACGTGCAGCGAACGATGCGGGCACGAAAAGGCGATGCTCATGCACTCCGACGCGCCGTATTCGTTGACGACGACCGCGTCGAAAGCGGTTTCGATCGACGAATGCGCGGCGTCCGAAAGATACTCGCCACCCGACCAGATGCAGGACGGCGAGATCGACAGTCTTCCCGCACGCTTCTCCTCGGCAAGCAGCGCGAGCGTCGTTGGATAGCTCGCGAGGAAAGACGGCGCGAATGCGTTGAGCTCTCCGACGAGCACGGGCATCGGATCCATGACCGAGAATGCCTGCGCACTCGGCCATGGCAGCCCGCGGCAGACGCGCTGCCACGACGCGACGCTCGCGAAATGATCGCCGGTCGCCGCGACGAGCGCCGCGCGGCCGCCCTCGGCGAGCACGCTCCAGGCATAGCGGGCCGCGACGTTGCGCGACTGCAATTGCACGATCAGGAGCGCGTCGTACGTCGCGAGCGCCTCGCGATCCTGCACGTAGATGCCGGGCTCGCCCGTGCTGCCCGAGCTCTTCCAGACGACGAAGCGGTCGAGGTAGTCGTCGCCGATGCGGCCGCGGTCGGCGAGGAAGCGCTCGACGCCGCGGCGATTAATCCGCCGGTCGGTCGCCCAGTCGTCGAAGCTCGCCATCAGCTCGCGCTTGCCGACGACGGGAAGCTCGCGCGGCGACAGCGCCCGATCGGGCAGCCCCCGCCACGCGCGCCGGTAGAACGGGGAGTGCGCGCGGGCAATGCCGACGAGGTCCGTGAAGCGCCGTGCCGCCGCCGCCTTGACGGCCTTGGCGCCGGCGCTTCGCGTCCAGAAGATTTCGCCGACCTTCGACGCGACGGCGAGCGAATCGAAGGCGCTGCGCATCAAGTCGCCGCCGGCGAAGCGTTGTCCGGGGAAGCCGCTCATCGAAACCGATGTTCGACGCTCCGGCGCGACGGCGCCTTGACGACCGTCAACACGCACCCGCCGCCGCTGTCTAGAATCTGCGAATCACGCGAGGAGAGCGCGCATGCAACATGGAATTGGCCAGTTCTGCACACGAGAGGTCGTGACCGTCGGGCCCGCGACGACCGTCGTCGAGGCATGCGAGCTCATGCGCAAGCACCACGTCGGCGCCGTAGTGGTCGTCGAGGACACCGGGCGCGGCAAGCTCCCGCTCGGTGTGTTCACCGACCGCGACGTGGCGGTCGAGGTCGTCGCGCTTCGCATCGCGCCGGCGACGCTCAAGGTCGGCGAGGTGGTGCAACGCCCGGTCACGACGATTCGGGCGGATGCGGGCTACGCCGAGACGGTGCGCCTGATGTCGGTGAACGGCGTGCGGCGCATGCCGGTCGTGACCGACGAGGGCATCCTGGTCGGGATCATCACCGTCGACGACATCCTGCGCCAGCTCGCGGGGCCGCTCGTCGCGCTATCCGACCTCGTCGCGCGCGAGCGGCTTTTCGAGCAGTCGACGCGTGGCTAGCGACGGTCCGGGTCCGCTCCGGCGTCGGGCGCCGAGCACGCCGGCGCTAGTGCCTGACTGGCTGCACGCCGGGCGGCGGCTGGTCGATGACGGTGCCGGACATGGGCTCGACGCACACCACGCGGTCCTCGATGGCGCGCACGCCGTCCGTGCGCTCGAGCAGCACGTGGAGCGCGCGCCGCTCGCGCTCGTCGAAGATCATGCCGTCGACGACGGCGACGCCGTCGCGCACCGACACGCGCAGCGAATGCGACGGGCACCAGGCCTCGCGCTTCATCGCCGCGACGATCCGCCGCCGGATGGTTTCGTCGCTCCCCGGCGCTTCGGCGGGCGGTGCGAGCTGGTACGCGAGCGCGGCGACGAGGTCGGCGCGGCTCAGGATGCCGACCAGGCGCCCGCTCTCGACGACCGGGACGCGCTTGATCGAATGCTCTTCCATCGCCTGCACGACGTTCCACAGCGGCGTGGCGGGCGCGACGGTGACCACGTCCGCCGACATGACGTCCTTCACGCGCAGGCCGTGCGTGCGCGAATAGTCGTCGGCGCGCGAGGCGGGCCCGAGCAGAAGCTCGAGCCAGCGCCAGCGCGGACCCTCGGTGCCCATCTCGATGCGGCGCACGAGGTCGCCCTCGGTCAGCATGCCGACGAGCTTCCCGCCGGCGTCGACGACGGGCACGCCGCTCACACGGTAGGAGACCATCGACTCGATCGCCTCGCGCAGCGTGGCGTCGGGCCCGACCGTCACCACGGCGTGCGTCATGACGTCCTTTGCCTTCATGTCGGGACCTCCGATCGACGCGCCCGCGCCGAAACGTGACTGACCTATTTGACGGAGATCGCCGTCGCGCTGCGCGGCGCCTTCTTCGGCAGGGTCAGCGTGAGAATGCCGTTCTCGTACGAGGCGTCGGCTTTCGCCTGGTCGATTTCCTGTGCGAGCGTGAAACCGCGATACTGGTTCCCGTAGTAGCGCTCGCTGCGAATGAGCGTCTCGCCCTTCTTCTCTTCCTTTTCCTTGCGCACCTCGGCCTCGACCGACACCCGGTTGCCGTCGATCGACACCTTGATGTCTTCCTTGCGCACACCCGGCACCTCGGCCTTGACGACGTAGGCCTTGTCGTCCTCGGTGACATCCATGCGGATCTGCGGCTCCTCGGGCAGCGCGCGCATGAGCCCGCGCGGCAGCCGGAACATGTCGTCGAACTCGCGGAACGGATCGAAACGGGCCAATTCGGCCAGCGGGTTGAAGCGCGTCACGTTTGCCATTTGCCGCCTCCAGTGAAAAGTTCGTCGTTCGCGCCCGGCCATCGCCGGGCTGCCTGCGCGGCGAATCTAGCTTCGCTGCGTAGCTTCGCTTCGCTGCGCTGCCTTTGCCCATCATAGGACCTGTCGGGCGGACGATATTGACCGGGGTCAAGCCGCCACCGCGCACAATCCGTTATCCGAAACGCTTCGGGAACTTTCGCCCCCTCACCCCGCATGCACGCCGCTTCGCCGAGGCCTCCTGAGGCCGTCCCGGCCGTCGTTTCCGGAGGGCCCTGCGGCGGTGTCGCATCCGGGCTCAGCGGGCGGGTCGCGCGCGAGCGCCTCGCGACGTACGGACCGAACATCGTGGGTGGCGCCGCGCGCCACGGCATCGTCGTCGAGTACCTGCTGCATTTCCGCAATCCGCTGGTCGTGCTGCTGATCGCGGCGAGCGCCGTGCTGGGATCGACCGGCGAGACGACGAGCATGACGATCATCCTGGTGATCGTGCTCGCGAGCGTCACGCTCGACTTCGTGCAGGAGCATCGCGCCGAGCGCGCCCTCGCGCGGCTCCAGGCGACCGTGGCGGTGACGGCGCGGGTGCTGCGCGACGGGACGTTGCGCGACGTGCCCGTCGCCGGCATCGTGCCGGGCGATCTCGTCGTCGTCCGCGCAGGCGACGTGGTGCCCGCCGATGGAACGCTCGTCGAGACGGATCGGCTGTTCGTCGACGAGGCCGCGCTGACCGGAGAGTCGTTTCCGGCGGAGAAGCGCGTCGGCGACGTCGCGGCAGGCCACGGCACGGTGCGCATGGGTTCGTCGATCGCGAGCGGCAGCGGCCGCTTCGTCGTCGACGCGACCGGCGCTGCGACCGCCCTGGGCGCAATGGCCGGCGAGCTCTCGGCGGAGCGACCCGAGCCGCCGCTCGAGCGTGGCGCACGCCGCTTCGGGATGATGATCCTGCGGCTCACGCTCTTCCTCGTGCTGTTCGTGCTGCTCGTCAACGCCGCGCTGCATCGGCCGTGGCTCGAGTCGTTCCTCTTCGCGGTGGCGCTCGCCGTCGGCCTCACGCCGGAACTGCTTCCGATGATCGTCTCGATCACGCTCGCGCGCGGCGCGCTGCGGCTCGCACGCGGCCACGTCGTGGTCAAGCGGCCTGCGGCAATCTACGCGCTCGGCAGCATCGACGTGCTCTGCGCGGACAAGACCGGCACGCTGACCGAGGCGCGCATTCGCGTCGCCGGCGTGGAGGACGCGCAGGGCGCGGCGAGCGAGCGGGTCCTGCGCCTTGCGCGTACGAACAGCCGCTTCGCCACCGGCGTGCGCAGTCCGCTCGACGATGCGCTGCTCGTTGGCGATGACGAGCGCGGCGAGGAAGGCGCTCGCAAGCTCGACGAGCTCGCGTTCGACTTCGTGCGCCGCGTCGTTTCGGTGCTCGTCGCCACCGCCGAAGGACCGTTGCTGATCGTCAAGGGCGCGCCCGAGGACGTCGTCGCGCGCTGCAGCCGCATCGCGCGCGCGAGCGGCACGCCCGACGACCTCGCGCACGATGCGCGGGAGCGGCTCCTCGCGCGCTTTCACGCCCAGGGCGAGCAGGGACTGCGCGTGCTCGCGGTCGCGACGCGCCGCCTTCCCGCGGAGCAAAGCCGCCTCACGGACGGCGACGAAGCGGAGCTCGCGTTCGAAGGCTTCGTCACGTTCCTCGACCCGCCGCGTGCGGACGCCGCGCACGCGGTGGCTTCGCTCGCGCGCGCCGGCATCGAGGTGAAAATCCTGACCGGCGACAACGAGCGCGTCGCGCGGCATGTGTGCGAGGCGCTCCAGGTCGACGTCGGCGAAGCGCTCACGGGCCGCGAGATCGACGCGCTGTCCGACGACGAGCTCGCCGCCGTCGCACTGCGGGCGCGCCTGTTCGCGCGCGTCGCGCCGGGGCAGAAGACGCGCATCATCCGCGCGCTTCGCGCGCGCGGGCGCGTCGTCGGCTTCATCGGCGACGGCATCAACGACGCGCCGGCGATGCACGCCGCCGACGTCGGCATTTCGGTCGACGGCGCCGCCGGCGTGGCGCGCGAGGCCGCCGACGTCATCCTCACGCGCGGACGGCTCGGCGTCGTCCGCGACGGCGTGCTCGAAGGACGGCGCACGTACGCGAACATCATGAAGTACCTGATGATGGCGACGAGCTCGAACTTCGGGAACATGCTGAGCATGGCCACGGCCACGCTGTTCCTGCCCTTCCTGCCGATGCTCCCGGTGCAGATCCTGCTCAACAACCTGCTCTACGACGTGTCGGAGACGGCGATTCCGTTCGATCGCGTCGACGAAGCGGAGCTGCGCCGCCCGCACGCGTGGGACGTGCGCGAGATCCGGCGCTTCATGCTGGTGCTGGGCCCGGTCAGCTCGCTCTTCGACTTCGCGACGTTCGGCGTGCTGCTCCTCCTCGGCGCGAGCGTCGCGCTCTTCCAGACCGGCTGGTTCATCGAATCGATCGCAACGCAGGTGCTCGTCATCTTCGTCATCCGAACGCGGCGCAATCCGTTGCGCAGCCGGCCGCACCCGCTGCTGGTGGCGACGTCGCTTGGCGTGATCGCAGCGGCGCTCGCGCTTCCGTTCACGCCGCTCGGGCCGCTCGTCGGGTTCGTGGCGCCGCCGCCCGCGTTCTTCGGCGTGCTCGCCCTCCTCGTCGGCGTCTATCTCGCGCTCGTGCAAGCCGCGAAGACGTTCGCGTTCCGCGCGCACGCGGCGCGCTGGCGCGCACCCGCGTCGCGCGCAACGACCGCGAGCGTGCGCCCGTCATGACGCCGCCCGGCCAGCGCACCGCGAACGTGCTGCAGGGACTGAGCGCCGAGGCGGTCAGGCGGCGCTTCGCAAAGCACGGGCCGAACGAGCTGCCGCGCGGGCGCAGGCGTCCCTTCGTCACCAGCGTCGCTCATGCGCTGCGCGAGCCGATGTTCGCGCTCCTCGTCGCGGCGACGATCATCTATCTGGTGCTCGGCGACCGCATCGAGGCGCTGTTCCTCGGCGCCTCCGTGGTCGTCGTCGTGTCGATCACGCTGTACCAGGAATTCAAGACGGAACGCGTGCTCGAGGCGCTGCGCGACCTCGCGAGCCCGCGCGCGCTCGTGATCCGCGACGGCGTCGAGCAGCGCATTCCGGGCCGCGAGGTCGTCGTCGACGACATCCTGCTGATCGGTGAGGGCGATCGGGTCGCCGCCGACGCCGTGCTCGTCGAGGGCGACGCCGTCGCCGTCGACGAGTCGTTGCTGACGGGCGAATCGGCCCCCGTGCTGAAGCATGCCCGCGACGACGCTGCGGCCGACGACGCGTCGCGCATCTTCGCCGGGACGCTCGTGGTGCGGGGACAGGGCGTCGCCCGCGTGAGCGCAACCGGGGGCGAGAGCGAAATGGGCCGCATCGGCCGCACGCTCGAGGCGACCGACATGCACACCACCTCGCTGCAGGCCGAGATGCGGCGGCTCGTGCTCGCGTTCTCGCTGCTCGCGGCCGTCGTGTGCACGCTGCTCGTCGTCGTGTTCGTCCTGACGCGCGGCGGCTGGCTCGCCGCGGTCCTCGCGGGCGTGACGCTCGCGATGGCCATCCTGCCCGAGGAGTTTCCGGTCGTGCTGACGGTATTCCTCGCGCTCGGCGCCTGGCGCATGACGCACGTGCACGTGCTGACGCGGCGCATCGCGGCGATCGAAGCGCTCGGCGCGGCCACCGTCCTTTGCGTCGACAAGACGGGAACGCTCACCCAGAACCGGATGACGGTACGTCGCATCGTCGCCAACGGCGCGCGCCGCGACGTCGGCCACGACGACGGCCCGCTCGCGCCCGCGTTCGCCGAGGTCGTGCGGATCGCGGTGCTCGCGAGCGAGCCGCGCCCCTTCGACCCGATGGAGCGCGCGTTTCACGAACTGCATCGGTTCGACGGCAACATGGCTCAACTGGTGCGTCGCTACCCGCTTTCGTCGCAGCGCCTGATCGTCACGCACGTCTGGCGCACGGCCGATTCGCAGCGGCTGTTCGTCGCCGCGAAGGGCGCGCCCGAAGCCGTCGTCGAGGCGTGCGCGCTTGCGCCGACCGATGCGGACGCGGTTCTCGGCGAGGCGCAGGCGATGGCCGAGTCGGGGATGCGCGTCCTCGGCGTCGCATCGGGCACACACGCCGATGCCGCGCTCCCCGACGATCCGCGCGAGTTGCAGCTCGCCTTCGCCGGCCTCGTCGGCCTCGTCGACCCGCTACGGCCGAGCGTGCCGAACGCGATGCGCGAGTGCCGCGGCGCCGGCGTGCGCGTCATCGTGATCACCGGCGACTACCCGGTCACGGCGCGTACGATCGCGATGGAAGCAGGCGTGAGCGACGACCCCGTCGTCGTGTCGGGCGCGGAGGTCGCCGCGATGAGCGACGAGGCGCTCGCGCAGCGCCTTGCGGTCACCGACGTGTTCGCGCGCGTCGTGCCGGCGCAGAAGCTTCGCATCGTCGACGCCCTGCAGCGCGGAGGCCAGGTCGTGGCGATGACCGGGGACGGCGTGAACGATGCGCCGGCGCTGAAGGCCGCGCACATCGGGATCGCCATGGGAGCACGCGGCACGGACGTCGCGCGCGAAGCGTCCGACATCGTCCTGCTCGACGACGACTTCGGGTCGATCGTGCGCGCGATCCGCCAGGGCCGCGCGATCTTCGACAACCTGCGCAAGGCGCTGTCGTACCTCGTGTCCGTCCACGTGCCGATCGCGGGGCTCGGCCTCGTGCCGGCACTCCTCGGCGGGCCGCTCGTGCTCTTCCCCGCGCACGTCGTCTTCCTCGAGTTCGTCATCGATCCCGCGTGCTCGATCGCCTTCGAGGCGGAGCCTCCGGAACGAGACGTGATGCGCCGGCCGCCGCGCCGGAAGGGAAGCCGCCTGCTCGGGAGCCGGCCGTTTCTGCTCGCCATGCTCGAAGGCGGGATCGCTTTGGCGTTCTGCCTTCTCGTCTACGCCTTCGCGACCGCGCAAGGGCTCGCGGAAGAGCGCGTTCGGCTGCTCGCCTTCACGGCGATCGTCATCGCCAACCTGTCGCTCATCCTGTTCGCCCGCGCCGGGGGACGGCGGCTCTGGCGGCACGTGGTTGCCGCCAACCGGTCGCTCTGGGCGATCGTCCTGGGGACGGTGGCGCTCTACGCAGTGGTCCTCGTCGTGCCGCCGCTGCGCCAGCTCTTCCGCATGGCCGCGCCCGCCGCGTTCGATGCGGCGATCCTCGGCGCGGCGGCCGCGCTGCTATGGTTCGCGCTGACGCTCCTCAATTTCGCTTACGAAGCGCTCGGTGCCCACCGCACGGCGCGTCCGGGCGCGCATTGACGGCGATCAACACGTGTCAGGTCGCCGCACGGTTCAATGCCGGAGGCGGCCGGGATCGCCGGGGCGCGCCTTTGTCCAACCGAGGAGTCATCCAATGTTCAAATGCATCCTGGTCGCGATCGACGGCAGTGGCGCATCGAACGCGGGATTGAAGTCCGCCGTGCAACTCGCGAGCGATCAGAAGTCGACGCTCGTCGGACTCCACGTGGTCGACGACGCTGCGATCACCTTGAACTTCGAGGGTGGATACGTGCCGGCGGCGTACGTCGACGAGCTCTACGATTCGCTGCGAGAGAACGGACGCAAGATCCTAGCGAAAGCGGCGGCGACGGCCAAGGCCGCGGGCCTCGACATGAAGCAGGTGCTCGCCGACGCACGCGGGCGCACGATCGCCGACGCGATCCTGGCGGAGGCGCGCAAGGCGAAGGCCGACGCGATCGTCATCGGCACGCACGGGCGCCGCGGGCTCTCCCGCGTGCTGATGGGAAGCGATGCCGAGGCCGTCGTGCGCGAGGCGCGCGTTCCGGTCGTGCTGGTGCGCTCGGCCGAGCGTGCGCCGCGCAAGCGTGCGCCGAGGAAGGCGGCCGCGGCGTCGACGTCGAGCGGGCCCGCGCGCGCGGGCAAGCGGATCGCTTCGCCCGCCACCGTCTGAAAGGGAACCGGCGCGCGACGTGACCGCCGGCTCGATGCGCGCCATGACGTTGCAGGCGGCGGCGACGCCGCTCACGGCGTGCGTTCGTCCGATGCCGAGGCCCGACGCCGATCAGGTGCTCGTCGCGGTCGAGGCTTGCGGCGTCTGTCGCACCGATCTCCACGTCGTCGACGGCGAGTTGCCCGATCCGAAGCTTCCGCTCGTCCCCGGGCACGAGATCGTCGGCAAGATCGTCGCGGCCGGCGCGCGTGTGGACGAACTGCACGCCGGCGATCGCGTCGGCATTCCATGGCTCGTGTGGACCTGCGGTACCTGTCGCCATTGCATCGCCGGTCGCGAGAACCTGTGCGAGTTCGCGCGCTTCACGGGCTACACGGTCGACGGCGGCTACGCCGAGTACGCGCTCGCCGATGCGCGCTATTGCTTCGCGTTGCCTTCCGATCGCGATGCCAGCGCGCTCGCGCCCTGGCTTTGCGCGGGACTGATCGGCTACCGCGCGCTGCGCTTCGCAGGCGATGATGCCGAACGCCTTGGGCTGTACGGCTTCGGTGCGGCCGCGCACATGATCGCGCAGGTTTGCCGGCACCAGCAGCGCGAGGTGTTCGCGTTCACGCGACCCGGCGACCTGGCGGCGCAGGCGCTGGCGCGCCGGCTCGGCGCGACGTGGGCGGGCGGAAGCGACGAACGCTCGCCGGCCGAGCTCGATGCGGCCATCCTGTTTGCGCCCGTCGGGGCGCTCGTGCCGAAAGCGTTGCGCGACGTCCGCAAGGGCGGTCGCGTGGTGTGTGCCGGCATCCATATGAGCGACATCCCGTCGTTTCCGTATGCGATCCTCTGGGGTGAGCGCTCCGTCCGCTCGGTGGCCAACCTGACGCGGCGCGACGCCATCGAGTTCATCGCGCTCGCGCAGAAGGCAAACCTCGAGAGCACCGTGACGGCCTACCCGCTCGCAGCAGCCAACGACGCGCTTCGCGCGTTGCGCGACGGCGCGATCGTCGGCGCCGCCGTGCTCGATCCTGCCCGATGACGCGGGCACACGAGAAATACGACGCGCTGATCCTGCGCTGCCGCGCGCTCGCGCCCGTGCGCACGGCGGTCGCGCATCCCTGCGACGAAACTTCGCTCGCCGCGGCGGTCGAGGCGGGGGCGCTCGGGCTGATCGTGCCGATCCTCGTCGGCCCGGCCGCGCGCATTCGCCGGCTGGCCGAGGACGCGAAGCTCGAACTCGGCGGCCTGGAGCTCGTCGACACGCCGCATAGCCACGCCTCGGCGGCGAAGGCGGTCGAAATCGTGCGCGCGGGCCGCGCGGACGCGCTGATGAAGGGAAGCCTGCATACCGACGAACTCATGGGCGAGGTGCTGCAGGCCGACACGGGTATCCGCACGGCGCGACGCGTGAGCCATGTGTTCGTGATGGACGTGCCCATGTACGCGAAGCCGCTCTTCATCACCGACGCCGCGATCAACATCTTCCCGACGCTCGAGGACAAGGTCGACATCGCGCAGAACGCGATCGACCTCGCGCATGCGCTCGGCATCCCCGAGCCGAAAGTCGCGATCCTCTCCGCCGTCGAAACGGTCACGTCGAAGCTGCCGTCGACGATCGACGCGGCGGCGCTGTGCAAGATGGCCGAGCGCGGCCAGATTCGTGGCGCGAAGGTCGACGGCCCGCTCGCGTTCGACAACGCGGTGAGCCGCGAAGCGGCGGCGACGAAGGGCATCGTGTCCGACGTCGCCGGCGATGCGGACATCCTCCTGGTCCCGGACCTCGAGGCAGGCAACATGCTGGCCAAGGAGCTCACGTTCCTCGCCGACGCGGACGCGGCCGGCATCGTCCTCGGCGCACGCGTGCCGATCATCCTCACGAGCCGCGCGGACAACCTGCGCACGCGGATGGCGAGTTGCGCCGTCGCGGTGCTGTACGCGCACGCGACGCGGACCGCGACGATGCCCATCGGGATCCTGACGGGCTGAGCCACCTTGGGCCCGATCCTCGTCCTCAACGCGGGCTCGTCCAGCATCAAGTTCTCGGTTTTCGCGGGCGCGTCGCTGGCGCTCGTGCAAAAGGGCGAAGTCGAGCCGATCGGCCCGGCGGCGCGCCTTCGCGCGAGCGCCGGCAGCGCCGACGTCGACCGCGCGGTCGCAGCGCCGACGCACGACGAGGCGATCGGCGTCGTTCACGCCTTCCTCGGCGACGCGGGCGGAGCGGGCAGCTACGCGGCGATCGGGCATCGCGTCGTGCACGGCGGCACGGCGTTCGTCGAGCCCGTGCTCGTCGATCCGGACGTGCTCGCCGCGCTCGACGGTCTCGCGGCGCTCGCGCCGTTGCACCAGCCCGAGGAGATCGCGGCCATCCGCACGATGACGCGTCTTGCGCCCGGCGTGCCGCAAATCGCGTGCTTCGACACCGCGTTCCACCGCGGGCAGCCGGCGATCGCGCGCGCCTTCGCGCTGCCGCGCGCGATCTCCGCGAAAGGCATTCGCCGCTACGGCTTCCACGGGTTGTCGTACGAGTACGTCGTCGGTGCGCTGCCGCGGATCGCGCCGGCGATAGCGGGCGCGAAGGTCGTCGTCGCGCACCTCGGCAACGGCGCGAGCATGTGCGCGATCGAGCGCGGGCAAAGCGTCGCAACGACGATGGGCTTCACCGCGCTCGACGGCCTCGCGATGGGCACGCGCTGCGGCGCGCTCGATCCGGGCGTCGTCCTGCACCTGCTGCGCCGGGAGAACATGGATGCCGCCGCGGTCGAGCGGATGCTCTACCTGCGCTCGGGGCTGCTCGGCGTGTCCGAGATTTCGAGCGACATGCGCACGTTGCTCGCGAGCGACGACCCACGGGCAAAGGAGGCGGTCGACCTCTTCGTCTATCGGATCGGCCGCGAGCTCGGCTCGCTCGCAGCTGCGCTGGGCGGCCTCGACGCGCTCGTGTTCACGGGCGGCATCGGCGAGCACGCCGCCGCGATCCGCGCGCGCGTCTGCCACGATGCGGCGTGGCTTGGCGTCGTGCTCGACGACGACGCCAACGCACGCCATGCGCCCTGCATCTCCCCGCGCGGCGCGCGCGCGTCGGCGTGGGTCGTCCCGACCGACGAGAACCTCATGGTCGCGCGCCACGTGCGGCGCATCCTCGACGAAAGGCAAGCCCATGGTCCGTAGCCCGACGACGTCCCGGCGCATCCCGCATCGGCCGCCACCGCCTCGGCATGAACGGCGTGCCCCGCTGCCCTGGCACTGCCCCAAATCGGCGGAGGACGATCCGCACGCCCTCGCGCGCGTGCAGCGGCTGCTCGAGAGCCCGAGCTATCGCGAGGCGGACGAGGACCCGGCGCTGCTCGCGAAGCCGCAAATGCGTGGGGTGCGCCTGCACCTCGATTACTGGAAGGCGGAGGATCTCCTGCAGGCGCACGCGGTCGCCCATACGATCGTCGTGTTCGGCAGCACGCGCACGCTCGAGCCTGCGGCCGCAGCGCGCTGCCTCGCCGCCGCACGCGAGGCGCTGCGCGAAGCGCCGGACGACGCGGAGGCGGCGCGCAACGTGCGCGTCGCGGAGCGCATGATCGAGAAGAGCCGCTACTACGAAATCGCCCGCGCCTTCGGGCGCCTCGTCGGCGAAGCCAACCACGGGCGCGCCGCCGACAAGCTCGTGGTCATGACCGGCGGGGGGCCCGGCATCATGGAGGCCGCCAACCGCGGCGCCTTCGACGTCGGCGCCAAGACGGCCGGCTGCAACGTCAAGCTGCCGCATCCGCAGTTCCCCAATCCGTACATCTCCCCCGAGCTCTGTTTCCGCTTCCACTATTTCGCGATCCGCAAGCTGCACCTCGTGCAGCGCGCCCGCGCGCTCGTCGTCTTCCCGGGCGGCTACGGAACCCTCGACGAGCTCTTCGAGGCGCTCGCGCTCGTGCAGACGCGCACGATCGCGCCGCTGCCGATCGTCCTCGTGGGCGAGCGGTACTGGCGGCGCATCGTCGACTTCGATCTTCTGGTCGAGGAAGGCATGATCGATCCGGAGGACGTCGAGCTCTTCTGGTATGCGGAAACCGCCGAGGAGATCTGGAAGGGCATCCGCGAGTGGCATGCGGATCCGCGCAAGCCGCTGCAGCCGGAAGCGAACATCAGCTGCTTCGCCCCATGAGGCTCGGCTTTCATGGTGCCGCGCGCGGAGTCACCGGCTCGTGTTACCTGCTCGAAGCCGCCGGCCGGCGCATCCTCGTCGACTGCGGGTTCTTCCAGGGTCCGCGCGAGATCGCCGACGACAATCGCGACGCGTTCGGCTTCGACCCACGCGAGATCGACTTCCTGCTCCTCACGCACGCACATCTCGACCATTGCGGCCGCATTCCGCTGCTTGCCAAGGCCGGATTCCGCGGCGAGATCGTCGCGACGCCGGCGACGCGCGAGCTCGCGCGCCTGGTGCTGCTCGACGCCGCGCACCTGCAGGAGGAAGATGCGCGGCGCAGCGACCGGCGTGCGCAGCGGCGAGGCGGGGAGGCGGAAGGCCCGCTGTACACGATCGACGAAGCCGCCTGGTCGTTCGACCGCTTCGGTCGCAGCGCCGCCTACGGCGAGCGCCTCGTGCTCGACGAGGGCATCGCGGTCACCTTCCTCGACGCCGGGCACATCCTCGGTTCGGCCTCGCTGGTCGTCGAGGCGACCGAAAGCGCTGCGCGGCGCACGATCGTCTTCTCGGGCGACGTCGGCAGCCCGGGCCACCCGATCCTGCGCGATCCGACGCCTCCGCCGCACGCCGACGTGCTCGTGATGGAATCCACCTACGGCGATCGCTGCCATCGCTCACTCGCCGAATCGGTCGAAGAGTTGTGGCAGGCGATCGCTGACACGCTCGCGCGTGGCGGCAACGCGATCATCCCCGCCTTCGCCCTCGAGCGCAGCCAGGAAATCCTGTACTTCCTACGCCAGGGCATCGAGCAGAACCGCCTGCCGCGCACGCTGCCGGTGTTCCTCGACTCGCCCATGGCGATCTCCGCGACCGAGATCATGCGTCGTCATCCCGAGTGCTTCGACGCCGAGGCGCTGGCGCTCTTCGCGCGGCACGAGTCGATCGCACCGCCGGGGCTGCGCTTCAGTCGCGAGACCGCTGACTCGATCGCGCTCAACCGGATCACCGCCGGCGCGGTGATCATCGCAGGCTCGGGCATGTGCACGGGTGGACGCGTGCGCCACCACCTCCGCCATCACCTGTGGCGCGAGGCGTCGAGCGTGATCTTCGTCGGTTTTGCAGCGGAAGGCACGCTCGCGCGCGAGATCATCGACGGCGCGACGACGGTGCAGCTCCTCGGCGAGCCCGTGCGCGTGCGCGCGCACGTGCACACGATCAACGGCTTCTCCGCGCACGCGGATCAGCGCGAGCTTCTGGCGTGGCAGGCGAGCGCCGCCGCCGCGCGCACGTTCCTCGTCCACGGAGAGCCCCGGCGCGGCATGAAATCCCTCGCCGATCTCCTCGAAGCGCGCGGCGGCGACGTGACGATGCCGCAGATGAACGCGGCCTACGCGCTAGGGTGATGACGTGCCGCGCCGTCAGTGCGACATCAGCACCGGCACCGTCATGCTGTCGAGCATGATGCGTGTCACCCCGCCGAGGATCAGCTCGCGCACGCGCGCATGCCCATAGGCGCCCATCACGACGAGATCGGCGCCGAGATCCGCAACCTGCGACAGCAGCAGCTCGCCGTGGCGATCGATCGTGCACGGCATGTCGCGGCCCTCCGCCTCGATGCCGTGCGCCGCCAAATACGCTGCGAGCCGCGCTTGCGAGCGCTGCGCGTCGTCACCGGTCCGGAAGCGATAGCCGAGCAGCGACAGGATCACGATGCGCTTTGCCGTGCGAAGGAGCGGCAGTGCGTCGCGCGCCGCACGCGCGGCCTCGCGACCACCGTCCCAACTCACGAGGACGGTCTCGCCGACGGCGACGGTAGACGGCGCGTACGGGAGGAACAGCACGGGGCCGCCATTGGCCATCACCGCCTGCTCGGCGAGCCGGCGTCCGAACCCCGCACGGTCGCGGTCGGGATCGTACTGGCCGAGGATCGATAGGTCGACGCAGCGCATCTCGGCGATCGCGGCATCGATCCGTTCGGCCGGCAAGAAGCGGAAGTCCACCGACGCAATGCCCGCTTCGGCTGCGCGCTTGCGAAGCATCGACTCGACCCGCTCGCGCGTCTCGCCCTGCGAGAGCCGAAGCGAGATCTCGGGAGGAGGAAGCTCGGCACGGTCGACCTCGACCGGCGCCGGCGGTGCGAAATACATCGCGGCCAGGCTGGCGCCGAAGCGCTGCGCGGTAGCGACGGCGACGTCGAGGCGGCGCTCGCCGGCGGGCATGTCGTCGAGGTGGACGAGAATCGACCTGTACATGGCGCGCTCCCGGGCGCTGACGAAGGCGTCATTCTGCCGCGGTGGTCCGGCGCGCGGTTGACGCACGTCAACACGCCTTTCCGGCCGCCCGGAGATCCTCCCGATGTGAAACGGCCGGACGGACCATGAGACGCGCGACGTGGTGGCGGCCGCCGCGCGATACGGTGTCGCGCGGCCTCGCGCGGCACGGCATGCCGCGCACGCTGTTCGGTTTCGTGCGCCGGGTGAGCGCGATGGACCAGGCATGGCTCGCGCTCCTCGCGTGCGCGCTCTTCGCGCTGACGACCGCGCCGCTGGAGATGCAGCGGCGCATCCTGAACGCGGCGCTCCTCGACCGCGACGCGCGCCTCGTCGTCGTGCTCGCAGCCGTCTACGCGTCGATCGTCGTGACCCAAGGACTCGTGAAGCTCCTGCTCAACGTGTACGCGGGATGGATCGGCGAGAAGGCCGTCCGTGCGCTGCGCCTGGCGGCGAGCAGGTCTGCCGGCGCCGTCCCGTCGCCGGACGCGCGGGTTAGCGGCGTCGAGATCTCGATGATCATCGCGGAGCCCGAGGCGATCGGCGGCTTCGTCGGCATCGCGGTGTCCGAACTCGTCCTGCAGGCCGGCATCCTGGCGAGCGTCTTCGGCTACATGTTCTTCGTGCAGCCGTCGCTCGCGCTCGTGTGCCTCGCGATCTTCACGCCGCAGTTCGTGTTCGTGCCGCTGATGCAGGCGGCGATCAATCGCCGCGTCCAGTCGCGGATCGTCGTCCTGCGCGAGGCGAGCGTCGGCGTGCTCGACGGCGCGCGCATGCGCGCCGAACGACGGCAGCGCGCACGCTTCGACGAGATCTTCGAGCTCAACCTCGGCGTCGTGAAGCTGCGCTTCTCGATGAAGTTCCTGATGAACTTCACGCAGAACCTCGGCAAGGTGCTCGTGCTCTGCATCGGCGGCTGGTACATCGTCGAGGGGCGCACCGATGTCGGCGTGGTCGTGGCGTTCGTGTCGGGCCTCGAGAGCGTGCGCGACCCGTGGGGAGACCTCGTCAACTGGTATCAGGAGATGATGCTCGCGAGCGCGAAGTATCGGACGTTCGCCGCGGCGATGCAGCGGTTCGCCGGTACCGCAGCGGCGCCGGTGGGGCACGCGACCAGCGCCGTTTGACGACGGTCAATAAGAGCGCTCGAATCGATCGCGGTCGGGAATGCAAAGGCCAGCATCCCACCCTTGCTCGCGAGTTCGGACCTTTTGTTTTCGGTGGGTTCAACCGGCCTTAGCGTCCGCTCCGTGCTCGGACAACTGGGCGCCAAACCAGCGATGAATCGCCGTGATCAGATGCAGCTCGGTCGTCTCGAACGTGATTTCGGCGCCGTCGGGTAGGTCGGAATAGGTGATCTTGATTTGCTTCGCACCGAGCCGGAGTTCGTCGAGACCAGGCATGGCCGATCCGTGCAGCATCGCTGGATCCGAATAGTCTCCACGCTGAAAACGGCCGGCTTCCTTGCTAAGATGTTGTTGAATAGGTGCTACCTGATCGGCGTATCGTTTGTCTCTCACAGTTACGCGTTCGATGCCCCCCGACTCGGTCATCGTGAAAGTATGGAGGGTCTTGGCGATATCAAATGGCATAACCGTATGCGACATACGGTGAACGTGCTCCTGCTGATCCTGTGCGATCACTTCATAACTGCAAGTCAGTAGCCCAAATACACCAACGATGAACACTCCGAAAGAGCGTCCCTTCTTCAAATGCTTGCTCACAAGGTTTCTCCCTAATTGACGATTCGCGCCGTGGTCGTGCATTGGTTGAACGCAATCGCGTCAACTGTTATCAACCCAGCTCGGCGCTAAGTCTTTGAAGGGATTGGTGGCCAAGGGCGGAATCGAACCACCGACACAAGGATTTTCAGTCCTCTGCTCTACCAACTGAGCTACTTGGCCTTGCAAACTCAGCGGCCGGAGTCGAAGCTCCGGCCGGGACGCGAATTATAGCAACGCGAAGGGACGACGCAGCAGCTCAGGTGCTCGTGAAGTTCATGGCGGCGAGCGCTCGGCGCTATTGCTGGAAGAACGCCTCGATTTCGTTACGCGTGGCCTCCGGCAATTCCTCCGCGAGGTAGTGCCCGCAAGGCAACGCGCGTCCACGCACATCGGTCGCGACGGCACGCCAATCTTCGAGCGGACGAAAGAGCTTGTTGACGATGCCCCGCTCGCCCCACAGCACGAGCATCGGACAGCGCACCGGCTCTGACGCCGCATCGTGCTCGAGGTCGATCGACGCGGCTGCTCGGTAGTCCTCGCAGCTCGCGTGAATCGTCGCCGGATCGCTGAAGCAGCGCTCGTATTCGGCCATTGCGCGAGGATCGAAGTGCTCGAGGCCGGTTCCCCACGCGCCGAGCTTGCGCCGCAGGTAGTAGATCGGATCGGCGCCGATCAGGCGCTCGGGTAGATCGAACGGCTGGATCAGGAAGAACCAGTGGTAGTACGCCGTCGCGAACGTGCGGTCGGTGTGCGCATACATCGTGGCGGTCGGCGAGATGTCGAGCAGCACCACTTGCGAGACCGCGTCGGGGTGGTCGCGGCACAGGCGATGCGCCACGCGCGCGCCCCGATCGTGTCCGACGAGCCGAAAGTGCTCGAAGCCGAAGTGGCGCATTACCTCGACCATATCCCGCGCCATCGCTCGCTTCGAATATGTGGCGTGCTTGGCGTCGGACTCGGGCTTGCCCGAATCGCCGTAGCCACGCAGGTCCGCACAGACGACGGTGTGGTTCGCCGCGAGCCGTGGGGCGATGCGATGCCACATCGAATGCGTTTGCGGATAGCCGTGCAACAAAAGGAGCGGTGGACCGCTTCCACCCACGACGCAATGAATGCGGGTCGCGGACGTCGCGACGTCGCAAGGGGTGAATTCGGGAAAGAGCACGCTCCGCTCCTCGTGCACCGTGCTGGCGCCAATCGATACCTGGAGTGCTTGCGCGTCGCCGGTCGGCGTGGCGCTTGCTTAGGGATCGATGACTTTGCGCGAAGTCGGGAATATACGCCGGGTTTCGCCGGTTTCCCGCCCTATATCGTGGTCGGGAAGCGTCCGACGGCGCGGCAATTCGCGTGAGTCACGGATGCATTTTTTGCCGGACGGATTGCGCGGGGGTCGAGCCCGTCGCGCTCCAACGGAGGTCGCCATGACGCTATCCCTTCCTCACCGGACCGAACCGTTCACCCGCGGCGACGCGTTGCAGCTCGCATGGCGCGTGCTGATCGTTGCCGCCCTGGCGTTGCTGATCGCTTCGCCCGCTTACGCGGAAGGCGAGGCGCCGCACGCAGCCTCGTCAACACCGCCGAGCGCGAATGATTCGGGCGCGAAGCTCGATCCGGACAAGATCTTCAGCGCCATCGTGAAGGTTTCGACGGAATCGGTGCCCGATGCGCGCAGCGCGGAATCGCTCGGCACGTCGCGCCAGGGAACCGGCGTGGTGATCGGCAAGGACGGTCTCATCCTCACGATCGGATATTTGATCGTCGAAGCGGGGAGCGTGCAGGTCACCGACGGCAACGGCCATGTCTTTCCTGCGCGCGTGATCGCATACGATCAGGCGACCGGTCTTGGACTGGTGCGCACCATCGTGCCGCTCGATGCGACGCCGCTCGCCTTCGGCGACTCGGCCAAGATCACGGAGCGCGAGCCCGTGATGATATTGAGCGCCGGGGACGGCGCATCGTTTGCGTGGGTCGTCTCCAAGCGCGCCTTCACCGGAGATTGGGAGTACCACCTCGACTCGGCGCTGTTCACGAGCCCGCCGACGACGGATTGGAGCGGTGCCGCGCTCATCAATCGCGACGGCAAGCTCGTCGGCATCGGCTCGCTCGTCGTCGGCAAGGCGACTGACGGCGACGTCTCGTTGCCGGGCAACGTGTTCGTGCCGATCGATCTGTTGAAGCCGGTCCTCGGCGATCTCGTGCGGCAAGGTCATCGTGCGGGGCCGGCACGGCCGTGGATTGGTCTCGGTGCCGAGGAATTGCAAGGCCACGTGTTCGTGACGAAGGTCTCGCCCGACGGGCCGGCGGAGCGCGCGGGGCTCGCCGTGGGCGACATCATCCTCGGCGTCGGCGGCGATCCGGTGCAAACGCCCGACGAGCTTTACCAGCGCGTATGGACGAAGCGCCAGGCCGGCGACGAAGTACCGCTCAAGGTGCTGCAGGGCGTGGAGGTGAAGGAGATCCGCATCCGCTCGATCGACCATCTCGCTTACTTCCGCCCGCATTCGACGATTTGACGAAGGCCCCGCGGCCGCGACGCAGGTCGCGGTGAACGCCACCGGTTGACACGACGGGGCGTATGACGGCAGTTGCTGCGTAAAATGCGCAGCGCGACGCGCGTCCTCGTGCGCGTCCCGCCTCCATGCCGCTCTTCGCGCTGACGATCTTCGGAAGTGCCTTCCTGCTCTTCCTCGTCCAGCCGATCATCGCCAAGCTGATCCTGCCGTGGTTCGGCGGGTCGGCCGGCGTGTGGACGACGTGCATGGTGTTCTTCCAGACGGCGCTCCTCGCGGGTTACGCATACGCCGACATCGTCGTGCGCCGCCTCGCACCGCAACGGCAGGCCGCCTTGCACACCGTACTGCTTCTCGCGAGCGTCGTCGTGTTGCCGATCGTCCCCGCCGCATCGTGGAAGCCGATCGGCAGCGACGATCCGATCGGCCGGATTCTCGCCCTGCTCGTCGTCACGCTGGGACTGCCCTATTTCCTGCTCGCTACGACGAGCCCGCTCCTGCAGGCATGGCTCGCCCGGCGTTATCCGGATCGCAATCCCTACCGTCTGTTCGCGCTTTCCAACCTCGCATCGCTCGTAGCGCTGCTGGCCTACCCGTTTGCCATCGAACCCGCGGTACCCGTACGCATGCAGGCCTACGCATGGTCGGTTGGCTACGTCCTCTTCGTCGTGTCGTGCGTGGCCGTCGCCTGGCGCAACCCCGGTGAGGCGACTCCGAACGTACGGCGTCGCGACGCGTCCGTGACCGCGGTTCCTCCGGTCACCTGGCAGGCGCTATGGTGCGCACTCGCTACGACGAGCAGCGTGCTGCTGCTGTCAGTCACCGACCACCTCACGCAAAACGTCGCCGCCGTGCCGTTGTTGTGGGTCGTTCCCCTGTCGATCTACCTCGCGACGTTCATCCTCTGTTTCGAGAGCGCACGGCTCTATCCGCGCGAGCTCGTGCTGCCGATCGCCGCGGCAACGCTCGGCGTCATGGCATGGTGCCTCGCCGATCCGCGCCTGCCCCACCAGCTGGGGCTTCAGGTCGGCGTGTTTTCGCTCGGGCTCTTCGTCGTGTGCATGTTCTGCCACGGCGAGCTCGCGCGGCTCAAGCCCGAAACCACCCATCTGACGCGGTTTTACCTGATGGTCGCCTTCGGCGGCGCACTCGGCGGTGTCCTCGTCGGCATCGTCGCGCCCCTTCTGCTGCCTGCGCGCTTCGAGCTCGCGCTGTGCCTCATCGTCGCCGCATCGCTCCTCGCGTGGCAGGCACGCCGCGATGCGCGCGTATACGCGATGCTCGCCGGCGTCGCAATCATCGCGACGATCGCCGCCGGGGTCTTTCATGTTCTCGATTTCTACGAAGGCACGATCGTCGCGACGCGCAATTTCTATGGTGTGCTGCGCGTGCTGCAGAACGGCGACGACGACGCCGGACGCGAGCGCACGCTGATGTCTGGCACGATCATGCACGGCGTGCAATATTTCTCGCCGCGGCTGCGACGCCGCGCGACGAGCTATTACACGACGACGTCGGGCATCGGCCGCCTGCTCGAAACACTGCATCCGCGGATGACGCCGCTTCGCGTGGGCGTGATCGGACTCGGGACGGGGACGCTCGCGGTGTACGGAACGCGCGGGGATCTCTATCGCTTCTACGACATCAATCCGCAGGTCGTGACGATCGCGCGGCGCGATTTCACGTATCTCGCCGACAGTGACGCGCACGTCGAGACGCCGCTCGGCGACGCGCGGCTCACCCTCGAGCGCGAACCGCCGGCCGACCTCGACGTGCTCGCCGTCGACGCGTTTTCGAGCGACGCGATCCCCGTGCACCTCATCACGAAGGAAGCGCTCGCGCTTTACGCGAAGCACTTGCGCGAAGGCGGGGTCGTCGCGTTCCACGTGACCAACCGCTTCCTCGATCTCGTGCCCGTCGTCGCCGACATTGCCCAGGCGAACGGCATGGAGGCCGCCTGGATTCACGACGAAGGCGTCGATACGTTCGGCAACCGCAGCGACTGGGTGCTCGTGTCGCGCAATCGTGCACTGCTTGCAAGTCCGCGCATCGCGAGCGCGGCGACGCCAATTCCGGAACATGCGGGTTGGCGCGTGTGGACCGACGACTTCAACAACCTGTTTCAGGTGCTCCGGGTGAACTAGAATCGGTCGCATGCCAGGTTCAGCGACCACGACGCGTACCGATGCGTACGCCGAACCATACCGCGCATTGCTTCGCCCGCCCGACGCGCGGCACATCGTCGTCATCGACCAACGCGCATTGCCGCACGCGCTGACGACCCTGCGGATCGAAGACGCGGACGCGGCGGCGGCCGCGATCCGGGACATGGTCGTGCGCGGCGCCCCACTGATCGGCGCGGTCGGTGCGTACGGCATCGCGCTCGCACTCGACCATGATCCGTCCGACGCCGGGCTCGCCCGTGCACACGCGCTGCTCGACGCCGCCCGTCCCACCGCAATCAACCTCCGCTGGGCGCTCGACCGCGTGCGTGCGCACGTCGCTTCCTTGCCGCCTGCCCAGCGCGTGCTCGAGGCGTGGCGGGAAGCCGATCGCATCCGCGACGAGGATGTCGCCATCAATGCTGCGATCGGCCGCCATGGCCTCGAGGTGCTGCGCTCCATCGCGCGCGATCAGGCGCGGACCGTCAACGTGATGACGCATTGCAATGCCGGCGCGTTGGCGACCTGTGGATTCGGTACGGCGACCGCGCCGATCTTCCTCGCACAGGAAGAAGGCGTGCCTGTGCACGTGATCGTCAGCGAGACGCGGCCGCGCCTGCAGGGCGCCAATCTCACCGCATGGGAGATGGCGACGCGCGGCGTCGACCACACATTGATCGTGGACAGTGCCAGCGGGCTGCTGATGCAACGCGGCGACGTCGATGTCGTGATCGTCGGGGCCGATCGCGTCGCGGCCAACGGCGACGTGTGCAACAAGATCGGCACGTACGACAAGGCACTCGCCGCCGCCGACAACGGCGTGCCGTTCTACGTCGCGCTGCCCTCGCCGACGATCGACTGGCAAACCGCGTCGGGCGACGCGATACCGATCGAAGCGCGGCCGACCGACGAGGTCCTGTCGATCGCGGGCGTGACCGCGAACCGTCAGCGGAGAACCGTCGCGATCGCCACGGCGGGAACGAAAGCGCTCAACTTCGCGTTCGACGTGACGCCGCAACGCCTCGTCACCGGCTACATCACCGAGCGCGGCATCGCTCGCGACATCGTCGAGCTGCGCGAGCTCTTCGACAACGACCTAGACCATGGTTGACACGCGCGCGTTGCGACTCGCCGTCGTTGCCACCGCACGCAAGATGAACGCGCTCGGCATCAATCGTGGCAAGTCGGGCAACGTGAGCGCGCGCGTGCGCGACGGCTTCCTCGTCACGCCGAGCGCGCTGCCGTACGACCGGGCCGACGCGGAGGACGTCGTCTTCGTCGCGGACGACGGCACGCCGCGGGGACGTCGCCGGCCTTCGTCTGAGTGGCGCTTTCATCGCGACATCTACGCCGCGCGCGAAGAAGTGCGCGCAATCGTCCATACGCATTCGCCATTCGCGACGACGCTCGCCTGCCTCGACCGTGGCATCCCGGCGTTCCATTACATGGTCGCGGTCGCGGGCGGCGACGACATCCGTTGCGCGCCATACGCGACATTCGGCACGCAGGCGCTTTCCGATCGCGCGGTCGCCGCACTGAACGGCCGGAACGCATGTCTCCTCTCGCATCACGGCATGATCGCGCTCGGTGGTTCGCTCGACGTAGCGCTCGCCCTCGCCGTCGATGTCGAGACGCTCGCCGAAATGTATTGGCGCGCGTTGCAGGTGGGCGAGCCGGCCCTGTTATCGGCGGAGGAAATGCGCGACGTGCTCGCGCGGTTTGCCGATTACCGCCCGTAACGCGGGCGGCCGGCATGAAGCGAAAGGGCCGCATCCGCGGCCCTTTCGTCTCGGCGTGCGATGACGCTACTGGGTCTTGATGAAGAAGACGTTGAACTGAGCGTGATTCGGAATGGCGGTGCCCGACGCGTCGCGGACCGCCCAGTGTCCACTCGCGCTCGGCGAGCAGGCGGTGCGGACGAAGAACGCGTTGTACGGACCACTCGACAAGAGTGGTCCGTGGGTGGCGACGGACGTCGTCGCGTTCTCGCGCGGCGTCACGAGCACGATCGCGTTCTCGTCGTTATTGAGCATGGGGTTGTCCATGACGACGACCGATGGAACGCCACCGCAGACGTTGCCGCCCGCGCCGAAGGCCCCAGCGGTGTTCGCCTCGAGAACGAACGCGGCTGTCCCGGAATTGATGCCCGCGCCGGCCACGGCGAACGAACCGAGCCCGAGTCGAATGCCCGGGCCCCCGCCGAGGTTCGTGCCGGCCAGCGCTGCGCCGTTCCCCTCGTTCGTGACCTCGAACACCTTGCATCCCGGCGAGCCGCAGCTCACGTTGCCGTGGATGTCGAGTTCCTGCGACGCGGTGTCGACGAAGTCGAGGTCCTGGTAATACCCGTTCACGTCGATGACGACCTGCACGTTCGATTGAGTAATCGCGATCTCGAAGTTGCCGGAGTCATCCGGGATCGAGATGTTCGCGGTCGCGGCAGTCCAATCCGCGCCGGGATTGAACACCGCGTTGACGCCGTTGTTCGGCGAGCCCTGCTGGAGCAATGCGATGGTTCCACCATTGTTCGGCGTCAGGTTCAGCACGTGAAACGAAACCGACAAACCGGCGACGCCCGTGCTCGGGATGCTGCCGCAGCGGCCCGCGGCCGGTACGTTGGTCGTGCTGCCAGCGAGCAGCGGACCGGGAATCGTGACCCACGCTGGATTGCCCCGCGTATCGACGAGGCGGCAAACGGGAATCGGCCGATAGACCGTTGCGCGGTCCGTCGCCGCCTTGAGGTTCCCCTTCTGCTTGGCGGCGGATTTGCGCGCATCGATGAAGGACTGGACATCCACCGGCCAGCTCTGCAGCGGAATCGTCATGTTCGGACCGCTCAGGATCTCCGCGGCAGGGCGGTCGGCGCTCCACAGCCGCTCCGTCGCCGGCGAGCTATGGGCGGCGAAAGGCAGCGCTGTCGTGGCGCACACGAGCAGCGTGCGCACGCTTGACTTCACGATTTGCTTCACGGTGTTCTCCCGGCAATGACGTTGATCGAGTTCGTCCCGACGAGCGAGACGTGGCTCGCGAATTATGCTTGCAGGTAACAACACGCGGGAACTGAGCGGACGGACGTATGAAATGCGTGCACCCGTCGTCCGCTATTGCGGTTTTTGTAAAAGCTACAACACGCGCCTCATCGGGCACGGAGCGCACGGCGGTTGAGCAGAAATCCGACCGGGATGCTCGCCACGACAACGACGATCGCGGCGAGATCAGGCGCGACGTCCATACGAGAGACCATGAGCCACAGCAGCAGCGCGCCGAACGCGTATTGCGCGATATAGGCGAGCGGGAACCGCAACGCCGTGCGCCACGCGATCGGGACGCCGAACACGAAGCGGCTCTGCAGCGCGTAGCCGAGCGCGATGCCGAGCACGTACGCCGACGTGTACGCGGCGAGGTAAGGAAGCACGCGCATGAGCGCGACGAGCAGGGCGTAAGTCGCGAGCGTATTGACGCCACCGGCGACCAGATACCGCAGGAACTGCGAAGACGTACGCGACAACGGTCAGGGGGCGGCGCCTTTCCTCGCCTTCACGGCGTCGAGGAACTCGCCATAGTCGCGAATGTAATCGGTGGGATCGTAGTATTCGGAGGCGAACACGAGGAGCAGTGCGTCCGCCGTGTGCTGGTACTGAATGCCCCAGACCAGGGGCGGAAGGTAAAGGCCGAGATTCGGGCGATCGAGCACGATCTCGGCGCGCTTGTCGCCGTCGTCGACGACGACACGGCAGCGGCCGCGCAGGCAGACCAGGAACTGCCGGCAGCGACGATGCGCGTGCTCGCCGCGGACGTCTTCGCTCGGCACGTCGAATACGATGAAGTAACGCCGTACGGGAAACGGTATCTCCCGCTCGAACTCGCCGGCGGACAGGTCGCCGCGCATGTCGTGGACGAGAAGCAGCTCGTGTACCGTCACGCCTTCGACGTCGGTCGTCGTGATCGCATGCCGTTGTTCGGGCGCGACGAGCGGCGCATCGCGGCGGATGAGATCGACATAGCCCACGATGCGTGCCGGGCTTCCGCGGACGATCGCGTGCGGGGGCACCGATTTCGCCACGACCGCGCCCGGCTC
>DASTGT010000100.1:0-7674 GCA_035718935.1 Casimicrobiaceae bacterium
AGGCGCTCGCCGGTCGTCCGGGCAATCTGCCCGAGGTCACCGGGGCGAAGGGACCGCGGGTGCTGGGCGCGATCTACCCGAAGTGACGATCGGCGTCGGAGGAAATGGCGAATGTCTCCTCCGACTCCGAAACAAAAGGCCCGCGCGAAAGCGGGCCTTGACGCTTTGTGTTGAGGGACGTCAAGCCGAGAAACTCGATCCGCAGCCGCAGGTCGTTTGCGCGTTGGGGTTCTTGATCACGAACTGCGCGCCTTCGAGGCCTTCCTGATAGTCGATCTCGGCGCCGACGAGGTATTGGTAGCTCATCGGGTCGATCAGCAGCGTCACGCCGCCCTTGTTCATCGCGGTGTCGTCCTCGTTGACGGCCTCGTCGAACGTGAACCCGTACTGGAAGCCCGAGCAGCCGCCACCCGACACGAACACGCGGAGCTTGAGGTCGGGATTGCCTTCCTCGTCGATCAGCGCCTTCACCTTGGCAGCCGCCGCGTCGGTGAAGACGAGCGGGCTCGGCATCTCGTTCATTGCATTCATTTCGCGACTCCGGTTATCCGTCGGCCGACATTATCGCGTTCGTCGACGGCAGTCAAAGTTCGACCCGCCTCGCGGCGCGGCGGTTTCTGGGTAGATGGGGGTGCCCGATTCGCGTTTCACCCGGCTCATCAGGGCAGGAGCGGAGGCGCCCGCAGGCCCGTCGTCTCCGGCAGCCCGAACATCAGGTTCATGTTCTGGATCGCCTGTCCGGCGGCGCCCTTGACGAGGTTGTCCTCGACGGCGAGCACCAGCGCGAGGTCGGTGTCCGGCGGGCGATGTACGGCCATGCGCAGCGTGTTCGAGCCGCGGACGCTGCGCGTGTCGGGCAGCGAGCCGGCGGGCATGACGTCGATGAACGGCTCGCCCGCATAGCGCTTCTCGTAGAGCGCCTGCAAGTCGACGTCGCGATCGCGCAGCGGCGCGTAGAGCGTCGCGAGGATGCCGCGGATGATCGGCGTGAGATGCGGCGTGAACGAAACCGCGATCGGCTCATGACTCGCCCGATTGAGGCCCTGCACGATCTCGGGCAGATGGCGATGCCCGGCGACGCCGTAGGCGGCGAAGTTGTCCGACGCCTCGCTGAAGCTGAGCGAGAGCTCGGCCTTGCGGCCCGCGCCCGACACCCCGGACTTGCAGTCGGCGATCAGGTGGCGGACGTCGACGACGCCCGTTTCGACGAGCGGCAGGAAGCCCAGCTGGACCGCGGTCGGATAGCAGCCCGGATTGGCGACGATGCGCGCCTTCCGGATCGCGTCACGGTTGATTTCCGGGATGCCGTAGACCGCCTCTTCGAGCAAATCCGGGCACGCATGCGGCATCTTGTACCAGCGCTCGAACGTCGCCGGATCGCTCAGCCGGAAGTCGGCGGCGAGATCGATGATGCGTGCACCGGCTGCGAGCAGCTCGCGCGCCTGCGCCATCGCGACGCCGTGCGGGGTGGCGAAGAACACGACCTCGCACTGTTTCAGACCCGACTGCGCAGGCTCGGTGAACGCGAGATCGTAATGACCGCGGAGGCTCGGGAACATCTGCGCGACGCGCGTGCCCGCATCCTTGCGCGACGTGATCGTGACGACCTCGGCCTGCGGATGCTGCGCGAGCAGTCGCAACAGCTCGACGCCGGTGTAGCCGGTGCCGCCGACGATGCCGATCCTGATCATGCGAATCATTCTAGCAGCCGCCAAAAAGCGCGAGGCCGCTTCGCGCGGCCTCGTCGCGGCTCGAATGAAGCGGTTACCGCTTCGAGAACTGCTTGCGCCGCCGCGCCTTGTGCAACCCGACCTTCTTTCGCTCGACCTCGCGCGCATCGCGCGTGACGAGCCCCGCCTTCGACAGCGTCGGCTTGAGCTCCGCGTCGTATTCGATCAGCGCGCGCGTAATGCCGTGGCGCACCGCGCCGGCCTGTCCGGATTCGCCGCCACCCACGACGTTCACCATGATGTCGAACGTGCGCTCGTTGTTGGTGAGGACGAGGGGCTGGCGGACGATCATGCGGCCGGTCTCGCGGGTGAAGAATTCGTCGATGGGCTTGTCGTTGACGACGATTTTGCCGTCACCGCGCTTCATGAACACGCGCGCGACCGACGTCTTGCGTCGCCCGGTGCCGTAATTGTAATTGCCGATCATAAGAGGGTCAGAGTTCGAGAGCCTTCGGCTGCTGGGCCGAATGCGGGTGCGACGGCCCGGCGTAGCACTTGAGCTTCTTGAGCATCGCGTAGCCGAGCGGGCCCTTCGGCAGCATGCCCTTGACCGCCTTCTCGAGCGCGCGCCCGGGGAAGCGCTGCTGCATCTTGCCGAACGTCGTCGTCGAGATGCCGCCCGGATAGCCGCTGTGCCGGTGATAGAGCTTGGTTTCTTCCTTGGTGCCGGTCACGCGGATCTTGTCGACGTTCGTCACGACGATGAAGTCGCCGGTGTCGATGTGCGGCGTGTAGATCGCCTTGTGCTTGCCGCGAAGCCGCGAAGCGATTTCGGCGGCGAGCCGACCGAGCACCTTGTCGGCGGCGTCGACGACATACCAGTCGTGCGTCACGTCTCGTGGCCGGGCCGAGTAGGTCTTCATGGTGGAATCCTGGAGCCGCGCGGGCGCCAGAAGGCGCGGGCGGTTCGAATCGAGCAAAGCTTGCGATTCTACTATCGAGGGTCGCCCAGCGTCAATGTTCGACCGGGATTTCCCGCCTCTCGGCACCTGAGAGGCGCACCGGCGTGGTGCACTGCAACGCGGCCTAAAAAAAAGCGCGGTCTGCTCGACCGCGCTTTGAGGATTCCACCATAGGAGGAGAATGGAGGAATGCGTCGCGGGCCGAAGGAGGAGACGGCACGCGCGACGAGATGAAGGATGCCATATTGCGCTGCACAATGCAAGGTGCATAACCCAGGATCGCGGACGAAGGGCCGCTTTTCAACGACCGGCGGCCAACCGGCGCGCCAGGAATGCAACAGGAGAACGGCGTGAAGGCACGGGTGAAGTGGGTGGAAGGCGTTTCGTTCGTCGCGGAAACGGGGAGCGGGCACGGCGTTCTCATCGACGGCGCTCCGGAGGCGGGCGGGCGCAACGTCGGGATGCGGCCGATGGAGATGGTGCTCGCAGGAACCGCGGCGTGCTCGGCGTTCGACGTCCTGTGGATCCTGCGTCGCGCCCGCCAGCCGGTGAGCGACTGCGTCGTCGAAGCCGAGGCCGAGCGCGCCTCCGAGGAGCCGAAGGTCTTCACCCGCATCCACTTGCGCTACCGCGTCGCCGGGCACCGGCTCGACCGGCATCAGGTCGAGCGCGCGGCGCGGCTTTCCAAGGAGAAGTACTGCTCGGCGACGGCGATGCTGGCGAAGACCGCCGAGATCACCTACGACGTGGACGTCGTGGACGGCACCGCGGTGCCGGGAATCAGTCCCGAAGCAGCCGAATGAGACTCGAGGTGTCCCAACGCCCGCCGCCGCGCGCCTGGATCCGCGAATAGAACTGGTCCACGAGCGCCGTCACCGGGAGCGCCGCGCCGTTGTCGCGCGCCGCGGCAAGGCAGATGCCGAGGTCCTTGCGCATCCAATCGACGGCGAAACCGAACTCGAACTTGTCCTCGACCATCGTGCGGCCGCGGTTCTCCATCTGCCACGACTGTGCGGCGCCCTTGCTGATGACGTCGAGCACGAGGTTCGCGTCGAGGCCCGCGCGCTGCGCAAAATCGAGGCCTTCGGAGAGCGCCTGCACGAGGCCCGCGATGCAGATCTGGTTCACCATTTTGGTGAGCTGACCCGCGCCGGTCGTGCCCATCAGCGTCACCGCGCGGCCGTAGAGCGCGAGCACGTCCTTCGCCTTGTCGAACGCCGCCTGCGCGCCGCCCACCATGACGGTGAGCTTGCCGTTCTCGGCGCCCGCCTGCCCGCCCGACACCGGCGCATCGAGGAACTCGACCTGCCGCGCGCGCGCCGCGCCGGCAATCTCCCGCGCAACCTCCGCGGATGCCGTGGTGTGATCGACGAGGATTGCCTTCGGCGCCATCCCCGCCAGCGCGTCCTTCGCAACCGCGCGCACGTCGTTGTCGTTGCCGACGCACATCAGCACGATCTCCGCGTTGCGCGCGGCGTCGGCCGGGGACGGCGCCGATTGACCGCCGTGTTGCTCGACCCATTGCCGCGCCTTCGCCTGCGTGCGGTTGTAGACCGTCACGTCGTGGCCCGCCTTCGCGAGATGTCCGGCCATCGGGTAGCCCATGACGCCGAGTCCGAGGAACGCGAGTTTCTTGCCCATCGTTAGAAGCTCTCCATGTCGCGGCGCGCAGCGGCGATCGCTGCGCGCACCTGATCCGGCGCGGTCGCGCCGGGATGATTGCGGCTCGCGATCGAGCCTTCGAGCGTCAGCACGTCGAACACATCCGCGCCGACCTCGGGCGAAAACCGCTGAAGCACGTCGAGCGGCAGCGCCACGAGATCGCAGCGACGCGTCTCCGCTTCGCGCACCGCGCGTGCGACCGCTTCGTGCGCGTCTCGAAACGGCACGCCCTTGCGTACGAGATAGTCGGCGAGGTCGGTCGCCGTCGCGTGGCCTTCACGTGTCGCGTCGCGCATGCGCGCAGCGTTCACGGTGATGCCGTCGGCGACGAGGTCGGTCATGATCGCGACGCAGTCGCCGAGCGTGTCGACCGTGTCGAAGAGCGGCTCCTTGTCTTCCTGGTTGTCCTTGTTGTACGCGAGCGGCTGGCCCTTCATGAGAACGAGCAGAGCGACGAGATGGCCGATGACACGGCCCGACTTGCCGCGCACGAGCTCGGGCACGTCGGGGTTCTTCTTCTGCGGCATGATCGAGCTGCCGGTGCAGAAGCGATCGGCGAGCGTGACGAATCCGAAGCGCGGATTCGACCACAGCACGAGCTCCTCGGCGAAGCGCGACAGATGCACCATCACGAGCGCCGCCGCGGCTTCGAATTCGATCGCAAAGTCGCGATCGGCCACGGCGTCGATCGAGTTGGTCGCGATGTCGTCGAAGCCCAGCTCGCGCGCGACGCGCACGCGATCGATTGGAAAGCTCGTTCCCGCCAGCGCGGCGCTGCCGAGCGGCGATCGATTGACACGCTTGCGGCAATCGCGCATCCGCTCGCGATCGCGCGCGAACATCGCGTCGTACGCCATCAGATGATGCGCGAACGTCACGGGCTGCGCGACCTGCAGGTGCGTGAACCCGGGCATGATCGTGTCGACGTGATGCGACGCCAGGTCGACGAGCGCGCGGCGCAGCGCCAGGAGTTGCGCGTCGATCGCATCGATCGCACCGCGCAGCCAGAGGCGCACGTCGGTCGCCACCTGATCGTTGCGCGAGCGCGCGGTATGCAGGCGCTTGCCGGCGTCACCGATGCGCTCGGTAAGCGTGCGCTCGATGTTGAAGTGCACGTCCTCGAGCGCGCGTTGCCAGTCGAACTCGCCGCGCTCGATGGCGCGCTCGATTTCGACGAGTCCGCGCTCGATCGCCTGCGCATCCTCGTCGGAGATGATCCGCTGCGCGGCGAGCATCCGCGCATGCGCGCGCGACCCCGCGATGTCCGCCGCGGCGAGCCGCCGGTCGAAATCCACCGAGGCGTTGAAGCGCTGCATTCGCTCGGACATGGGCTCGGCGAAGCGGCCGGACCACGTCGGCGGCGGGAATGCAGCGTCGGGCGGCGGTTCGTTGGAAGGCATGGGCTCGCGGCGGGCAACCTTGCACCGGTGCCGCCGCTTGTCGACAATTGCGGACGTTCGCCCGCGACAAGCATTCCTCGCGCCGGACGCGGCGCTCGATAGGGCAGAATGCGGAGGGCGCCGATCGCGAATGCCGGCATCCGGCATGATGCTTGCATCGCGCCCGATATGCAGGGGATTATAAAGCAACCTCCCGTCGCACCCGCGCTGCCCGACCTTCGCAATCTCGGCACGATCCTGCGCATCCTGCTCGCGGTCAACGGCGCGACGCTCGTCGTCGCGTTCGCGCGTGAGCCGCGCCTTGCGCAGGTGGCCTCCGAATGGGCCGCGTTGACGGCGTTCGTCGAGCCGCAGCTCTTCGCCGAACTCGCGGTGCTGTGGCTCGTTTCGCCGTGGCTTGCGCGCGCCGATGCGCGCGTGGCCATCGCCGCCGTTTCCATCGTCACGATCGTCATCGCCGTTGCGCTCGATGCGTCGCTGCCGCGGCTTTCGCCGCACGCACCGGGCGCGCTCGTTCGCTCGATCGTTTTCGCGCTCGGTGCGCAGTTCGCGTTGATCGCATACTTCCGGCTGCGCGCGCGCGCGCTGTCCCCGGCGATTACCGAAGCGCGGCTGCAGGCGCTGCAGGCGCGCATCCGGCCTCACTTCCTGTTCAACAGCCTGACCGCGGTTTTGTCGTTGATGCGCAGCGAACCGCGACGTGCGGAAGCCGCGCTCGAGGATCTCGCCGATCTCTTTCGGGTGCTGATGCGCGACAACCGCGAACTGACGCCGCTCGGCGACGAGGTCGAGCTGTGTCGGCAATATCTGGAGATCGAGCAACTGCGTCTGGGCGATCGCCTGGTCATCGATTGGAACGTGAAGAGCATGCCGGCCGATGCGCTGGTGCCGCCGCTCGTGCTGCAGCCGCTGCTCGAAAACGCCGTCTACCACGGCATCGAGCCGTCGACGACACCCGGTGTACTGTCGATCAACATCTTTCTGTCACGCGACGAAGTCCACGCGCTGCTGCGCAATCCGTTCGTCGAGAACGGGCCGCGTCATCACTCGGGCAACCGCATGGCGCTCGACAACATTCGCGAGCGGCTCGCACTGCATTTCGACGCCGAAGCGAGCCTCGAATCGCGCGTCAATCGCGGGACATACGAGGTGCACATCCGCATGCCGTATCGCACGCAAAAACCTGAACAGGCGCGCAACGGAACGAGCGCCGCCGCAAAGCGCGAGCGCAACGGACAGGCGCCGACGCAGAAGCGCAATGCGGCGCGTGAACACGCGTACCCCAAGCTGATGTCCACCGGAGCCAGCCATGCCTGACGCGCCGATTCGCGTGTTGATCGTCGACGACGAGGCGCCGGCACGGCATCGGCTGCGCGAACTGCTCGAGGATTGCGCGGCAGTGCTGCCGCTCGTCGTCATCGGCGAGGCACAGCACGGGCGCGAGGCGCTCGACATCCTGCAATCGGCGCCGGCCGACCTCGTCCTGACGGACATCCATATGCCGGGGATGGACGGCATCGAGCTGGCGCGGCATTTGCTCAAGTTGTCGCGTCCGCCGGTCGTGATTTTCACGACGGCTTTTAACCAGCATGCGCTGGCGGCATTCGAAGTTCACGCGATCGACTACCTGATGAAACCGGTTCGCGTACAGCGCCTGTTGGCCGCACTGCAAAAGGTACCGCGATTGAAGCCCATGACTGTCGAGAAGCTCACCCAATTGCCCGCGGCCGCGCGCCGCTTCCTGTCCGTGACCGAACGCTCGCGCGTCGTCCTCGTACCCGTCGACGAGGTGATCTACCTCAAGGCCGAGCTCAAGTACATCACGATTCGCACGGTGCAGCGCGAATACCTGCTGGAGGAATCGCTGACGCGTCTCGAACAGGAATTCGGTTCGCGTTTCGTCCGCGTGCACCGCAACTGCCTGGTGGCACGCGACTTCATCCGCGGTTTCGAGCGACGGTCCAACGACGACGGCGACGC